>JBAVOO010000086.1:0-64860 GCA_049692125.1 Verrucomicrobiia bacterium | reverse complement strand
AGCGGGAAATCGAGTGGGCACGGCAGTGTGCACAAGGTAGGGCGGGCAGTCCCCTGCCCGCCGCCTCGGATGCACAATTGGATCGGCGCGCAGGGGACTGCCCGCCCTACCAAAGAACACCCGGGGTCGTCGAACTCGTTGTGCGCCCGACCGGTCTCATTGACCCGAAGGTCACGCTCAAGCCGCTCAAGGGCCAGATTGACGATCTGATCGAGGAATGCCGCAAGCGCGCCGACGGGAAGGAACGCGTGCTGGTCACCACGCTCACCAAGCGCACCGCCGAGGAGTTGACCGATTATCTGCGCGACATCGGTGTCAACGTGCGCTACCTCCACAGCGAGATTGACGCCATCGAGCGCGTCGAGATTTTGCGCGCGCTGCGCAAAGGCGAATTCGACGTGCTCGTCGGCATCAACCTGCTCCGCGAGGGACTTGATTTGCCGGAAGTTTCACTCGTGGCAATTCTCGACGCGGACAAGGAAGGTTTTCTGCGCAGCGAGACGAGCCTGATTCAGACTGCCGGTCGCGCCGCACGCCATCTCAACGGTGAAGTCATTCTCTACGCCGACGTGATGACCAACAGCATCAAAAAATTTCTGGCTGTCACCGAATACCGCCGCCAGCGCCAGCTCGAATACAACCGCGAGCACAACATCTCGCCGCGCAGCGTCAGCCGCGCAGTCGAGGAAAGCCTCGCCACCTACGAAACGAAGCGCCAGGAAGCCGATGCCGTCCTCCGCGACGCCGGCATGGACGTGGACCTCACCGGGACGATCAGTGAACTTGAAGACGAAATGCTTGCCGCCGCGAACGAGCTTAAATTCGAGAAAGCCGCCCTGCTGCGGGACCAGGTCAAGGAGCTCAAGCGGATGATTGATGGCAGCCGGCCGGTCAGGGAGGTGAAGGCACAACCGGCAAGTGACCGGAAGAAAGACCGGCCAGGCCATGCTTGAGCGCAGTATTTCAACCTGGCCCAAAAAACCGCCGGACAGATGAAAATTGTCCGGCACGGTCTGTGCTGTCAGATGCAACGTTTGAACACCGGCGCGGACACCGACAACGTTAAAGACAAAGCCGTTCCGGCGGGAAAGGAAATTGCTCAATCATGATTACTCCAGGTTTTTTGGCCGGTGCATTCCGTATAGGTGAAGAGAATTCAATTCGGGCGTTGATTCCCGCCGGATCCACCGTTGCTCAAGTCCTTATTTATTTCGGCGCTCTATTCCTGGTGGCGCTGGCGGTCTTCGCCTGGGCGTTTTTTCGCACGCAGCACCGCCGGCGGCATTCGCACCATTATCGTCCAAAACCGGCGTCAAAACACCAGCGGCTGCCGGAGTATCGCCCACGCCATCCAACACTGGCGGAAACCGGCGGCCTGCCGCCACTTCGCACCGAAAAACAGCCTCCATCCCCGGCCTGATTTGGAGCGCATGATTGACGGAACGAAGCCGGAAAACAAACCCAAGCCGGTTGGCTGTCGGAAAGCGAACCAACGGCGGGTGTGAAAATAAAATGGGCAATAATCCGGCGAAATCCCGGCTGGCCGCTTGACCCGCCATAAACTGAGTGGGACATTGCAACCGCTTCTCATGTTGGGAACAGGCGATCCAAATCAAATTGTTGCCGGGCTTGGCGTGGCATTTTTGCTCCTTGCCGGATTATGGCGGTTTGTCGGCTGGGTTCGTGAGGCCCCGCAAAAACCGGATCCTTGGGACGCCGGGTTCGAGCAAAGGTTGGAGGCCCCGGAAACTCTGGAGGTTTGCTGTCATTGTTCAACTCCACAAGAACCAGGCGCGTGGTTCTGCAAGCACTGTGGCCGTGCGGTGGGCCCCTATAACAATTTGATGCCTTATGTTCACATCTTCTCTGAAGGTGAGGTGTTTAGAAATGGTGTCACCGGCCGATTTCGAAACCGGTCGTTTATTTTTATTGGTTACGTCCTGATTACACTGGGGATCAATCCCATCTTCGCGCCGATTTACTGGTTCTTTCTTTTGTCCAATCTGAAACATCCGCAGAACGAACAGGAGTCCGCTGAAGACCAAGACGTTCAACAATGAATCTTCCGCCAGCACTTTGACACGTGGGCAAATTGAGCCAGGCGATTTGCCGGCGGCATGAAGGGCGACCTGTGATTTATCGGAAAGCCAAAGGCTCACCCTGAAGAATTTCGCGGCAGGAACCGTTCGTTTTGGATCAAGAAACCGCGTGGCTGATTCCGAGCCGTGAACCGGCCAGGGCCGTTTCATGCCACAGGCTGATGAGTTCACTCAGGCTTTGCAGCCACGGCAGCACGCGGTTTTCCAGCGCGTTGGAGAGCGGAATCGTGTCTTCCGAATGGCAGGCTTCGTTCACGTCCCTGATAATGGCGGCGATTTGTTCAAGCTGCCACTTGCGGAGTTGGGCGAGCGACGTGCGATTATCGAATGGCTCACAGGTATTTTCCGGCAACAGGCTCAAGGTAATTACCGGCTCTTTGAGAACCGAGGCCAGATTCCACCAGACTTCGTGCGCCACCCGGCCCTTGTTGATGAGGACAAGCGTGAGAGCGATTTCAACGCATTCCCGGGCGAGGTCGGTTTGTTGAAACGCCTTCTTGAGCAGCAGGAGGGAAGTCTCTTCCAAAGCGACTGTCCCCGCCTCGACGCGGCAAAAAATTCTTTGATCAAGCAATGGCAGGGCAAGATTTACCGGCTGCCCATCAACGCTTAAGGAATACAGAATGCGATGTCTTTCCAGGGCGAGCGTTTCGAGATGGCAGCGAATGGCGTTAAGGGAGCGGTGCCCGGACGGCAATCCCACCGGCAGACCATCGAGTATTACTTCAATCTCATCGCGGCTTTCAAGGGGAACGAACGCGTTTTTGGGCATATTAACATGAAAAGCCGCAAACTTTGTGCCCCCGAACGAAGCCGTTCCTGAAAGTTATTCACAATCGATTCACAAAACGCTTCCGGAAAAATGATCCGGCCGGAAACACCATCAGACGAGCCGGAGCCGGCAGAAAAACGCGGGACTTGAAACCGCTCGTCTTACTTCGCCGGATTCGCGCCCTTGACAATCAGATGAATGGAATAAAGTGATTTGCTCGCGGTGATGAAGAGCGTTTGATGATCCTTGCCACCAAAGCTGACGTTCGCCGACCAGGGTTCGGGCACGTCAATGTGTTCGATTTGCTTGCCGGTTTTGTCGAAGACCGTCACGCCATGTCCGCAGAGGTAAATGTCGCCCTTTTCGTCAATCGTCATGCCGTCGGAACCTTTCGGACAAAACAGCGTTTTGTTCGTGAGCGAGCCGTCGGGCAGGATGTCGTAGGCATAAGTGCGATCCGCGCCAATGTCGGCGACGAAAAGTTTTTTGCCGTCCGGCGTGCCGGTGATGCCATTGGGCTTTTTGAAATCGTTCGTGACCCGCGCCAGTTTTTTGCCGTCGGGTGAAAGATGATAAACCTGCTCGCCGTCCTGCGCCATCGTATCGTGATCCCACCACTGGCGTTTGTAAAACGGATCGGTGATATACATGCCACCATCCGGCGCAACCCACACGTCATTCGGGCCGTTGAGATATTTGCCCTGATAGCCTTTGATAAGCACGGTTGTTTTTTTATCGGGGGCAATGGACCAAAGCTCGTTCTTCTCGTCGGCACACGCAATCAAGTTGCCCTTTCCATCGAAATACATGCCGTTGGCGCGGCCGGCGGGTTGCATGAACGTGGACAGCTTTCCGTCCACGCTCCATTCCAGGATGCGATCATTCGGCTGGTCGGTGAAAAAGACGTTGCCGTTCGCGTCGCACGTCGGGCCTTCGCCGAATTTGAGGTCGCCGGCGAGTTTTTCAAGTTTCGCGCCGGGTATGATGACGCTTTCGGCCACGGCCGGCGAAAAACCGGCGAGGCCGAAACAAATCAATCCAGCGAGAAGAGCCAACAATTTCTTTGCCATCATCCGGAACAATCTGCGCCAGTCAAAAATTTTAGGCGACAAAAAAATGCGCGAAGGTTGCGAAGGGGAAAAGTTTTCTGTCTTTGCCTTCTTCGTGGGACATCTCCGTCTCTTTGGTTTGTTCCTTGTTTTTGGCGGCAAACTGAAGCATTTTTTGTGAAACGTTGTTTTTCGACGAAAAACATGCAGGCCGGCACAAAAAAATTTCTGCGCTTTTCGCAAGCCTGGCTCATCAACACCTTGGCGGTGCTGGTGGCGGTCTATATCGTGCCGGGGATTCACTTCAGCAAAGACAGCGGTCTGCTCGCACCGTTCATCGCCTCGCTCGTGCTCGGAATCCTCAACGCCTTCATCCGGCCGATTCTGATGCTGCTTGCACTGCCACTGCTGATTTTCACGCTCGGCCTGTTCACCCTCGTCATCAACGCGCTGTTGCTTTACTTCGTCGGCGTGCTGCTGGCGCCGCATTTTCAAGTGGACACTTTCGGCTCCGCCTTTCTCGGCGCACTCATCATCAGCATCGTGTCCATTGCACTGAATGCTTTGACGGGCGCGGGCAACGCCCGCGTCACGTTTCAACGCCGCCCGCCATCACCCCCAAAATCCGATGACGACGGCCCGGTCATTGATGTTTGAAATTCATGCCGGCGTTCGATAAGCCGCGCGTAATGTGCTGATGCCGCGTGCGCGAAATTCCCGCTCGAAATCCGTGAGCAATTCCGCCAGTTCCGGCGGCGTTTCAATCCGCTGAAACTCCTTGCTCGCGCCAAACACCCCGGTCATTTGTGCAAAGTAATCTTCATCGTCGGTTCGCAAATATACCCCACCGCCCGGAGCGAGCGCAGCCTGAGCCAGTTGCGGAAACGATTCGTTGATGAGCCGGTTTTTATGGTGTCTTTTTTTTGGCCAGGGATCGGGGAAATAGATGTGCAACGCCGATGCCGAATGAGGCGGCAACAGATAGTGCAAAAAATAAGATGATTCGATCTGCACGCCGCGTAAATTCGTCAGCCCGGCGCGGCGGCCTTTGCGATCCAGCTTGCGGATGCGGCCGAGCAACCGCTCGACGCCGATGAAATTCCGTTCCGGATGCTGCCGGGCGTATTCAGCGAGGAACGAAGCGTCGCCACAGCCAAGCTCGACCTCCAGCGGCTGCGGTTTGGGAAAAAGTTCCGCCATGTTGAGCGGTTGGATAATGGAACGCAGTTCCACAATCAGATTGGACGGTTTTGAGGAAGCACTTGCCATTTCAAAAAGTGAAGACGTTGGTCGAGTTTCCATTCGGCAATCGGCAATCGAAAATTGAGACATGGTCGGGGCGGTGAGATTCGAACTCACGACCTCTTGTACCCGAAACAAGCGCGCTAGCCAGGCTACGCTACGCCCCGACATCAGAATTAAGCAGGTTGCCCGCCCGCGACGCGAAAGGCAATGCTGAATTTCAAGAGCACAACATTTACGGTCGAACATCACCACCGGCGCCTTAAACCCGTTTGGCTCAACCTTCGTCTGAAAATGCGTGCCCCTGTGTTGCACCACGGCGCGAACGCACCCCAGGTTTTTCCCCAGCACGGCCATTTTGGTGCACGACGTGGCGAGGTCGTCGTGATCCTGCTCGCTCAAGTCGGCGGTGATGTCGCCGGTGATCTGCGTGTCGAGGTCAATGCGATCCACCACGATGATGACTGTGGGACGGCCAAGCTTCGGATGCAGCCGCAGCTTCGGCGCGGCAAAGACCATGAGCAGCGATTTGCCGCTGCCCTGAAAATGCCAGGTGAGACCTTTTCTGATTCTTTGAAACCAGTTCCGGTTTGCTTTTTGACGTGACAAAGCATCCGGTCTTGGGCATTGACAACATCAATGGATGCTGGATTGAGAATGGCCCGTTTCATCTCGGTGGTGGTGCCGGTTTACAACAGCGAATTGATCCTGCCTGTGTTGATCAAGCGATTGGAACCGGCGCTGGCTTCCCTGACCAACAAGTATGAAGTTGTGCTCGTCAACGATGGCAGCCGGGATCAAAGCTGGAAAGTCATCCAGGAACTGTCGCGCTCCTTCCCCTGGGTCCGCGGAATCAACCTGATGCGAAATTACGGACAGCACAATGCACTCCTCTGCGGCATTCGGGCGGCCCGGTTTGACACCCTTGTGACGATGGACGACGACCTGCAACATCCGCCAGAAGAGATCCACAAGCTGGTGGCCAAACTCGATGAGAGTTTCGAGGTGGTTTATGGTTTTCCCGAACACGAGCAGCACGGTTTCTTGAGAGATATCGCCTCGGGATTGACCAAGCTGGCCCTCCAGAGATCCATGGGGGCCGAAACGGCCCGCCATGTGTCGGCCTTCCGCGCGTTTCGGACGCAAGCCCGCGATGCCTTTGCGAGTTATCACAGCCCATTTATTTCCATCGACGTCGTGCTGACCTGGGCCACCACCCGGTTTGTTGCCATTCAAGTCCGGCACGATCCCCGTCAGGCAGGCATTTCGAACTACACTTTTGGCATGCTGTTCAGGCACGCGATGAACATGATGACCGGTTTTTCAACTCTGCCCCTGCAATTGGCCAATCTCATGGGCTTTTTATGCACGGCCTTTGGTGGAGTTATCCTGGTATTCGTCATTGGACGATATCTGCTGTATGGCACCAGCGTGCCAGGATTCACCTTTTTGGCGTCGATCATAGCAATTTTTTCAGGAGCTCAGTTTCTGGCTCTGGGTATCATTGGAGAGTACCTGGCCCGGATGCATTTCCGGATGATGGAGCGCCCAACTTACACCGTCCGTGAGGAAATTGCCTCTCATGGCGGGGAGGCGGTATGAGCGTGCCCAACTCTGCCCCTTGCGAATTGCTGCCATGGGACACTGAGTTTTTCCGCTGTCGCATCGCCCGCGTCTGTGGCGATACGCTGAAACGGGAGCAGGCAGCGCAAATCAATGAGTGGAGCCGGAGCAATCGTATTCGGGGCCTGTATTTCCTATCGCGGGCGGATGACCCGGTGACCATCCAAACTGCCGGGCAGCATGGCTTCGGGTTGGTCGATATTCGTGTCACCTTCGAACGCGTAGTGATGAATTCACACGACCCAGCCCGCCCTGACCTGCCGGCTGGTGCCAGCATCCGGCCGGTTCAACCTGAGGACCTGCCAGGATTGCAGGCGATGGCCCGGACGGGACACACGGAAACGCGTTTTTTCAGCGATTCACATTTTCCGCGCCAACGCGCGGAGGATCTCTATTCAACCTGGATCACCCTGGAGTCTCAGGGTCGCGCTCAAACGGTATTGGTGGCTGCCTCGGCGACCAATCAGCCTTTGGGTTATGTCTCCTGCCACCTGGATTCGGCCCGCCGGGCAGGGCAAATCGGTTTAGCCGGGGTCAGTCCGGAGGTTCGCGGAAGAGGCGTTGGTAAAAGCCTGGTTCTGGCTGCGATTGACTGGTACCGGGCCCAAGGAGCGCATGAGGTGACGGTCGTTACCCAAGGAAAGAATCGAGCTGCCCAGCGTCTTTACCAGCAGTGCGGCTTTTTGATCCGGGATCTGCAGCTCTGGTATCATAAGTGGTATCCGATTCTGGATTAGCAACCATGCCCGTACGATAAACCAGATCAAATGGACCAAAGTTATTCAATCCCATTTAACCATTCCTCGCTCCTGGGCCGGGAACTGGAGCACATTTCCAGGACGATGACCATCGGCCAGATTGCCGGAGACCAAACTTACTCAAAAAGGTGCCATGCTTTTTTGGAGCAGGTGCTGGGCGTGCAAAAGGTGATGGTAACCACATCGTGCACTCACGCGCTCGAGATGTGCGCCCTGCTCCTCGATATCCAGCCCGGCGACGAAGTGATTGTCCCCTCCTTTACCTTTGTGTCCACGGCGAATGCCTTCGCGTTGCGAGGAGCCCGGATTGTTTTTTCCGACATCCGGACCGACACGCTGAATCTGGACGAGAAGCAACTGGAAGATCTCATCTCTTCCCGGACGAGAGCGGTTGTCCCGGTCCATTATGCCGGGGTGGGTTGCGAGATGGATGTGATTGGCGGGATTGCCGCCCGACACGGTTTGTCCGTGGTGGAAGACAATGCGCACGGATTGTTCGGCAAGTTCCGCGGCCGCTGGCTGGGCACCTTCGGCTGTCTGGCTGCCCAGAGTTTTCATGAAACAAAGAATATCACCTGCGGCGAGGGCGGCGCGCTGCTCATCAACGACGCGCGTTTGATTGAGCGGGCCGAGATCATTCGCGAAAAGGGGACGAATCGCAGCCGGTTCTTTCGGGGACAGGTGGACAAATATTCCTGGGTGGACATTGGCTCGAGTTATGTGATGAGTGACGTCCTGGCGGCCTTTCTCTACGCCCAGTTGGAAGTATGGCAAGCCATCCAGGCGCAGCGGCAACGCATTTGGAAGTATTACGACCAGCACCTGCGCGACTGGGCGCAGGAACGCGGGATTGGCTGCCCCGTGGTGCCGGCCCACTGCGAGCAATCCTACCATATGTATTATCTGGTAATGCCGTCTTTGGATAAGCGCCAGGCACTCATTTCATTTCTAAAGTCGCGCGGCATTCTTGGCGTATTTCATTATGTGCCGCTCCACCTTTCCCCCATGGGCCAGCGCATGGGGGGGCGGAAGGGGCGTTGTCCTGTGAGCGAACAGAAAAGCGAACGTCTGATCCGGTTGCCCTTTTACAATAGTCTCAGCCAGGGCGATCAGGACCAGGTGATAGCGGCCGTCCGGCAATTTCAGCAATGAAAATTGTTGAAAGACTTTCATCGCTCCTGAGTTTCCCGGCCGGTTACCGGCTTTTCCGGTGGATGGTAGGAGGGGAGTCCGCCTGGAAAATTTATCTGGCTGAGTACGTGAAACCGGTTCCCGGGGACAAAATTCTCGACATTGGGTGTGGGCCGGCAGACGTTTTGAATTACCTCCCGGCAGTCAACTACACGGGACTCGACATAAGCCCGGAATATATTTGTTCGGCAAAGAAACGCTTCGGATCCAAGGGGCGCTTCTGCTGCGGTGACGTAGGCTTGGCTGCCATTGAGGGAGAGCAAGGTGCTTTTGACCTGGTTCTGGCCACGGGCGTGATCCACCATTTGGACGATGCGCAAGCAGCCAGGTTATTTGATTTGGCCCGCCTGGTTTTGCGCCCCACCGGACGCCTGGTCACTTATGATGGATGCTATATACCCCAGCAGTCACGAATAGCACGCTGGATGCTTGCAAAAGACCGTGGGAAATTTGTCCGCACCCGTGAGGAATACCTGCGGCTGGCCTTGGCGCGCTTCTCGCAGGTGGAACCCCATCTCAGACATGACCTGCTTCGCGTACCTTATACTCACCTGATTATGCGTTGCTTCGACTAAGTTGCCGCAGGTGACAGGCTGAGTCAGTCCGCATTAGACTTATAGCCCGAGAACCAGAGCACTGGAAGGTTCTCCAAGTGGCTCACCGGCCCATTCACGGGTATTTCGATGACACGTGCCTGCGACGCATGGCCCAGCAGATGTGCCATAACTTGCGCACTCCAGTAATCCAAGTACGGTCGCAGCCACCACTTGGTCGGCAGTCCCGGTGGCGGGGGCAGCAGCAGTGATAACTGGTTCGGCGGCACGACTGTCACATGTCCCACTACCCAGACACTATTCCCGCTGCGCAAGGCGTTGGTAATCTCATGCAGCACCGGAGCCATCGAATCACGTTGGTTCATCTTTTCCAATACCAGGTCATTGCGATGCACCTTGTGTGAGTCAATCGGAGGCACTGTCACCCAATGGGCCCGGCCGTGATAATACCGGTTGAATGTAATTCCCTCCCATGCGCCTTGCACCACGATTAGATCCCCCGCTGAGGCGTTCTTGTCGAGAACGGCGGCTATCAGATCGACATTGCTCCGCCGTGTATGCGCTTCCTCCCACGCCGACCTTGCACCCCAAGTCATCATTACCACCATGAATCCGATACGAAATAGTCCCCAAGGGCGTAGCGTGGGCCAGTTCGCACCCAACAGTCCGTCGAGCGAAATTGCACATAGACTGAGCATTTCGATGTAATACCACGTCTGCGTCAAATAATGTAACCTTAGCAGAAAAGCCAAATACCCCACCGTCCCGAATAGCATGCTCACGACACAGAACAGAGCCAGGTCGGTGCGGACCCGGACAGCCACCACTGCGGCAGCCTCCTGGTTGTGCTCCTGACGCTCGCGTGCCCGCTGCATCACAAGTGCCACAACTGATCCGACCAATAACAGCGCAATCCAGAGCCAGATCTCCGGGCCGTTAGGTCCGGTGAATGAAACGCTGCTCCGTGCCGTTACCGCGTCACCGAGCTTATACCACAAGGTTGAGAAATCGAAGAATGGCTCCTGGATCATCGGCACGTAAGCCGAGCCCCGGCGGATGATGGGCAAGTAGATCACCAGGGATGAGCCGGACACGGCACCGATCCCCACCAGGGCCCCCAGCGTCTTCCATTGCCGGCGTCGAATCGCCACCATGGCTGCGCCAGATAGCATCGCACACAGGAACACCATGTCATAATAAACACAATGTGCGAAAAGAATGCAGGCGAGACCCGCCAAAAGAACCCGCGACCTCGACGGGAATTCCACCATCCGCCAGATCATTCCGAAACTGAGCACCAGCAGACAACTCGCCAGACCATAAGCCCGGTTCGCCCCCACGATGAAGACAAACGCCGGCAGACTGCCCAGCAGTGCAATGCTCAGGATCGGTGCGCGACCCCCAGTCCAGCGCGAGCACAACCACAGCGAAGCGAGGAAGAAAAAACCCACGTACAGCCCCAGGACGCGGATGCCTGCATCGCTGTCCGCCATGCCTAGAAAACTCCACCCGCGCACAAGCAACGGCCAGAGAGGCGGAAACGACTCAAACGACAGATGGTTCCAGAACTCCTTCAGCGAGGGCATCTGCGCCACGTTGAGGGTGTTGGTCTCATCGCGCCACAGAGGTCCCGCGTACATCGCCGTTAGAACCAGCAACATCGCCGAGAACGCAGTGCCGGCCAATGCCACAGCGGTTTCCGCCTCCAGCTTTGGCGGTCGCGGCGGGAACGTGATTTTGAGATTGGCCGGATGAACTGTCACGCGTCAATTTACTTTCCCTTGGCCAAATTATTCAGGGGCATCTTCGCCACAACGATCGATTCTGCCATAGATTCTTGTTTTTTTATGCGCACTACAGGTCAGTCAAAGCACTCGAGACAAACGCGCTACCAGCGCTACGCCCCGACATCAAAGCAAACAACTGCCCGCCCGCGATGCGAAAGGCAATGCTGAATTTCAAATCGCCAGCAACAGTTTCTTGATTTCCTTCAACCGCGCCCCGATTTGTTTCTTCGTCAGGCGCGGGAATTTTCCGCCGAGCGTGATGAAATCGCCGTGGCGCGTGAGCATCAGCTTGTCGTCCTTGACCTCGATAATCGTCACGGCCTTTTCGCTGGCGAGAATCTTGAGTTCGGCCACTTGCAGCAGCAATTCCACCGCCGGTGGCAGCGGGCCGAAACGGTCGCGTAATTCCTTCTGCAAATTTTCCAGTGCGGATTTTTCATTGGCCTGTGCGAGCTTGCGGTAAATTTCGATTCGGTGCTGCGGTTCGGTGACATAGTTGTGCGGCAGAACTGCGGTGGTAGGGCGCGTCACTCCGTGCGCGCCGTCGTCGTGTCCATCAGCGGCGGGCAGAGGACCGCCCGCCCTACCTGATTCAACCGCATTCATCTTCAGAAAATCCAGCTTCACGCTGACTTCGACCCGCGGTTTCACCTTCTCGCCCTTCAGCGCGCTGACGCTTTGTTTGAGCAACTGACAGTAAAGTTCAAAGCCGACGGCGGTGATGTGACCGCTTTGTTCCGAGCCGAGCAGGTTGCCCGCGCCGCGGATTTCGAGGTCGCGCATGGCGATTTTGAATCCGCTGCCGAGCGTGGAATACTGCCGGATGGCGCTGATGCGCTTGCGCACGTCGGTGAGCAGGCTGGCGTGGCGCGGCAGCAACAGATAGGCGTAGGCCTGATGCTTGTAACGCCCGACCCGCCCGCGCAACTGGTAAAGATCGCTCAAACCAAAGCGGTCCGCGCGGTCAATGATAATGGTGTTCGCATTTGGAATATCGAGTCCGCTCTCGATGATGGTCGTCGAAAGCAGCACGTCCGCCTCGCCGTTGACGAACTTCGTCATCACTTCCTCGAGCTCGTCCGATTCCATCTGGCCGTGGCCGACGACGATGCGCGCGTGGGGCACCAGCGTCTGTAATTTCGACCGCATGATTTCGATGGTCAACACGCGGTTGTGCAGAACGAAAACCTGCCCGCCGCGATTCAGCTCGCGCTGGATGGCGTCGCGAATGACGCGTTCGTCGTACTGCGCCACGATGGTCTCGACCGGCAGGCGGTCGTGCGGCGGCGTCTGGATGGTGCTCATGTCGCGCGCGCCGGTGAGGGCGAGATAAAGCGTCCGCGGGATGGGCGTGGCGCTGAGCGTCAGCACGTCCACGAGCGTGCGCAGCCGCTTGAATTTTTCCTTGTGCAGCACGCCGAAGCGTTGCTCCTCGTCAATCACCACCAACCCGAGTTCTTTGAATCTGATATCGCTTTGAATCAGCCGGTGCGTGCCGATGACGATATCCACCCCGCCCGCCGCCAAATCCCTGACAACGCGCTGTTGTTCGCGATGTGTGCGGAAGCGCGAGAGCAGTTCGATGCGCGCCGGGTAATCAGCCATGCGCTCGCGGAACGTGTTGAAATGCTGTTGCGCCAGCACCGTCGTCGGCACCAGCACGGCAACCTGCTTCCCGCCCATCACGGCCTTGAACGCGGCGCGGATGGCCACTTCCGTCTTGCCAAAACCGACGTCGCCGCAAATCAAGCGGTCCATCGGCTTGGGGCGTTCCATGTCGGATTTCGTTTCGCCGATGGCGCGAAGCTGGTCCGGTGTTTCTTCAAAAATGAAGGCGCCCTCGAATTCGCGCTGCCACGGCACGTCCGGTGGAAACGAGTGGCCGGCCTGCGATTCGCGCACGGCCTGGATCTGCAGCAATTCGGTGGCGACATCGCGGACGGCACGCCCGGCCTGTTCCTTCGCCTTGTTCCAGCGCGTGCCGCCAAGTGTATTGAGCGGCGGATGCGCCTTGCCCGCACCGACGTATTTGCCGACGAGATGCGCCTCGGTGACGGGCACGTAAAGTTTCGGTGGTTCGTCGCCGGGATGGCGGGGGGCGTATTCGATGACGAGGCACTCCGTTTCAGATTGTTGATGGCCGCTGGCCGCTGGCCGCTGGCCCGAAGTGAAGGGCAGGGTTTTCAGGCCAAGAAATTTTCCGATGCCGTATTGGAGATGAACGACAAGGTCGCCTTCTTCCAGTTCGGTGAAATCAATGTCGAGGGCGGAACGGGTGGCCAGAGCGTGCGGGGATTTCAACCGGCGTGGCCGCTGAATTTTGTAGCGCCCGAAAACTTCCGCATCGGTGACGACAACGAGCTTTGCTGCTTCGCAAAAAAATCCACGGGCCAGCGTGCCGATGTGCAATGCCGGACAGGCTTCCAGCCGGTCTCCAACTTTGTCTTTCAATTCATGTTCAGAGGGAAACAGGCGTGACGCCTGTCCTACGAGTTCATCCCAAATTTCCGTGAAACGTTGCCGCTCGCCGTCATTGTTGCAGAAAACGTGAACGGCGCAGTCCTGGCGGAGCCAGCGGTGAAGCTGGTTGAAGAATTCGCGGCGTTGCGCCTCGGCGATTTGCGGATCCGGCGCGCGTTCGCCGAGCGGACGAAAGGCATCGAGACTCTGGAATTGCGGAGTGGCAGTGCCCGCTTCCTCGGTTTCGCCGACACGGATTGCGGTGATTTGTTTTGCTGCGAGTTGGGCAAGTAAATTGGGCCACGGAATGAAAAATGGATCGTTTTCAGGGATTTGCTGCGCGTATTCGTCGGCGCGGATGGCGAGTTGCTCCGGTTCGCAGAGGAGGAAAATTGTTTCCGGCGGCAGATAATCCATCAAGGTGGCGAATGGGGCGCGGCCTTGAGGCCGTTTCGCTGCGAGGTTGCTATGCGGTGAAGAAGGTTCAGTCGCCGCCTGCTCTGCGGGCGTTGAAGCGGCGTGAACACCGCGCTCCGCTTCGCGCTTCAAAAGACCGAGTTCACCCGCCGGTGGCAGCGTGATGCTTAAAATTTCTTCGCGCGAAATTTGCGTGAGCGGATCGAAATGGCGCAGGGATTCAAGTTCGTCGCCGAAAAATTCGAGCCGCACCGGCCACGGGCTGGTGAGCGGCCAGACATCGAGAATGCCGCCGCGCAGGGCGATTTCACCCTTTTGCGTGACTTGGGCTTCCGGTTCGCAGCCTTGCTCTTCGAGCCATTCGATCAAGTCGAGGGGATTGATTTTATCGCCGCGGGCAAGCGTGCGGGTGCGTTTCCGAATTTCACCGGGTGGAAAAGTTTTTTGCAAAAGCGCGGTGACGCTGGTGACGACCAATGGCGCGTATTGCGTGTTGCGTGCTGCGTCAAGTGACAGGGCAACCAGCGTTTGGAGCCGGTCACTGATGGTGTCGGCATGCGGGAGTTTGCCTTCGTGCGGCAGCACGTCCCAAGCCGGGTAGAAAAACGGTCGAAGGTCGAAGGTCGAAGGTCGGGAGCCGGGACCGTTTTGCCCTCGACCCTCGACGCTCGACTCTCGACCAGACGAGAGCCACGTCTCCAGGTCCTGTTGAAAACTTTCCTGCGTCTTGAGGTTGCCGGTCACGACGACAATCGGGCGGCGCGGGGAAATTTTCCGGAGCAGGGCCGCAAAAAACGGCTGCGCCGCCTGGCTGACACCCGCGCAAGTCAGCACTCCGCCATGCTCCAGCCGCTGCGCCAGGCATTGCACAGCGGGAGCTTTCGAGATGTCAGCGAACAAGCTGCTTGTCGCCGACGCTGCCGCGTTTTGCCCCAAGCAAAGGGACATTCGCAGCGGGAAGCGGAGTCGTCAAGTCGGCGACGTTTGCGGAATTACGACTTGCCCGTTTAAAAAATGCGAACGCCGTCCGGTCAGGGCGAATTGATTTGCGCCGGGGAACGCCAGCCGGTGGCGATGGTTAACGACATGTTTTCCATCGGGCTGACCGAATTGGTCGTAGGATCAACAAGCGTCACAGCATTGGTAATATGATAGGCCAGGAAATAGGTGAGCTTGGCGCTCCAAGCGTCCGAATAAGGTCGGTCAGCCCAACCTTCCGGTCCATTGGGAGCCGGAGGCAAATCGGCTGGCGGAGGTTCGTCAGGCTGTGGCATGTGGATTTTACCGACGATCCAGACGCTGTGTCCGGAACGGAGCGCGGTTTCCACCTGTTTCAACACCGGTTCGATGACGTTGGTCATCTGAAGTTTTGATTTGAGCAGGTCGTAGCGGTGAAACCGATAATCTTCCAGTGGCGGCAGGGTTGTCCAAGACACGGCGCCACGGTAATAATGCCCAAAAGTAATGCCATAATACCATGGATGAACGATAACCAAGTCGTCGGGCCTGGCATTTTGTGAAATTTGCGCGGCCACCAGGTCGCCGTTCGTTTGCGGCAACTTCAAGGCGGATTGTGCTGTTGGAAAAGCAAACAACGCGACGACAACGGCAATTACCAGCACTCCAATACGCGCTGCCTGGTGGATTCGCGGCAAAATTATGTCACAACAAACCATGGCAAAACCCATGGCCGGAATATAATACCAGCGTTGGGTGAGCAAACCCGACAACTTGATAAAAAATCCAAATCCGGCCAGGCCAATTACCAGGGCAATGCTGGTGAACAAAAGCAAATCCTGCTGAACCCGCATTTCAGCCGGCGAAGTTTTTATCAAGACGCAGCCAATGCCGAATAATGCCGCGATCAGAACCAGAACCACCCAGACCCCCACCAACATTCCAGTCGCTTCAGCAATCCGGAACAAAAAGCCGAGAAAATTAACCCCGGTTTTGCTTACAATCCACCAGCTTTGCGCCCGACGCATGGGATCGACGTATGGCAGCAAGGATAGCGCCGCCGGCAAGCCAATGCTCAAGACGGCCATTGCCTTGCGTAGCTGGTGTCGGCGAAGACAAACAACCGCACCTGCAATACAAAGGGTCAGCAAAAAAAATGCGTTTTGGTAAAGCGTCTGCACGCTCAACACGGCAGCCAGACCGGCGAGCAAACCGCGCCGCATCGTTGGCGCTTCAACAAAACGCCAGATCAGCGACATTGTGAGCAATATAAACACGGTCGCCAGGCCATAGGCCCGGATGGAATCACCATACCGGATGACGGTGAAATTCAAGCCGGCGAGCGCCAGTGAAAGCAGTGGCAACCCCTGGTCCATCGTCCGGCTGGCAACCCAAAATGCCGCCAGCAACAACAATCCACAACCCAGCCCCAGAATTCGCAGACCAATATCTGTTGTTCCGAGCCCCGCAGCCGACCAAATTCGCACCAGCGAGGGAAACAAAATGGGACAATGATCATGCGGCAGCGCTTCCCAGACCTGTCCAAAGGATGGAAGCGTCGCGATGCTTTTGACGGATATTTCATCACGCCAAAGGCCTCCGGCATGAATTAAATAAAAGAAATGCAACCAGACGGCGGCGACAGTGGCCAAAATTGCCACCATCCATTCAGTCTGGCGCAAAAATGTTTTTTGAGGCGGGGCGGTCATGATTTATTCAATGATTGTTCACGGTGGTTTTACGTTGATAAACTTCCAGACCGCTTCCATGAATATCCTTGCCATAGCGCGCAACCCATTTTGCACCCAAAGCATAAACGGTTTGCGTTGGCGAAAGGATGTCAGCCATCCCGACCAGTGTGTAGTTGGTTTGATAAGAATCCCACCAATTGAAAATTCCTGGGTCTGAATCGGGTCGGCGGTTCCAGGACATGATGTTGTCGGCAAAGACGACGAATTCTGGTTTGCGCGTTTCGATGTCGCTGATCATTTCGTGTTGCATTTTCAAGGCGAACGGCTGCGGTTCCATCTGCGCGTAGGTGTAAATGTAGCCGGTCGCGGAATGGCGGTGCGCGAGAAAATAAATCTCCGGTTCCGAGCCGAGCACGGCCACGCGCGCGTCCGGCTCCGAGTTGTTGCAGATGTATCTGGCAATGATCTCCGATTCCGGCAATGGATCAGCGCCATACATGGTGCGCGCAATTTGCACTGATGTCTTCACGAACCAGATATCGCTCCTGGCCATGATCGTTGTCGCCACCATCAGCGCGTAGCACCAGACCGGCCAGTCGCCAAGCCTGGAGTTTTTGGCCCGCTGGCTCCAAAGCTGGCGCGCTCCACTGACCGCGCAACCGGCGAGCAACGCCGCCGCCGGCAGGGTCAAAAGATAGTAATGTTTCCGAAAATAAAAGCCGGGGCAAATGGTCAATGCCGACGCCAGACTGAATCCCAGAAGCCAAAGCCGCGTTGGCCGCAGCCGTTTGTCGAACCACACCATTCCCAACCCGGCGGCGACAACCAGCCACAGCAAAAAAACACCCGCGGTGACAAGGCAAAAGGTTTTCCAAAAGACCATCGGCGCAGCACTGACGGGGATGAGGGAGGCGTATTGGTGCGCGTAGCGAATCGTCCAAAACCAGAATTTTTCAAAAACCCCGGCGTGCCAGAGAATCAAACAGCACACGCTGAACGGCAAAATCATTCCCACGCCAAACGCCGCGACCGGCCAAAACCGTTTGGCCAGTGGCAATTGGGTTTGGCGAACCAGTTGAACGATAAAAGCAATCACCGCCCACAAACCAATGAACGCGACTTGTTGTTTCATTAAAACGCTGACACCGAACAATAAACCGGCGGTGAACCCAATCAGCCAGTTCGCGTTCTGCCGCGCCTTCCACGCCACGCACAAGCCGGCGGTGGCAAAGAACGCGGCGAAATGCGTGGCGTGCCCGGCCAGTCCCAGCATGGCCGGACTGGCAGCCATCACGGCGTAGGAAGTGGCGGCGGCCATCCCTGCCGTCCAGTCGAGAATTTGTTTGCCCAGCCGGAAAAGCATCAGCGCCGTCAGCGTCGTCAGGCACAGCACGCCAAAATGAATGCCCGCCGGAGTCTGGCCGAACAACGCCATGATGGCCGCATAAGCCGCATACGTGCCGGGAAACTTCATGTTGTAGGCGAGTTGGTAAGGCGGGATGCCCTGCAGCATGAGCTGGCCGGCATAGGCGTATTCGCCTTCGTCGCGTTCGAGCGGAAAATTCAGCAAACGAAGCCGACCGACGGCGACCACCACCAGCACCGCCACCATGAACCACCAGGTCCAATGCCGCTGGAAAAGCCGGGGCCGGACGGGCGGCGCCGCGACGGATGGTTGCGTCATGGGCGGCAATGGAACAAAACAGCCGGCACTAGACAAGTGAATTTGCCGGCAGCGGCGCGATTATTTTGCCTTGAACCAATCCAGCGGAATGTCCAGCGACGCGCCCAGCCAAAGGGCCGAGTCGGTATTGCTTCCGTCATAAGTCTTGCGGGCATGGAACCCCCAGCGGAAGTGCCGTTTGAGGGTTGTGTAACTGAAGCCCGCATCAAGGGAATCGCTGATTTCCCGCACGTCAACCGGATAGGTGATGCTGTTGTAGGTGCTCGACTGCCCCGCCGTTGGCGGGCCCAGCACAATGTCTTCACCCGAAAGCGTCTGCAAATGCCGGTAGCCGAGGTCCAGTTCCCATCCCTTGATTTGCTGGAATACGCCGGCCGCGGCGATGTATTGGTCGGCGCCGATGGTGTGTTCCCACCGGTACAACACATCGCCCCAGATGCCGAATCCCTCCCAGCCAAGATGCTTGCGGAAAAGGATGGACGGTTCAATGGCCACGCCGTGATTGCCGGTCGTAAACGCCAGGTGCCGGTCATAAACCCCCGGCACAATCGCTCCGGCGCGAAAGGTCAGCGTCGGCAGCCAGGGTGGCGCGTCAGTATCGGTTTCATTGAAAATCTGATACCGGACCCCGAAGGTCGGGTCCATGACTCCAGTGGTTTTCTGAATGTCACCGCCGTCGAACGGCCGCCAGCCCACCGTGGTGGCGCCCAGGTTCAGGTCCGCCGCCCACTTTTTGGTGATGCCGTAGTTGAAGGTGAAATACCCCTGCCGCACGTCAATGCCGTAGTTTTCGCCGCCAACCCGGGTGTTGGCCGGCATGCGATTGTTGCCTTGTACCCAGACGTGATAAGCCTCGGATTGCTCGTACAATGTGCCAAAAATCAACTGGCCCGGCTCCGGCACTTCCGCCCATTCCGCAAACGGACGGCGGGCTTCATCTTCACTGGCCATCAAGTTTTGATTCAGCACCAACGGCAAGGACGCTCCAACGGCAAATGCGACCAAACGAACAAACTTGAACACAGACGTTTTCATGGCGTTAATTCAATGACGGAACATTTGTCTTTTAATTTTTACCGGCGCAAATTCTTGATAAGCCGTGGAATAATATCAATGCAAATTTTTAATGACAATTCCCGGCGTTTCTATTTGACCCGCCTTCACGCGCCCAAGCAGTCTTTCGAGGCATGAGCCACGAAGTCATCGCGCCAAACCCGTGGATGATTCTGCCGTTCGCGCTGCTCCTGGGTGCGATGGCGCTCGCGCCGTTGCTGGCGGCCAAGTGGTGGCTGCGGCATTGCACAAAAGTGTCGCTCGGCCTCGGCGCAATCACGCTCGGCTATTATTTCCTGGGTTTGCAGGCCTCGGCGCGCGTGTGGCACACCGCGCACGATTACATGAGTTTCATCGCGCTCATCGGTTCGCTCTTTGTCGTTTCCGGCGGCATTCACCTCCGCGTCAAAGGCGAAGCCACGCCGTCGGCCAACGTCATTTTTTTGTTCATCGGCGCGATTGCCGCCAATTTCTTGGGCACGACCGGCGCGGCAATGCTGCTGATTCGGCCGTGGATTCGAATGAACCGGTATCGTATCACGGCGCATCACATCGCCTTCTTCATCTTCATCGTGGCCAACGTCGGCGGCTGTCTGACGCCCGTCGGTGATCCGCCGTTGTTCCTCGGCTACTTGCAGGGCGTGCCGTTTTGGTGGGTCGCAAAAAATTGCTGGCCGATATGGGCGACGGGCGTTGGAATTCTGCTCGCGATGTTTTACGTCGTGGACCGGATCAATTTCACCCGGGCGCCGCGCAAAGTGCGCGAGCAGGAAACCGCGCCTGAAACGTGGCGGTTCGACGGACTGCCGAATTTGTTTTTCCTCGCCGTCATTCTCGGCGCGGTTTTTGTGACCCGGCCGATTTTTGTGCGTGAAGCGCTCATGATTGCCGCGGCCATCGCTTCCTATTTTACATCCCCGAAATCCATTCACGCGGCGAACGATTTCAACTTTCATCCGATTCAGGAAGTCGCTGTTTTGTTCGCCGGAATTTTTGCGACGATGATGCCCATGCTCGACTGGCTTAATCAAAACGCGAGCGAATGGCCTGGCCAAAACCCCGCGCCCGGGTTTTTTTTCTGGGGTGCGGGCGCGTTGTCCAGCGTGCTTGACAACGCGCCAACATATCTCGGTTTTCTCAACGCGCTTTTCGGCGCGATTGGCGCGAAGAACGTTGGCGAACTGCTGAACCAGCACGCCTTGAACCTGCTGGCCATCAGCGTCGGAGCGGTATTTTTCGGCGCGGCCACTTACATTGGCAACGGGCCGAATTTCATGGTTAAAGCCGTCGCCGATCACCTGAAAATCCGCACGCCGGCGTTTCCCGGATTCGTTTTGAAATTCACGCTGCCTTTCCTGTTGCCGATGTTGCTGGCCGTTTGGCTGATTTTCTTTCGCGGCTGAAAAAGTTGCCATTTCGAAACATTTTCTTTGCGCCCGGCGTCTTTTTTCAGGAGAGTATGCTTGTTGGGAATTGGGACTTCGGGTGCGCATACTATACAACATTCTGTTCACGATTTTTTTCGTGCTGTCTTCGCCGTATTACTTCATGCGGATGTGGCGGCGCGGCAACTGGCGTCCCGGCCTTCGCGAGCGCTTCGGACATTACAGCGCGGGACTTAAACAAGTGCTTACCAACCATCATGTCATTTGGATTCACGCCGTCAGTGTCGGCGAAGTCAATTTATGCACGCAACTCATCCGCGCGCTCGAACCGCAGGTGCCCAACGTCAAAATTGTGGTATCCACCACGACGACAACCGGCATGGGCGAATTACGCAGCCGGTTGCCCACGCACATCAGCAAAATTTACTACCCGATTGACCGGCGGAAATACGTCCACCGCGCGCTGGCCATCATCCACCCCATAGCCATCGTGCTCGTCGAGGCGGAAATCTGGCCCAACTTCATCTGGCGCGCCCGCGGTCTCGGCATCCCGTTTTTTCTGGCCAACGCCCGGCTGTCCGACCGCTCGTATCGGGGCTATAAACGATTTGGATTTCTATTCCGGCCGCTCTTCGCTTCGTTTGCCGGCGTCGGCGCGCAAAATGAAACCGACGCCGGGCGCCTGCGGGAAGTCGGCTGCCGGCCGGAAGCCATCCGCATCGTGGGCAACTTGAAATTCGACGCGGCCAAACTGAATGAACGCCGCACCCTCGACGTGCCGACGTTGCTGCGGCAAATCGGCGTGCCACCGGACGCGCCGATTTTAATTGGCGGCAGCACACACGCGGGCGAAGAAATTCTTCTGGCGGAGATTGCGCAACGGCTGCGCGCGCGGTTTCCAAAACTGTTTCTCGTGCTCGTGCCGCGGCATTTCGAGCGCGCCCGGGAGGTCGGGCGGCAGTTGCAGGAGCGCGGCGTGAAATTTATTTACCGCAATGATATTATTACGAACACGCTGTTTCACGAAGGCGAGGTGGATTGCCTGTTGGTCAACACCACCGGCGAATTGCGGTTTTTTTACCAAAACGCGACGGTGGTGTTCGTCGGCAAAAGTCTCACCGCCGTCGGCGGGCAAAATCCGATTGAGCCGGGGGCGCTGGGCAAGGCGATGGTTTTGGGGCCGCACATGCAAAACTTCGCCGACATCACGCGGAGTTTTGTCGCGCAGAAAGGCGCGATTCAAGTACGCGACCCGGAAGGATTGGAAGGCGCCATTGCCGGATTGCTTGCCGATGAAAACCGCCGCGCGGAGTTGGGGCGCAACGCGCAACGGGTCGTTCATGAAAATCTCGGTGCGATTGACCGTACGGTGGAAATGATTCTGGAACATCTCAAAAAACACGAAATTTACATCGCTTCCGACATATAAAAATTTTTGCCGCCGCAATTTTTCAGTCGCGGTTGCAAAAAAAGCATTTCCCCGCTTGACGAGTCAGACCAGTCGTTCCATATTTCCTCTGCTTTCGGTGATGAACCGGAAGTGTCGAACGCGTATGTCAAAATCGAAGGTTCGGAAACCCGAGGTGGATTCGTCCCCGAAGAAAGGAAGGCCCGATGGCGCGGTGTTCACTGACAAGGCTTTCCATTCTGTTGCGTCCCCGTTGCTCAACGGCTCGCCCCAAACTGATACAGACACGGAATTATCGGGAAAAATCAAGGAACTCGTCCGCCTCGCACAGGAACAGGGGCGTCTAACCTACGGTGACATCAGCGAAGCGCTGCCCGAAAGCGCGATTGAACCGGAAAAGTTGGACCATATTTTCGCCAAACTTCGCAGTCTCGACATCGAAATCGTGGATCAAGCGGAGGTGGACCGCGTCAAAACCCCTGGAACCGAGGAAGAAGACGCCACGCGGCTGGACATTCTGGATGACCCGGTGCGGATGTATCTCAAGCAGATGGGCCAGGTGGCGCTGCTGACGCGCGAACAGGAAGTTGAAATTTCCAAACGCATCGAAGCCGCCGAAAACGAAGTCCGCAAAATCATTTACAGCCTTGGTTTCGCCGGCAAGGAACACATCGCGCTGGCGGAAAAACTCCTGGTCGAGCCGCCGCGGGAACGGTTTGACCGCGTCATTCTCGACAAGAAAGTGGACAATCGCAACGCGCATTTGCGCGCGCTGCACCGGCTGGTTGCGCAGGTCCGGAAAATTGACCGGGAGGTGGATGAGAAATACACCGCGTGGCGGAACGCGCATAACAAGTCCAAACAGAATCGCGCGCTGACGGCGTTCAAACGGCTTGATCGAAAACTGCAAGGGGTGTTCCCCGGATTTTGCTGCAAGCAAAAAGTGATTGAGGAAATGGCGCTCGTGGCCGAAAACATTCACGACAAATTGCAATACAGCCTGCGCGCGCTGGCCGACGCCGAGGCGCAGCGCGAATCCAGCGCCCAGCGGCATCTGGTCGAAGCCGAACGGCAAAAAATCAAGGCGCTCGAGGAATTTGTCCGGATGCCGCATGCGGATTACCTCGGAACCTTTGACCGCCTGCGCGAATTTTCCACCCGGGCGCTCCAGGCCAAAACCGAAATGGTCGAGGCCAATCTGCGTCTCGTCATTTCCATCGCCAAAAAATACACGAACCGTGGCCTGTCGTTTCTCGACCTGATCCAGGAGGGCAACATGGGTTTGATGAAGGCCGTCGAGAAATTTGAATATCGCCGCGGCTACAAATTTTCCACCTACGCCACGTGGTGGATCCGGCAGGCCATCACGCGCAGCATCGCCGATCAGGCGCGGACCATTCGCATCCCGGTGCACATGATCGAAATCATCAACAAGCTCATGCGCACCCAAAAACGCCTGCAGCAGGACTTCGGCCGTGAACCCACGCCCGAGGAAATCGCCGACGAGATACAAATCCCCGTGGACCGCGTGCGCGCCGTTTTGAAAATGGCGCAGCAGCCGATTTCGCTGCAATCACCGGTCGGGGACACCGATGACGCCAACTTCGGCGATTTCATCGAGGACAAGGCCGCCGACAATCCCCTCGACATCACCAGTTTCAGCCTGCTCAAGGACAAACTCGGCGATGTGTTGTGCAGCCTGACCGAGCGTGAACGGAAGGTGCTGGAACTGCGTTTTGGTCTGGGCGATGGTTGCGCGCGCACGCTTGAGGAAGTTGGACAACAATTCAGAGTTACGCGTGAGCGCATCCGGCAGATCGAGGCCAAGGCGCTCCGTAAAATGCGCCATCCCACGCGCATCCGCCAGTTGCACGGCTTTTTGGAAATTGAAGACCTGGAGGGACTGAGGTCGGCGGAATAAACCTGTCGCGGACGCGGCCCGCCGCAAAAGGCTCCCGCTTCGGGCCCGTAACTCAGCGGTCAGAGCAGCCCCGAAAGCATTCGGGGTTGGTCAATTCAAATCCATCCACCTGCCGGTGATTTTTCAGGCAGTGAGTATCTCAAATTGTCAAAGCCTCGGGTTGGGAACCAGAACCGTGCCACGCCGCCCACTCGCGGATTTAGTTTCAAATCACCGCTTAAATCATGCACGAGGCAGAAGGCGGGTATTCACGAGCAAGATTGCGTTCCTTGGCTGATGAGTGGGGTGGAGACTATCCAAATTTGGCAGACTTTGCCTCGCTATTCCGTCAAGTGAACCAGCCTTCGTTCTCTGCTGTGACATGCTGGCTTGCCGAGTCGAAGCTCGTGTTATTTTAAGCGCTGATAGCCCGCCTTCGCTGCCGCTACGGCGCGGCAGCCCCGAAAGCTTTCGGGGCTGGTGGGCCCGCTCGGACTTGAACCGAGGACCCAGCGATTATGAGTCGCTTGCTCTAACCAACTGAGCTACGGGCCCAAACCGAAGCTATTTTGCGCCGGGCCACGCGTGCGACAAGTTTATTCCGCCAGCCTTTGCTCTTCGCCGACTTCGAGCTTCGGCCCGAACAGCCGTTTGACTCACTGTTTCTTTTCCGTTCCCGCCGGTGCCGCGTTGCGTTCCTGCAATTGTCTTTCGAGATATTGGTCCTCCGGGGCTTCGAGCCATGCGGTGTACCAGATATCACCCAGCATCTGGCCGGCCTTGACGAGCTGGCCATCGAGGAATGGGCGGCCCTCCAGGCCCTTGTCTCCTTCGCCGGTGAGCTTGCCTTCCTTCTCCAGCTCATAAAGCGGCCCGACCAGTTTGTTTTGTTCGACGATATAGCTCACGGCGTCGCGGAACATGCCGTCCGGCTGGCCCGCATTCTTGATGCGCTCGGCGGGATGAATTTTCCCCACCAAGTTTCCGACGTCGATGCCACCAGTCTGGCGAAAGTAACCGCCGTCAATCCACGCGTGAAATCTCAGGCTGGTCGTGTAACCGTGCGGATTGACGCCCACCCAGCCGTTGAAATGCATCGTCGTATGCAGCGGCTGTGAACCGTCGCCGACGAAATGCCCCATCACGCCCATGACATAGACGACGTTGGCTTGGGCATTGGCGATTTCCTCCGGCGTGCCGCCGTATTTCTGAAACGCTTTCAGATAGCTGAAACAGGACTTCAGTTTTTCGTAATATTCCGTGATGGCCCACGGAAGGAACCCGCTCAATTCGCGCGTGTGGTCGGCGTCCTTGGCCGGATCAATGGGCGGAAATTTATCCGGGTGCGCCGCCCGCTCCCGCGCAATGGTTGCGACAAAATCGTAACGCATCAACGGCAGCGTCTCCGGCGTCAGCCCGTACCATTTCAGGTCCTCCAAATCAATGTAATGATCCGGCCCGTTGAAATGTTTCAGCGGCAAATCGCCCATATTCCGCCAACGGTCGGGTTCGCCCCCGAGAAACGCAATGCGGTTCTTTAACGCGGGCGTCAGCGTGAACCCGCCGAAATCCGCCGGCAACGACGCCAGCGCCAGTTCATTGATGGCGTGATGTCCCTCGTAATCCCACGCCCCGGCATTAAAAGTCAACGCCCCCAACACCGCTGTAATTGCGAGTAATTTTTGATGCATAATTGAATCCTTAATGTGCCCCACTTTAGCGAAACCAGCCATAATTGCAAAAACGAATCTGCTTTCTTTTCGAAAAAGAATTGGCTTGGGGCCGGTAAAATCACGATCGGTGGCGGCGAATCGGAGATCGGCCCCTGGGAGCGCCGGTGCTCCCAGGCCCAATTTGCCTGACGACAAATTCGTGTTCATTCGTGTTCATTCGTGATTAAATTTTCACGTGAAAATCATTACCGACGAACGCTGTGCCGGCTATTCCTATCCCAGCCATCCCGAACGCCCGTTGCGCATCCTCGCCACACTCGAACTCCTGCGCCACCAGACCGAACTGCCGATTGAATGGGCCGAATCGGGCCAGGTGAGCGACGCACAAATTCTTCGTGCCCATTCGACTGAACATCTCGCGCGCTTGAACGAGCCGATGGATTTTGACGCCGACACGCCGTTTTACGAAAACATTGCCGGGTTCGCCCGCGCCTCCGCCTCCGCCGCACTCACCGCGCTGACCGCCGCGCGCAAGGGCGAAAGCGTTTTCAGTTTGATGCGACCGCCCGGCCATCACGCCACCCGCGACCGGGCAATGGGCTTTTGTTACTTGAACAATGTTGCCATCGCCGTGCTCGAAGCCGCAGCCACAGGCGCAAAGCGGGTCGCGGTTTTCGATTTCGACGTGCATCACGGCAACGGCACCGAAGCCATTTTGCTCAACCGGCCCGGCACCGCGTTTTTCTCCATCCATCTGTTCCCATGTTATCCCGGCACCGGTGGTGAAAATGCCGGAAATAACTGTTTCAATTATCCCGTCGAGCCGGGCTTGCCGCGCCGGGACTACCGCGCCGCGCTCGCCCGCGCACTGGACGATTTGAAAAAATTCCGGCCCGCCTTGGTCGCCGTGTCCGCCGGGTTCGACGCCTATATGCGCGACCCGCTGGTGCAGGGCGTGCTGGTGGTGGACGATTTTTACTGGCTCGGCCAGTCGCTGCGCGCGCTCGGCGTGCCGCTGTTCAGCCTGCTCGAAGGCGGTTACAGCAAGGATCTACCCGAACTCATTTTCGCCTACCTCAAAGGCGTGGAAGGAAAATAATTTCCGGTTCGTTATGGACAGCGTGGGTGCCAGCCGATAATTCAAACAACGCATGACAGTTCTTGAAGCGATTCAGAAGAGCACGGAATTTCTCGCCAAAAAAGGCGTTGATTCGCCGCGCCTGCAGACCGAGTTGCTGCTCGCACATCTGCTCAAGCTGCCGCGCATGAAATTGTATCTAAACTTCGAGCGCACGCTTGCCCCGGCGGAAACGGACGGCCTTCGCGAATTCATCAAGCGCCGCGGCCAGCGCGAACCGCTCCAGCACATCACCGGCTCAACTTCGTTTTGCGGCTTCGAAATCGCCGTGAACCGCCAGGCGCTGGTTCCGCGACCAGAAACCGAACTCCTTGCCGAAGCTGGCTGGGAATTTCTTCAAGGTGGGGCGGGCTCCTCGCCTGGGCGAAGCCTTGCGAAGCCCGGTCCGCAGCCCGCCGCGGCGCGTTCGGATAACGCGCCCTACCAGGATTTGCGCGCTCTGGACTTCGGCACCGGCACCGGCTGCATCGCCATCACGCTGGCGGTAAAATGTCCGTCCGCAAAAGTCGTGGCGACGGATGTTTCAGCGGATGCACTCGCGTTGGCCATGGAAAATGCCGTGCGTCACAACGCCGCCGAACGGATTGAATTTCTGCAAAGCGACGGTTTTGCCGCGCTGGAGAACAGGTGGGGCGAGTGCCTGTCGGGTCGAAGTCAAACGAAGACCGATCCCCGCGAGCCGAGAGGAAATACCCTTGCCGACGGCTCGCCGGGAGTCTCGCCCCACCAATTCGATCTCATCATCAGCAACCCGCCTTACATTCCATCCGCAGAAATTGCCACGCTCCAGCCGGAAGTGCGCGATTTTGATCCGCGCGCGGCGCTGGACGGCGGCGCGGACGGCCTGGATTTTTACCGGAAGCTGGCAATGGAGGCGAAATCATTCCTGAAACCAGGCGGGAAAATCATGCTGGAATTCGGTGACGGCCAGGCTGATGCCGTCCGGAAAATCTTTGAAACCGAAAAGTGGATTGTCGAAGCGGTGAAGGAAGATTACAGTCAGCGCGAGAGATATTTAATTGCGAAGCTTGATTAACGTGCTGCCGACATCTTGTCGGCAGAACAAACATAAAGTGAACTTCCGGCAGGATGCCGGAAGCACGTTTGAAATTTCACATGGAAAGTTTTTTGATCAAAGGCGGCGTGCCCTTGCACGGCGAGGTGACCATCAGCGGCAGCAAAAATGCCGCGCTGCCCATCATGGCGGCGGCCTTGCTGACCGGCGAGTCGTGCCTCATCCGGGGTGTGCCGGATTTGAGCGACACGCGGTTCATGGTGCAGATCCTCAAATCGCTGGGCGCGACGGTGAAATTCGAGCGCGGCACGCTGACGGTTCGCGCGCAAAAAGTCCGCGGCTACGCCGATTATGAACTCGTCCGCAAGATGCGCGGCTCGATTTGCATCATGGGGCCGCTGCTGGGCCGACTGAAAAAAACGCGCGTGTCACTGCCCGGCGGCTGCGTCATCGGCGCCCGCCCCATCAATCTGCATTTGAAGGGTTTTGAAGCGCTCGGCGCGAAAATCACGATTGCCGGCGGTTATGTCAGCGCCGCGGCGAAACAGCTCACCGGCGCGCCGATGTTTCTAGGCGGACGCTCGGGCTCGACCGTGCTGGGCACGGCGAATGTGATGATGGCGGCGGCGCTGGCCGAGGGCGTGACGGTCATCGAAAGCGCGGCGTGCGAACCGGAAGTGGTGGACCTGGCCGGTTTCCTGAATGCGATGGGCGCAAAAATTTCCGGCGCAGGCAGCCCGACCATCACAATTACCGGCGTCAAAAAGTTGCACGGCGCAAAACACGAGGTCATTCCCGACCGGATTGAAGCGGCAACTTACGCGATTGCCGCCGCCGCAACGAACGGCGAAGTTACGCTCCAGGGCGCACGCGCCGACCACCTGCGCGCGGTAATTGACAAATTGCATGAATCGGGCGTGGCGGTTGAACGGCGCGGCGCCCATCTGCTGGTGCATCGCAAGGGCCAGCTCAAATCGGCGGACGTGACAACGCTGCCCTATTCCGGTTTCCCAACCGACGTGCAGGCGCAGATGATGTCGCTGTTCGCGCTCGCGCCGGGCATCAGCATCATCACGGAGCGGATTTTTGAGTCGCGTTTCATGCACGTGAGCGAACTGGCGCGGCTCGGCGCGGACATCGAGATTGAGGGACCGAGCGCCATTGTCAAAGGCGGCAAACCGTTGAGCGGCGCGCCGGTGATGGCGAGCGACTTGCGCGCGTCGGCGGCGCTGGTGATTGCCGGTCTGGCGGCCAGAGGCACAACGCAGGTCAACCGCATTTACCATCTGGACCGCGGCTACGAAAAAATGGATTTGAAGTTGCGAAAACTGGGTGCCCGTATTGAGCGCGTCGAGGAAAAATGAATTTTACAGACTGCAATTTACTTGGAACTGACCCGTTTAAGACACATGACATACTACAATAGAACATGAAGACACATTTAATTATCCCCATATTTATACTCACTGGATGCCTTAATGCAACTGTAGCCGCTGATTCCGACGTCGAATTATTTGCTCACCCGAACAACGGTGGATTAGAAACAAACGTCTGGATTGTCCCGCTCGCTACTTTAGATATCGCGCCGAAGTGGAAGATGGGCGAAGGGGAACCGCCACTTTCGGTCGGGAAAGCTATCACACTGGCAAGGAAGTGGCTTATTTCTAAAGGATGTGACACGAACGCTTGGGTCGCTGAGTTGACCATCCGTCCAGTGGCTCCACAGAGCCAAAAATATCAACGTATTTGCTATTATAACATCCTATTCGGCGGTGTTGGCTTTTTCGGCCATTTTAAACGGTGTATAGTGTTGATGGATGGCACGATTGTGGAGCCGCAATGGCTGAAGGGTTACCCCAAAGATTTGCGGAATAATGCCGTGTACGATGAATAGTTAAACGGAAACGGGTCAAGGCATAAACGGGTCCTAAAACGAAAACGGGTCAGTCCCAAGTATTGACACAATTCTTCCGCGGTATAGAAGCGCAGGCAGTATCGCATCAAGCTGAAGCCTGGACTCCAACTTGCGGACAAGCTGTCCGCGCTCCCATTTCCCCACAAAGCAAAATGGCGTGGCGAGCAGCCGTCGGCGTCAGCGCGAAATCATTCGCTGATGCTGACGACCGCCCGCACACGCCCGTGTTCGCGGACGAACCGCTTCGACGCGGCAAGCCTGCGTCTCCGCTTCAAGCTGGCGCGGTTTCATACGGCGAGCAGTTCGCGGCTGCTCTCGAAAATGCGCGCCTGGCGTTCAACCTGGCGGAGAGCCGCCTGGGTTTTTTCCTCGAACAGCACCGGGAACACCAGCAAGGGATAAAGTGTCGCCCAGGCCAGTGCCGCCGCCTCGTTGGCCGCGCGCCGCAACGGAGGGTTCAACTCCGGCACCGGCGCCGCGGCCAACTGCCGCGTGAGCAAACGGCCTTTGAGCTGCTCGAACTCGGTTTCCTGCGTGGCGCGAAATGGCGCCGGCGGAGCCGGTCGCACTTCGAACCGCGTTTCGGGGCCGAACCTGGCCGGCACCCGTGTTTTATTTTCGTTCATGTTTTTTCCTTTCGTTTGGTTTGGGTTAAAAAGCGAAAAACCCGCGATTGACTGGCAATCGCGGGTTTTTCAAAAATCCTTGTCCCTGTATCAGAACTTCATCCCCACGATGCCAAAACGCCTGCAGACGCGCGTCCAAATGGACATGCGTCCGTTGGTCTGCGCGTGCTTCAGCGTTGGAGCAAACGTGTTTTTCATATTCAACCGGCAGGAAGAAACACCATTGGGGCGCGTTTGTCAAAGTTTTTTATTTTGAAAAGCAGCCTTTCTCAAGGCTTGTCGGATGGAGAAGTAGTGTTAAATTGGTTCAAGCATGAGCGAACAATTACGAATGGTCACCTGCGGGTGGTGTGAGACGAAGGTCTTCATCCCGGGCGACCTGGCGCCGCTGGGCACGGTGCCGTGCAGCAAGTGCGGGCATCCCATCATGATGCCCATGATGCTCCGGCAATTCGAGTTGCGGAGCGTCGTCGGTTCAGGCGGCATGGGCACGGTCTATCGTGCCTGGGATACGACACTGGAGCGCATGGTGGCGGTGAAGTTGATGCGGAAGGAACTGCTCGCGGACCAAATTGCGTTGGAAAATTTTTATCGCGAAGCCCGCGCCTGTGCCCGGCTCAACCATACGAACATCGTTCACATTTACTCCTTCGACGACTGGGAGGGCCAACAATATCTCGTGATGGAGCTGGCCGATCACGGCAGCCTGGACGCGCGCATCGAGAAACTACGCCTGCTGCAGGAATTGGACATGCTCGACATCGGCGTCAAAATCGCCTCCGCGCTCGATCTGGCGCTCAAGCACGATTTGCTCCACCGGGACATCAAGCCGGGCAATATTTTGTTCAACGCGGACCACGAACCAAAGCTGATTGACTTCGGCCTCGCCCGCAAAGCCGACGTGGAACACGAAGTGGAGGACGTGACGTGGGGCACGCCGTATTACGTCGCGCCGGAAAAAATCAAGCGCGAGCCGGAAACTTTTCTGTCCGATATGTACAGCCTCGGCGCCACGCTCTATCACGCGATGACCGGGCATGTGCCGTTTGAAGCGCCGACGGTCGAGGAAGTGATCATTGCCCAGGTGCAAACACCCCTGACGCCGCCGAATCTGGTCGTGCCTGAAATCACGCAGGCCACGAGCGATGCGCTGGTGAAGGCCATGGCAAAAAATCCCGCGGAACGTTTCCTGAGCTATGACGAATTCATCATGGCGCTGACGGCGGCGCGCAGCCAGTTGCTCGTGATGCAAAATCAACAGCCGCAGGCGCAAAAGTCCAAAAGTCTCACCAGTTGGTGGAAGCGGGCATAAAAAAGGCGGGCGTTGCCGCCCGCCTTGAAGATTCAAAAAAACTCCGGCCCCTTAATGGCTGGCACCGGCATCCGAAGCTTCCTTGTTTTTATTTTCGGCTTTGGCGCCGAAGTGAATGCTGGTGGCGTTGAGTTTGCCATCGCTGGTTTTCTTGTAAGTGCCACTGACCTGCTCTCCCACCACGCCGTCAGCCAGTGTGGCCGACTTGCCGTTCCTGATGATCTTGGTGTCGGAAGTAACGGCAAACGTACGCGTCTCCACCGTCAGTGTCATCGCCTTCGCGTCAATCGCGCTGACCGTGCCCCGGAACACAAGGCCTTCATGTTTCTTGGGTTTGGCCGGTGCGACCTGGTTGGTCGAAGCCGGCGCATTGGTGCCTTCCGCGCGCGACAACGCGGGCATGGCGACGAGAGCTGCGGCAAAGAGGCTCAGAACTGTGATTTTATAGATATTTTTTTTCATAATGGTTGATGGTTTGTCCAGTTATTCGTTACGAAAACGAAGCAGGATACGAATTGGTCTCAACAACTTCAACTGTTTTTACCACACGCCTTCGGTCAGCAGTTCCGTGACGTTTCGCGCCAGATCTTCCGCCAGCAGCGGCAGCGACTGGCGCTCCGAGTCCGCCAAATCCGTGCCGACGTGAATCAGCGTGTAGCCGTTCACGTTTTTATCGAACAACACTTTGCCCGTGGCGCGTTCGCGCGCGATGACGTGCGCGGTGATGCCAACCCGGTAATTCTCCGTCGTTGTGACGTCATTGTTCAAATAGCTCAACCCTTCACGGTTGTAGCGCGTAATCACACCGCTGACGACGACGTCACCGGGACCGTGCGTGGCGAGGTGGTAAGTGCCGTCGGTTTGGAGCCGTTCCCGCAATGCCTGGGTGACCGCGTCGCCGAGCCGCGGCTGCAGCGTCTGGTTGTTGAACGGCAAAACTTCAACCGACTTTTCACCTGCGACTGCGCCGTTGACCGGGCCGAGATGGTAACCGGCGCAACCGGCGAGCAACGCCGCCACCGCGGAAGCGGCAAAAATTTCCGGCAGACGCATTTCAGTTGGCGGTTGACGCTTGAACGCGCGGTTTGAGGGCTTCGATGCGCTGGCGCGCGGACGCGGCGTAAGGCGAGTTTGGATCCAGTTGCAGCACTTCGTTGTAATAAACCAGTGCGCCGTTCCACTTCTTGCTCTTTTCGTAGAATTGCGCGATTTCAAAATTGCCGCGCACCTGTTCGGCCTTGAGCACGGCAATGGCTTTTTGCGCCTGCGGCACGCGCTTATCGTCGGGATAAAGCGTGATGAAATCAGTGAACGTCGCAATCGCCTGCACCGCAGTGTTTTGATCGTATTCGGCCTTCGCCGCCTGACTCGCATACGAAACGCCTTCACGGAACAGCGCGTCAGAGGCAATGGTCGGCAGGTTGTAGTAACGATCGGCGGCGGTGGCGTAAGCCTTCACCGCATCGGGATAATTTTTCTCCTTTTCGCGCGCGTCGCCGATGCGCAATTGCGCGTGCGCGGCGACGTCGCTGTAAGGGCCGTTGTTGACGACCTTGTCAAACATTTGCGCCGTTTGACTCATCGAGCGATACAACGGGATGTAACCCCAGAAGATTCTGAACCGCTCGCCGCCGAGGAAACGGTTGGCGATTTCATACTGCCGCCAGAGCACTTCGTCATAGCGGCTGCTGCGCGGATATTTTTCGATGATGTTTTGGTAGGCTTTGAACGCGGCTTCATCATTGCCTGTCGCCTCGAGGCAGCGGCCAATGAGATATTCCGCGTCCGGCGCGTAGTCTGACAATGGCCACACGCGCAAGACGCGGTGCGCGGCATGGAGTGTGGTGTTGTAGTCGTTCTTGGCGAAAGCCTGCTCCGCAACGTCCAATTGTTCCTTGGCACGGGGGCGCTGCCACTTGGCGTTCTGGCCATACATCTCGTAATACCAGCCTTCACCCGGCACATAGAACAACGGCGCGGGCGCGCGAAATGGAAACAACACCACGGCCGCAACGACCAGGAACAGAAAACCAAACCGGCGATTCATGCGGCGACAGTAACGACCCGAAAGCGGCAAGTCAAGGCGGGTGCGACCAGCATCATCCCCGATACAAAACCAGCACGCCATAATCCGTCAGTATCTTTTGCGTACCAACGTCAAAATGCGTGTAGCCGATCGTGTGAACGCCGATGAGATTGGCCTCGCCGACTTCATGCAAAAATTCCGTAACCTTTTCATCAAACTTGTCATGGCCCGCTTCAATGCAATTGGAGTGGCGGATCGTCCGCACCCGGATTTTTTTGTCGGCGCCCCTGGCCACCGCCTCCAACGGCGGTTTCGGTTTGGCAATGAGAACCTCGCCCGGCTTGTCACGCACGGGCACCTTGAGGTGCATTTCGATTTTGGCGGCGGCGGACGAGGCGATGGTGTGGCTGGCTTGAGAGCCGCCACCAACCGCTCCCGCCGGAGCGGATTCAGGAGCGGGCGGCGTTGCTTCCGCCGGAATCATGATTTTCGCGCCGCACGACGGGCACTGGATTTCCGAGCCAGCGCCGGAATTGTCCACGGCCATTTCCTGTTCGCAATGAGGGCAATTGAAGATGATGTCCATATGTCGGAATAAGTTTGTGCATCCAGATTAAATCCACGGCCCGCCGCAAACCAGCAAAAAATGGCGCCAAATTACTCCCAGTCAATCGTCCCCGGCGGCTTGCTGGTGATTTAATTCAAGTTGACGTTACCGCTCCGCTTTGTCGGTTTAATTCAAGCACGGCATTAAAATAATCCCGATTTTTTATTTGAACCGTCCATTTTTCATAAATGACTCTGGAAATGCGGATGCCCTTGATTCCCTTTAGCAATTTGGAATCATAGCGTCTGGCGCATTCAGCACAAAGTTTCAGTGGCAACTCTGCGTGTTCACGAATCGGGATTGGACCGGCATTGGTCGAACTGAAAAAAGCGGTGCGCGTTTCAGTGGCTTCTTTGAAACACGTGGCACAGACCGGCGGCGAAACAAATTTCGTTACATCAACAACCAAAAAATCGCCGAATAATTTGCGTTGGATGACACGCCACAAAAATTTAATTGCAATGAAATAAGCAACGCCGCCTAAAATCCACAGCGGCCAACTCACAGTCTCAACCTTTCCGAAAGTGATTCTTGCTGTCAGCACCAGACAAAATGCCAGCCCCAAAAACGCATGGTAACAATAAGCAAGTATGTTCATTTTGTTTTCGAATCACTCCCACTCAATCGTCCCCGGCGGCTTGCTGGTGATGTCGAAGACGCAACGGTTCACACCCTTGACCTCGTTGATGATGCGGCTGGCGAGTTTCTCCAGCAATGCGTAGGGCAGTTTCACCCAGTCCGCCGTCATGCCGTCCTGCGATTCCACCGCGCGGATGGCGATGGTGTAATCATAAGTCCGTTCGTCGCCCATCACGCCCACGCTGCGCACGGGCAGTAATACCGCGAAGCTCTGCCAGATTTTGTAGTAAAGCCCGTTCGACTTCATTTCCTCAACGACGACGGCGTCGGCGTTCCGCAAAATCGCGCAGCGTTCCGGCGTCACTTCGCCGAGAATGCGCACGGCCAGTCCCGGTCCGGGAAATGGCTGGCGCAAAACAATTTCCTTCGGCAAACCGAGTTCGAGCCCGAGCTGGCGCACCTCGTCCTTGAACAGGCATTTCAGCGGCTCAACGAGCGCGAATTTCATTTTCTTCGGCAGCCCGCCGACATTGTGATGGCTCTTGATGAGCGCGGCGGGATTGCCGTCAATCGGCACGGACTCGATCACGTCGGGATAGAGCGTTCCTTGCGCGAGAAATTTCGCCTGGCCTGCGCGCCGGGCCGCATTCTGAAAAACCTTGATGAACGTCCGGCCGATGATCTTCCGTTTGCGTTCGGGTTCAGTCACACCTTTGAGCCGTTTCAAAAACAGCTTCGCGGCGTCTTCGTATTGCAGTTTGATTTTGAAATGGCGCCCGAAAACCTCCCGCACGACTTCCACCTCGCGTCCGCGCAACAGGCCGTTGTTGACGAAAATGCAGGTCAACTGGTTGCCGATGGCTTTGTGCAGCAACGCCGCCGCCACGCTCGAATCCACGCCGCCACTCAGGCCGAGAATCACTTTTTCCGTCCCCACCTGGGCGCGGATTGCCTCGACGGCCCGCTCAATGTAATTCCGCATCGTCCAGTTTTTGCCACAGCGACAGACGCCGTGGACGAAATTAGAAATGATTTCCTTCCCCCGCGGCGTGTGGACGACTTCGGGATGGAATTGCAGGCCGAAAAATTTCCGCGCGTGGTTTTCGATGGCGGCATATTCGGAATTTTCGGTGATGGCCACTGATTTGAAATCGCGCGGCAGTTGCGTGAGCTTGTCGCCGTGCGAATTCCAGACCTGCGACGTTTCCGGCAGATTGCGGAACAGCGCGCACGACGCGTCCTTCACGGTGAGCACCCCTTTGCCGTATTCGCGTTTCGGGCCTTTCTCGACCTTGCCGCCGAGAAACTGCGCGAACAATTGGACACCGTAGCAAATGCCGAGCACAGGCACGCCGAGCGCGAAAATGTTCCTGTCCGGCAACGGCGCATTTTTGGCATACACGCTGGACGGACCGCCGGACAAAATGATGCCACGGGGCGCCAGCGCGGCGATTTCCACCGCCGGAGTGTCGTGGGCCAGGATGACGGAATACACGTTGCATTCGCGGATGCGCCGCGCAATCACCTGTGTGTATTGCGACCCGAAATCCAAAATAACTATCTGTTCCATGATTGGCTCAAATAAAAACCGATTGTTTGCCCGTCGTGGGAAGCTTTGGCGAGACAAAAAGTAAAGCGCCAGCCGATTTGCCTGCCGGCTTGGGCAAATTTCGCGAATGCGACGCGAAATTTACTGCGGCACCACTTTGACCACGCCGGTGTTCGGGTCGTAGTCGAGTTTCGTTCCGTAAGGCGTCGCCGGCAGTTTGCCCACATAATTCGGCACCAGTTCATTCAGGTCTTTGGGCAAACGGCCTTCCTGCGTGTTGAACAACTGGACGGCCTGGTTGAGATACGACACGTCAATCGTCTTGACCGCGTATTTGTCCGCCCGCATCAACGTGCCCAGATAATCCGCCGAGTACGGAGCGGGTTGGGCGCTGCTGGTAGTGTTGGTGCCTTGGCGATGAGAATTGGAATTGTTTTTGCCGCAACCGGCCAGAAGCAATCCGGCCGCAACCGAAATCAAAAAGGACGGTTTCATGCCGCTAACTTAACCCAAACTGCGAAAAATCCAAGCCGAACCTGGGCTGGCGATTGGGTTGCAGCGTCGGGCTTGTGGCTTGATCCTTTCGGCCTGCCGCCTTCGCGGCGCGACGGCGGCAGGCCGGACATTACGCCATTTTCGCTGCCAACTCGCGCGCCTGCCGGATCAAATCGAGATCGTCAGCCAGATTGCCGAAACGGAATTTCGGCAAACCGCTTTGCTGCTGGCCGAGCAGTTCGCCCGGCCCGCGCAATTTCAAGTCCATCTCCGCGATGCGAAAACCGTCGTTCGTTTCTTCCAGCACTTTCAAGCGTTCATTCGCCCCGGCCGTTTCCACGTCGGAAACCAAAACGCAATACGACTCGTGCGCGCCGCGTCCAATACGCCCGCGCAACTGATGCAATTGCGCCAGCCCAAAGGCTTCGGCGTTTTCGACGAGCATGACCGTGGCGTTCGGCACATCCACTCCGACCTCGATGAGCGAAGTCGCGAGCAATGCGTTCACCCCGCCGGCACGAAATTCCGCCATCACCCCGTCTTTTTCGCGGCTCTTTAATCGCCCGTGCAGCAATCCGACTCGAAACGGCGCCAGCAAGGTTTTCAAATTTTCAAATTCTTTCGTCACCGCTTTCAAGCCTTTCCCGCCCGATTCCTCGACGCGGGGATAAACCACATAAGCCTGCCGCCCGGCGGTGAGTTGTTCGCGGATAAACTCCCAAACCTTCGGCAACTTGTCGGCCGTGCGGATGAACGTTTTGATCTGGCCGCGGCCGCCGGGCAATTCGTCAATCACTGATACCTCGAGGTCGCCGTAGAGCGTGAGGCCGAGCGTGCGCGGAATCGGCGTTGCCGTCATCACGAGCAAATGCGGATAACGGCCTTTGCGCACAAGCTGTTCGCGCTGCGCCACACCAAACTTGTGCTGCTCGTCAATGATGACCAGACCCAGCTTCGGCAGATCAAAACCGGATGTGAGCAGGGCGTGAGTGCCAATGTGCAAAGTCGAGGGTCGGGGGTCGGGGGTCGAAGACCGGAACAGCTTCTGGCTCTCGGCTCTCGACTCTTGACTCTCGACCGTCTTGCGACTGCCGGTCTGTAATTCGACCTGGACGCCCAGTGGCTCAAACCACTTTTTGAAATTCCGAAAATGTTGTTCGGCCAGAATCTCCGTCGGGGCCATGAGCGCGACGTTAAAGCCGCTTTCCAACGCCATCAGCGCCGTGCAGGCGGCCACGGCGGTTTTACCCGAACCGACATCGCCTTGCAGCAACCGCCGCATCGGATGCGCGCCTGCCGTGCCGAAGCCCCTTGGCGAAGGCTGGCCGCCCATGTCCTTGCGGATTTCGCGCAGCACTTTCGTTTGCGCATCGGTAAGCTTGAAGCCAAGCCGGGCAAGAAACGGTTTGATGAGGCGATTGTTGCCGCCGCACGGCAACGCTTGCGCGCGCGACTCGAAAGTTTTTCGCCGCTGCTGAATTTGCCGCTGCAATTCGATGAACTCATCCAGCGCCAGCCGCTGGCGTGCAATTTCGACATCGGTTAATTCTTCCGGGAAATGCGTCATGTGGATGGCGTTCGCGCGCGGGAGAAAACAACGTGCTTCCGGCATCTTGCCGGAAGAAGAAATTTCAGAACTGCCGACAGGATGTCGGCAGCACGTTAACGAAGGCCACGGTTCGGCGATGTGCCGTTCGAATTTTTCCAGGGTGCGCCAGATCAGCCCGCGCAGCCAGCGCTGCGGCAAACCTTCGGTAAGCGGATACACCGGCGCGATGCGGTTGATGTGGATGAAACTTTCCTCGCCGCCTTCGATGACTTCGGTTTCGGGATGAGTCATCACGCGCGGCTTGGTTTCGCTCAATTTGCCGTAAACAAAAACCTCGTCGCCCATGGCAAAATAATTTTGCATGAACGGCAGGTTCCACCAGCGGCAATGCAACCGCGCGGAGCCGTCGTCGAGAATGATTTCAAAAACGGATTTGCCGCCGCCGCGAAAACGCCTGAGACCAAGCGCGACAATCGTGCCACGCGCCGTGGCCGGTTCATCCTTCGTCAACCCGGCGATTTTGAGGAAGTGGCGGCGGTCTTCATAACGTCGCGGGCGGTGCTGCAGCAAATCCTCGATGGTATGGATGTCGAGGCGCGCCAGTTGGGCCGCGCGTTCCGCCCCAACACTCCAAAGCGAAGTGACGGGCCTTCGCAATGCTGGCGTTGCTTCGTCCCCGCAGGCCGGCGCGGCGAGCGGGGAAGCTTTGATTTCCGGCGGCGACATCGCCCGCACGATACAAACCGTTTATTGTGGCTTCAACGGCAAATGAGCCGGGACCGGTTTAAATTTCAATCACCGTGATTTCAGGACGGCAGTTGAAGCGGACCGGAATCGGAAACCAGCCGATGCCGGAGGTCACATACAACGGGCCTGCCTCCGTTTGGAACAGCCCCAAATCATATTCGTCCACGGCAAAGGGAACCAGGATCGGCCCGTAAAAAGGGATGCGCACCTGTCCGCCATGCGAATGGCCCGCCAGCATCAAATCAAATTTTTGACCCGCCAATCGCTTGACCCACGCGGGGTAGTGCACGAGCAGAATGTTTTTCCTTCCGGGATCGGTGGAAGGCAACGGATGCCCGGGGCCAAGCCGGGCCATGCCCACGAGATTGATTTTTCCGCCCGCAATCACCTGCTGTTGGTCAACCAACCAGGCACCACCGGTTGCGGCAAAACATTTAATGATGTCGTTGAACGGCACGCGGCTCCAATAATCGTGGTTCCCCGGAACGCCATACATGGGGGATTTGACGCCGGATAAAATTTCGAGGGCTTCCGGCAGGAACTTTCCCTCTTCCATGATGTCGCCGGTGAAACACACAAAATCCGGCGACAATGAATTGATCATGTCCACGACGGATTGCGTATGGGCGCGGTCGCCTTTGTGATGCAAATCACTGAAATGAACGAAGCGATGGGCCGGCTGGTCGTCCGTCAGGCGCAGCCGGCGAATTTTGATCCACTGCGGCTCGATCCATTCAGCGTCGCCAACAACCACACAAGGCGTTAACAGCAATGTGGCAAGAATAAATCGGCGCCGGCTGATTTTGTTGAATTTCATGGCGACACAGACGTTACTTTAAATCAACCATCCCGGGTTGCGAGGATTGCACCCGGCACCCGACAGCGCTAATTTGATGCGTGCCCGCAAATTCCGTTCAATCAAAACCCGCGTTGCTGTGGTTGCTCGTGCGCGTCAACGCGCTGCAAAGCTGGCGGCGGCTCTTGTCCGTGCGCGATCAATCGCGGTTGCTTACCGGCATCATCGCGTTGTTCCTGGCCGGTTATCTCGTCGTGTCGTTCGGGCTGTTCTATCACGGGCTGAGATTCATAGCGAAATTTCCGGGCCTGGGTGCGGTGCTTACGGAGCGGCTGATGTATGTGTTGTTCGCATTTTTGTTTGCGCTGCTGCTGTTGAGCAACCTCATCATCGGCTACACCAATTTGTTCCGCAACCGGGAGACGGCGTTTCTGCTGACGCTGCCGGTTCCGGCCCGGACCATTTTCCACTGGAAATTCATCGAATCCACGGTGCTGGCATCGTGGGCGTTTGTTTTTTTGATTGCGCCGTTGCTCGCGGCGTTTGGTTTGTTGCGCGGAGTGCCCTGGCATTTCTATCTGGCGACGCTGGTGCTCATCACACTGTTTATCGTGCTGCCGGGCGTGCTGGGCGCGGTTCTGGCGATTTGGGTGGGGAGATTTTTGGACCGGCGCAGTTTTCAAATCGCCATGATTGGGACGGCCGTCGTTTTGCTGGCGGTGGCGGCGTTTTGGTGGAAGGCCCAGCCGGTTGACGACGAGTTGCTCGACAAGCGCACGCTGGAGGCGCTCGATCTGCTGCTCGCCAAGACGCGATTCACCATGTTTCCGTTTCTGCCGAGCTACTGGCTGTCGTCGGCCGTGTTGCAATGGGCCGAGGGCGTCCTGCGCGGCGCGGCATTTTTCACGCTGGTGCTGTTGAGCTACACGCTGTTTTTCGGCGGAATTGCGTTCACACGGTTTGGCAATGTGTTTTACCATACGGCGTCGGCGGTGCAAGGCCGCGCGGGCGGCGGATGGAATTGGTTTCACGCCCGTCAGAACCGCCGGCCTGCCGCCGGCCTGCTCGAAATAATCGCGGCGAAATTATCCTGGCTCGACCGCGACACGCGCGCGCTGGCGGTCAAAGACCTGCGGATGTTTTGGCGCGACACCACGCAATGGGGCCAGTCGGTGATGCTGTTCGGCCTGCTGGGCGTTTACATCATCAACCTGCGAAACTTCACGCACCAGTTGACCAGCCCGTTTTGGATCAACCTGGTCGCATTTCTGAATCTCGGCATCTGCTCGCTGAATCTTGCCTCGGTGACAACGCGGTTTGTGTTCCCGCAATTTTCGCTCGAAGGCTGGCGGCTGTGGATCATCGGCATGGCGCCGATGGGCATGGCGCGCGTGGTCAAAACCAAGTTCTGGCTGGCCAGCATCTCGTCGCTGTTTGTCACGTCCGGCCTCATCACGCTGTCCTGTTATCTGCTCAAGATGAGTTGGGACCGCGTGCTGTTTTTTGCCGCGGTGATTACCGTAATGACGTTCACACTCAATGGTCTCGCCATCGGACTGGGGGTCCTTTATCCCAACCTGAAGGAGGCCAACCTGAACAAAATCGTCAGCGGTTTTGGAGGCACGCTCTGCTTCGTGCTGAGTTCGTTTTACATCCTGGCCTCCGTGCTGTTGCTGTTTTTTGGCGCGGCCGGCCTGCACACGCGCGAAAGCTGGGCGGCGGAAGGCATCACCGGCTTTATGCTGCTGTCCGTTTGCATCGGCTGGCTGCCCCTGAGATTTGGGTTGCAACAATTGAAAAATTTCGAGGCGTGAATCTCCTGTAGCAGCCGGGATGGCAAGACTCGCGATTTTAAATCCGAAACTCGAAATCCGAATTCCGAACGAAGCCCGAATTTCGAAGATCGGGAACCCGGAGGTTGAGCCGCCGGCTTGGTCGCTTCGGACTTCGGCGTTCGGATTTCTTTCGGATCTCGGAATTCGGACTTCAGAATTCAGCCTGATTCTTCTCCCGGCGGCTCCTACGAGGAATGCAAAAATTTATCCAGCGCTTCAAACAACAACGGCGCACTCGACAGATGCACCACCCTGCCATCCCGCGCCACCAAACCAAAGCCCTCACCGTAAGCCGGACCGTTCGCAACGCACAAATCGGTTGAACATTCGGCGATTTGCCGTTGGGCGGCGCTGATGACATCTGCGCGCGCGCCGTCCCCTTCAAATTTCCATCCCACGATTCGCGTTCGCGGAAACCAGCCGCGCAGCCCGGCAATGATTTTTGGCGTCGCCACCAGCTCGACGAGCAACTTGCCCTGCCGGGTGGGAATTTTATTGACCGCCTTGATTTCGGCGAGTTTGCCGGATTCGTTGGGCGTAAAAATTCTTCCGAACGCAAAGTCGCTCACCGCCGCCGCGTGAAAAATCGCGTCCACTTTTTTGGATGAAACCGCTTTCAACTTTTCGCGCAGGTCGGCCGTCGTGGTAAAAGTCTCTACCCGCTGCGCGCGCCGTTCACCGCCATGCGTGGCCATGGTGCCGATGAGCAGAATCACCTTGTGGCCGCGCGCCGCGAGAAAATTGGCCAGCTCCGTGCCGAGGCGGCCGGTCGAAAAATTCGTGAGCCGCCGCACGTCGTCCAGCGGTTCGTAAGTCGGTCCGGCGGTGACGATGCAGTTCATGCGGCGATGATAGCGGATGGCGGATGGCGGATGGAAGCGCGAATCGCACCTGTTAACTCCCGTGGGAGACGACGTGAGGAGTCTCAAATCTTTCGGAATACAGTTAAAAACTCGTCACCTTGTCTCCTGCGGCAGAAAACCCACGTTGGGATTAAGAAGCGTAGCGGCGGCTCGGCAGAGCGCCGCAAATCTAACGGGAGTATTCCAGATGGCGGCTTTCTCCCGAAAGCCGCTACGCCGCGCGAACTATTTCACCTTTTCGACGACGAGCATTTCAACTGGCTCGCGGTCCGGCACCAGTTCGAGGCCGAGTTGGTCAAGCAGGGCCTTTTTGAGCGTTTCGTTGTGTGCGTGCTCGGCTTCGAGAAAAGAATGCCCCTTGGGTACGAAAACGCGGTTTGCCTGCCAATCCACGACCATACCTGAATTGTTGGTTATGCCCGTCCGGTTAAAGACCGGTTTTCCAAAAATATATTCCAGTTGTGAAGTTAACTCCGCAAGTGACGCAAAGCGGACAGAGGTTTTCCAGTCGTTAAACTGGTCTGACTTGGTGAAGCGGTGATAACGCTCGCTGCTGGCCTTCAATTTGGCCGGCGCTTCAGAGTTCGCTTTCAACAAAAGCACATCAACCGCGCGAATTTCTCTTCGTCCGGCATAGCCGGTTACTTTTTGAATTTCAGCCTGAAATTTCTCATGCGCTTGATTGGTCACGGTAACCAGATAGTCATAATTGTTCGTTGGCGGTTCAGTTATGAAAAGGATGTGCGGCCAGTCAATGTCATACGCCGTCGATATCATTATCCTCAGATCGGCTTGCCGTCCGACCATCTTTCCATTCTCATCGCTGCCCGAAACGAAGTTCTTCCCATGCCATTCTTTAACATGGGTTGGCTGAACGACGACGAGTGGCGGTGCCTTTAAAAAATTAGTCAAGCCCGGGTCGGAGAGGTAAGCATCGATTTGAGACGTTTGGGATTTATCGAAAATGATGATGGTTGTGCTGGCGGTGAGCATCACGGCTGTTCCGATAAGCGCCGCCATTTTTACTTTTCCCCACGTCATAAGATTCAACACACCCTTAACCAGTGCCAACGTTGAACCGCCGACCGCTGCGCCTTTTACCGCTGCCGCCGTTGCCGTCACCGCCAGTCCCGCCGGCGCGGCTTGCACGGAGTTCGCCGCCACCGCTCCGGCGATGACCGTGGCTGTCAGCGTCACGCCGCGTTTCACGAAAATGGCGCGCAGTTTTTCCAGCGCCCGCGCCACGCGTTTCTGCGCCGCGGCCTCTTCCGTCCGCAAAGTCCTGGCGATTTCGCGGGCGGTTTTGTTCTCGAAGAACCGCAGCACCAGCACGGCGCGGTCGGTTTCGCCCAGTTCGGCCAGGGCATCATCGAGCAGCAGCGCGAGTTGCGCCCAGGCGTCCGCCGCCGTTTCACTTTGGCGCGACAAGTCGTCGGTATTCATAGCATCCAATTGGTAGGCGAGTTGTTCGCGGGCCTGGCGGCGGCGTCTGGCTCTGAGCACATCCGCCGCCGCGTAGCGCGTGGTGCGATACAGCCACGCGGAGAGAATGGTTTTTGTCCCTAGCGACGCGGCTTTGCGCGCAAGGATGATGAACACGGCCTGGGTGATTTCCTCCGCCAGATGCGCGTCGCCCACCTGCCGTCGCGCCGCCGAGTGGACGAGGGCGATGTGCCGTTCCACGAGCGCGGCAAACGCCGGTTCGGATTGATTGGCGGCGAACTCCCGCACCAACGTCATGTCATCGCTCATCATCTATACATGGCCGCACAACGCGGATTCGGACAATTTATTTGAGCAGCCACGCGAGCAGCGGCGCGACGGCGAGTGCCGGCAAAAAATTCGCCAGTTCGACGCGGCGGACCTCAAAAATCATCAACGCAATGGCGCACGCGACAAGGCCGGCGGCGGCATTGACCGGATCAATCAGATCGTGCGCCGCGAGAAACGGTTCCGCGTAAAACCGGCAGGCGAACGTGATGGCGCTGAGAAAAATGAAGGCCGGAAACGCCGACAGGGCGGACGGCCAGCCGAATATTTTAACGAAGCCGGTCATGGCCAGACCGTCCATCACGGCTTTGATCGCCAGCAGCCAAAAGCAGCCAGACTGGCCGCCCGGGGCTGGCAATCCATCCGTCACCGCGCCGAGCAGACCCAGGGGCGCGGCGCAAAACAAAATGGTGCACGCGATGAAGCCGCCGCCGGTTTTGCGCGGCGTGGCCGATTGTGCCGACGCGATCAAACTGCCCGCGTAATGGCCGAGACGATTCGATAATTTTTGCAGGTGCAGCAGTTTGCCAATCCAAAAACCCAAGGTTACGGCGAGCACGGCGATGAACATTTGCTTCAACGCGGTTAAGAAAGTTCCATTGACACTCAACCAAACGAGCCGCAGGCCGAAAAAAATGGTGCCGGCGCCGAGCGCCGAGCGGAAGAAAACCTGCGTGCGGAGGGACAGCGGTTTGCGCAGCGCCAAACCGAACAGTCCCCCGATCAAAATGCCCATTGCGTTGAGAAATGCGCCGGTCACATGCTGACTCAACGCGGGGCGCGGCCAAAGCGCAAGCCGGAAAATGCGCCGGGTGGGCGCTGGCACCCCCAATCAACCGAAATGCGGCACCAGGGAGAAAGCCCCTCCCTGCTTGCCCGCACGGCTTTGGCCTGTTACTCAAACGCGGATGGCCGACGCAAAAACCAGTTCCCGCACCCGCCTGCGTGGCCGTAGCGTGGGCCGAAATGACGATGAACGCAAAAATTTGATCGGATGAAACAGCTTCGCGATACACTTCGGCGCGGCGGAGGCCCGTGGTTTTGGATTCCCACCGTTTATTTTGCCGAGGGGATGCCCAATGCGCTCGTGGCAACGGTGTCGGTGATGCTTTACAACGACCTCGGCGTGCCGAACGCGGCGGTGGCGTTTTTCACCAGCCTGCTTTATTTGCCGTGGGTCATCAAACCATTGTGGAGTCCGGTGGTGGATTTGCTCAAAACGCGGCGGTTGTGGATCTGGACTATGCAACTGCTCCTCGGGGCGGGGTTGGCGGGGGTGGCGCTGATGATTCCCACGCCCCATTTTATTCAATGGACGATAGTCTTTTTGGGGCTGCTGGCGTTCAGTTCCGCGACGCACGACATCGCGGCGGACGGTTTTTATATGCTGGCGGCGACGGAACGCGAGCAGTCGTTCTTCATCGGCTTTCGCAGCGTGTTTTTCAACGTTGGGAAAATTTCCGCGCAAGGCGGGCTGGTTTACCTTGCCGGCCGGCTGGCCCGGCACACCGGCAACCCGGCGTTCGGCTGGTCGGCGGCGTTCGTGTTCGCTGCGGGAATTTTTCTGGCTCTGGGTGCCTATCACCGTTTCATCCTGCCGCACCCGGCAACGGATGAACCCAAGGCCTCCGGGGAAACCGGAAATTTCTGGACCGGATTTTTTAAAACGTTCGGGTCATTTTTTCAAAAACCGAAAATCGTACTGCTTCTCCTTTTCCTGCTGCTGTACCGGCTGGGTGAAGCGCAACTCGTGAAAATCATCCCGATTTTTTTACACGCGCCGCTGGCAACCGGCGGGCTGGGGCTGGCCATTGACGACATCAGCATCATTTACGGAACGGTCGGGAACATCGCATTCGTGGCCGGCGCGCTGCTCGGCGGTTTTGTTGTGGCGCGGCACGGATTGAAATTCTGGCTGTGGCCGATGTTGCTGGCGATTCATCTGCCGGACGCGGTGTTCATCTGGCTGGCTTGCGCGCAGCCGGACAATTTTTGGGCGATTGGCACGGGCGTCGCCGCCGAGCAATTCGGCTACGGCTTCGGTTTCACGGCCTTCATGCTTTACATGATTTACATCGCGCGCGGCGAACATCAGACGGCGCACTACGCGATTTGCACGGGCTTCATGGCGCTGGGCATGATGCTGCCGGGCATGTGGAGCGGCTGGTTGCAGGAACACATCGGTTATCAACACTTCTTCATCTGGGTGCTGCTGGCCACGATTCCGAGCTTCCTCGTCGCGTTGAAAATTCCGCTCGACGCGGAGTTTGGGAAAAGGAATTGAACAACGAAGAAACAAAGGAACAAAGCTCCAGGGAATTAAAAATTCGTTTCTTTGTTGCTTTGTTGTTCAAAACATCCCGCCGAAAAGAATTGCTTTGAACGCACCGGCCTTTCCAAAATCCAAGGTTACAATGAAATCAACCTGTTTCAACTGTTCCCGCCGGACGCTCATCCTGGCGTTGCTGTCGGGCGCGGCGCTGTTCGGATTTTCACCGGGCGCCCGCGCGGAATTGTCGTTCATCTTCACCAATTCCACGCCCGCCGCCATGCCGCGCCGCCCGAGCATCATTTTGATTGTGGCCGACGGCCTCGGCTACGGCGATTTGAGTTGTTACGGCCAGACAAAATTTCAGACGCCGAATCTCGACCGGCTCGCCGCCGGGGGCATTCGCTTCACGAGTTACTATGCGGGCGACGCGGTGAGTTCACCGTCACGCGCGGCGTTGATGCTGGGCAAGGATTCGGGTCACTTGAAACAGCGCGCCGACGTGGACGTGCCGCTGACGGCGGACGACATCACCGTCGCGCAAATACTCAAGCAATCCGGCTATCACACCGGCTTGATTGGCGAATGGGATTTGGGTGGTGACGGCACGAGTGGCGCGCCATGGAACAAGGGTTTTGATGAATTCGCCGGTTACTTCGATTCCGCCGATGCGGAAAATTATTACGCCGACTACATCTGGCGGCATGATCCCACGACCGGTTTTCACGGCAGGGAAATGCTGTATCCGAACACCGGCGAAAAAAAAGGCCAATACCTTCCCGACCTGTTCACGACGGCAGCGATAAACTTCGTCAAAAACAATCAACCTGACCGGGTCAACCGCTACCGGCCATTTTTCCTGCTGGTGAATTATAAAATTCCGGGCGCCGGTAGCGGACCCGTGCCGACCGACGCGCCGTTCTCCGGCGAATCGTGGCCGCAGCCGGGAAAAAACAAAGCCGCCATGATTGCGCGGCTCGATGGCTACATCGGGCAACTGCTCGAACAATTGCAAAAGCTCGGCCTGACAAACAACACGGTGATTTTTTTCACCAGCGACACCGGGCCGCAAACGAACGGCGGCGTTGGCCCAAAATTTTTCCAAAGCGCCGGGCCGTTTCGCGGCAGCTGCGGCGACCTTTACGACGGCGGCCTGCGGGTGCCAATGATTGCACATTGGCCGGGTAAAATTCCCGCCGGCCAGGTCAGTGATTTTCCCTGCGCGGCGTGGGATTTTCTGCCGACGGCGACGGACATTGCCCTGATCCATTCGCCGACGAACATTGACGGCATTTCCATTTTGCCGACGCTGTCTGGCCAAATCCAAACCAACCGGCATGAGTCGTTTTATTGGAAGCGCCAAAGTCGCGATGAGGCCCAGGCCGTTCGCATGGGAGATTGGAAGGTTATGCGTTCAAAAGCCGATGCGCCGCCGGAGCTTTACAATCTCAAAACTGATCCGGGCGAAACCAACAACGTCGCCGACCAGCATCCCGACGTAATCACAAGGTTCCAAGGCATCTTGAAGAACAGCCGTTAACGCGCTGGAACGGCCGGCAAAGGAGCATTCACATCGCGTTCCTGTTTTTCCCGATGGACGGCGAAGCTCATCCACGCAATCGCCAGTGCCACGGCCAGCAAAAATGCCGCCAGCACAAACCATGGCCATCGGTGGCGTTGCGGATTTTTGTTTTGGTCGTCCATGCGAATTATTGTATCGCCAGTCTGCGGCCACCGCAAATCAAGGTGGAGCCGGTTCTCTCTGTCCGGCCTCCCGCCTCCCGGCGGTTGAAACGGCCCTGTTTTTGTCGCGTCATCGCGGAACTTCAAACGGCTCGACCCGCGCGAGTTTTGCGCTACATTGACCGTCATCGCGCCCATGCACGAAGCTGAATCGCCAGAAGATCTGCCGTCGCCGCCGGTGAAATCCGGTGACCCGGCTTCGCCGAAAGGCTTCGCCGAGGCGAGCGACCATCCCTACGCCATTTTCCGGAACCGGGACTTCACGCTTTATCTGGCCGGCCGGCTGGTGGCCGTGCTCGGCCAGCAGATGTTCACCATGGCCATCGGCTGGGAAATTTATGAGCGGACTTGCCAGACTCCCTACTCCGCCCTGGCGCTCGCTTTGGTGGGGTTGACGTTGATGGTCCCGATGTTTTTGTTCACGCTGCCGGCCGGGCACATCGCGGACAATTACAACCGCAAACGGATCATCGTGCTGATGACGGCGGTCATGGCGGCGGCGAGCCTCGGGGTGGCCGTCATATCGGCGCTCCAGGCGCCGGTGTACTGGATTTACGTGTGCCTGTTTATCGGCGGCACCGCCCGCACGTTTTCCTGGGCGGCCAACGCCGCTTTTTTGCCGGCGCTGGTGGACCGGAAGGATTTCCCGCGGGCCATGAACTGGAACGCCGCCATGTTCCAACTGTCCTGCATCGTCGGGCCGGCGTCGGCCGGCGCCATCATCGCCGCCATGTCCCGGCACACGGCCTCGCCCGCCGCGCTGGTTTATGTGCTCAATGCGCTGGCGTCGCTGGTCTTTTGCGTTCTCATCGGCCTGATCCGCCAGCAACACACCGTCGCCGTCAAGGAACCCATGACCCTCCAGGCACTGCTGACGGGATTCAAGTTCGTTTATGCGAGCAAAATCATCCTGGGAACCATCACGCTCGACATGTTTGCGGTGCTTTTGGGCGGCGCGACGGCGCTGCTGCCGATTTATGCGAAGGACATTTTGTTCGTCGGGCCGGGCGGCCTCGGCCTGTTGCAGGCGGCGATGCCGATGGGCTCCGTGCTCTGCGTGTTCATCCTGAACCACCGCCCGCCGCTGCAAAAGGCCGGGCGCTCGATGCTGTGGGCCGTGGCGGCCTTCGGGCTGGCGACGGTCGGCTTCGGATTTTCCAGGTGGTATTGGTTTTCGTTCCTCATGCTCTTCACCTGCGGCGCGGTGGACAACATCAGCGTCGTGGTGCGGCACACGCTGGTGCAGATGCTCACGCCCGACGACAAGCGCGGGCGCGTCTCCGCCGTCAACAACCTCTTCATCAGCACGTCCAATGAACTGGGCTGGTTCGAGTCCGGCTTCGTGGCGCAAATCTTCGGGCGCGGGATAAAAATCGGCACCATGAATCTGCGAATCGAGTCCGGCCATTTGGCGCCTATGTTGGGGCTGACGATGGGCAACACGATTGTCGCCGGCACGGTCATCTCCGCCGTGTCCGGTGGTGTCGGGACCATCCTGACCGTCATCGCCGTGGCGCTGATCTGGCCGGAGATCCGGCGGTACGGAAAGCTGGTGTAATACTTGACGCGGGCGCTGGGCGGTTTATTTTCGGCGCATGAAAAGGATTCTTGTTTGGTTTTTCATTCTAAGTTTTTCCGTGGTTGCGGTGCGCGCGCAGGATGCCGCGACGCAGCAGCAAATTGACCAGATCAACGGCCGGCTCCAGGACATCCTCGACGCGCAGGCGGTGCAGGCCAGGCGCATCACCGCGCTGGAAAAGGAAATCAGTGAATTGCGTGACAAGTCAAACGGACCCGGCGCAAACTCGGAAGACCTGCAAAAACTTGCCGATCAGGTTCAGGAACTTGCCAAAAAACAGCAGGCAGACAATGACTTGATTCTAAAGGAACTTGGAAAACTCGGCAAAGTCGGCGGTTCGCCTTCGGGACGCAAGTCAACGCCAGGTGTGACGACCAATGCGGCAACGGGCGGTTCAAGCGCCGGCGGCAAGGAAAACGGTTACGAATACAAAGTTGCGGCAGGCGACAACCTTTCAATCATTGCCAAGGCGTATCGCGATCAGGGCATCAAAGTGACGGCGGACCAGATTCTGAAGGCAAATCCGGGGTTGAATCCGAACAGCCTCAAGGTCGGGCAGAAAATTTTCATCCCTGTGCCGGCGCCGTGATTAATGGCGAAGCGTGAAATGAATGGCCAGCACGCCCGCCGCCGCGACCAGACAGTAGTAGCCAAAGAATTTCCAGCGCCCACCTTCCAGCCAGCGGGAGAGCCATTTCAGGGCCAGCAGACCGGCGACGAAGCTGAATACCATGCCGACAAGTCCCGGCACAAACAGGTGCAGTGCGGAACCCTGACCGCTCAACGCGTGGGCTTTGATCAGGCGCAAAGCTTCCTTGGCAATCACAGGCGGCGTCAAAACCACGGCCAGCGCAAAACTGAATTCTTCCAGTTTCTGCTTGGGCAGGCCGAGCAGGAGACCGGTGGAAATGGTCGAACCGGAACGTGAAAAGCCGCGAAAAGGCAGGCAGATTCCCTGCACGATGCCAATCCAGAATGAATGCGCCATTTGAATTTCGGAATGGCGCGGCGATTTTTCTTCCCGCAGCCCGGCGTAAACAATCAAAAATCCCACCGCCGCCAGCGCCCCCGCAATCAAGGGCAGATTCGCGAACAAAACCTCGACCTCCGCGTGCGGCAGGCCGCGCATGAAGATTTTTTCGATGACCTCCTTCAAGCCATAACCCACGACGCCGGTGCAGATGGTTGCCAGCACAACTTGGATAGCGAACCACTGCAATTGCGCCGCCGAGGCAAAGCAATCGCGCCGCCAGCCTTTCCAAAAATAAACGATTACGGCGAACATCGTGCCCGTGTGCAGCATGACCAGCAACATGGTCATCTCGGGACTCGACGGATCCAGTTTCATGAGTTTTTCCGCCGCAATGACGTGCGCCGAACTTGACACCGGCAACAACTCGCACGCGCCCTGAATCAGCGCCAAAATCAGGATTTGAAAATAGTTGAGCATGTGAACAAAGACGTTTGGTGGACAAATCAAAAAACGGGAATAAGCCCGGGGATTCCCCCGATAATTCCTAGAATGACAGTGGCAATCCAGTCAGGCATGAATCATTTGGACGCGAAACGGGCGCGGCAGGCAAGGAAGAAGTGACGCGGACGCTACTTTTTTGATCCCCAGAAGGTTTTAACTTCCTCGGTGTGCTGTTTGACCTTGAGCTGGCCCAGGATGGAGTGCCAGGAGATGTAAATTTTGTGCCACTGGGTTTCCAGGCCGCGGAGCGCGCCTTCGCTCATTTCGCTGAGGTAGCGCAACGACGGCGTGTTGCCGATGAGCGCGTGGATTTCGTCGCGCGTGGGCGAGGCGACTTCAATGGAGGCGTAAATCAGTTCAATCTCCTGCACGATGATGCTTTTAATTTCGAGAAAATGACCTTCTTCCGCCGGCCCGAATTTTTTTCCGCGCGCGACGTTGATGAAATAGTTGAACTGTTTCCAGCACTCGATGTGGGTTTCAATCTGAGTGACCAGTTGGTTGAGTTCTTTGGCAGTCATAAGCGTGGTCGGGTGGTTATCGGGGAAAAAGCGGCTTGTGGGAACAGGAAAATGATGGCGCCGCCGCGCAATTCGCGGGCGGTGATGTGCAGGCTGGTGAAATGAATGCTGACTTCGGCCAGCGGCATTTGCGCCGCGCGCGCCTCGCGGAAGAGGGACAGCACTTCCTGCCCGATGTCGCGCAACATCTCCTTGGGATAGGTGGACGAGACGGTGTACGTGACAACGCGGCCATCGCGGTCCACGGCGACACTCCCGGCCGGCAGTTGCTGGACTGCCGCACGGGAACGGAAAAATCGTTTTAAGAATCCCATGATGAAACAAGTTTTTTACTTTTTTCCAATAATGGTCCGGCCGCGACATTAGGCGGCCAGCCAACGAGAAAACACTTGTTTTCTTGGTTCAAAACAAGCATCTGACGTTCCAAATTATGGCCGGCGACGTGTGAAAGCGGTCCGGCTTCGATCCGTTCCCCAAGACGTTTGGCGGTTTCGACGGCCCGGCGCGCCCATTTGGCAAGCGGCTCGGAAGGTTGCGTGCCCATGGTTTCGATTTCGCCCTGGCCTTCGGGCGGCACAACGATGACGAATTCCGCGCCTTCGCGCGTGAGCTGTGCAAGTTTCCAAATGGTTTTTCGATGAGCGGTTTGCTCAATGGAACCGGGCTCAATGGAATCAGCAGTCTCATCAATCGTTTGCGCGGATTCCAGCAGCAGGGCGTTGACGGGTTTGGTGATGGTGCGTTCGCGCTCGGGTTCGGCGGGCAAATTTTCAAACGTGCCGGACTTCCATGCCAGAATCCGGTAGAATGCCGCTTCTCCACGCGCGCCTTCGGTTTCAGCGTCAATCAATTCGCCGTTTTGAATCCAAAGTCTGGCCACGAGCGGTCCGCGCGTGATGCGCAGGACGGTGGAACTGCGCGAGAGACATTCCATCTGGATGATGTCCATGAGGCTTTTGCTTTGAATACCGCGAAAGCCGCCTTCCATGTCGCGGCCCAAAAGCGATTCGATGCAGTCCAGAAACATCTGCGAATTGGCCTGCATGTCGGTTTTGAGCCAGAACAAATCCACACCCAGGGCGTAGGCGCGCGAGCGAAATTCCTCGTCTTCCAGCCCGCTCAAAACAATCGTGCGCAATTCGGGAAACCGGCGGCGGACGATGGACAGCACCTGCAGGCCGTCCATGCGCGGCATCTTCAAATCGCAGACCAACAGCCGGAACGGCTCGGTTTCCATGAGCGCCAATGCGCGCGCGCCGGACGCGACGGTGCGGATTTCAGGCTTGCTGGGAAGGTGCGCAAACATTTCGTTGCACAAGTTCAGCCAGTCGACATCGTCATCCAAAACGAGAATTTTATGGCGCATTTCTATTCCGATGGCGTTAATCGCTAACGCCGCCGCTCCGCAAATACAAGCGCGAAAAATGCCAACAGCGCAAATTATTTATGAGGAAGCAATCGGCATTCCCAATTGAGACCGGGCGGCAAGAAAATCTAAATGCCAGAATATGAACAGACTAGGGACAAAGAAGTCCAACGCTGAGACAAATTTCCCACCCACCCAACACTCCTTTCAAAGCTTTCAAAGGTTCGGGCGGCCAAGTCGGAAAAAAACCAACCATGGCGTGCTTCCTGCTGGGACAAAGGAGCCTGCCGGTTGACCGGCCGCCAGTGAAGTATGAGTGCCATGTCAAACAGTGTGAAAATAAAGTTCGCCGGGTTGCTCCGAGGTATGCTGCGTCGCCGCGCCAATGATGAAGCAACCACACCCCAAACGCCGCGCTCTCTCGCCGTTGCCGCACCGCCCGTGTCAGTCGCACCGGCTGCCGCCGCGCGCCCGCAAACGGCGTCGCCGGCATCTCCGGCAACCACAACGCCGCCCGCGCCAGCAGAGAACCCTGATGAATTGCAACTGCCCCTGCAATCAATCCTTGCCGCGATGCCGATGGATTTGCGCGCGAAAGTCATGCAAACACCGCCCGCAGGGACGATGATTGCCGTCCCGCTGGAAAAAATTCTCACGCAACTCGCGTTTGGCTCCGTGAAAATCGCTTTTGGTGAATTGCGAACGGCCGCTCCGGGCGTGTTCGTCAATTCCGGCGGCGAGCATGACCACAAGCCAGTGATGCTGCCGCTCAATGAAATCCTCACCCGGTTGAATCCCGCCCTGCTGTCACGCCGCTCCGCCCAGAAACAAGTCGAAGTCACCGAAGACATCACCGGACCATTCGGCGCCAGCGGAGAAGGGGTCAAAATTTCCGTCGCAGCCAAACCCACGCCGTCCGCCGCCATGCCACCGTTGCGAATGACCACGCCGCCACCGTTTTCGTTTGCCTCACGCGCCATTACGCCGGCCACCAGCGCCACGACTCCGCCCCCGCCGCCGTTCATGCCGCACGCCCCCACGCCTGCCGCCAGGGTCGTCACGCCGCGAAGCAATGGCGCGCCGAAACCCGCTGCACCCGTTTCTTCACCGGCGCCGCAAATTCCGGTTGAACCGGCAGACATTTCCGCACCATTGGCCGCACTCTCGGAAAATTGGCCGGAAGGACTGCGACTCGAAATCAGACAGTCGAATCTGGCAAATGCCCGGGTTTTGTTGCCGGCGAACTTGATTGAACCGGCGTTGAAGCGTGGACGCATAACCTTCGCCTGGCGAAACTTGCGGCCTATGATCAGACCCACGCCCCCGCCGGCGTCCGTTCACGATGGCATCGAATTGGAGTTGCCGTTGAGTGTCATCGCCCCGCTGTTTTTCACACGGCAAAAAGCGGCATCCCATTCACAGCCAGCGGCGTTGCCGCCGGCTGAAATTCCGAATTTGTTTTTTGGCTTTCCGCAGCCGGAACCGCCCAGATACGAAACGCCAAGATTCGAACCGCCGCAGCCGGAAGTGCCGCGGCAGGAACCACTGCGACCGGAACCGCCAGCGAAAGTACCGGAACCACTACCGGTCAGTCCTGCGCCCAAGCCGTTGGATGCCAAGCTGGACACAAACTACTATATCTGGAGCGATACGGCCGAGGCTCCCAGAGTGGACGAAACCGAATACAAACGTAAGCAAAAACCGGCAACGGATTTCTCCAGCCGTTACGCGACGCCAAGCGATATTGTCGCCCGTGCGATGGCGTTGTCCGGGGTGGTGGGCGCCATCGTGGCGTTGCCGGACGGCTTGAAAGTGGCCAGCCAGATTCCGTCCGACCTCAACGCGGACACGCTCGCGGCATTTTTGCCTCAAATTTTTGATCGGGTGGGCCAGAGCACCAGGGAATTGCGGATGGGCGCGCTGAATAATTTCAATTTCACCGTTGGCAACGTGCCGTGGAAGATTTTCCGCGTGAACGCTGTTTATTTTGCCGCGTTCGGTCACGCGGGAGAAGCGCTGCCAACCGCGCAACTGGCCGCGCTGGCCGCTGAACTCGACCACAAAAAACAATAACATTTTATGGCCATCATCAACCAAGCCACCAAGGAATTGCAGGTTAAAATCGTCTATTACGGCCCGGCCATGGGCGGCAAGACGACCAACCTCGTGCAAGTCCACGACCATGTACAAACCGCCGCGGGCAACAAGGGCAAACTCGTGTCGCTGGCGACGAGTTCCGACCGCACGCTCTTCTTCGATTTTCTGCCGATTGAGGCGATGACCATCAAGGGCTTCAAGACGAAATTCCAGCTTTATACCGTGCCCGGCCAGGTGATTTACAACACGACGCGGCAACTGGTGCTGCGCGGTGTGGATGGCATCGTGTTTGTCGCCGATTCGCAATACGAAAAGATGCCGGAAAACGTCGAGAGCTTCCAGAATCTCGTGGATAACCTGAATGCACTCAAGCTCAACCTCGCGGAAATTCCCTATGTGCTGCAATACAACAAGCGCGATCTGCCGAACGCCGCGTCGGTGGAATACATGGAATTTTTGCTGAACAATCGCGAAGTGCAGATGCCGTCGTTCAGCGCGACGGCGCACAAGTGCGAAGGCGTGTTCGAAACCCTGAACATGATCACGCGCCTGCTGTTGCACAAATTCATCAACCAAAGCGTTCCACAATACGCATGACATGGCCACCCTGCCCCAACTTATCGAGGACGACGTTCGGCGGTGCGATGAAATTTTACGGGCATTCATCGCGAGCACAGACGCGACGGCCGCGCTGATCATTGACAAAGGCGGTTTCCTCATCACGCATCAGGGCGACGCCCATGATTTCGACCTGACCACCATCGGCGCGCTGGCGTCCGGTGCGTTCATGGCCAACCAGACCATCGCCGGACTGGTCAACGAAACCCATTTCAGCAGCATTTACCAGCAGGGCGAAAATTTCAGCATGTTCGTCATCAATGTTGACGAACACTCCCTGCTGGTCGTGATTTTCAAGTCCCACTCCGGTGTAGGTGTGGTGAAGTATTATGCGGCGGCGGCGGTCAAACGCATTGCGCGCCAGCTTAAAATCGCCAAGGAGAGGGCTCCGGAGTCGGGACTTGATCTTTCCGTTCTAAACGTTGCCGAAACCAGACTGTTCTTTCGGAAAAAGAAAGCCTGAGTCAGACCGTGCAACCAGTGTTAACCCTCCAATCCGGCTCGCAACCCGGTCTCACCTGGCCGGCTATGATTGTGGGCGGTGTTCTGACTTGAAAATGGCGTTCTCATTTCGTCCCAGAGTTTCTCAGCGTGAACACCCAGCGGTGATAGATGGAGAATGGCCAGATCGTAACATCGCTTCAAATCCAGCATCGTTCGCTGGATTTCCGGTTCCGCCGTTTTTTGGTATACCGTTCCAGACTCTTTGTAGGCATTGAAAATTTCCGCGAGAATCGCGTCCTTGAATTTGCGGGTTTCAATGCTTTCGGCTCCCCCTGTATCCATGGAATTATCTTTTTGTTTTGCTGACGATATTTACGTTTTAACGATGTAACGATTTGACATTTCACGGCAGATGGCTGTGACTGCCATCGCAAAACGCGCCGTTCTTCGAGTGCTTGCAACCGCACCACGCGACGGTTTTCGCTTCGGCGATATCCACTTTGCGCGGCCCGAGGCCGGTGCCTTTGTGCGAGCCGTCGCAGAACGGCTGCTTCTTCGACGCGCCGCACGCGCACCACCAAAAGGTGCCCGGCCCGGCTTTTTGAACAAATGGCGATCTTTGGGCAATAATCGGTTCACTCATGGCGGCTTTCAATATCATCGCCCGTTTCGCCTGGCAACCATTTCATTGTTACTTTCCACTGGCAACGTGCTCCGTCAGGCTTAACTTCTCCATGTAACCATGCCCGGCCAACCCATCCCCTACCGCCAGTGGGGCGTGAACCTGGACGCCAACGCGCTCCAGCAGATGGAGAACGCCTGCAAGCTGCCCGTGTCCGTCGCCGCCGCGCTCATGCCCGACGCCCATGTCGGCTATGGCCTGCCCATCGGCGGGGTGCTCGCCACCGACAATGCCGTCATCCCTTACGCCGTGGGCGTGGACATCGCCTGCCGGGTGAAACTCACCGTGCTCGATTTGCCGCTGGATTATCTCCGCCGCCACGAAACCGATCTCATCCGCGCCATTGAAGCCGAGACGCGTTTCGGCATCGGCGTGGAATTCAAACATCGCCGCTCGCACCCGGTCATGGACGAGGACTGGTCCATCAGCCCCGTCACGCAGCGTTTCCGTGACAAGGCCGCGGCGCAACTCGGCACCAGCGGCAGTGGAAATCATTTTGTCGAGTTCGGCGAATTCACCATCGAAAACAAGGAACTTGGCCTTGAACCCGGCACGTATCTCGCCCTGTTGAGTCACAGCGGCAGCCGCGGCACCGGCGCGCAGGTTTGCGACCATTACAGCCGTCTCGCGCGCCAGCAGCACAAGGATTTGCCGAAGGAACTCAGCTATCTCGCGTGGCTCGACCTCGATTCCGCCGACGGCCGGGAATACTGGGCGGCGATGGAATTGATGGGCCAATACGCCTCCGCGAATCACTACCTCATCCACAAACACATCGCGCGGCATCTTGGCGCGGGCGTGCTGCTGGACATTGAAAACCACCATAACTTCGCGTGGAAGGAACGCCACGGCGGACGCGATGTCATCGTCCACCGCAAAGGCGCGACGCCGGCGGGCGCGGGCGTGCTGGGCGTGATACCCGGTTCGATGGCCAGCGCCACGTTTGTGGCACGCGGCAAGGGCAACGCCGCGTCGCTCAACTCCGCCTCACACGGCGCGGGCCGCGTGATGAGCCGTCACAAGGCGAAGGAAACCTACAACTGGAAGATGGTGCAGCCCTATCTGGACGAACGCGGCGTGAAATTGATTTCCGCCGGCTTGGATGAAGTGCCGATGGTCTATAAAAACATCGAGGAAGTCATGGCCGCGCAGACCGACCTCGTGGAACCGCTGGCGAAATTTTTCCCGCGCCTCGTCAAAATGGCCCCGGCGGGCGAGCGGGCGGAGGATTGAGGGAAACAGTAAACAGCGGCGAGTAAACGAATTTAACGCAAAAATGCCAAGGCGCAAAGCCGCAAAAATTGCGGCGGAAATATCCCGAAGGGATTACGTCATTCAGCCCAGCGTTGACCGATGACTTGCCGCGCCGAAGTGAAACGAAGGCGGGAATCGGGCTACGCTGGGTGGTGAATCACAAATTGAAATCAACCCTGAATGGGTTGAATCAAAACGTGGCGACGGCGATGCAACCCCGTTGGGGTTGATGATTTTGTGGAACGATAACCCAGGGTAGTCGCTTCGCTCCAACCCTGGGCTGATTGATGGAATCCCGTTGGGATTCCCGGGCAATTCCTTTTTCCGGTACTCGTCAATGTAAATCGTCATCGGCTCGGACATCAAATCGCGATACAGCCCCATCTTGAAATAAAACCGGCCGGGATGGGTGTAGCCGGTGGTTGCGTTTTCGGGATAAGCGTTCACGCCCGTGTAATCAACCACCTGTTTGCCGTTGAGCCATGCCTTGACGCGCCCGGTTTCATTGGTCGTGAAACGGGTTTGAAATTTGAAATCGAGCCATTGGCCCCGCGCTTCCTCCTTCGTTTCATAAAGCGTCGTTTGATGGGGGCCGATCTGATGGGTGATTTTAAGCACGCCGGAAACGTAGCGGATGGCCACCACCGGGCTGTCGTCCGAACAATTGTCGTTGCCGCCGCAGTTCTGTTTCCATTGCGCGATGACCAGCCGCACCGGCACGATGGGAAAATTCGTCGGGATGAACATGCTGAAGGATTGTTCGTAGGCCACGTCTTCCTTCGAGGTCAGCTTTCTCGCCTCCAGCAACTCGTCCCGTTCGCTGTCTTTGCTGCCTTTGATGCCCGCTTCAAATTTATCACGGGGCCGAACCGTAATTTTTGCCGCGCGGTGACCGGCCCGAAAAATGTTCGTCTGCATCTGCACCGCGCCGGGTTCGAATCGGTCCGTGTCCCAAACCTTGCTCAAACCGGCCGTTTCAAAGCCGTCGTAAACGTCCATCGCCGGGGCCGTTGCGCTGGCAACCTGGGCGCGGGAAATGCCGCCGGACAAAAGCGCCCAGCCAACAACCGACAGGGCAATGAGTTTAAGCATAAATCATCTGGTCGCTTCCAGCCCGACGCCCTGGACGTTGGTCTGCGTGAGGAACGGACCTTCGTAGCCGGTCACATGGATGTCGCGGAGCACGGCATTGGTCAGGTTGGCCAGCGTGATGGCCTTTTTGCACGTGCCGCTGACATCAATGATGGAAAATCCGTTGATGGGTTTCTCCGGGGAAGCATGGTCGGCATCCACCAGTGTTCCACAGTCAACCTTGACGCCCTTGAAACTGAAATTTTTGGCTGAAGGAATCCCCTCATCGCCGGTCACCGGCTCAGCGTCCTTGATGCCGCTGGCGGTGAGATTGATGCGGAGAAAACCGCCGGGCGCAGTGGCCACGTCCAGATCGCGCGCGGAGATGTCCTCGATGAACGCGCCGCGTCCAGTGTTGCTCTTGATGTAAATGGCGTAGGATTTGGCGTGGGTGAACTTGCAATGTTCGATCCGCACGTTGCGGATGCCGCCGGAGGTTTCGCTCCCGATGCCGATGCACGCAAAAATGCTATCCCCTAGCGTGCAGTGGGTAATCAGGACGTCTTCGGTGGGTCGGGCGAGGCGGTAACCTTCCATGCCTCTGCCGGACTTGATGGCGATGCAATCGTCGCCGGTGGCGATGTCGCAATTTTCGATGGTGACATGTTTGCACGAGTCCACGTCAATGCCGTCGCCGTTGCCGCCGGTGCTGCGGATGGTGAGGTTTTTGGCCGTGACGTTCTGGCAGTAGGTGGGATGGACTGACCACATGCTCTTGTGTTCGGTGGCAAAGCCTTCCAGCCGGACATCAATGCAATTGATCGGCTCGATGAGGACCGGTCGCCGGGGCATTTCCCGTCCGCTCAGTGCAGGATTGCCGGAAATTTTCCCCGGCCCGACAATGCCGATATGCGTGGCGGTCTGGGCAAAAATCAACGCGCGATGCCCGTCAATCCAGCGGCCTTCCCAGCGGATCTTGATCACCGGATAATCGTCCAAGTCGGGACTGCCGAGCAAGTTCGCGCCTTTTTCCAGCCGCAAGATCGTATAGGATTTCAATTCGATGCTGCCGATGAGATAGTTCCCGGCCGGCACCATAACCTCGCCGCCATTCGCCGCTGCGCAAGCATCAATCGCTTTCTGAAACGCGGCGGTGTCCTTGGTCGTGCCGTCGCCGACAGCGCCGAACGTGCGGACATTGAGCGCGTCGCGGGACACGCTGGCACATCCAGCCTGCGCAATCAGGGCGAAAGCGATTGCAACAAGGTAGAATGGCTTTATGGCACCACTCAACTCGCGCGAACGCTCCAAGCCGGCGTCTCTCCAGCGTGGGACAGGCTTCCAGCCGGTCTCATTCTTGACGTCATCCCGCCAGGAAGTCGGAGACAGGCAAGATGCCGGTCCCACTTCGACTGCAATTTTGCTGCGCCGTGGAATAATGGTGTTCATTTTGCAGGAGTTTGTTGTGGCGCCTGTGGAGCTGGTTCCGGCGGAAACTGGTCGAAGCGCCGATGATGGTCAATCCCGCGAAGTTGTTGGTCGGCAAAATCCAGTGCCGCCGTCCAGTCATCGGCGGTTAATCCATGCCGGTGCGGTTCGTAGTTGACGCCCACGCGGTCCACACTCACATCCAAAAATGCGTACACCGGCTGGGCGGCCAGCACGGATTGTTTGACCGCATGGGGAACGCAGTTTTGGTCGTCGGTGCCTTCCACGGAAATCCAGGGGCGCGGGGCGGTCAGCGCGATGAACCAATGCGCGTCAAACGGCAGCTTCTCCATCTGTCCGGTAAACTCCTTGAGCCGGGGCACGAAGTAATACGGGAATTTCCGCGTCATGTCCTCGATGCCTTCCTTGCCGCCGCGGCCGGGGCCGCAGAAACGGTAAGCGCCGGTTCCGGCGCCGCTCGACCCGGCGGGCGCCCCGAGCGAAATGCGTTCATCAAAGGCCGTCGCCACCATTGTCAGTTTACCCAGCCGCGAATGGCCCAGCGCGATGAGCTTGTTCGTGTCCACGAACGGTTGCGTTTCAAGATAATCCACCACGCGCGACAGTCCCCACGCCCAGCCGAGCAGCACGCCCCAGTCGTAATCCGGATAGGCGGGATAAAACGATGAACTGCGGAAATTGGCATTGTCCTCGCCGCACTGTGTGTAGCGATACGTCACCAGGGCATAACCGCGGCTGAGTTGGTTCGAAAAACCCTGGGCCGCCCGTTCCGGATCCACCGGCGCGCCGAAATGGAACCGGGGTCGGGCCGAATTGGTGGTCGCCGTGTTGGTGGCCGTTACGATCGGTTGATTGGTGATGGCTGCGACGGACTGGTTGGTGACGGCCACGCCCGGCGTGCTGAAAAACGACGGGTTGATGATGGTTGGAAACGGTCCGCCCTTGGCCGGCGTGAAAATCGCGATGTCGAATCCCAGTTTTTCTCCCGGGCCGAACTTCAGGTGGACGAGCCGATACTTTACGGTCCCGTCGAGCAGGGTGAGGGATTTGATGTCCTGCCCGGTCACATTGCCCGGCGGAGGCGGCGCATGGCCGAGTTCGTAATACTCGAGGATTTGTTTCATCTCCTCGCGCCGCTGACGCCATTGTTCGACCGTTGTAACCTTGGTCCCGTCATTCATCGTCATCACCTCCGGCATTTCCTTGCGAACGGGCAAATCGTTCACATCCGGAAACGTTCCCTTCGCAGGCTTGTTTTGGGGAATGGAATTGGAAGACTGGGCTTGTGCTGCGTCAGCCCACAATCCGATGGCGATTATTGCAATCAAGACGGTTAAAACGATAAACAACCTGGCCTGCCGGTGATTCATAATTCATCTTTATCCTGCGCCGACAGGATGGAAATGGCAATGCCGGGATTCTTGTTTCTGGCAAGGCCAATCGCGGGTGGCGACAATGATTTCGCTCCTCACGGCGCGGTGCACGGGCGGAAGCAGGAATTGATCAACACTCGACAGCATGCGTATCAAGACTCATTTTAGCTCGGGCAACTTTGGTTGATGCGAGCCTGCTCGCGGCCAGGGCTTTGATCTCGTATGGCGGGGAGTTTTTCAATCTGGCCTCACAGGTTCCCATCCACACCGAGACACAGTTGTTTCAACTGGAAGAAGCCAACGAAACCCTTGCCTGCCTTCGAGACGGGCGTCTGCAGGGCGCGACAGTTCTCAGCTTGTGCAAAAAGTAAAAGGCGGAGCGTGGCAAAGCTGGACGCGCTAAAGCACTTTTCAGGGTGTGAGCCGGTAGTAGTTGTCGGGGTTGTACAGGTAGTAGCAATCCACCGGATCGAGGCGCGGGAGCAGAACATACCGGTGGCCGGCGGCGTCCACGCTTTCTTTTAGCGTGGGTTGGCTGTCAAGTTGTGCACGCGGAGGCGGGCCGCCCGGCGCGGAGGGGGCGTCGGGATTCTTGTCGTACGATTCTTCCTGAATTGTCTGGGCGATTTCGTCCACCCATTTGATTTTGCGGGCGTTGTCGCCGAACTCATCCCAATCGCCGGTGCTGCGATTCGCGTACATGCGCTTGATGAATTCATCCAGGCTGATCCCCATTTTGGCGGCGATAGGCGCTGCGAGACGTTTCCACCATTCTTCCATTTCTTTGAGGTTTTCCCTCGCCTGGGTCAGATTGCCCCCTATGCCGCCGGCTATTTGGTGGTGGAGAAGAATCGCATTTGGGTAAGCGAAAGACCTTTTCGACAGCGTGGTAATGCCGGCGGCCATGCTGGCCGCGAACGATTTCACGACCACATAGACCGGGGCCGGGCTGCCTTCCATCGCTTTGAGGATTTTGTAGCCGGCCATGACGGAACCGCCCGGCGAGGTGTCAATCACGATGAAGATGGGATACTCGCGATTCTGGTTGTTGAAGTAATCAATGCGCTCCACGACATAGTCCGCCGTGTCCCCCCAGATGGGGCCGTTCAGCGCAATCCGGCGGTCGCTGATCGTCAGCACGCCGTCCTTGAAGGGTTCCTTGGTGTACTCGATGTCGCGGTTGACGCGGTTCTTCCACAAGTCGCGTTTCACGCGCAGATCGAGGTCGTTGTTCAGCTTGGCCAGTTGCAATTCAAACTCCGAACGCTGCGTCTGCAACTCGGCCGCGCGCACCTTCAATTCCTGCTCGTGCTGGGCCAATTCCCGGCCCTTGTCGGCGATTCCCGCGGCAGCAAGGTCGTTAGTCAATTTCATCTTCTCCAACTTTTCCCGATCCGCCGCCAATTCTTCGTCGAGCTGCGCCTTGCGCTCCGTTTCCTTGAGCGTGGCGCGCTTGGCCAGCAGATCGGCCTGCCTGGTAAGCTTGTCAAGCTCGGCCTGGAGCGCGGCGCCTTCGGCTTGAAGCTTTTGCTGCGCCAGGCCGTTTTCAAGTTCGAGCCGCTGCTTCTCGGCGGTGAGTTTGGCGAGTTCCTGGTGCAACTGCTGTTCGGCGATGCCGTTTTCGAGTTCGAACCGCTGCTTCTCGGCGGTGAGCCTGGCAAGTTCCTGGCGCAACTGCTGTTCGGCGATGCTGTTTTCAAGTTCGAGCCGCTGCTTCTCGCCAGTGAGCCTGGCAAGTTCCTTGGACAACTGCTGTTCGGCGATGCTGTTTTCAAGCGTCAACTGCTCCTGTTGCTTCTTCAACTCCGGAAAGGCGCTGTTTGTTTCCGTCTGTCCGGCGGTTCGCGACGACAACCCGAGGCTCAGGAGCGCGACACCAACCCACGCGATCAGTTTGTGATGACGAATTCTCATTTGACCACCAACCTTCCTAAAGTGCCACCCATTTCATCATGGCGAATTGTTGAACCATTTCCAATTTGCGACTCTTTGCCTTCTCGAATCAAGTTTTAAGTGGAGCGGGTGGCGACAAAGATTTCGCTCCTCATGGGACGAGGCGGCGGATTTTGGACTGCGGGGGGCAATCCCGCACAGCGGGAGCGACCCTGCTTTGGGGAGGACGTTGGAGTTTTCGAGTGAGTCACGCCATGCGAAAGCGCCGTCGCCGCTGTGCTCTGTCGGCGCAGTTCATAAACACAATCCCCCGGAGCGCAGCGTAGGCGGGTGGGGAGCGGAAACAAGTGGTGTAACCAGTTCCACTCAACGGATGGCACGGGGCAAGGACATGGGTAACACTTGAGGGCATGGACATAGGTTACACATTGGGTAAGGATTTGGGGCTTTTCCACGGGCATGTCGTGGAAATCTATTTCTTTGGTTCAAGCGCGTACCGGCT
>JBAVOO010000085.1:0-52044 GCA_049692125.1 Verrucomicrobiia bacterium | reverse complement strand
CGTATAGGGGCGTGAAACTGACCCGCGCGCAACTTGTCCGCGAAGGCAGATAATTCGTCATGGGAGTGAGAAACGCTAGTCAGTTCGACCGTTCGACTGCCGCTGCTCCCTTGGCCTGTGAAGCGATAAAGCCAATTTTTCTGCGCCGCGATAAATGTTGTTTCCTGAATCAATTCTGACGGAAGCCACAAGCAATGGCGGAACGGCGCATCCCATGCTCCTGCCCCCTCGTTCAGACAGGAACGCCAGTAGAACAGGAAATCACGCAAGGTTGAGCCGACCACAAGTCTGTAAGAATGGTCAAAAGCCCCACGGGAAAGGTTACGGGCAAGATGAACCCCGGTAAGCTCGCAGGGTGCGGTAAAAGCCAGCGGCGGTTTCCAGCCGGGACCATGCGGCGTTCCAGAAATGCGTTCCATGCCTGCGCACAAAGAATGCAAATCGTCCACCTGCAAATGCTCTGGGGAAACTTTTGAAAGCATGTTCTCCATCCAGCCAAGTTGACAGGGTTTTCCGGTTTGCAAATCGAACCATTGATAATAAGTGCCAAGATTCCGGTGTAGGAAGCGGCGCAAAAGCACAGGACAATCCTTGCCGAACTCGAAAAGCAGCAACGGACGCTTTTGAAAAGTCGCAAGGTTGTGTGCGGTTGGCGGGACCACAGTTCCCAGCGCCTGGATATTTTCCTGTGTCCATTGTGTTGGGCTGGCCGCGCCGATGTCCGTATCCACGGATAGTCCTCGTCCGCATCTAGACATGAAGCACCAAGTAGTCCTTCAAGATGAATTTTGGGACATTATTGGTGGAAAAGGAACGTTTGCATCCTTGCTCGAAATTTACGCTGAGGTTGGCAAGGAAAAGGGGCGGCAAATTATTGACCGATTGGGTTACGATTTTTGAACCGTGTCAATCGGCATGAAATTTGTTTGACCGCCGTGGTGCATGGCCTAACTTGGTAGGATGGTTCATGCACCCGGTTTTCTGAATCTGGTCAACGACGCGAAAAAACGCGTCAACGAGATCAGTGTCGCCGAGGCGCGCGCGCGTCTGGCGGCCAATCCCAAAATCGTTTTGCTGGACGTGCGGGAAGATAACGAATGGCAGGCCGGCCACGCCGCCGAAGCCGTGCATCTGGGCAAGGGGATTCTGGAACGCGATTTGGAGAAGCTGTTTCCCGACCCGAAGACGGAAATCATCATGTATTGCGGCGGTGGATTCCGGTCGGCGCTGACGTGCGATGCGGCGCAAAAGATGGGTTACCGCAACGTCCACTCGCTCATCGGCGGTTGCAAGGGAATGGTGGCGGCGGGCTGGCCGATGAAAAGCGGCAATTAACCTCGAAAACCGAAATTGATCTTGAACAGAAGCAAACAGAGTCAACGGAGAGAAGGCTTGGGCCTTATGGATATTGACGCTGCCGCCAAGGTAGGGCGGTGCTGCCGCGCCGCCCAAATTCCCGCAAGACCAAAGCAAAGCGGCAGCTTTGCCCTACCAGTATTGGTTGCGTTATCCTTCATGGTTGTGTCGGCGCTCCACGCGCAAAGTTATTCCATCAACTGGTTCAAGATCGCCGGTGGCGGTGGCACGAGCGCGGGCGGCGCGTATCAAGTCAGCGGTACCATCGGCCAGCACGATGCCGGCGGGCCGATGACCAACGGCCAGTATTCACTTACCGGCGGATTTTGGGCCATCATTGCCGTCGTCCAGACGCCCGGCGCGCCGCTGCTCACGATCACCTTCAACTCTCAACCCTCAATCGTGACCGTCTCCTGGCCGGCTTCGGCAACGAATTATGTTTTGCAGCAGAACTCCGACTTGAACACGGCAAATTGGATAAACACCGGGTTGTTGATAACGACCAACGGCGCGACCGAAAGCGTTACCATCAGTCCGCCGACGGGGAATTTGTTTTTCCGGCTTAACAGCCCGTAAAAAAGTAGGAGACGAGGTGACGAGTCTCAAATTTCTTCTGTTTTTGAGGGGCAAGTTAGAGACTCCTTACGTCGTCTCCTACAAAGAAAGAGATTTTCAACGGACTGTTAAACAGTGACGACGGGCGAGATCCTGCGTTGGGAACAGACGCGGTTGAGCGCGTTGACGACCGAGACGATTTTCTCGCGCGGGCACTCGCCCATCAGGCAAATCTGAATCCAGTTTTTCTGGCGCAGATATTCGCTGTTGCAGCTCAGGAGATAACCGGCTTCCTGCATCGCCTCGCCGATTTTCAGCGAATTCATTTCCGGCGGCAAGGCGATGGTAATGACCGCCGGTGAAGTTTGGGCGCCGTTGCCAATCAAATCAAAACCCATTTCCGCCAGGCGCAGGCGCAGCCCGGCGGACAGGCCGGCAATCTCGGCAAATCGTTTTTCCAGATTTGGCCGGCGGACGGCGGCGTGCAGCGCATGCAGCAAATTGGATGAGAAGGTGAACGGGATTCCCTGTTGCTGCGCGCAAAAACCGAGGTCGAGATAACGCGGCAATTTGTCCGGCGCGGGCGCGACTTCGTGATGGTAAAAAACCATCGCCAGTCCCGGATACGCGCGCAGTCCTTTGCCACTGGAACACGACGCGAAGAACACGCCGGTCAAATCCACGGGCATCGTGCCGATGGTGCTGACGCAATCAAGGCACAGCTTCGTTCCCTGCGCGGCGCACATCGTTTTGAGCGCCGCAAGCTCGTTGAGCACGCCGCTGGATGTTTCGCAATGCACGCACCAAATCCAGGCGGGCGCGGGCCGGACGGACAGTTTTTCCCCGACCGCGGCCAGGTCAAGCGGTTCGCCCCACGGAAATTCCAGCGCCTCAAATTTCAGGTTGAACCGCCGGGCTTGATCCACCAGCCGGCTGCCAAATTCGCCGTTGCTTAAAACCAGACCGGGCCGGCCGGGCAGCGACAATTGTCCGGCGACCACGTCGTTGGCCAAAGTGCCCGAACCCATGAACAGTTCAACCTTTCCGGCGCGGACGAGTTCGCAGAGAATTTGTTTTGTGGCTTGAAAATCCTTTTTGAAACCTTCGCCGCGGTGTGATTCCGGCGCCTGCTCGAAGGCGCGCCGCACTTCGCGCCGCACCGTCACCGGGCCGGGCAGAAAGTTCACCGCGCTGGGATGGAACGAGCGCGCGGGCGACGAGCGCAGAAATTCGCGCGCCGTGACTTCGAACGTTTCCAGCGTCACATACATCGGCTGAAACTGCGCGTCGCCGCCGCCGACGAGCGGGCCGAAGGGCACGAAGCCGAGGTGCTGATACAATCGTTGCTGCCGGGTGGTGCCGGAAATGATGGCGAGGTCGTAGCCTTTTTCAACGCCGTGCTGCCACAGCAGGGCGAGAATGCCCTGCAACACCTGCCCGCCGCGCGCGCCGCGGAATTTCCTTTCGATGGCGAGCAGCCGGATTTCACAGATGGTCCGCCCCGGCGGCAAATGCGAATCGAGATCCGGCAGTTTTTGATCGAGCGAGAACGGCCGGTTGCCGCGCACGGCGAGCATCCCGACGAGTTTCTGGTTGCTGAGACAAATCAAATAGGTGTTCTCGGCGTGGAATTTGTCCACGATCCGCTGGGCCGGGGACGCCTGATGTTGCGGGATTTCCTCGACGAAAGTCTTGTAATTGAGCCGGTGAATCTGCTCGAATTCCCAGTCTTCCGCCGCCACCTTGAATACCAGCGGTTCCTGTGGGTTCATAATTTTGTGTGTTCGGGCTTGGCTGCGACCCCGCGCCGCGCTAGCAGCGCTGCTATTTCTTCCGCTAAATTCCGCCGGTGCGCAAACAAAATAATTGCCGCCAGAACGGTCATGAGTGTCGCCGTCAGGTCGTCGCGGTTGAACCACCAGTCCACCAGCGGCAGACAGGCAAAGGCAAACATGGCCGGGAAAAGGCTTTTCCGCGTGACCGCAAAACCGCCCAGAAACAAAACGAGAATCGTCAACGCGACCCGATAGTCAAACATCAGCAACGCCCCAAAAGAGGTGGCCACGCCCTTGCCGCCGCGAAAGTGCAGTTGCGCCGGCCAGATGTGCCCGACAACCACGGCCAGCATGGCCAGCGCCATGGCCGTCCGGTTGTGGCTGGCGAATTCCGCCGCGAACCAGACCGCCAGCGCCCCTTTGCTTAAATCGCCCAGCGCGGTCAGCGTGAAGCCGGATTTGCCCAAAATCCGGCCGGCGTTGCGCGCGCCGGTGCCGCCGCTTCCGATTTCACGGATGTCCCTGCCTGTGCGCGCGCGGACGAGGTAATAGCCAATGGCGAAACAACCGAGGAGATAGGCCCCGAGCACGGAGCCGGTCGCTTGCAACCAGTTGGCAGACGGCAAATGTTCGATCCACGCCATGCGACAGTCACTTTCCGATGATCCGCCCCGAGTTTAACCCGAACCGGGTCGCGTTGCGAATCAAATATTTTGTCCGATCTTTGATTTTTTCGATGCGCCGTAAATGTCCAAAAGCTTGACTTATTGTGTGAAAACCTGAAGCAATGGGTTATGCGCGCAGCGAAAAAAACTTTATTGGTGGGCGTGGACCTCGGCGGCACGAATGTCCGCGCCGGTCTGGTCCAAAACGGCAAAATTATTGCGCTCGAAACGCGGTCTCATCCGCCAAAGGCAAGCGCTGAAGCCATCATTGATCAAATCTGCCAAACCATCGCGAAGGTTTTGAGACCGGGCGTGAGCGGCATCGGCGTCGGTGTGCCGACCCTGGTGAACAAGGGAATTGTTTATTCGCCAAACAACATCCCGTCCTGGAAGGTCGTTCCCCTCCAAAAAATTCTCGAACGCCGGTTTCACGTTCCCGTTGTTTTGAACAACGATGCCAAGTGTTTTGCCCTCGGTGAATTGCACTTTGGCGTCGGACGCGGTCATCAAAATCTGGTCGGCTTGATTGTCGGCACGGGGCTGGGCGCCGGGGTGATCATCAACGGCAGACTGTATTCCGGCAGCAACGGCGGCGCGGGCGAAATCGGCTCGATTGCCTGCAAGGAAAAGGATTTCGAACATTATTGCAGCGGGCGGTTTTTTCAGCGCGAGTTCGGCCTCGACGGCGCGGCGCTTTATGCGCGGGCGAAAAAGGGCGATCGCAAGGCGCAGGCGATGCTCGCCGCCTTTGGCGACGGCTTCGCCAACGTCATCATGGCCGTGCTTTACGCCTACGACCCGGAAATCATCGTGCTCGGCGGCTCGGTCAGCAAAGCGTATCCGTTTTATGAAAAGCGGATGCGCGAAAAACTGAAGGGGTTTCACTTTCAGAACAGCCTGAAAAAACTGGTGATTGTCCAAACCCAAAAGCCCAACATCGCCGTGCTCGCTGCGGCCGCGCTTTGTCTCGACAACCAATGAAAATTGCGGCAAATTTTCCCGGCCAGGGCCCATGGAATGTGGACTTACGAACCCCGCCAGGGCCGGAAGGCAGCAACGGTAGTTTGCTCGACATCTGCCGTGGTCACCCTGGCATTGGTATTTACGATTTACGATTGCGAAAAACATTGCTCCGTGCGCAAATCATAAATCATACATCATAAATCATAAATTCGAACCGCCGTGGCCTATCAAGTAATCGCCAGAAAATACCGTCCGCAACGGTTTGCCGATGTCATCGGCCAGGAACACGTCACGCAGACGCTCGCCAACGCCATCGAGCAAAAGCGCATCGCGCACGCCTACCTGTTTTGCGGCCCGCGGGGCACGGGCAAGACGACCATCGCCCGCATCTTCGCCAAATGCCTGAATGGCGCCGGCGGCCCGAAAGTTGATTTTGATGAAAAAGATCCCCGTTGCATCGAAATAACCGAAGGCCGCTCGCTCGATGTTCTGGAAATTGACGGCGCGAGCAATAACGGCGTCGAACAGGTCCGCGAACTGCGCGAGACCTGCAAATACGCGCCCGCCAATTCCCCGTTCAAAATCTACATCATTGACGAAGTCCACATGCTTTCGACGGCGGCGTTCAACGCGCTGCTCAAGACGCTCGAAGAGCCGCCGGCGCACGTGAAATTCATGTTCGCCACGACCGACCCGGAGAAGGTCCTGCCGACGATTCTCTCGCGTTGCCAGCGTTTTGACCTGCGCCGGATCCCGGCCGCGCTCATCACCAAACACCTCGCGCACATCGCGAAGCTGGAAAAGGTGAAAATTGACGAAGCGGCGCTCCACGCCATCGCGCGCGGCGCGGACGGCGCCATGCGCGACGCCGAATCCACGCTCGACCAGCTCATCAGCTTTTGCGGCGACAAGATCGAGGAAGCCGACGTGCTCTCCATGTTCGGCCTCGCCGCCCAAAGCCAGATTCTCGGTTTGAGCCAGGCCGTTCTCGCCGGCGAAATTCAAACCGCGTTGAGCCGGTTGAACGAACTGGCGCAAAACGGCAAGGACCTCGGTCGATTGCTTGCCGATTTGCTGAATCACTTCCGCAACCTGCTCATTTTCCAGGTTTCGCGCGGCGATTTGAATCTGCTGGAAGTCTCCGAAGCCGAAGTCGCGGCGTTGAAAGAACAGTCCGGGCTGGCCAATACCGGATCGCTCACCCGAATTCTCGAAGTCCTGACCGATTCCGAACTCCGGCTGCGCGACACCGCGTCCAGGAAAATTCTGCTCGAAGTGGCCCTGCTTAAAGCCATCGAAGCCCGCAACGCCATCAGCCTCGATTCGGTTTTGAAGCAGCTCAACCAATTGCGCGGCGGCCAAGGTGGCGCCGGTGGGTCGCCGGCACCTGCCGTGCCAATGGAGCGCCGAGCACCGGCTCGGCCCGAAACACCGGGAACGAAAATTGTTCATCGAAGTGCCGAGCCGGTGCTCGGCGCTCCAGCACCCTTGGCTGAAACACCCCCGGTATCCGCTGATCTGGCCGGGCTGTGGGCCAGGCTGGTTGAAGCCGTTGGCCGCGTCAGTCCGTTCACCCGCAGCTATCTCGTGGATGCGCAGGCGGTTTTGTTTGAGAAAAACATTTTTACGATTGGTTTCGATCCCGAATTTGAAGATCACCTTGGTCTCGTGGACAACGCGCGCAACCACACGCTGCTCCAAACCAAACTCGCGGAGCTTGGCCATGCAAACGCGCAAATTAAATTCGTCAAAATCGAAGCGTCTGCCGCCCGTGTGCCGCAACCGGCCGGGATCACGTCCCCCGCCCTCGCCGCGCCGAAGCGACTTGAAGGCGGGGCGCCTGCGTCTTCAACGCCCGATGCAAAAGAAAAGCCGGTGTCAGTTTCATTCAACAAAAACGATTTCAAAAACGATCCACTGATTCAAAAAGCCTTGGAAATTTTCAAAGGCCAGATTGTTGAAGTCCGCGCGTAATTTTTCTCTCAACCCTCAACCCTCAACTTCCTAAAATGTCCAGCATCGGCAAACTCATGAAACAGGCTGCGCGAATGCAGCAGCAAATGGAACAGGTGCAGGCGCAACTCGCTGCGCGCACCATTGAGACCAGCAGCGGCGGCGGCGCGGTCAAAATTACCGCCAGGTGTGACGGCACCATTGCCTCGGTGAAAATTGATCCGCAGGCGCTCAACCCGTCTGACGCACAGTTGCTCGAAGACATGATTGTGACCGCCGCGAACCAGGCACTCGGCCAGGCCAAGGAAATTTCCAACGCCGAAATGGGCAAAATCACGGCGGGATTGAACCTGCCGGGGCTGACGTAGATTTTTTAATCGTCCTCGTCCTCGTCCTCGATTTTTCGATTACGAGGACGAGGACGAGGACGAAAGGGACGATGAATCCAATTCCAGAACCCGTTGTTTCACTGATCGCGGCGCTGAACAAGCTGCCCGGCATCGGGCCGCGTTCCGCCGAACGCATCGCACTGCACCTCGTCCAGACCGATTCGGCGGCGGTGAAACAGCTGGCCGAGGTGATGCTCCACGCCCGCGAGAAAATCCAGTTTTGCGCGACCTGCGGCGGGTTGACCGAAAAATCCCCCTGCTCCATCTGCACCGACGCGCGGCGCGATTCGTCGCTCATATGCGTCGTCGAGCGCGCGGTGGACATTTTGAGCGTCGAAAGATCCGGCACGTATCGCGGCAAATTTCACGTGCTCGGCGGAAATATTTCCCCGCTTGATGGCGTTGAGCCGGAAGACTTGCGCATTGCCGAACTGGAAAAGCGTTTGACGCAGGAACCCATCAAGGAAGCAATCATTGCGCTGGGCACGGACGTGGAAGGTGACGCGACGAGTTTTTATCTGGCGAAACGGCTGGCGCGCAAAGGTCTCAAAATATCGCGCATCGCCTATGGTTTGCCCGCCGGCAGCGGACTGGAATTTGCCGACGAACTCACCTTGAGCCGGGCGCTGGAAGGACGCAGGGAGATGAACTGATGTTTGGGAAATGACTAATAACGAAACCATAATGACTAAAGAATGCCAAATAACCAAATACGAATTTGCAAACGCGCCGCGAAAATTCACCATTGGTGCTTGGTCATTCTTTAGTCATTAGGACTTAGTCATTCGACATTCAGTTTGCCCGCGTATTCTTACGATCATGGAAACCCCGAAAATTGTCGTCTTTGATCTCGGCAAGGTCCTGGTGGATTTCGATTACAGCATCGCCATCCCTCGAATCGCCGCGCACAGCACCCTGTCGCTCGCCGGGATCAAAACCTTTTTTTTTCACTCTCATCTGCTTGTGGACTACGAATCCGGCCGGTTGACACGGCTTGAATTTTTCGAGCAGGCGCAGCAGGCCACCGGCTTTCGCGGCACGATGGAAGAGTTCAGCGAATTTTTCGCGGACATTTTCACGCCGATTCCGCCGATGATTGAACTTCACGCCGGGCTGCGCCAACGCGGCGTCCCGACCTGCATTTTCTCGAACACCAACGACCTCGCCATCGAACACGTCCGGCGGAGCTTTCCGTTCTTCCGCGACTTTGACGGCTACATTTTCTCCTACGAAGTCGGCGCGATGAAGCCCGACGCCAAAATGTACGAGGCATTGGAGAAACTCGCCGGACGGCGCGGCGCGGAAATCCTTTACCTTGACGACCGGCCGGAAAACGTGGCGGCGGGCGCGGCGCGCGGCTGGCGGACGATCCTGCATGAGACCCCGGAAAAAACCCGTGCGGTTTTGGAGAATTTCAAGTTGCTGTAGCAGCCGATGTGAGCCGGCTCAATAATTCAAGACCGCTGCGAAATCGGCGTGGCGGCGTCCCGGCAGAGCGTCGCTATTCACATCCGGTTGAAAAAATGCGGCGGTCGGCCGACCGCCGCTACGCATCAACGCGGCTTGACCGGCTTGACCGGTTTGAGGCCGACTTCACGGGCGATGTCGTCAAATTCATCGTGGCTGACCTCTTCGAGTTGTTTGCCGCGGGCCTTGAGCTTTTCGTTGATCTTGACGGCCTTCTCGGTCATCGCCTCATGCGTTTCCTCCGTGCCGCCGACCAGCGCAAAGTTCGGCCCGGTGGTGAGCCGTTTGTGCCCGTCGGAATCCAATCCGACCCCCAGCATCATTGCCTTGCGTTTTTTCTTTTGCGGCGCGTTCGCCATGAATTCAAACTAAGTGCAGCCACAGTCGCGGTCAAGCGCGCGGCGGTTGAGTTTCGCAAAATTTCAATCATTCGCGCCGCGAACCGGGACGGTCAGCGACCGGCCGTTGTCCGCTGGCCCGAGTTTCAAGAGAAACGGCACGGCGATTTTTGCCCATTCTTCCGCCTTTGGATACCCCGAAGCCGAACCGCCAAAACAACTGCGCAACATGCTGGTGTCAATAATGCCGGGATTGAGCGGCACGGCGGCCATGCCCGGTGGCAATTCCTGCGCCAATGCCTGCGTCAAACCTTCAATCGCCCATTTCGTCGCACAATAGGGCGCGACTTCCGCCGCAGTCGAACGCCCCCAGCCGGAACTGAAATTGACGATGACGCCGCGTTTGCGTTTTACCATTGCCGGCACGAAATGGCGGATGACGTTCACCGTGCCTTTGAGGTTCACGTCCACCACGTCGGAAAATTCCCTTGCGCCGACCTGCCAGAGCGGCGCGTTGCGGTTGATGAGTCCGGCGTTGTTCAACAACAAGTCCGGCGCGCCCTGGGCTTTCAAAACCCGTTTTGCCCAGGCCGCCACCTGTTCGTCCGCGGCAACATCAACGACGGTGAAGTCGTGGGGCGCGGCGAACTGTTTTTGCAATTGTCCGGTTTCCTTTTCTGAGCGTCCGCAACCAAGCACAGTGTGGCCAAGCCGGATGAATTCCTCCGCCATCGCGCGACCCAATCCGCGCGAAACGCCGGTAATAAGAACCAGTTTTTGGTTTGCGGGCATAGCTTGTCTTGACGCAGCCGCGCTTGTCAAAGCGCGGATCGCCCGCCGATTCAAACTCCGCGCTTTGACAAGCGCGGCTACACTTCAATCACGCGGATTGAATTTTGATTCGCGGGCGAGTTGTTCCCACAATTTTTTCTCCGAATCCGTGACTTTGGAAGGCACGGCGATTTTTGTGACGACAATCAAATCACCGCGGGCGCCGTCGCGCACCGGCAGGCCGCGTCCGCGCACGCGGAGTTTCTGGCCGTTTTGCGTACCGGGCGGAATTTTGATGTTCACCCGGCCGTCGAGCGCCGGCACGGAAAGGTTCGTGCCCAGCACGGCTTCCCACGGCGCCAGCTCGGCCTCGTAAATCAAATTGTGACCCTCGACCTCGAAGTCGGGATGCCGGGCCAGCCGCACCCGCAAATATAAATCGCCTGCGGCACCGCCGCCCGCGCCGGTTTCGCCGCGCCCGGCGAGCCGCAATTTTTGTCCTTCGGTCACGCCGGGCGGGATTTTGACCTGGTGCGTTTCCGTTTTGACCGAGCGCCCGACGTTGTGACGCACGTTGACCGTGCGCACCGAGCCGCGCAGGGCCTCTTCGAGCGTGACCAGAATGTCGCCCTCGATGTCGCGTCCGCGTTCGGCCAATTCCTCATCCTCAAACCTCGCGGTGCGGCCAAAACCACCCGCGCCACCGCGCATCCGCGATCCAAAAAGCTGCTCAAAGAAATCACTAAAGCCCGTGCCGCCAAAATGGGTTTCAAATTCTTCACCCCCGGCGCCGCGCCCGCGAAAAGTCTGGCCGCCCGCGAAATGTTCCCAGCCGGGCGGCGGACGAAAATCCGCGCCGGACTTCCAGTTTGCGCCCAGTTCGTCGTATTTTTTGCGCTTGGCCGGATCACTCAAGACCTCGTAGGCCTCGTTGATTTCCTTGAATTTTTCCTCGGCCTTTTTTTTGTCCCGGGCGACGTCGGGATGATATTGCCGCGCGAGTTTGCGGAAGGATTTTTTCAACTCATCGTCGCTCGCCGTGCGCGGCACGCCAAGGATTTCGTAGTAATCTTTGTATTGAACGGGCATAGGGGCGGCCTTGATGCAAGGCAGCTTTTGAAAGGATGTGCCAGCGTATGAAGTTTGTCAAAAACTCGGTAGTGGTACAATTTGGTGGGGCGAGGCTACTGACGAGCCGGCTCGCGAGGACGCTCGCCCCACCGAAAACTGAAACTGTACCCCCACCAAAATCTCGGTTGCAGCCATTTTTAAACCCGAAATCCGAACACCGAAATTCGAAATGACGCCAACGACGCCGGTCGTTATATTTTGGGTTTCGAAATTCGGGCTTCTTCCCGCCGCGCTGTCGCGCCGTCGCAGCGGGTCGGAATTCGGAATTCGAGTTTCGGATTTTGTCGAAATTTTGCGGGCGGCGGCTCTACTTCGGCTTTTTCGTGTTGTCCACGCTGAGATAGTGCGTGCCGGCAAGATCGCCGGTACGACGCCAGAATTTGAGGAGAATTTGGTCGCCTTTGGCCTGCCGGCAAAGTTTGACCGCGGCGTCAGCGTTGTTCACCGGCTGGCGGTTGATTTCCACAATCACATCGCCGCGCTGCAACCCAGCCTCGGCGGAATTTGAGTCCTGGTCAACGTCCGTAACCAACGCGCCACGAATCTCATCCGGGACTTTGAGTTGCTGGCGTATGCCGTGGTTCAAATCCTGCACCGTCACACCGTCGAGCGCATCGGCCATCGAACTGCCTGCATCGGAATCGTTCTGGTCACGGTCATTTTGACTTTGCGACATTGTTGCCGGCAATTCAGCCAGGACAACGGTGACAGTTTTCGTGCGTCCGTTGCGGAGCAATTTCACCGTTGCCTGGGTTCCGGGCGAACATTCGGAAACCGCCAGGGTAAGGCTGTTGGCGTCGGCGATTTCCTTGCCGTTGAAGGCAATGATCACGTCGCCGGGTTTAATATCGGCTTTTTCCGCAGGCGTGTTCGTGAGAACGTCGCCAACGAGCGCGCCATTTTGGTCGGGCAAATAGAATTGTTTCGCGAGTCCGGCATCAATGTTTTGGGGCAGGATGCCAAGATATCCGCGCGTGACTTTGCCACCGCTGATGAGGCGCTCCATGACGTGGCGCGCCATGTTGATGGGCACGGCAAATCCGACGCCCTGGCTGCCGCGATTGCTGCTGATCATGGCCGTATTGATGCCGACGAGCCGGCCTTCGGCGTCCACCAGCGCGCCGCCGGAATTGCCGGGATTGATGGCCGCGTCCGTTTGAATGAAATTTTGGTATTGGTTGAATCCGGTGAGGCCGCTGCGACCGAGCGCGCTGACGATACCCATGGTCACGGTCTGGCGCAAGCCGTAAGGATTACCGATGGCGAGAACGACATCACCGACTTCGAGCTGATCGCTGTCAGCGAGCACGATGGCGGGCAAATCTTTGGCGTCAATTTTCAAAATCGCCACGTCTGTCGGTTGATCGGTACCGATGACTTTGGCGGCATATACCGTTTTATCTTCCCCGATGGAGACCTTGATTTCGTCCGCACCGTCCACAACGTGATTGGCCGTCAAAATATAGCCGTCGGGAGAAACGATTACTCCCGAGCCAAGACTTCGTTCCCGGCGCGTGCGTTCCCGGTCGTCGTTCGGGAACTGGTCGCCGAAAAATTGCCGGAAAAACGGATCGTTAAGAAGCGGATTGCGCATCAGCCGTTCATGCACGATGTGCGTGGAGTAAATGTTCACGACGCTCGGTGCGGCTTTTTTGACGACGGGTGCGAAGCTGGCGCCGAGTTTGGCGTCGCGGTTGACGGGCGTGGTCTCAACCTTGAGTGCCGGCTCGGCTCCCTTGCCCCACGAGGTGAGGTGAAAGACGGCAACCATGACCAGCGCGCCCGCAATTGCCGACAAAAATCCGACCAATGACCTTGAAAACCACTTCATAACCTTTGGGAAATGGACACTGCTCCGGCTTGAATGTTCAAAATGCCCGCAGCTATTTGGATGGCTGTGTTTGCGACTGCTGGAGTTTTGCCGCATCTTCGGGTTTGATGACTTCGATCTTCGCGCCTTTTTTCATTTCTTCAAGCGAAGGCACCTTGATGATGTCGCTGGTGAGCGGCGCATTGGTGGAAACTGCCGGTGCGGGCGGCGACTGATGTTCGGTGGAAAGCAGTTCAACTTCAAAAATCAAAACGGTATTCGGCAGGATGTTGGAGCGTCCCCGTTCACCGTAAGCGAGTTCCGACGGCACAAACAACTGCCATTTGGAACCGACCTTCATCTGCATGAGCGCTTCCGTCCAACCGTGAATAACACTGCCAACAGCAAATTGCGCGGGATGACCGGTCCTGGCGGAACTGTCAAATTCCTTGCCGTCAATGAATGTGCCGCGATAGTTCACAGTTACAGTGTCGTTCAGCCCGGGTGTGGCGCCGCTGCCATTGGTGATGATTTTGTATTGCAGGCCGTCGGGCAGGGTGACGACGCCGGGCTTGGTTTTGTTTCCGGCCAGAAACGCCTCGCCGTCCGCCTTGTTTTTTGCTACAGCCTCTTCGCGCATTTTTTGCTGTTTGGCGGCAAGAGATTTTTGATATTCAGTCAACGTTTCGTGCATTTCCTGCGGCGTTAACAGCGTTGTCCCGCCGGATTGCATATCCTTCAAACCGCGAACCAGCATGTCGGTATCCACCTCAACCCCCTGCGCCTGGAAATTATGGCCCATCGTCATGCCAATGGCATAACTAATGCGCGCCTTTTCGCTGCCAAACACATTTGTGCCGGCTGGCGTTTTATCAATGGGAGTTTGGGCGGTTGTTCCAACGGGTTTCCCAACCGGTTTTGAGTTGGAGGCGCAGCCGGCAAGACAGCCGACGCCCAGGCAAAAAGTCACGGCCAATGTAATGGTCTTCATAGTTTTGATTGTCGAGCGGACATTATCGGGAATTAAATTTAAATTGCAATTCTGTTTTTCACGCAAACAACGGCACACTCAAAATGATTCCCTTGCTGAACGAATCCGCTTACACTTGGTCGAAGTTGTGCCAATTCCAATGAATCACGCAAAAATAAAAGCCCCTGCCTCCATCGCGTCCGCTGCGCTGGCGGGGTTTATCATCATCGCCGGCTGCGCCGCTCCCAAAACAGTTCCCCCGCAGCCGGCAACCCAAACCAACGTTTCCCCGGCGCTGATGACGCAAACAAACATTCATCTGGCGCCGGGGCCAAACGACGAGCGTATTGCCTACTGGACAGCACGGTTGCTGGAGGATTTTCATTACTCGCAACAACTGCTCGACCTGGGAATCTCAGAGAAGTTTTTCGACGGTTATCTGGAAATCCTCGATCCAAGGCGTGAAAATTTTCTGCAATCCGATATTGCCGAATTTACGCACTACCGGACGAACCTTGACACATTAACCCTTGGCATCAACGGCATTGCCGACCTTACACCCGCGTATGAAATTTACCGGCGATACCTTGAACGCATCCAACAGCACGCTGACTGCGTGAATGAACTTCTGCAGGAGGACAAATTCAAATTTAACACCGACGAACACATTCTGCTCGACCGGCGCCACGCGCCCTATCCCAAAGACCTGGGCGAGGCAAAACAACTTTGGTCGCAGCGATTGCGTTACGAGTATTTGCAGGAAAAACTCAGCCGCGAGATTTCGCCGACCAACAACCATGTGATTTTGACTTTGCCCAAATCCGCCACCGCGGAAATCACCGGCACGCTGGCGCGGCATTATCGCTGGAATTTGCACATGGCGACGAACTGGGACGGCACGGACGTTTTGCAGGCGTATCTCAACGCCCTGGCGCACGCCTACGATCCGCATTCAGATTACCTCAACACCGAACACGCGCAGGATTTTTCCATCGGCATGAGCCTCTCGCTTTTCGGCATCGGCGCGCAACTCCGCGAGGACGATGGTTATTGCAAGATTGATCAACTCGTTCACGGCGGTCCGGCGGAAAAATGCAAACAAATAAAGGAAGGCGACCACATTGTCGCCGTCGCGCAGGGCAATCACCCGCCCGTGAATGTCGTGGACATGGAACTCGGCAAAGTTGTCCAGCTCATTCGCGGCCCAAAAGGAACCGAAGTGCGGCTGACCATCAGTCCGGCGGAAGACCGCGCCGTCCGCCGCGTTGTGACTTTGGTCCGCGATGAAATCAAACTCGAAGACCAGGAAGCCCGGGCCCAACTCATCGAATGGCCGGACGGCCACGGCGGCACGGCGCGGCTGGGCGTCATTGATTTGCCGTCGTTTTACGCGACGATTGATCTGCCCGGCAACACCGAGCATTCAACGGCCAAAAGCACCACCGCCGATGTCACGCGCCTGATTAAAAAACTCGAATCGGAAAAGGCCGACGGCATCATTCTCGATTTGCGCGGCAACCCCGGCGGTTCGCTCGAAGAAGCCGTCAAGTTCACCGGCCTTTTCATCAAGGACGGTCCGGTGGTGCTCGCCCGTTCTTCGTTCGACGGCCCGGTAACTGTGGATAGCGACACTGATTCTTCCGTGCTTTACGACGGCCCGCTCGTCGTGCTCGTCAACCGTTTCAGCGCGTCCGCGGCGGAAATCGCCGCCGCCGCACTGCAAGATTACGGTCGCGCGCTCATCGTCGGCGACATTTCCACCTTCGGCAAAGGCACGGTGCAGAATTTGAATCCGCTGCGCTCATTCTTCGTCAGGCCGGCCACCGCGTCCGCGACCAATGATCCCGGCACGGTCAAAATCACCATCCGCAAATTTTATCGCGTCAGCGGGGCTTCGACGCAGTTGAAAGGCGTGATGCCAGACCTCGTGCTGCCGGACGTGTTGAATTATTCAACCCAATTCGGCGAATCCTCGCTCGAAAATCCGCTGCCTTGGGACACCATTCCGAGTGTGAATTACTCCAAATTGAACAGGGTGCAATTGTATCTCGACGAATTACGCCGGCGTTCGAGTGAGCGCATCGCCACGAATCAGGATTTCGTTTACATCCGCCAGGACATTGACCAATTCCAAAAATTGCAGGCCGACAAAACCGCCTCGCTCAACGAACGCGAACGTTTGAAAGAACGGCAGGAAGCCGATGCCCGCCAGAAAACACGCGATCAGGAACGCGCTGCGCGCAAAGCGCCGGACGTGAAAATTTATGAATTGACCGTCGAGAAAGCCGGTGAACCCGGCCTCCCGCCGCCGTTGGGCGAAACCAACACCGTGACGGCAAACAAATTGCCGGCCGGCCCGCTTCCGACGCCGGCCGGATCCGCAAATGTTGTCGCGGTGCCACCGCCGACGCCGGCCGCCGTTGACCCCATGCTGGACGAAACGGAACGGATTCTTGAAGATTACATTTCACTTTTGTCGTCGAAACAGATGTTGATTGCCAATTAGTCAAAATCCATGAAAACCTTCACTGCGTTCTTTTGTTTGCTGTTCGTGGCCAACGGCGTCCGGGCCGACGTTTATTCGGCGGCGATCCGGCAGGCCAAAAACGTCGCCGCCAATGCCAGCAGCACGCGGCAGGACAATCCACCGCCGCCGGCTCAGCCACCACCCGCTCCGCCGTCGCAAACCAATCCGCCACCGGACCCGGTGCTCGAAGCCACCCGGCAAAACATCGCCGGCCTCCGTGTCGATTTTGACGCCTTCGGTGACCGGGCCGACACCAATTCGGCTGCCGCGCAAAAGCCGTCGTTGATGAGCAATCTGACGGCCGCGGCCTCGGGCACGAAACCATCGTCCGCGTCCGTTTCCAAACTGGCGAACGACCTGATGACCGCAATGGCCGGAAATGAAAAACTGCGCCCGCAACATCAAAAACTGGCGCAGGATGTCCATGCCATCTTCAACAGTTCGCATCTTTCGCCGGCGCAACAGCAGAAGATTTTCGCCGACGTCCAAACCCTTTTGCAAAACGGCGGAGTGTCGCCGGACGATGCCACAAACATAGTCAACGACATCAAGACAATTGCAACCGAAACCAAATGAGCGCATTCACCGGATTGAATGTCCGGTTTGCAAAAGAAAGGCGACTGGCTGGCCGGGGCGTATGGCCCGTTTTGTTCGCGCCGTTGCCAGTGGATTGACCTCGGCAAATGGTTCGGTGGCGAACACGTGATTTCCGAACCGTTGCGCCCGGAGCATTTTGAAAAATACGCCGGCCTGCCGCCGGGCGAACATTTGGATTTGCCTGAAAAGGAATGAATTTTGCAAATGGGAAAATGAAACAAACAATTTGTTTTTTACTGGCCGCTGGTGCGCTGAATTTATCCGCGCTCGCGCAACCCACCAATGCCATGAACCCAAACAAAACTGAATCCGCCACGTTTGGCGGCGGCTGCTTCTGGTGCATGGAAGCCGTCTTCGAGCGGCTGCCCGGCGTCAAATCCGTCACCAGCGGATTTGCCGGCGGCCACACCGCCAACCCCACTTACGAACAGGTGTGCACCGGCGACACCGGCCACGCCGAAGTCACACAAATCGAATTTGATCCGGCAAAAATCTCCTACGAGAAGCTGCTCGACGTTTTCTGGCAGGCGCATGACCCGACCACGCTCAATCGTCAGGGCGTGGACGAAGGCACGCAATACCGCTCCATCATCCTCTACCACGGCGAAGCGCAAAAACTGGCGGCGGAAAAATCAAAGGCCGGGGCGCAGAAAAATTTCAAGCACCCCATCGTCACCGAAATTGCGCCGTTCACGAAGTTTTATCCGGCCGAAAATTATCATCAGGGATTTTACGACAACAACACCAACTACGGTTACTGCCGGGTGGTGATCGCACCCAAGCTGGAAAAGCTGGAGCAGGAAAAGGTGATCGAAAAAAAGCCGCAAACAGGCAAATAAAAACGGCAACCTTGTTTGGGAGGGACGGCGTGTCGCCGTCCCAAATCACAAATAGAAGGGACGACAAAATGCCGCCCCTCCTAATTTAAGAATTTTCTTTTGTTGCGGTTTACAGCCCTTTCTTGAGCATCAGCTTGATCAGGTCGCCCACACGGCAACTGTAACCCCACTCGTTGTCATACCAGCTCACGAGCTTGAAGAACCGCTTGTTGAGTTCAATGCCGGCGCCCTGGTCGAAAATCGAGGACAGGTCGCAATGGATGAAATCCGAACTGACCACCTCGTCCTCGGTGTAACCAAGAATGCCTTTGAGGTAGGTCTCGCTGGCCTTTTTCATCGCGGCGCAGATTTCCTTGTAGCTGGTTTCCTTGACCGTGCGAACCGTCAGGTCAACGACGGAAACCGTCGGCGTCGGCACGCGGAACGCCATGCCTGTGAGCTTGCCCTTGACTTCGGGCAGCACGAGGCCAACGGCCTTGGCCGCGCCGGTCGTCGAAGGAATCAGATTTTGCGCCGCCGTACGGCCGCCCTTCCAATCCTTCTTGCTCGGGCCGTCCACGGTCTTTTGTGTGGCAGTGTAACTGTGTATCGTCGTCATCAAACCTTCTTCGACGCCGAACCCTTCCTTGAGCAGCACATAAACAACCGGAGCCAGGCAGTTTGTGGTACAGGAGGCGTTGGAAATAACATGATGCTGCTTGGGATCGTATTTGCCTTCGTTGACGCCCATGACCACCGTGAGGCAGTCGCCCTTGGCGGGGGCGGTGATCATGACCTTTTTCGCGCCGGCAGCAAGATGTCCCTTGGCCTTCTCCACGTCGGTGAACAGGCCGGTTGACTCGATGACCAACTCCACACCCATGGCCTTCCACGGCAGCTCCGCGGGCGATTTGGCGCTGACAACTTTGATCTCCTTGCCGTTCACAATGAGGATGTCCGGGTCGGCATCTTCGGCCTTCTTGCCGGCGGCGGTAGCCTTGGCCACGGCCTCCGGTGAGGCCTTGCTGTCGATGGCGCCCTGAAAGCGGCCTTGGATGGAATCGTATTTGAGCAGATACGCGAGGTTGTCCGCCGGTACGATATCGCCCACGGCCACCACTTCGATGTCCTTGCCCACCATGCCTTGTTCGACCAGCGCCCGGAACACCAGGCGCCCGATGCGGCCGAACCCGTTGATTGCAACTTTGACTGCCATAATTTTTTATCCTTTTCCAATAAAATGGTTAAAACCGAACGGGAAGTTTAGCCATGCCCGCCCAAGCGTCAATGCAGAATTCAGAAACGAAATTGCCAAACGCAGAACATTTTTTGCAATCGCCTTTGGTTTCAAAACGTTTTAATCGTGAATTGCCGCGCTTGTCCGTGACGCGCCTGTGCTCACCCGCTGCCAGCGCCCGTGCCCATGATGATGACGTCGAAATGGTCATTGTGACGAGAGTTGGTCGGGGCGGGAGGGAAAAGCTGAACCTTTCAAATGTTGAACGTATTGGCTCAGTAGTCCGGGATTGGGTCAAACAAACAGGAGGCTAAAATCTCTTCGTTGCGGCTGGTTCCACGAACAAGGTTGCGCTCCAGCAGCGAAATCAGGTGAAACAAGGATTTTTCACGCCGCGTTCAGCGTAGTTCTTCAGGTTGACGAGCAGGTGGCCCCAAGTGGTGTTGCAGTAATAGCAATGATCGCCACCGGATTTCCCGCCGCCGGGCCATCTGTTATTCCCGCCAATCACATGATTTCCGGGAAATTGGTGGATTGCGTGGGCGGCGGCGGGGCATGGGTTGGTTGCGGAGCTGCCGGAACGTTGGTTGAAACCGTTGAACCCAGCACGGTCAACTGATTGGTGCTGTCCAGCACGATCTCCGGCTTGTCATGGTAGTTCTTAATTTTGCCTTTTATTTCCACCGCTTTTCCGTCCAGCGCTTTTATGTCGGCAAGATATTCGCCCGGAAATATGACCACGGTGAACGGCGAGTCCGGGTAGGGCCGGTCCAGATTCAGAAATATCACCTTGGGACGGATGGTGACTTGCGCCACCCTGCCCGTCACAATCATTTCCTGATCGTAATGTTTGTCCGCCTCGGCCGTGCCGATTTTCAACAGTGCGGAAGTGTTGGTTTTCGACAGCGCGGGTGCGTTGGTGTCAGCCGCAGACAATTTGATTGCGAATGTCAGGACAACCAGAATCGAAAGAAATGTTCTCATGCAAACAGTGGATGCATTTTGCCCTGCTTCGGCAACAAAAAACAGAAATGAGCCTCCTCCCGGGGCGTACCTGAGCACTGCAACGGGAACGCCGCATTCATGCGGCAGCGGGCGCGCTTGATTAAATGTCCTGCCGGATGAATCCGGCGTTCCTGTCAAACCATGCAACCCGGCTTATCGCAGTGTCAAGGTGCGCCCCTCCTCCCACGGTTGCTGCGATGAATTGTTCGCCGCCGCATCCCTTGCCTTGGTTTCACCGGTTTTCCGCCGCCAGAAATCTTTCCGCGTCAATCGCCGCCGCGCAACCTGCGCCCGCCGCCGTGATGGCCTGCCGGTAAACGTGATCTGCGCAGTCACCCGCCACATACACGCCCGGGACATTCGTCATCGTGCCTTTCCGGGGAATGATGTAGCCATTGGTGTCCAGTTCGATTTGCCCCTTGAAAATTTCCGTGTTCGGTCCGTGACCGATGGCGATGAACACGCCCGCGCAGTTCAAAATCGTCTCTGCGCCGGTCTTGAGATTTTTCAATTTCACGCCGGTGACCTTGTCCTGCTTCACATCGAGAACTTCCGTCACGGCGGAATCCCAAACCGGCTTGATTTTCGGATTCGACAAGGTGCGTTCGGCCATGATTTTTGAGGCGCGCAACGCATCGCGCCGATGCACGAGATGAACGACCGAGCCGAACCGCGTCAGGTAAAGCGCCTCTTCGCACGCGGAATCGCCGCCGCCAACCACGACGAGCGGTTGGTTGCGGAAAACGGGCAAGGCGCCGTCGCAGGTCGCGCAATACGTCACGCCTTTGGTCTCCAGCAAATCTTCGCCGGGCACGCCGAGATGTTTGTGGCTCGCGCCGGTGGCAATGATGATCGCCTGCGCCTCGACCTTTTCACCGTCCACGGTGAGTGTGAAGGGGCGTTTGGAGAAATCCACCGCCTCGACCGTGCCAAAGCTGGCGCGCGCGCCGAACCGTTCGGCTTGTTTCTGCATCCGTGTCATCAATTCATAGCCGTCCACACCTTCGGGAAAGCCGGGGAAATTTTCCACGACGCTGGTGGTGGTGAGCAGGCCGCCGGGCTGGCCGCCGGTGAGGACAAGCGGCGACAAATTGGCGCGCGCGGTGTAAAGCGCCGCCGTCCAGCCTGCGCATCCCGAACCGATGATGACAATTTTTCCCATAAGCGGGCGAAAGGTAGTGCGTGAAAGTGGCGGATGCAAGTGCAACGGCGCGATTTGCATTTGCCGGACGCGCCTTTTGCGGTTTTACTGACACGAAATGAAGCGCTCCATTATCACCCATTGGGTCAAAATTGTTGCCGGCTCGTTTTGTTTGAGCGCGCAGCTCATCAGCCAGGCGCAATCTGCGCCGACCAATTTATGGACACTCCGACTGCCGTTTTATATCGCCGATGCGTCTCCAGCCATTGCGCCTGACGGCACGATTTATCAGGCGACTTTTGAAGGCTATTTGCTGGCGGTTACGCCTCAGGGCAGGGTCAAATGGACTTTACGGATCAATTCTGAAATCAAATCGTCCCCGGCAATCGGCAATGACGGAACGATTTATTTCGGCGCGCGCGACCGGAAATTTTACGCCGTCACGCCCCAAGGCAGACTCAAATGGACATTTGCAACCGGCGCGTGGATTGATTCTCACCGGCAATTGGCGCGGATGGAATGATTTACTTCGGTTCGTGGGACAATAATTTTTACGCGCTCAATCCTGACGGCTCAAAAAAATGGGTTTTCGCCACGAGCAACATCTTGGTTTCGTCGCCGGCGATTGGGACGAACGGAACCATTTACTTCGGGTCACACGACAAAAAGTTTTACGCGTTGAAGCCGGACGGCAAGCTTTTATGGTCGTTTTTGACCGGCGGCCAGATTATCTCCTCGACCGCCATCGCCGCGGACGGCACGGTTTATTTCACTTCGCTGGACGGCAATCTTTACGCGCCGCGGCCTGACGGCTCGGAACGCTGGCGGTTGCATACCGGCAGCACGCGCGAGCCGTCGCCCGTGCTTGATGAAAGCGGCAACCTTTATCTGTCGGGCAGAGCCTCCTGCGTTTCCGTCGGCAGCGATGGGAAAATCCGGTGGGAGAAATACTCGCTGATCCCCCTTGACGAAACTCCCGCCGTCGCCGCGAACGGCCTGATCTACTTCTCCGTGCCCTGGCAGATATTGGCAGCCATAAACCCGGACGGGACTGAACAATGGCGTGTAACCTTGCCGGCCACACTGGCCAATTCACCGGTGATTGGCAGTGACGGAACGGTTTATGCCTGCGACGGCAGCCGCCTTTACGCAATCAACTCGACCAATGGCCTGGCCCCGCCGGCGAAGAGTTCATGGCCGATGTTCCGCGCCGATGCCCGCCATACCGGCCGGGTGCAAAGCGTGAATTGAACGTCGGCAGTGTATTTTGAGTCGGTCTGTCGTTACCGGTCCCACAGATCGAATGCCCCGGCATCAGTTCGATTGCAGGCGATAAAAACAGCTTTGGCTGGAATCCACCGGCAGGGTGACGGTAAGCACCGCTCCTGTGGTCTGGATCGGATTGGACACCGACGACCACGCTGTTGACGGCGCCAAAGTGGTTGAGTTCATCAACGTCGAAGCCGCTCCACTGAATGGCCACTGTAGCTGCAGATTTGAGCCATTGAGGGAGGGTCTTATCAAGAGTGGGGCGGCCATTCCACCAACGGCGTCGGCCACTGGCAGAACATTGCCATGTTGATCAAAAAACGACGACGTATTGAAACCGGCTTCGTTGACGCCGCTGACCGCCTGGTATTCTGTTCCCCAATAGAAGAAGCCAGCCCCGAGTTGATTGGGCACACTTTTCACAATCTTGGCCAGAGCCGCGATGAAGCTGACCTGGCCGGCCGGGGTGGGAGGGTAGCCATATAGTTGGCTAAGCCAAGCGGAAGGGCAGGTGTTGGTATAGGGAAAAGCGTCCTCAGCGACGATTACGGGTTTGCCGTAGCGAACGGCAGCGTTGCTGAGACAGATGTTCAAATTCGCCGGTGAGCCTTGGTAGAAGGGGTAATAACTTTCGCCGATGATGTCGTAAGGAACTCCTTGAGCGTTCAGGTTGTCAAAATACGACTCGGTAGTGGCCCAGTCTCCGCCACGGTCAATATGAACGATAATTTTGGGCATTTTAGCGCCCGTAGCATTCGTAGCGTCCTTGATTCCCTGAATTGCAGCATTCATCAATTGGCCAAGCCGAATCCATGATGGGTTGGAACTGCTCCACGTGCCCGAAAGCTGCCCATTGGTCCACAACATGCCGTCGGTGATTTCATTTCCAATCTGGACGTAATCCGGCATCGCTCCAGCAGCTTCAAAGGCGGCGATGGTGTTACTGTTGTAGGTGCGCATCTGCTGTACAAGCTGGGTAAAGTTCAGGTTTGTCCAGGCGTTGGGGGTGGCTTGATGACTGGGGTCAGCCCAAGTGTCGGAGTAATGAAAATCCAGGGAGAAGAGCAGTCCAGCATTCTTGACCCGCACGGCCAGGGGCACGGTGTAGCTGAGGTTGTTGGTGTAGTCGTAAGGATCCGCGCTGGCTTGGGCTGCACTGCTGGTCCAGAGCCGCAGCCTTATGCAATTGATGCCGTGGTTCTTGAGAATTTGAATCCCATCCTGAACCTGTCCGCCATCTTTATACGTTATACCCCGGGCTTCGAAAAACGCTAGGTCGGAGAAGTCCGCGCCGGCCACGAACGGAACGGCGGGCGTCGCAAAAGTCGTTCCCAGCAACAGACCAGCCAGAAGACCGGCCTTTTTTGTGCCATTCATGAAGCCGCCGACCGCCAGCTTACAGGTGGTGAAGAGCCCCGAGGCGGCAGGAACCGGATTTGCGAATTTCATGCCCATGCGACTGTTTAAAACCATACCACATATTCCACCAAATCAAAGCCGGAACTGTTCATACGGTCAAACAGTTCCGGCCTTCCGACTTCCATTCCGCCATCGTTCCGGACGGCGGTTTTATTTATAATGATTCAAGCTGCACGATTTCCCTAGACACGGCGTCGCTGCGCCAGCAAGAGGATTACCCCTCCGCTCAACAGCGCCAGCGTGGTGGGTTCAGGAATGACGGTGTACTCGCTCGCAGGCGTACCAAAGGTCGTGCCTCCTGCGTCTGTAACAGAGTCATAAGACGAGGTACCATTCCAAGGTGTCCAGCTACTATCTGTCTCCGCAGGATAACCACTCACGCTGTCCAATGCACTATAAGCAGACTGCGGGCCACCGTCGGACCAAGCAGTGTACGACGACACAACATCGAAGTAGAAACTGTCGCCGACGCTCAACCCGAGGCTACTTAATGGTACCGTCATTGTGACGGTATTAAATCCAGTGCCGCCACTAGTAACGGCCCCCGCTGCGTTCTCCGTCCAAGTACCACCACTATATGTGTATGCGCCCATAGTTCCGCCATTGTCATTAAGCACGGAGTTCATCCCAGTACTGATGCCAAGTGTGGGGCTGCCAGCCCAGATAGGGTTAGATAATACCGTAGACCCACTGCCAGCCTGGCCAATTATCTGAATGTCAACCGCATAAAATATCCATGAAGCCATCGTCTGGCTCGAATCGATGGTGAAAGTGATGGTGCTCGCGTCGTTGTTGACCACAGCGTCGCTAATAGCTTTGCCATCCGCGCCGCTGCCGTCAAAGTTGCCCGTGGCAAGATAAGTGACCTGGGCTTTCGCAGGCAACATGGCCAATGTTAACGCGGCGAGGACGGAAATGACCGAGGTAATGGTTTTCATATTTTTTTATTACAGTGTTATTATGGGTTTCTGCTATTGCTGTTCTGAATCATTGCTGATTTATTGGATTTTGCCTAGCCTGACAAATGTCAGGCTCGTGAAAACCCCTTTAAAATCAGCAAAAACCGTGGCGTTGCTAAAAAATTGCCATTGGATGACTGACGTGGCGTGCGTTTTGACCACAGATTGTTGATTTTCACGAATTTTCACGAATTTTCAGTTATTGTAGTAAAAGGCATCCAGGACCGGCAGAGCATGGCCGGTAAAGTCAAACAGGGTTGTGTTGTCCACCACGTTTGGCTGTCCCAGTTCCCACCCCTCACCCGGCACACAGATGAAAATTGGATCCCAATACAAATCCCCGATGCAATGGCCCTGGTTGACCATTTTTATGGCGTTGAAACAATTCAGCATGAACTCCTTCTGGCCCAAGGGCGTGCTGGGGAACGGTTCCGGACCATTGTTGGCAAGCTGCCCGGGATATCCATCGCACTTGTTGGTGCTCCAGTTATACCCGGTCTCCATGATCAGCACGGGTTTGTTGTAAGTCGAATACCAGGAATTGATTTGATCCCGGGCTTGTTCGGCGGTATATCTGGTCCAAAAGGGATAGTAGGAACAACCGGTGATGTCCCAATTCACACCATAACTGACGGCTTGATTGAGAAACCAGGTAACGGCGCCTAAGTCAACAGTGGCCACATGCAGAATGACCTGCGTGGAGGGGGAAACCGCCTTGACCCCCGCGTAGCCGGCCATGAGCAGTTGGGCCAATTGCGGCCAGTTCGTGGTGCTTCCATCGGGAAGCAGAAACCCTCCGTTGTTTATCTCATTGCCAAGGGAAACATATTCGGGCGTTGTCCCCTGATTCTTCATTTCCATCATGAAGTTCGTCGTGAAGCTGTACACCGCATTGGTGAGCTGGGCAAACGTAAGATTTGTCCAGGCTTGCGGTATGTTATTGGCCCAACCATCACTATAGTAAAAGGTTAATTCGATTTGAAGTCCTTGCGCATTTGCGCGAGCCGCCAAGGCCAGAATATTCGTCGGGCTTTGAATGCCCACCGGGAGATCGCTGTTGGAAGGACTTGGGTTGTTATACAGACGGAGCCGGACGATGTTGCAACCGTGATTCTTCAAAATCTGCAAACAATCCATCTGCACGCCATTGGTCTCGTAAAATACGCCGCCACCTTGCTCCACATAGGTCAGTTCGGAAATGTCACCACCTTTCAACAAGGTGTAGGGAATGTCGTCCTTGATCAATTGAATGAGGTCCGCTTTGCACCAGTTGCCGCCGGTGCCGTCATCGGAACAAATGCCGACCAGGCATTGTCCGTTGGTGACATTGATTCCCCTCACAATGGTGTTGGTCCACTGCGAGAAAATCGGCAGGCTGGTCATCCGGTCATTGCCACTGATGTAACAAGCATTTTGGCCGCCACTGTTCTGAACCATCGCAGTCAGTTTGTAGCAGCCGTTGGGCAGATTGGTGACCAGTTGGAAAGTCTGCACCTGATAGGGAATGGAATTGCTCTGTTGCAGGTAATAAGAACCGGAAAAGGCGCCGCCGGACAGCAGGGAATCCGCGGCGGCGTTCCCCGATGTCTGCCAGTTGGCGGCAAGATTTCCTGATTCAAAATCGCCGTCTTGCAATCCGCCGGTGGGAAACGCAGACAGCCGGAAGAACGTCGGTACGGTGTTCATCGGCATCATCGCTGAACCTTGTCCTGCGGTCCCGGGAAAACTGTTCCAGACAGCTCCATTTAGAAGATTCGTCGAGTTCTGAAGACGAACATTCAATGCGGCAGGCCAGGAAAACGAAACCATCCCGTTCGAGATGGAAACAACCGCCAGGTTGCCAGCATTGGCGGCGGTAATGAGAAAATTGTCGAAATTAAACGTCCCGCCAGCCCCGGTGTGGGTGAAGACCAGTCCGGCACCGGTGATATTGCCGGTCAAATTGCTCGAGATAACGGAACCGATGGTGGCGCTGCTGCCGGTTCCATTGCCGCTGACGGACAATGAATCCCATTGTGAAGCGGCGGGATTGAACACGTTTGCATAGGTGGCGAAAGGACCGATGGCTGCGGGTACCGGCAAGGCGTTCGCGGAAACAAACCAACTGCCACCGTTCATCTGCACAGCAAACCTCGCGGCCACATTGGCCGGCGTCAGATAAGGCTGAATGTCAGCAGAAAATGTTATGCCGGAGTAAACTGCCGTATTAATGCCTGGGAAAGTCGCTCCGGTTGCCGCTGAAAGAACCGTGGAAGTGTAAAATGCGGTCGTTGTGGCGGCATTCTGATAGGCAAACACGGCCCCATCACCTCCGGAAACTTGATAAAGACGATTCGGATTGTTCGGGACATCATTGGCCCATCCTACCGTGCTGACGGAGAAATTACCCGACAGCCCTGGATATGGAAACGTTTCCTGATAAAGCAACACCTGGCCATGCGTTTGTCCAACCAAGGACAATGCGCTGGCCAACCCGATCAGCAACGGGTTCATTTTAAAACTCTGAATCAGCACGTTGTCCATGGTTTGATCAAAATTACCGCGCCTCAAGCTGAATTTGGTAACGGGGAATGATTTCGATGCTGTTGAGCGAGACGACGCTCTGCTGGCTGCCAAAATCCGGCCGCGCCTCTTTGGCCAGGTAAATCGGGGCATCCTTGCGCAACGGCAGAATTTCAACGCGCAAATCACCGGCCAGGATTTCGGGTGCGTGCCGACGCAGCCCGACATCCAGGACGCTGCCGTTGTAGAAATCATCCGTCAGCAGTTTTCCGTTCAAAGTCACCCGCGCGACATCCCCGACGTAATGAAGGCGAAGAATGGGATCGGTGCCGAGGTCAACGTCTCCGGGGATTTTGACGCGCCAAACCGCCGCTTTTTCAAAGTCCGGATCGAGCGGGGCGGTCGCAACGGGGCATTCGATTTTGCCGATGGGAATTTCCCGCGGCGGCCCGGCGGCCTGCACGCTATCGAAGCTGGCTTTGAGTTTAACCACTCGCGGTGCGGGCGGTGTAAATCGTTGGAAGACGCCGTCGGTTTTCGGTTCGAGATCGCTGCCGTAGCATGCGAGCGAAGCGGGGGCCGGATAAATGGCCACACTGAGGTCGGCCGGGGCGGTGGAAGTCAGGCGCAAATTGTCCGCATCAAGGACAAGACCGGCTTCGGTGAGAAATACCCGGTCGCGGCCCTGCAAGTTTCCCTTCCAAAGAGCGAGGGAGCTTTTTGGGTCAAGCACAACGATCTGTACAAAACTGCCGTCGGCCAACCGCATCCTCGCCGCGACCTTATTGCCGGGCTTAACATCGCGGAGAAGGTCAACGTTTTCGCCGTGTGTGATATGCCCGGCAAGAGCTGTGACGGCTGGCCCCTTTGTTGCGAAGGCAAATTGCGCGGGAACGCTCTCGGTTTCGGCAAAAAAAATGGTGCGCACATTGCCATCGTCAATGGCGGTCAGCGGCTGGGCTATGGCCCAAACCAGCCTGGCGCCCTGGCCAAGATCGAGATTGAACGGCCAGACAAGGCAGGCGTCGGGCGGAATGGTAACCGGATTTTGCGGAAAGACGAGCGGACCGGAAGGAAGAGTGATCACGAACTGCACGTCCTTTTTCGGAGGCATGTCCTGAAGGCGTTGGTAATTATTCACGAAAACGAATCCGCTTTTCCCATCGGAACGAACGCTCCAGCGCAAGGTGTCAAAATCATTTTTTCCATGTGGACGCTGATCCGGCATGGTTGCGGGCATTCCGGCCAGAGCGGGACCCCATTCATGAAGAAAAAGATGGAGGCGTCGCAAGAGATGGTATTGCTGACGGATTTGACCATATTGGCCCAGGGGCGCTTGAAAGTCGTAGTTTTTAACAGGCATGTCGTTCCAAAAGCCCGTAACTTGTGATTCCATCAAGGTGGTCAGTTTGCCTTCGGGATTCACGCCGCCGTGATACATGTAGTAGCCGGGCAAGGTGCTGCCCGAACCGAGCTTGATGAGAGTGGTGGACTCGGCGTCCTTGGGATTGACAAGGATGCGCCGGTGGTAGCTGTTCATCATGCCGCCGCCAATTTCGCAGGTGAGGTATGGATATTGTTCAGCGTCCGGCGGGTCCACGGTGCCTCCTTCGCCAGGAATCTCGCTATAGGTGGCATCATCCACGCGAAAACTGGAAAAATGAAACCCTTTCCAATAGCCAGCCGGCATGGGCGCGATTACCCGATCCCAAAAGCCTTCCGCATAGACACCGTAGAGCGGAATCAATTCGCCGAAAGGCATGCGCCCCGAGGGTTTATCCCAGCCAGTCCGGGTATAGATCGGCACATCGAGTCCAACTTCCTGGCCCATGCGTTTGAGTGTCAACAGATATTTGGCGGGACCTTTGTATTCATTTTCGAACTGGATGCCAATGACCGGTCCGCCATTTTTCCAGAATAACCCGTCCAGTTGTCTGGCAATTTCACCGTAGAAGATTTTTACCTGGTTAAGGTAGTTGGTATCGTTGGAGCGTGTTTTCCACCCTTTTTTCAGAAGCCAATCCGGGAAACCGCCATTTCGCACTTCGCCATGGTCCCACGGACCACAGCGCACAAACGCTTTCAAGCCGGCTTCCTGGCAGATTTGAATAAAGTGACGCAGGTTTCGTGATCCCGACCAATCAAATTGTCCTTCAATCTCTTCATGATGAATCCAGAAAACGTAGGTGGACACGATGTCAACGCCACCAGCCTTCATCTTGAGCAATTCTTCGCGCCATTCATTTTCCGGATAACGTGTGAAATGGAATTCGCCCATGACGGGCGTCCACGGTTTTCCGTTGAGCAACAGGCTGCTGCCATCCAGCGTCAGCGTGGTGCCGTCAGGGCTGCGCGCCTCGCCCATTTTGAAACCCTCAGTTACCGGAGGCTTTGGGCTGGTAATGGTAATGGTGTGTGTGCCCGCAGCGGCAATCGTCGAAGCCAGAATGGCAAGGCACGCTGTCAACCCAAGTTTTCGCAAGTCAAATAATCCGGTCATAATAAAAAACTCTGTTCCTAAATCATGTGGGGATCCACAAATCAAAAAAGACTGCAAGCGGCCTTGACCGCTTGCAGCTTCTTCGCATTCAGAGTCTGAGTATTTTTAGGGCCAAACAAGCCGGTAGAACATTTTGGGAACGGTATTCGTTACCGTTGCCGTGCTTTGTCCCGTGGTGTTAGGCACATCCTGCCATATGGCCGGCGGGGCCAGATTAGTCGTGCTTTGGAGGTGAATATTCGCACTGCCGATCCACGAGAAAGTGATGTATTTCCCATTGTTAGCCACAGAACTGACAAGGATTCCGCCCGGTGCACTGACACCGGTTGTGGTCGTTATCAGAAAATTGTCGAAATCGATGGTTGCCGTCCCCGTGAAACTCAAAACCAAGCCGGCACCAGTGATGTTACCGGTCAGATTACCTGACGCCACACCACCGATGGTTGCGCTGGTGCTGTTCAGAGTGAGCGTCTTCCAATTCGATGCGCCGGGATTAAACGCTTGTGTGTAAGTGGTGAACACATTCGTCGCCACGCCGGGCACGGGTATGGCGGTTGTGGAAACAAACCAACTGCCTCCATTCATCTGCACGGCAAAATATTCCGTGACGTTGGCGGGGCTGGTGCCGGGGGCCAGATCCACCGAAAAGGTTATGCCACCATAAAGCGTCGTGTTGATTGACGGGAAAGGCAATCCGGACACCCCGTTGTCCAGCGAGGTGGTGGTGTAAAATGCCGTGGTGACGGGAGTGCTTCCGCTGGGTTCATACGCATAACCTGCTCCATCGCCGCTGGAATTTTGGTAGAGGCGGTCGGGAGAATCGGGAATGGCATTCCCCCAGCCAACCAGGCTCAGTGGAAAATTTTGGGCTGCTGTCGGACCGACGTACGGAAACGTTTCCGCATACAAGAGGCCGGGCGGGACATTGCTGACCGTCAAAATGCTGATGAAATAGTTAAGACTGTCATCAGTGCCCACGGAATTGCTGACAATCACGGAATATGCCGCTTGATCGTTGGCGTTAACATTCAAGATGGTGAGTACATTCGTTCCCGTGCCCGAGAACCGGCCGCCATTCACGAGTGGCACTCCATTTGACTGCCAATAATAAGCCAGGGGCTGGGTGCCGGTGGCTACGACGGCAAAAGATACTCCGGCACCCGCATAAGCCGTCTGGCTCAGGGGCGGCACTTGGACCACGGGTGCAATCGCTGGCGCGGCATCGGTTATAATCAGGAAATTATCGAAGTTTACACCCCCGCTGCCCGTGTTGGCAAATACCAGGCCGGCGCCGGTGATGTAGCCGCTGAGATTGCTGGCCGGTTGTGTGCCGATGGTCGCGCCAGTGCCGCTTAACGTGAGCGTGTTCCACTGAATGGCGTTGGTATCAAACTGCTGCTGATAAGTGTCAAATACTGTGCTCGAGACATTCACCGGTATGGGAGTCTGGGAAACGTACCAGTTGGCTCCACCCATCTGGACGGCAAAATAAACCGGGATGTTGGCCGCCTGCCAGGTTGGCATAATATCCACGGAAAAAGTAACGGCCGGGTAAAGGGCCGGATTTATGCTGGGGAACGGCAATCCCGATACCCCGGTATCAGACAACGTGGTGACGTAAACCGCCGTGGTCGCCGCGTATGCCTCAAAGGCATAAGCCTCACCGTCTCCGCCGGTGTTTTGGGAAAGGCGATCGGGGCTGTCAGGGATGCTGTTCGACCATCCGACCACGCTCAGCGGGTAATCGACGGGTAGCGCGCCAACGAAAGGGAACGTTTCCGCGTACAAATAATCAGCGGGGACGGAATTCACCGTCAAGGTGGCGGTGGTGTTGGTGCTGGTGTTAAAAAATCCCACAGAATTGCTGACAATCACGGAGTAACTGCTTCCCGAGTCACCGAGGTTGACATTGGTAATGGTCAGCACGGAGTTGGTTGCGCCGGAAATCCGGCCGCCGTTGACGAGGGGGATCCCATTCGACAGCCAGCGATAAGTGAAGGGCGCGGTCCCCGTGGCAGCAACCGCAAAGGACACGCCTGCCCCGCTGTAAGCTGTTTGGCTAAGCGGCGGCGCAGCGAGGGTTGGCGGCAGTGTCGTCGTATTGGATATGGATGTGATCAGAAAATTATTATAATCCCAACTGCCACCACCGGTCAGTGCCACCACCACACCAATGCCGGTGATCGGGCCCGACAGATTCCCCGGCGCCGGCCCGCCAACTGCACCACTGCTTATCGTCAAGGTGTTCCAATTGCTTGCCGCCGGGTTGTAGGTGATGCTGGAAAGATAAAAGGTTGGACTGGCGCTGTGTTGTGCCGTCGTCAATGGCTGATTGGTGGCCACGTACCATGATCCACCCACTTGAACCGCAAACCAGCAACTGAGGTTGCCGCCTTGCCAGCTCCATTGGGACTCCAGGGAAATATTCAGATTGGTATAAAGTGTCGGGTCAATGCTGGTGAAAGCAGAGTCACCCCCGGTGCCGCTGCCGGCCCCATTGGTGGTGTAATACACTCCCGTTCCCGCATTATTGCCTCCAAAATAAAGCGTGCTGGTCGGCAACGTTTGCGCCGTGGCACCGTCGTGCGCACCCGATTGGGTATACATTCCACTAAACCCGGCGGGAGGCAGAACCTGGCTCCAGCCAACAGCCGCCAGCGAGGTGCCTCCGTTCGTGGTGCCCCAGTCCTGTTGATATAAAATAGCAGTCTGCGCCGAAGCCAGCGTGACGGTTGCCGACAAGGCAATCGATGCGAGTGTTTTTTTCATAGGCAGTATGGGTTTTTGTTTTGAGTTGCTTTGTTTGGGCTGTCAAGTAATAGACGAATTATTATGGGTTGCTGGCAATTGACATTCAGCCGGTTCATATGGATGATTTTCCGGGGTTTCACAGTTAAAAGGATCCGCTCATCCAGGCTGGCCATTCATAACTTGGCAGAGACGGCGTCACCCAACCGTTATACCACTGCAGCCCCCAGAGTTCTTTCAGACCCACACCTCTCGCCGAAGCGTCCATGAAAACCATGTTCACCGGGGTTTGGCCCAAGTGTCTGGGGAGGCAAAAATCAGCCATGTTTTCATTTGCAGTTCCACTAGGATACATATGGCCCCGCTTGGTTGGTGGTATGTCGGTAGGAAAAGGAGCGGTTCCATCCCACATGCAATCAGCAAACAACGGGATGGTATCCGAATTGCGGAGGGCCCCCATTTTCCGCCAATAGTTGGCTGTGGGCAGAGGCATGGTCCCTCCGCTGACGACGAGTGAGTCCGGAGGATTCTCGGCCCAGGCGTTGATTCCATAGCTGCCGTAATCACCCGGCGTTCCAAAATAGGGAGTGGTGTAATTGCCCACGCCCATGATGCCCCATGAATAAAAAGTCACATCTAAAGTCGTGGCAAAAGGGCTGGCGAGGCCACTCAGATAATTATTCGCAGTGGGACACAAACGGATGTCGGGATTGGAATAATAATTTCGCAATGCAGACATCCAACAACCGTAGTAACCATTCCATTGCGAGGGGTAATTCCAACCCATCGGCATGCTGTCGTTGTTGTCGGCGCCGTACAACGCAAACAAGGCACCCCATTGTTTAAGATTTGCAATGCATTGAATATCCTTCGCGCGGGCTTTTGCCCGGGCCAACGCAGGCAGGAGCAGCGCCGCCAGAATGGCAATAATGGCGATGACCACCAGCAATTCAATCAGGGTAAAAGCCGGGAATGCTCGCAACGGGTCGTCAAGATGCGTCGGACGGCGTTTTGAAGTCATATAAAGTGAATGTCCTGGATACTATTCCCTCAATTTCCGCCTTTGCCTAGCCTGACAAATGTCAGGTCTGAAGCCCAAGCCCTTTACCCCAAAAACCCTGTAAATAAGCGTAATCACGGCCTTCAAGATGAAATATATGACTTGCGGGCAGGAAATTACTTATGCAGTTTTTGTTGAACGGAACTTCAGCACCGCTTCGGTACGGGAGTGGACGTGCAGTTTGCTGTAAATGTTTTCCAGGTGCCAGCGCACCGTCCCGGTGCTCAAACCCAGCCGGTCGGCAATCTCCTTGTTGGCAAGGCCCATCGCCAGCAACTCAAGAATTTTCCGTTCGCTGGGCCTGAGTTCGTCCACCCCCGCCGCGACCGTGAGCGGCTGTTGGAAAGAAGCGATGACCTTGCGCGCAATTTCGCGGGGCATCGGCACGCCGCCCATCCGGGCCTCGCGGACGGCGGAAACCAGTTCCGCCGGGGTGCAGCGTTTCAGCAGGTAACCACAGGCGCCCGCACGCAGGGCCGCGGAAATCCGTTCGGTGTCTTCATACACCGTCACCATGATGATCTGGATTGCCGGCAGCATTTTTTTAATCTGGGCGGTGCATTCGATGCCGGACAGCTTGGGCAACTGGATGTCCATCAGCACCACCTCCGGCTCGTGCTTGGGAATCCCCACCAGCGCCTCCTCGGCGGTCGCACAGGTGAAAACGCAACGGCACTCCGGGTCGGTCTGCACAAAGTGCGTCAGGCTTTCCCGGATGGTTTTGCTGTCTTCGACGATGGCAACCCGGATCATAAATTCTCAATTCAAGGGCATGTAAAAGCGCACCGTGGTGCCGCGCCCGGGCTGGCTGGCGATTTCAAACCGCCCGCCCATCTTCTCGAGCCGCACCCGCATGTTGACCAGACCGTCACCGCCCCGCCCGGCGGCACCGGCCGCCAAGCCGTGGCCGTTGTCGGCAATGGACAAGCGCAACCGGTTGCCAATCAGCCGCACCCCCAGGCGGACTTCGGTGGCGCCGGAATGGCGGATCACGTTGGTCAGCGCCTCCTTGAAGGCCAGGAAAAATTCGTGCCGGTGAACCGAGGACACTGCCCGATCCGGCAAATCAACCGCCCCTTTCAACTGGCAGGCGATGTTCGCCAGTTTCAAAAGCCGGTCCGCATACAGGCAGGAATAACTTGCCAGCGACATCAGGGAATCGTGTTTGGGGTTCATGGCCCAGACGATTTCGTCCAGCGCGGTGACCATCTGCCGCGCCCGGTCGCCAATCTCCTCCAGGTGCCGGCCCGGCCCGTTGTCAACGCCGGACGCCGACCCGGCCACGGTGACCAGCATGCTGATTTCGGTGATGCCCGACCCGAGTTCATCGTGCAGGTCTTGGGCGATGCGCGCCCGTTCCTGCTCCATCGCCCGCTGGTGCTCGACGCGCTGGCGTTCCTGGATCTGGACTTCGAGTTCGGCCGTGCGGGCCTCGACCTTGCGGTGGAGTTGGGTGATCCAGAGCACGGTAACGGCCAGCACGCACGCCAGCGCGCCCATGCTGATCAACAACCGTTCCAGCGTCCACCACGGCGGCCGCGCCAACACTTTGATGTCCGCGGGCGAATTGAGCAGCAATTCAAAGGATGATATGTCCTGCCCCACCGCCCGGTTCCCCCCCTGCCCCACATACACTCCCGTCAATTCCAACTCGCTGCCCATGGGTATCGTCCGCACGAAGGCGTTGGCGGGGTTTAACCGCGCCAAAAACGTCCGCAGCCTCATCCGCATCTCCAGCACTTGCTCCGTTGGGGTGTCCTTGCGATCCACCAACAGGGCCTTCACCCGCACCAAGGTCGAGTCATATTCTGCGCGAATCAAATTGTCCGCCGGCAGCTCATTGGCTTTCGGCAGGGCGGCGTGCCCCGTCTGGCGCACCACCGCTTCGCGCAACACAGGCGCGGCACTGCTCAATTCCGGAAAACCCACCACTTCCACCAAATCGCCCGCCGCCAGCTCGGCGGGCTTCTTCGCAATGAAACGCAGGCCGCTACGACCGTCCATCATGAAGTATTCCGATTCCTGCGCATGGATGATCTGGCCGGAGACCTTCACCCGCTGGAAGACGCTGGCTTGAGGATCAAATAACAGCAGTTCCGCCGCCGTCTTCCGGGGAATTGAAAACATATCTGCCGGGGCCGGCTGATCCACCGTGATGTCGGCGCCGTAAATCCGGATCACGCCCACTTTCACTTCGTGGGTCACATAATCCCACGAGGCTAACAAGCATCCCCGCAGGCGAACCAGTGTGTCTTCGTAATGTTCCAACGCCTTGGGTTCCAGGCCGGTCACCCGCAGCTCCAGTTTGATGCGGCCGCCTTGCGTGAGCAGGGTCACCCCGTTGGTTTGCACCCCCGTGATGATGCCCTGGATTTCCACATATTGCGCGTCCAGACTGCCATTCAACAACTGGTCCCAAGTGGGGTAAACCGGCATGGGCAGATGCCCTTCGCCCAGGTGGCTCAATCGTTCTGCATGCAGGATCGGGGCAAACAAACTCGGATCCGTCACCCCCTCAACCTCCATGAACTCCCCGATTTGCGGCGGGCCGGACCGGGTTGGGGAGTGGTCCTCCACATAAAGTCCCCGGATGGAATCCTGAATGACGAAGGCCTGGCGCTCCGGCAACACACAGGTGACCACGCCCCGGATTTTTACCGGGTACCCGCGCTGCGCTTCCTCCCGTTTCAGGCGGTGCACTTCGGCGGCCGTTGTCAGCACCGGCAATGCCCCCGCATTGGTGCTCATGGTTCCCATCGCCTCCCGGTGCGCTTCCATCAGCTCAATCCTCTTGCCGTCGGGCACCAACAGAACCCCGGGAACTTTTTGCCCGTCGGAGGTTTCAGCGCTCTCGCAAAATCCCACGGCGCGAATCCGGTTGTTCAAAAGCGGCGTTGAGGGCAATGAAGAACCGTCCGCAATCTCCACCCGCATCCGGTCGGCCCCGGCACTCAGTTCCAGCTTCACCCCGTCCGGCTGTTCATTGACAAACGTCACCTTCCCCTCCACTTCCGCCCATTGGCTGTCTTCCCCGTCGCGCAACGTCTGGCCAATGACGATTTGGCGAGGTTTGGGGAATTCCGCCCGTCCGATCACTTCCAGCCGCAACGATGGTTCGCCAACGAATAATTCACTGCCATCGTCCGATGTGGTGTAAAACGTGTACAGGCCATCCCGGGGAACTTCGAGGTAACCGGTGAATTGCAACCCGACATGCTCCGGACGCGCCATGACACTGAGATCGAAATTGGTGGTTGTCCCGCTTTTAATCGCCGTCTGTTGGCTGAAATCCGTCAGGACTTCCCCGGGGACTTCATAGCAGCGATAATCCAGTCCGTTCACCAGATTGCTGGTCCAACCCGTCGCGTCCGCTTGCATCCGGAATAATCCGGTGTCGGGAATTTTCTGTCGCGGCAGGCCCGGCCCTTCATATTCCACCTCCAGCCCGTATTTTTCGACACCGTTGAACCAATCCACACGGATGGGATGCCGGCCAGCTTTCAGATAAACCGCTCCGGATTTCTCGGTCATTCCATGGATGCCATTGTTGTCCACCACCGACCCCCTCGCGCCGAGTCTGAAGCCGGCCCCTCTTCGGACGATCGTGCCGTTGCCCTCCACGCGTACCTGTTGTCCCGGCTGGACCGGCTGGCCGGCCAGATCCATTTCCAATTCCGCCGCCCCGGATTCATCCTTCAAAACGAACCGTCCCTGCGCTGCATTTGCCCACCAGACGGTCCCTTCCAAACGGATGGCATGGCTGGCTTTGGGGTCGGCTGAACTCAGGCGGGAAATTTGCAGCACATTGGTAACGTCGAATGCCGGCGGGTTGGTCGGGGCCCCATCCGACGCCGACGTTTGCGTCGCCAATCCCGCGCCCAACATCAAACTGCAACCGGCCACGGCAAGGCGGGGCCAGACCAGAAAAGTTGCGCGCATGCCGTCAGCATATTCGTTCAAACCGGATTCTGCACCATGAAATGGAGCGCCGGTCTCCAACCCGGCACTTGTTACGCATTCAAATCCACGAAAAACGCCGATTTGAAAATCGGCGCTCCGATTCCTGTGTGACGGTTCGCTGGCAGTACCCTCGGTCGGGTGTCCCGTCCCGCCGGGCGGGACGGCAGGGCGCACTGACCCCGGAGCGCGGGTTGTCCCAACTCGCAGCAGCCACTTGCGCAGAGAACGATTCACGAAACTCCCCCAGCCGGCTGCTGCATTCGGTGGTGCTGCGGCTCGGGACAAGCCGCGCTCCAGAAACAACGCGCCTTCGGAAAGAGAGATTGCTCGATCCATCATGGAATCGAATTGGTCGTTTCCGGCTGCAGCCCCAACACATTCATCGCCGGCAACGACCGGCCTTTGGCATCAAACAGGGAATTGGCATCCGGCCAGCGCCAGCGATTGGTGTTTCCCGGAATGTAAGTCGCCTCCGGATGCCAGTAGTTGACGCCGATGCCGCCGGCTTCCTTGACCGTCCGGATGAGGTCAGTCAGGAATTGTTTTTGCCCGGCAGGCGTCTGCGGCCAGATCATGTATTTGGCGGCGGTGGGAGAAGGCCGGGTGTCACGGGAAGGATAGCCGGTTTCCACAATCATCACGTCCTTGCCGTAACGCTGGATGGTCTTGCGAAGATTGTCCCGGACATTTTTGAGCGAACCATGCCAACGCGGATAATAACTCTGGCCCACCACGTCATAATCCACTCCGTCCGCGGTGAGATGATCGAAATACCATTTGGTCACCGGCCAGTCGCCGCCACAGTCAATGTGAATGATGATGCGTACCCGGTCTTCCGGCGTGGTAACCGAGCGGACACCGTCAATGTCGGCCTTGAGCAGGCGGATGAGATGATCCCACTGTTTCGCGTCGTTGTAAGGCTCCGGTGGCGCAATCACTTTCACATCACCTTCGAACACCTTGACGGTGGAGAGCGGGACCTTCACCTGCCCATCAGGCCATAACATGCCGCCGGTGATTTCGTTGCCGACCTGCACAAAATCCGGCGTGGCGCCGGCATCCTTCAGCGTCTTGACCACCGATGCGGTGTAAGCCTTGGATTCATTGATGAGCGCATCAAAATCGAGACTGGCCCAGGCGGCGGGTTTGTTCTGCTTCTGCGGATCGGCCCACCAGTCGGAATAGTGGAAATCGAGGATGAACGTGCCGCCGGCGTCCTTGATGCGTTTGGCCAGTTTCGTGGTGTAATCCAGTCCGTTCACGCCATTGGTCGGATCCACCCAGATGCGCAGGCGAAAACAGGTCCAGCCGTGCTTCATGAAAATGGCAATCGCATCGCCGGGCTGGTCGCCATCCAGGTAAACCCCGCCGCGCTGCTCAATGGCGGCCAACGCGGAAATGTCCGCGCCGAGGTAAAACGGCGAAGTCCCGGCCGTGGCCGGCGCGGTCGCGGCTTTATGGCTTGCGCATCCGGCAATCAGTAACGGAATGATGGCGGCGACAATCCACGCGCAAACGCGGACGAAGTTCGGCGACAAGAATTGAGGCTTCGGTCTGATTTGATATTGCATAAATTTTCTACGATGTTTCTCCACCGCGTGAGGCGGCCTTTCCGCCATAGTCCCGCGTGTGGGACAAAGGTGGAAGCCTTTTACGCGGCCTTAACTCTCAACATTCAACCCCGTAAAGGGGCGTGGCCCCCACGGGGCTTTACGCCCTCAACCAGCCCATACTGCCCAAGCGCCCGTCCTTTGCCTAGCCTGACAAATGCAAGGGTAGGAGTGCAACTGGGGAGAGTCAATGGGGCGGCTCATATTGACGCTTCCCTTTGCTGAAATGTTTCGTTACAAGTTTGTTTTGTGAACTTGGATTCGTGGCGTCACGGGGTCACGCGCTACCAATGGCTGGTGCTCTTCGTCGCGTGGCTTGGCTGGGTGTTCGATTCGATGGACTCCACAATCTACGTGCTGGTCCTGCAACCTGCGCTGCACGACCTCCTGCGCGCGCCCGGCGGCGGACCCGTCACCGCCGAGGTCATCGGCTGGTATGGCGGGATCATTATCACGATTTTTTTGATCGGCTGGGCCATTGGCGGCGTCCTGTTCGGCATTCTGGCGGACCATTTCGGACGGACCCGGGCGCTGGTTTTCACCATCCTGATTTACGCCGTGTTCACCGGCATGGCCGCAATATCGCAGACTTGGTGGCAACTGGCACTGTTCCGTTTCCTCACGGCGCTGGGCATCGGCGGCGAATGGGCGGCGGGCGCGACGCTGGTGGCGGAAGTGTGGCCGGAGGACAAGCGCACCAAGGCGGCGGGACTGTTGCAATCGGCGTGGGCGGCGGGATTTTTTGTGGCGGCGGTCCTCAACCTGCTCCTGCGCAACTGCGGCTGGCGGCCGATCTTCGTGGTCGGTGTTGCGCCGGCGTTGGTCGCGCTCTTCATCTTCGTGCGGGTCAGGGAACCGGAACGATGGGTCAAGGCCCGTGCCGAGGAACGGCGGGCCGGCGGCGCGCGCCCGTTAAAACTGGCGGAACTGTTTGCGCCCGGGCTGTTGCGCGCCACACTGGTTGGCTCCGGGCTGGCGTTTGTGGCGGTGTTCGGTTTGTGGGGGGCGACGAACTGGACGCCAACGCTCATCCGCGCCTTGCCGGAATTGCAAGGCATGAACGCATCCGAACTCACGAGCCGTGTCAGCTACGCCACCATGCTGCTGAATGTTGGGGCGCTGGCGGGTTACCTCAGTTTCGGTCCGCTGGCGGATCGCGTGGGCCGGCGGCGGGTCTTTGCCCTGATGTGCGTGGGCAGTCTGGTGATGCTGCCAGCCACGTTCCTGACACCGCGAACCTACGCCCAGGTGCTGTTGCTGTTGCCGCTGCTGGGGTTTTTCAACAACGGCATTTTCAGCGGCTTTCCGATTTACCTGCCGGAATTGTATCCCACGCGCATTCGCGCGACCGGTGCGGGGTTTTGTTTCAACATCGGCCGGGTGCTGGCTTCCACGGGTCCGTTTGTGACCGGCTGCCTGGTCACAGCGCTGGGCAGTTTTGGCCGCGCCGCCAGCGCCGTGGCCGTGATTTATCTCGTCGGATTGCTGATTCTGCCATTCGCGCCCGAAACCAAAGGCCAACCGCTCCCGCCGTGAGTGAAAACCGGGCGCGGGTCGGAAATCATCACGGTTCACAGTTTTCGTCTTCTTGCCACGTCGAAGTCGGACGAAGACGGGTGGCCCAGGCCGGAATGAGGCCCCACCGCATGAGTTTCAAGACCGGCTGGAACTGGTCGAGGACGATGACGGGGGCTGCTGGCGCGGGACGATGTTGTAGCGCGGGGCGAGCCACGCCGGTCCAAAGATGTCAACCGCGAAGGCGGAACTGAAAGCGGCCAACCGGCGTTGGCTCGACCGCGAAGTTGCATCGCTTCTTCACATTCGTCGCTTTCCCATTACAATACCCACAACACAAAGCAATGCACCAACAAGCGCGACGACAACCCATCGTGGTCGTATCGTGCCGCTTACCGAAAACATGTTGCCAAAAGCGTGAAAGGAGGAACCTCGATAGTCATTGGCAATATGAACGAGACCTAGCACCAGGAGCAGCGCACCAACTGCACCGACAACGAAACTGAGCGTCTTTGGTTGCATTAAAACGTGTAAAATATCGCCTAACGATGAACTGAACCGCATCGGGCCGGTGATGTCAATCGCGAATGCGGAATTGACAGCGGCCAACCGGCGTTGGCTTCAGTCACCCGTCTGCTCGATTCACCAAAAGGTGTCATATCGAAAACCTGATTGTTCCCGAATTTCAGGTCGGCACTTTTCACACAGGCTCGCGACTTGTTAGGCGGCAATGTGTGTATCTCAATCATTTCTTTGCATAACAAAATCCATCCGGTCTAAAACCCACCTTCCCAATCCCAGTGACCATCGGGATGTTGCCTAATTCGGAGGCTGTTCGTTTGCCTGTCTCCATTTTTGAATCGGACTTCGTAGGGGACGAACACCCATGAGTGTGATCTTTCCATGTAAGGCGTGCCAAGGCTGATGATTTTCAGTCCGCCCACATATCCCGCTTCGCAAATGGCTGATTGCTTGGTATATGCTTTGCAGTTCCAAAAAAAAATCAGTTTGGCAATTGCCTTTGGCGAGTCAAGAACGGAACCAGAATTCGGCCCAAATCCCAGGAAATGTCAGATGTTGGACAAGGTTTGTCATTGCGGCAGGGGCCGGTTGCGGATAGAATGGGCCACCGCATTTGGGAAACCAAACAACGGCGGACAAATGGAACAAGATTGAAACGAAAGACGTAATATGGAAAAAAGACGACTCGTAGAAAAAGATCCCCAACTGCAAAAGGACGATTTGATTGTCATTACCGGCGCCGGCGGCTTTATCGGCGGCAACCTGGCCCTGTATTTCAAGAACAAGGGTTTTACCCGCATCCGGGCCGTGGACAAGAAGCCGCTTTACGAATGGTATATCAAAGTGCCGGGCGTTGAATCGCTTTGCCTCGACGTCAGCCACGAGGAAAATTGCAAGCGCGTCTGCGAAGGCGCCGTCGAGGTTTATCAACTGGCCGCCGACATGGGCGGCATGGGCTTCATTGAGCGGTTTCGCGTGGAATGTCTGCGCAGCATCCTCATCAATACGCACATGATTGAGGCGGCCTATCGCGCCGGTGTCCGCAACTACTTTTATTCCTCGTCGGCCTGCGCCTACAACGTCCTGCTGCAGCAGGACCCGAAAGTGCGCGCGTTGAAGGAATCCGACGCCTACCCGGCCATGGCCGAACGCGGCTACGGCTGGGAGAAACTGGTCTCCGAAATGTTCTGCCAGGAATACTGGGCCGAGCGCGGCATGAAAACGCACATCGCCCGTTTTCACAACGTCTATGGGCCGAATGGCACGTGGGACGGCGGTCGCGAGAAGGCCCCCGCCGCGCTCTGTCGCAAGGTCATCGAGGCCATCGACAAGAAGGACATGAACATCACCATCTGGGGCGACGGCACGCCCACCCGCAGCTTCATGTACATTGACGACTGCGTGAAAGGCATTGACCTGATCATGCACTGCGACGAGTTGATTGCCACGCCGATCAACCTTGGTTCCAGCGAACTCGTCTCCATCAACGAGCTGCTGTCCAAGGTGGAGAAGATTGCGGGCGTGAAACTCAAACGGCATTACGACCTGGACGCGCCCCGTGGCGTCGCCGGCCGCAACAGCGACAACACCTTCATCCAGAAAATGCTCAAGTGGGAGCCAAAAACGCCGTTGGACAAGGGCCTGGCCGCCACCTACACGTGGATCCAGGAGCAATACCACAACCGGAAAAAAGGCAGACGCGTGGTGGAATGAAAAAACCGCTGTTGGTCACTGAAATCATCGGCGCCATCCCCAATCGCCTGCAACTGGCGGGCGGCTGGATTGACCAGCCGTTCGTCTCCCGGCTCAATCCGCAGCCGCCCGGCTCAATGGTCGTGGTGGCGCTGGAGCCGACCTTTCGCGTTATGAACCGCTCCGGCTGCGCCAGCGGCACGCGCGCCGTGGCCACGAAGTTGTGGCATGGCCGATTGCCGAACCGCCCGCCGGAGGAACTGGTTCGCGAACTTTACGAGGCCGAGAACCAAGGCAAGGCCGAACCCAGCGGGTCGCAGGACATGATTGGCCTGGTTTATCCCGGCATCAACCGCCTGGACTACGATTTCGCGGCCAACGGCGGCGTGTTCCCGTCGCACATCGAGAAGCTGAACCGCGCGCGGCCGGCGCGCTGGCTCGAAAAAGTCCTGCACCTGCTGCCGGTCGAGCCGCGGCCGGAAGGCTACAATCCGCTCGGCGCGAAACACCTTGACCCGAAATGGATCGCGCGTCTCGGCCAGACCGGCAAGGATTGCTTCGATGCCATCCGCCGGATGGACATTGGAACTTTGGGCGCGTCCATGAATGATTGCATGGTGTGCTGGGAAAAAATCCTGCCGCACGTCGTCAAACATCCGCTCATCAAACCCGACCTGAAGGCAATTTTGAAAGTTTACCAGAAAAACCATCCGGGCGCGATGTATTCCGGCTGCGGCGGCGGATACCTTTTCGTCGTATCAAGGGAACCCGTGCCGGGAGCGTTTCAGGTCACCGTTCGAATTGCACCATAATGATTACCCCCGCAAAACAGATTGTTGTCGCCGGCGTCTTTGATGATTTCCTTTCGATTCACCTGCGCTTCCTTGAAGAGGCCGCCCGGTTGGGTGAAGTGACGGTGTTGCTCTGGCCGGACGAGGCCGTGCAGAAACTTACCGGCAAGCTGCCGAAGTTTTCCGAAGCGGAAAGGCTTTATCTCCTCAATGCCGTCCGCTATGTCAGCCGGGTCATATCCGTCACCGATGTGGTGAATAATCTTAACGAGCTTCCGGACGTGAGTGGTTTCCGCCCGAAGGTGTGGGCTGATGTCGAGTGCCACTACAACGAGAAACGGAAGGCGTTCTGCCAGTGGCATGACCTGGAGTATTGCGTTTTCAGTAACGAACGAATGAAGGGCTTTTCCGACCCGACCGCCCATGCGGCCGATCCCGGCCCGGCCCCGGCAGAAGTTCGAAAAAAAGTCGTCGTCACCGGTTCCTATGATTGGTTTCACTCCGGCCACCTGCGGTTCTTTGAGGAGGTCAGCGCGTATGGCGATCTTTACGTCGTCGTCGGCCATGATGCGAACATCCGGCTGCTCAAGGGACCGGACCATCCGCTCCTGCCGCAGGGGGAGCGCCGTTACGTTGTCGGCTCAATCAAGTACGTCAAGCAGGCGCTGATTTCCAGTGGCGACGGCTGGATGGATGCCGATCCGGAAATCCAGCGTTTAAAGCCGGACATTTATGCAGTGAACGAGGACGGCGACACGGGTGGCAAGCGCGAATACTGTAAAAAAAATGGCATTCAATATCTGGTGCTCAAGCGCATACCTGCGCCCGGTCTGCCCAAACGCTCCAGCACCGACCTGAGAGGTTTCTAGCGTGTTGTCCCGGGGTCTTTCTTTCAGGGGCGTAATTTGGCACTGCCACCGTTCGGGCGCATCCGGAGGGCGTGTTGCCCAAAAGGGTCTTTGCAACCCGGATTAGGCGGAGGTCAGTTGCGTGCTGGAAAGTTCGCGGGACCAAGGTGCGAGAACAGGATTGGTTTCCGGCACCCTGCGCGACCTTCGACTCGCGGCCAAAATGAATCCAGCGAGCGGACGAGCGTTCCGAAGGCTTCTACCAGCGCCAGCGCCGCACTCATCGCCGGTCGCCGCACCGTCCGCGCCAGCAGGATGCGCACGTTCTGGATGGTCGCGATCAGGTGGTCTTGGATTTGTTGCCGCCACAACCGTCGCCACCGCGCTCGCTTGAACCCGTGGTTGTTCGCTGCATCCGCAAAGCTGCCTTCCAGCAAATACTGGCGTCGTCGCCGATCCGCCCGCGCCGCCGCACTGTGCGCTGCTCGTCGGCATTCCTCCAAGAGATCGTGTTGCTCGTGCCGGCTCACCACCCGCCCCACCGCCGAGCGCGTGCAGCGCGTCCGCAGCGGACAACCCCCGCACACGCCGCGCGCCGTCCCGTATTCCCAGGCGCGTTGTTTCTTCACGTAGCGCCGTCGCTTTAGTTCCTGTCCGGTGGGACAGGTGTAAGTGTCACTGGCAGCGTCATAGGCAAAGTCCTTTTCGGTGAGCAGTCCAGTGCTGGCGGTGGCTTGTTTGGCTTTGGCGTCCCCCAGGTGCGTGACAATGCCTTGTTCATGGCAGGCCACGAAGTTGTCGGCCGTGCCATACTTGTGGTCGCCCACGGCTGTTTGCACCGGTTGGCCGGTGTTTTGCTCGTGTTGATCCACCAGTTCCATGAGCTTCTGGTTTTCGGGTACCGCCCCGCTGGTGGTGACCACCGCCGTGATCACGCCCTGCACGTCGTCCACGGCGCGGTGATGGTGATAGGCGGGGCGGCTGCTGCCGCAGCCTTTGCGCATCAGGCCGGCGTCTGGGTCGGTGGTGCTGACCATCCGGTCGTTGACGGCTTCATAGGACGGATGACTGCGGGGCGGCTCGTCCAGTTTGCTTTCGGCCACCGCGTAGGCGGCCTTGTAGGCGGCAATCAGTTCGGGTGAACCTTTGATCACAGAGTCCTTGGACGCGTTGGCCGCCACGAGGCTGGCATCCACGTGCAGTTTGTCCCCGCCCACCAACCCCGCGGCCACGCATTGCTCGACGCTGCGCACGAAGAGCCGTTCAAAGACTTCCTGACCCCAGCGCTTGCGCGCCTTGGAGAGCACGCTGTGGTTGGGGATGTCATCATCCAGCCCGTAGCCCAGAAACCACAAGTAATCGAGCCGTTCGCGGATGACAGCCATCAACTCGCGTTCGCTGGGAACGTTGTCGAAGAAGAGCAGAAACATCATCTTGAGCAGGATGACCGGATCAACCGATTCATTGCCATTGTCACCATAACAGTGGGCGACTTCGTCGCGCACAAAACTGAAATCTACCGCTTGGGCCACGCGGCGCAGCGGGTGATCCTCGCGCACTCGCTGGTCGAGGTTGACCGAATAGTTGAACAGTTCGGATTGGGATTGGTGGATGCCCATCATAGTTGCCTTTCAGACATTCCCGCCGCCCGTTCCTTCAAACAAAACCGCAAAATAGTGATTTGGGCAACACGCCCCGGACACGGCCACCGATCTGCAGCGGCAGGCATCCCTGCCGCCCGGGCCACAAAACCGAACCCACGTCATGACCTCGCTTCCACATCAGACCACCCGGCTGGAAGCCGGGCGATACGGCAGCCAGGGATGGCTGCCGCTACGGGGGCAGTGCCCGATTGCACCCCTTTTTTAACTGCAGTTGATTTCGAGCTTGTATTTTTAAGCTTCGGACGAAAAACTATTCATCCATTATGGAATTACATGACGCACCGGCGACTTATCTTTTTAAATTGTGGCCTTGGCTTGAAGCCAACCGGATTCGGATTATTTGGGTCAGTGGCGTTATCGTCGTCGCCGCCGGGGTGATTTCGTTTTATTCCTGGCAGCGGGGGCAAAACGAGATCACCGCGGGCAAGGCGCTGACGCAAATGATGAGTTCCATTCCGCGCAACGCCACCGCCAGCCAGCAGGCCGACCTTTATTTGAAAATCGCCGCGGACTATCAGGGCACGTCCGCCGGGCAACGGGCCTTGTTGCAAGCCGCTGCGATGTTGTTTGCGGCGGGAAGATATGCAGACGCGCAAGCGCAGTTCCAAAAGTTTCTCGATGTCCACCCGGACAGTTTCTTTGCCGCCCAAGCCGCGCTCGGCGTGGCAACCAGCCTTGATGCCCAGGAGGGCAAAACGGATCTGGCCGCCGGCGTTTACCAGCGGATCATCAACACCTATTCCGACGCGGTAGCGGTGGACTCCGCAAGATTTGCCCTGGCGCAAATTGATGAACATCAGGGCAAACTTGCCGAAGCGGCAAATCTTTACGAAGCCATCGTGCGTTACAATCCCAACGGTTCGCTGGGTTCGGAAGCCGGGTTGCGCTTGATGGAATTGAAAATGAAACTGCAATCGGCTTCACCTTCCACCGCCCCGGCGGCTCCGTTCAAGCCAAACCACTGAGCCATGAAGCTCACCCTCATCGGCACGGGTTACGTCGGCCTGGTCACCGGCACCTGCTTCGCTGAAGTCGGCCATCAGGTCGTGTGCGTGGACAACGACGCGGCCAAGGTCAAACTGCTCCAGTCCGGTGGCATTCCGATTTATGAGCCGGGACTCGAGGAACTCGTGAAGAAAAACGTGGCTGCCGGACGGCTCACGTTCACCAGCAGCACCGCTGAAGGCGTCCAAAAATCTGATGTGATTTTCATCGCCGTGCCGACGCCGCCGCAAGCGGACGGTTCGGTGGATCTGAGCTTCATCGAAAAAGTCGCACGCGACATTGCCGCGGCCATGACCGATTACAAGATCGTCGTGGACAAAAGCACCGTCCCGGTCAAAACCGGCGAAAAGGTCGCCGAAACCATCAGACGCTATTGCCCGGCAAAAGTGGACTTCGACGTGGTGAGCAATCCTGAGTTTTTGCGCGAAGGCTTCGCCGTCGGCGATTTGATGAAGCCCGACCGCGTGGTCATCGGCGTCCGCTCCCCGCGGTCCGTCGCGGCCATGAAGGAAATTTACGCGCCGTTCAACGCGCCGATTGTGGTCACCGACATCAATTCCGCCGAGCTCATCAAGCACGCGTCGAATTCATTCCTCGCGCTTAAAATTTCCTACATCAACGCCATCGCCGCCATTTGTGAAGCCACCGGCGCCAATGTCCAGGAAGTCGCCGCCGGCATGGGGCTGGACGAGCGTATCGGTCGCCGGTTTTTGAACGCCGGCATCGGCTTCGGCGGCAGTTGTTTTCCAAAGGATTTAAGCGCGTTCATCAAAATCGCCGAGCAAACTGGCTGCGATTTTCGTTTGCTGAAGGAGGTTCAGCACATCAACGCCGACCAAATGGAGCGCTTTGTCAAAAAGATCACCAACACGCTTTGGGTGCTCAAAGACAAAACCATCGGCGTGCTCGGCCTTGCCTTCAAACAAAACACCGATGACGTGCGCATGTCCCCGGCAATTGAACTCTGTCACCGCTTGCAAAAGGAAGGCGCCAGGTTGCGGGTGCATGATCCGAAGGCGATGGACAAGGCCAGGGCCGTGCTCGCGGACGCGGCCTACGTGGACGACATGAACGCCGTGGCTGACGGTTGCGACGCGCTGGTGGTGGCCACCGAGTGGGATGAATTTAAAAAGCTTGATCTCGAACGCGCCCGCAAATCGCTCACCCATCCCATCATGTTCGACGGCCGCAATCTGTTCGACCGCGAGGAAATGGAACAGCTGGGCTGGATTTACAAAAGCGTCGGGCGGTGAAACGGCAGTCGAAAGTCGAGGGACGAAAGTCGAACGCCGTTGTGTCCGGCTTTCGACACGTCACGGAAGTTTCTGCCGCCTTGATTTTCCACGACGGCAAACTGCTCATTACGCGGCGCCACTCCGATGCGCATCTCGGCGGGCTGTGGGAATTCCCCGGTGGCAAGCGCGAACCGGACGAAACCTTCGAGCAATGCCTGGTGCGCGAAATCCGCGAGGAGCTCGGCGTGGAAATCTCCGTCGGCAAACTTTTTGAATCCGTCACTCACGCTTATCCGGAGAAAACCGTTCGCCTGAAGTTTTTTGTCTGCCGGCTGGAACACGGTGAACCGCAGCTGCTCGGCTGCGAAGCTTTGAAATGGGTGGGCAAATCGGAACTGGAGGATTACGAATTCCCGGCTGCGGACGCGCGGCTGCTCCAAAAGCTGCAAAACTGCCCGGAATTGTGGGCGTAAATCTGCCCCCCGATTGGTTCTTGGATGTTTTCAGCAACCCGGAATGACTAATGACGAAATCCGAATGACGAGGGAATATTGCAATGCCAAATGGAACATTTGGACTTGGTCATTCTTTCGTCATTCGTCATTAGGGCTTCGTCATTGATTCCATCAACGAACGCCCAAATTACCAAGGCGCGAAGGTGTTCCCGTTTACCCCACACTTTTGCGGCAACTCCCCGGCGCTTCACACCTTCCCGTAAGTCTCTTCGATGATCTGGCGGAAGTTGTTTTCGCCGACGTTGACGATGCCCATTTCGCGCCGGGCGTTTTCCGGCGAGTCGCTGGCGTGGGCGGCGTTGACCATGATGGTCGAGCCGAATTCGCGGCGGATGGAGCCGGGCGGCGCTTTGGACGGATCGGTCGGTCCCAGCACATCGCGGATTTTGGCGACGGCATTCACGCCTTCATAGACCAGCGCGATGCACTTTTCCGTGCCAGATTTGGCCCACTCCTCGCGCGGCAACTCCGACGGCGCATGGCCGGACATGAAACGGATGATGTTCTCGAATTGATTGTCGCCAAAGGTCGCGCCGAGGGTTTCGCCAAGCTGTTTTTCCTCGGGGGCGGGAATTTTGAAGCCGAATTCCTTTTCCAGCGCGGCTTTGGCCCTGGCCCCGACTGCGTCTTTGAGCCTGGTGCGGAGCACTTCGCGGACGGGACCGTAAAATTCCATCGCCTGGGCCACACTCATGCGGTGCACCTTGATTCCCACAATGAACAGGCCGGCGCGGGAAAAAAAGTCAATGACATTGCCGGGGCGTCCGGTCGGGAAACGAAAATTATCCGGTTTGATGAGCACGAGCGTGCGCTGGCCGGTTTCGCCGGGCGGGTAGGCGATAACATTTTCCAGGACGCCGCCGTCCTGGTCGGAATGGCGCGCCCACAATTTGAGCTTCTCCTCAGCTTCTTCCGCCCGGGGCGCGGCGAGCACCGCCGGTTCAAAGTAGCGAATCTGCCCATTATCATCCGTGATCAGGTCGCCGTAAGTATCACGAATGGTTTCTCCCACACGACGCTCCGGACTGAGATTGCCAACAACGGAACGAACTTTTCGCACCGCGTCATCGCCACGGAACAGGAACACCATCACCCGGCGGCGCCGTCCGGTCTTGGGGTCGGGTGAGAAATTTTGGATGACGTATTGGCAAAGCAGTTCCTGGATTCGCCGATCTTGCGGGTCATGGGCGGAGACAATGTTTTCGGCATATTGCCTGATCAACTCGGCGCCGGGTGCGAACATGCGCATGGCTGCCAGATCCAAACCCGTCCGCGAAATCAACCGGCTTAAAATTCCCCCGGTGCGCGACTTGTAAAGCGAATAGGGCGTGATGATGACATAAGCGAGTTGTTGCGGCATAATCAGTTCAGGGCCGGCGGATTGGCCGGCGTCGCACTGGTGGCGGCTTTGCCGCCCAAAATCTTGAACATCACCGTGCCACAGGTCGGGCATTTGCCCTTGATCGCCTTGCGCCCGTTTTTCATCGTCTCTTCAACGCCGTTGGCGATTTCCTTCTTGGCTTTGCACTTAACGCAATATCCTTCGGCCATAAAATTTCCCCGGCCACGCGCTTTATGCGCCGGACGGCTAGGCACACAGTCTAAAGAAGGCCATCCGCCAACGCAACTGCGAAAAGGAATCTACGAAACCAATTGTAGATCAACAGCTTGGGTCTGAAATGCTGCCGGAAAAGGCCCGAAATTGGCGAAACCACTTGCCAAATCATTTATTGTGGGTTATACCCACTCCATGATTATTACCGCCGATGCCCGACGCCGGGTGACGCTGCCCAAACCGGCTCATCCCGGCGATGCTTTCGACCTGGAAAAGACCGGATCCGGCCAGTTTCTTTTGACGCGGCTGGAAAAACCGGCGCGCAAAGTGACCTTGAGCCGGGAAAACGGATTTTTAGTCGCCACTTCCGGCAAGCGCATCACGATGGCCGAGACCCGCAAATTGATGGATCAATTTCCATGACCTGCCTGCTGGACGTGTCCACCCTGCTGGCGTGGCTGTGGGCTGACCACGAACATCATCAGCGCGTCATCCGATGGCAGAAAGGGAAGGCCATCGCCGTTTGCCCGATCACGGAACTCGGTTTTCTTCGCATCTCGACCCAGCCGGCTTTTGGCGCGACGATGGAGGAAGCGCGGGAAATGCTGTCGGTCTGGCACAAGAAAGTTGAGCCGCAATTTGTTCCCTGCGATTTAAAAATTCTCGACAGCCCACCCGCGCCTTCTAGCGGCCGGACCACGGATTATTATCTGGCCGGCCTGGCTGAGAAACACGGAATGAACTGGGCGACGCTGGATGAGAACAGCAAACATCAAGCGGCATTTGTGTTGCCGGCGTAAAACCGTTTTGACATGGACGATTGGGAAAAAACGGCGGAAATGCGCGAAGCGTCTTGGAGTGCGCCAGCCCTCTGGCGCTTTGGAACGGGGCAACCATCCCGACGTAGCGGCGTCTCGGCAGAGCGCCGCATACCGTGCCGGGAACTCAAATGGCGGCTTTCTGCCGAAAGCCGCTACGCCAAAACCGCATTCCGAATGCCGCTGGGGCAACTTGTCGCGCCGGGTCGTTGCACGAAGCTGAACGATGACGGAAATCAGACTTGTCGCGCTGAAATCATACGAAAGCGGATGCCGGCGGATTGTAGGAGACGACGTGAGGAGTCTCTGACTAAAAATCCAAAAGCCGGAAATCGAAATGAGTCTCGTGACCTCGACTCCTACAAAACGAAACTCCGCAATTCGAAATT
>JBAVOO010000084.1:0-34146 GCA_049692125.1 Verrucomicrobiia bacterium | reverse complement strand
AGATTTGGACTGCGGTGGCAGAGCGCAGCGGCGACACCGCTTTCCGTAGGCAGCCAGTTGCATCCAAAAGCGGCGTGGCTCCCGCTCTGCGGGATTCCCGCCGCAGTCCAAAATCTGTGGTTGCGGCGTCAGCCGCGCTGGGTCCATCCGTGTCCATCCGTGGTGAAAAATCTTCTCAGAAAGGAATGAGATCATGAGATAGCACTGCGGCGCGCTTGCAAAAAAACTCGCCGGCAAATTCAGCGCCTGATTGAGGCAAGGCTGCTCAAGCGCCGGGGATTTTTTATCACCATTAAAAATCCCCGCATTGCTGCGGGGATTTATTGGAAGCTTTCGCTTCCAACCCAACTGAACCCAACAAACCTAACTCTGGCGCGACGACTGTGCGGATAATGAACAGTCCCGGCCAGCCTGTTTTTATCAGCGATAATAATGCCAATGGAGGGAGCAAAAGTTAGATGTTAATCCGCCTTCGTCGCCAACACCCAACTGATTTGTGTAAAATGTATTTTATGACTGTTTTTATCCTTCAATTACCCTGAGTTGAGCTTCATTTTGGGTAAAAACACCCTTCCTAAACATTCTTCAAGTGTCCACTTTTTGTCATACCTGCCTCAAATTGGGGCGTTTCCACCCTTTGACTTGCGAACAGGAAATCTTTGTTCCGCAGCCAGAAGGCTTTCGTGATGCGCTCTCGATGGTTCCTGCCGAAAGGGCAGGAATCGTTGCCCGTGTCCGGCGAATTGCTTTACGCGCGTCGCAATTTTTATCTGGTTAAATCAAACGTTCCGGTACAAACTCCGTTATGAAGAATAACAAGCCAACGCGCCGGATCAGCCTTCAACCGCTGGAAACCGGTCAAATCTGGCGGATGGCGGAGTTAAATCTCAAGGTGGGACTGGTTGGCAAGTTGCTGGTGCATTACAAACTCGCCAAGCCCGATGCCGTCCGGACCCAGACTTCGGTCAGCGGCAAGCGGGTCGTGGAAAAATATTTGAAAAAGAACAAGGCGGTCTTGATTCAAGAATAGTCTGTAAAGCCGGCTTGCCGTCTTCGCCGGCAAATTTCCCCTGCTTCAATTACCTTGCGATTTAACTGGTTTAATTGAAAGTTCCGGCGCAAACTTCGTTATGAAGAATAATAAGCCGACGCGCCGGATTAGCCTAAAACCACTGGAAACCGGTCAAATCTGGCGAATGGCAGAATTGAATCTCCGGGTGGGGCTCGTTGGCAAATTGCTGGTGCATTACAAACTCGCCAAACCCGACGCCGTTAGAACCGCCAACTCCTGCAGTGGTATAGCGACCGTTGAGAAATATCTGAAAAAGAACAAGGCCGTCCTGGTTTCAGCATAGTTCATCCGCCGGAAAATCACCACGCCCGGCCGTACTGAACCGGCGTTGTCGGTGAATCTTTCCGCCCGAGGGCGCGCGCTGCGTTGAGCGGCCAATACGGTTCCCGCAAAAATTCCCGCGCCAGCAACACCACGTCCGCCCGGCCGTTGCGGATGATTTCATCCGCGTGCGTGGGCTCGGTGATGCTGCCGACTGCCGCCGTGGCAATTCCTGCTTCGCGGCGGATGCGTTCGGCAAACGGCACCTGATAACCCGCGCCCACTGGAATTTTAGCGTGCAGCACTGTTCCGCCGGAACTGCAATCAATCAAATCCACACCCTCCGCCTTCAATCGCCGCGCCAGTTCGATGCTTTGCTCGATGTCCCAGCCGCCCTCCACCCAGTCGGTGCAGGAAATCCGCACCGTCAGCGGCGACCGCTCCGGCCACACCGCCCGGACGGCGCGCGTCGTCTCCAGCAGAAAACGGATGCGATCCTCAAAACTGCCGCCGTATTTGTCCGTGCGCTGGTTGGTGAGCGGTGAAAGAAATTCGTGGCTCAAGTAACCGTGCGCCGAATGCAATTCCAGCCACTCGCAGCCGGCTGCGAGCGCACGTTTGGCCGCCGCGACAAAATCATTTTGCACATGGACGATGTCCGCCTCACTCATGGCGCGCGGAACTTTGTTCAAATCGTCACCGAAGGGCAGGGGACTGGGCGCCAGTGTTGGCCAACCGCCCGCGTTGTCAGCCAGATGCGCGCCACCGTCCCACGGACGCGCTGCGGACGCCTTGCGACCCGCGTGGGCAATCTGGATTCCCGGCACCGCGCCATGTTGTTTGATGAAACGATTGATGCGCGCAATCGGTTCAACGTGCTTGTCCGCCCAGATGCCCGCGTCGCCCGGCGTAATGCGGCCTTCGGGCGAAACCGCCGTCGCCTCGGCAATGACCACTCCCGCGCCACCAACCGCGCGCGAGCCCAAGTGCACCAGATGCCAGTCGGTGGCCACGCCATCTTCGGATGAATACTGGCACATGGGCGACACGCCGATGCGATTGCGCAACGTGACCGATTTGATGGTAAGCGGTTGAAAGAGATGGGGCGGATCCGGGTTATTGCTCATGGTGCCGGCATTATATCATTACTGAAGGGAAAAACAAAAGGCTCGAAGGACGGTCATTGGGCAGGGGCAGGGGAGTTAAAGTCTTTGTAGCGCAGACATTCCTGTCTGCTGGTTGGCGGAACTTTCCAGTTCCGCTTCATGGCGACAAGGATGTCGCCCGAATCCGACACCACCAGGAGAAATCTCGCGCCAACGGATATTTTGGCGTTCATTGAACAGTGTGAAGTGGAGGCGAAATCCGACCCAAATGACACCGGCAAACAACCCTGAATATTATCGAGATGGTTTGACCGGGTTCACCTTCCTCGCTGATTCTGAAAAGGAGACAAAGTATTTTGAGGCGGCGAAGCCGATGGGAAGCAACAAAATCAGGAGAGTCAGCCAGTCACGGGTTTCGCGATGCTGGATCAATTCCGCCGCCAGAATGAGGATGGCCAGCGCGAGCAGCGTCAACGAAACGCCGCGATGAAAACGACGCAGTTCAGACTGTAGCCACGAATCCATGCGGCTTTCCAAAACACGGCCATCGCCGGAATCGGTGCAATCCTTCTTGCAGTGGCAGGCATTGCACTTATGCGCGGGCGCACGATAAAGCGCAATTTTGCGCTCGAAATCAGTTTGTTCGCGCGTCAGGTGGTGGCCAGTCGGACATTCCCACACGTCGAGTTTTTGTTTATAGACGAAACCGGAGTTGCGATAGTGCTCGGAGCGACGGTGCGAATGGCGGGCCAGCCATTCCAATATCGCTGCGACGCCAACGAGCAACAACGCATAGCCGCCGGCTAATATGACTTCAATGTGGATGCCGTGAATCATTCGCCGAATTTTTTGGATTCCTGAATTTCAGTGAAGAGCACGCCGTCCGGCTCTTCGCGCGGCGTTTGTTTTTTCATCCGGCTCACGCCGAGCCAGCAGAGGTAAAGGATCGGCAGCGTGCCGCCGACAATAAACAGCGCGTCACCGGGCAGCCGCAGCCATTCAAGCATGGAGAGGGTGTGACCGGAAATAAATTTCAACGAACGGGCGTCAAAATAGCTCACGCTCACCGAGTGATAGAGTTGAATCAATCCGAGCGGAAACAGCGTGGCAAAAACCATCCAAGCCAGTCCGAGATTCAACGACCAGAAACTGATTCTCGCTGCGCGATCGCTCCACAATTTTTCGGGAATCATGTAACGCAGGCAGAAGAGCGCGAGGCCGACCGCCAGCATGCCATAAACGCCCATCATCGCCGCGTGGGCGTGATTAGCCGTGAGCGCGGTGCCGATTTCATAATAGGAAACAATCGGCAGGTTGATGAGAAAACCGAAGATACCCGCGCCGAGAAAATTCCAGAAGCCGACGGACGCCAGAAACATCACCGCCCAAAAATGCGGAAACGACGTCTGTGCCTGCGAGCTTTGTTGCGCACCGAGCTGGAGGAAGCTCCAGGCTTCGACTGTGAGGAACGTCAGCGGAATCACTTCCGCCGCCGAAAAGAACGCGCCGAGCGCCATGTGCAAGGCCGGTTCGCCGGAGAAATACAGATGATGCATCGTGCCGATGACGCCACCCGCCGAATACAGCACCACATCCAGATAAATCAGGCGCATGGCCACGCGCTGATGCACCACGCCGAGCAGCACGAAAATATAGGCGACCATGACCGTCGTGAATAATTCGAGAAAATCCTCCACCCATAAATGCACGACCCAAAACCGCCAGAAGTCCGTCGTGGTAAAAGTTGAGTCCGTCCGCACGAGCAGCCCGACGGCGTAAAATGCGGGAATGGAAAGCGCGGCAAAGAAAAACAGCCACGGCATATTGCCCGCGTATTCGGTCCGCAATTTGTTCCGCAATCCCCGGAACAGGATCACGACCCAGAAGAACAACCCCACCGTCAGCAGGATTTGCCAGAAGCGGCCCAGATCGAGAAAGGTGAAACCCTGATTGCCAAACCACGACCAGCCGTTTTGAATCCAGCCGAAGACGCCCGCGTATTCGCCCACCATGCTGCCAAACACGACCACCGCCAGCGCGCCGAGCAGCAGATAGGAAAGCACGCCTTGTCCGCGCAGTTCGCGTCCGGTAATCATCGGCACGAGAAAGATTCCGGCGGCGAGATACGACGTGGCGACCCAGAAAATCGCCAGTTGCAAATGCCAGGTGCGGGCGATGTTGAACGGCAGAACGCGCGCCAGATCAAAGCCGAAAAAGTTGGAAAGTTCCGCACGATAATGTTCCCCCGCGCCGCCCAGAAGCGTCTGCATCAGAAACAGCAGCGCCATGACGAGGAAGAACCAGGCGCACGACCGCTGTGCCGGCGTCAGCATCACTTCATCCGGCGGACGGAACGAAATGCGCTGCTCCTCGCGTCCGTGCCAGCCGAGAAAATTCCACCGGCCAAAGGCGGCCAGCAACAGGCCGATGCCGCCCAGCAGCGCGGCCAGGGACAACATGCTCCAAATTATGGTATCCGCCGAGGCGTGGTTGCCGACGAGCGATTCGGGCGGCCAGTTGTTCGTATAGGAATAATTTTTGTGCGGCCGCAGGGCCGAACCAGCCCAGGCCGACCAGTTGAAAAAGGCGGTGAGCTGCCGGATTTGTTCCGGGTCGGTAATCGCATTGGGACGCAAACCGAATTTCGTCGTCGGCGTTCCGAAAAAATCGGCGTAGTAGGCGGTCATTCTGGGGAAGGCGTCGGCCTGCGCTGCGCTGATGGTCAAGACGCCCGTTGCCGCGTCGTAACGGTTGGTTTTGAAATCGGTGATGGTTTGCTGCCGCGCCGTGTCCGAAACAGAGCCGCCGTAAAAGTCAGTCGTCAGTTCGGCGGCGCGATGCAAATAATCCGCCGTGAAATCCGGTCCCAGCCACGCGCCGTGGCCGAAAATTGAGCCATATTCCATCAATCCGTTTTTGAGGAAAACCTGCTGGCCGGCGATGATGTCCTTGCCGGTGAACAAAACCTTGCCGTTCGCGTCCACGACTTGGGCCGGAATCGGCGGTTCGTCGGTGTAGGTGTAATACGCGAGCAGCCCCATCGTGAAAAAACCGAAAAGCATGACGAGCACCACCGCTTGAATCCAGCCTTTGGAAATCAACCAAGTTTTGTCAGAGGGTTTGTTCATAGTTTCACTTTCTTGTTTGGCGGCATATGTTATTTAGTTTTATGATGGCGGAATGGGCACAACAGGACTTTGACCTGAGTCAAAAAAGCTCCTTTTTTTGGGTTGGCAGGGAATCCGCCTGGTCTGCCTTCCTGTTCCCGGCACTGAATAATTGTCACCAACCAAGATGATTGCGGAATGGTTCATACGCTTGAAATCCTAAAAGGCTGAAAAAACCTTTGAGCTCCCTCGGCGATGACTGCAACTGCGTCGCCAATGGAAACTCGGTCGGTATTGATCACCAAGTCGTAGAGCAATTCATTGTCAAGGCGGGCATGAAAGTGTGCTTTAAGGTATTTCTCGCGCCTTCGATCTTCTTTCCTGACAAATTTGGCGGCATCCACAGGTGTCAGCTTCCGCAACGTTTGCTCGCGCTCGATTCGCCGGGGCAATGAACCGGTCAAGCGCACATGATACACATTCGGCAATTTCGCCGTGACCACCGTCGCGCCGTGGCCCACCAGAATTGAATGGCCAGCCATCGCCAGACGCAGCACGGTTTCCACGACTTGTGGCACCAGCACCCAGGACGGCGGTCGCAGGCTGAACAAATCATCCATCAACTCATCAATGAAGAGGCGTTTGTCTTCCGTGATTTTCTCCGCCAGTTCCTTGGGCCAACGGTTTTCCTCCAATGCCTTTTCTATGAGTTGCTGGTCAAATACTGCCCAAGGCTGTTGCCCTTTGAATTCCGTTTTCTGAAGAACTTGAGCCAGCCGCTCCGCGATTTCTCGGACACCGGCCCCGGTTTGGTGTGAAATCGTAATCGAAGGTTTCAGTGATTGTGAAGGCGCGGTGGCCATGCGTTCGTGCCGATTATTGAAATGGCTGATAACGTAGGCACTGGATTTTTCGGTCAGAATTTTCATGCTCGTAAAGTTTTTTTGTTAAGAGATGTGCATCGGCTGCGGTTTGAAGATTTCATCAGTCACGGTGTTTTGAATCAAAGATTGATTCCAGCGGCAGGTCTGGATTCAAATGATGCATTCCCAGCCATTCACGGTTGAAAATCTTTGACATGTATCGGATGCCGGAATCACAGAGGATCGTGGTGATGACCTGATTGGGGCCGCGCTCACGGGCCAAGCGCGCCGCTCCGGCAAGGTTGATCCCGGAGGACAAACCGACAAACAATCCTTCCTCCCGCAACAAGTGATGAATGATTGTCAGTGCGGTCTGGTCAGCAATTCGATATGCCTCATCCACAGCAACGCCTTCCAGATTTTTCGTTACACGCGTCAGGCCAATGCCTTCCGCAATCGAATCGCCGTCCTTGGTTTCAAGATTTCCTTGTTTGAACCACGACCACATGGCGGCACCGTAGGGGTCGGCACATACCGCCAATATCTTCGCGTTGCGTTCCTTCAGAAACCGGCTCGTGCCGGCCAGCGTGCCGCCGCTGCCTACCGAGGAAACAAAGGCGGTCACCTCGCCGGAAGTCTGCTGCCAGATTTCCGGGCCGGTGGTCATATAATGGGCGAGGCTGTTATTGATGTTGTCGAATTGGTTGGCCCAGAACCAACCATTCTCCTGCGCCAGACGTTCTGCTTGGCGGTTGTAATTGGCTGGATCACTGTAGGGCTTTTCGGGCACGGGGATGACTCTGGCTCCCAAGGTCTGAAGCAACTGGATTTTCTCGGAAGACTGGTTTTCTGCGATGACGATGACCGTTCGATAGCCTTTCGCCCGACCAATCACGGTCAAACCGATGCCGGTGTTGCCGGCGGTGCCTTCAACGATGGTGCCGCCCGGCTTCAATTCGCCGGCGGCTTCCGCTTCGGTGATGATACTGTAGGCGGTTCGATCCTTGACCGAGCCGCCGGGATTCATAAATTCGACTTTGGCCAAGATTTCACAACTGGTCAGTTCGGACAGACGTCGCAACCGGACCAACGGTGTTCCGCCAACATAACATTCGATCCCATGATGGCATTTCCTGCTCATGCTGTGCCGCGGCAAATTCACTTGTTTGGCTGGGGCGTGTAGCGCAAATACGGTTTCACTTTGCGGACGCCTTTTGGGAAAAGTTTCTGCGCATCGGCGTCGGAAACCGACGGCGACACGATGCAATCTTCGCCCTGCCGCCAGTCGGCGGGCGTCGCCACCTTGTGGTCGGCCGTGAGTTGGAGGGAGTCAATCACCCGCAGGATTTCGGCAAAATTCCGGCCCGTGCTGGCCGGATAGGTCAGGGTCAATTTGATTTTTTTGTCGGGGCCAATGATGAACACCGAGCGCACAGTGGCCTTATCGTCGGCGTTGGGATGAATCATGTCGTAGGCGAAAGCAACCTCCCGGCATTCGTCAGCGATAATCGGGAAGTTCATCGTGCAACGCTGGGTATCGTTGATGTCTTTGATCCAGCCCTGGTGCGAATCCAGCGGGTCCACGCTGACGGCGATCACTTTGACGTTGCGCTTCGCGAATTCGGCCTTGATTTTGGCCACCATGCCTAGTTCCGTCGTGCAAACCGGGGTGTAATCGGCGGGATGCGAAAACAAAACGCCCCAGGAATTGCCGAGCCATTGATGAAACTCAATTGGCCCTTCGGTGGTTGTGGCTGAAAAATCGGGAGCCACGTCTCCTAATCTTAATGACATATGCTATTCCCTTCTTTCAATTGGTTATGGTTGAGAAGTGGCAAGGCCAGAATTTCAAAACATTTTCACTGTTCGGCCAGCACTTCAAGCGCGGCTCTTTCCTGGGCCGCCGACGTTGGACTTTTTACCTCAACAAGTGATTTATCCATTAACGTCTGAAAGCAATATTATATCGTGGCGCGATATATTTCAACTGGATTTTGTGGCCGAAGTGGTTATTCTCCGGCAAGCAATTTGAAACTTATGCCAACTGGAAAAAATAACATCACCAAAGAGCACTACAAAATGCTCGCCGAGTTTCGTTATGGGCTGCGAAGATTCCTCCGTTTTAGTGAAAATGCGGCTCACGCAGCCGGAGTCACGCCGCAACAGCACCAGGCCATGTTGGCAATCAAGGGGTTTCCTAGCCGCGATCACATCACCATTGGCGAACTGGCCGAGCGGCTACAGATTTTGCATCACAGCGCCGTCGGGTTGGCCAACCGGCTAGTCGTAGAACATTATGTGCAGCGGGTGCCAAGCCAAAAAGATCGCCGCCAAGTTTATCTTGCCCTCACAAAGCGGGGTGAAATCGTTCTCGAAAAACTTTCCGCCGTTCACCGTGAACAACTGCAACGTGTGGGGCCACAGATCAGTCAACTTTTGAAGAGATTACAGAGGGGCAATTCGTGATTGTGATCATTTCCATGTGTCAGATCTTTGGGATTTTTGGTGAATCCCTCCCTTTGCTCTAGCAGTGGCCTGTGACTGCCGGAACGACGCTGCCATCCTTCCAAACAAGAATTATTTGATTTGAGTCAAATCCTGCAAGCCGTGCTTGTGCGAAACTTTCAGCATGAGTGAGAAGCCTTTGATTGATCCGGCGCGGGAAAAAATTCTGTCGCTGTCGGAAGAAACCAAATTTGCCGCCAACGGCATTGTCAGCCGCACTTTGCTGAACACCGCTTACGTGCGCGTGGTTCTCTTCGGCTTTGCCGAGGGTCAGGAGTTGAGCGAGCACACATCCACCCAGCACGCGCTGATTGAAATTCTGTCGGGCGAATGTGAGTTCAGTCTCGACGGGAAATGGCACACGCTCAAGGCTGGCTTTTTGCTGCATATGCCGCCAAACCTTCGTCATGCCGTCAAAGCCAGCCAGCCTTTCTCAATGTTGCTGACGCTCATCAAGCCCGCTGGCAAAGCCAAAACGGGAGCGAACGAAGGCGACGGCCATTGCTGATTTGCTTAAACCATCAACTCACAAAAAATATGAACTGCACCATTTGCACTCCGGCTTCCGAAAGTCATCAGCCATCCGCTGACAACACCCACAAAATGCCCGGTCATTGGCTGCTCGCCAAACTGGGCAAGCGCGTGCTCCGTCCCGGCGGCCTCGAACTCACGCGGACCATGCTGAATCAGTTGAACATTCAGTCCCGCGACTTGGTCATCGAATTCGCGCCGGGTCTTGGCGTGACGGCGCGGATGGCTTTGAGCCGGCAACCGGCAACTTACACGGCGGTTGAGCGCGACGAAGCCGCCGCCGACAAAGTGCGGAGTTTTCTGCGCGAACCGCAACAACGGTGTCTCGTCGGCGATGCCGAGCAAACCGGCCTGCCTAATCAATCCGGCACGGTTGTCTATGGTGAAGCCATGCTGACAATGCAAGGGCCGGAGCAAAAGCGGCGCATCGCGGCGGAAGCATTTCGTTTGTTAAAGCCCGGCGGACGTTACGGCATCCACGAGTTAAGCCTGACGCCCGACGAGTTGCCCGACTCCGTCAAGGACGAAATCAGCCATGAGCTGTCGCACAGCATTCACGTCGGCGCGCGTCCGTTGACGGCTCGCGAATGGCGCGAGTTGCTCGAATCTGTCGGTTTCAACATTCAAGCGGAAGTCACCGCGCCAATGCACCTGCTGGAGCCGCGACGATTGATTCGTGACGAAGGTTTTTGGCGCGCATTGTGTTTTGTTTTCAACGTCTTGCGAATGCCTGAAGCCCGCCGGCGTGTTTTTGACATGCGCCGCATCTTTCGCAAGTACCACGATCACTTGGCGGCAATTACGCTCGTCGCGGCCAAACCCGACTAATGTCACGCGTTCGGAATTGAAAAACAAATGACAATGATTTTTTTTGGCTCACACATCCGGCGCTTTTCTGAACCCGTCCAGCCAGTGGCGCAGGCTCATCAGCGGATGCTCCCATACCATGCGCGGCCCGGCGTAGCGCATCACCGCCTTGACCTGCTCGCGGCGGGTGCGTTGATAACAGTGGACAGGGCAGTTGGCGCAGGTCGGCTTTTCTGCGCCGAACCGGCAACGTTCCAACCGCACGCCGGCGTAATCCAAAAGCTTCTGACATTCCGCGCACAACGTCACGCTTGACCCATGTTGATCGCGACAATGTATTTTGATCATCGCCTCCATCGTCTTCCATTCGCGGTTTAATTGTTCATTGGCAAAGTCGAAGGTTTTGGCGGCGGTGGCAAATGGTTCCGCCACCGTTGGTTCAGCAGTCATTTTCATGCCATCATCTTCGCACATTAGTCGCCTGGGATTTTTGATACAAGTCAAAACCCGGTTGATTCGCCACCAGCGACTAAAAGCGCAACTTGTTGACTTAAATCAAATCAGCACTCGCCGGGCTGGGTGATGATTGTCCTGTAAGAAAAAAGTTTTATGAGCAGCGGTAAAAAAATTATTGCGGACGTTCCACAACAACCTGTAACGCATTGAACCATGCCGCCGCTGAACCAATTCAAACGCTTTGACGTGCGCGACCTGATCCGCCGCGGCGTCGAGCCATTTCCCGAAATCCGTAGGCGCGTGGACGCACTCAAGCTGGATGAAGGCTTGATTGTCGTCGCGCCGTTTTTGCCGTCGCCGCTGGTCGAGAAATTAACCGGCGAAGGGTTCGAGTCAAAAGTCGAGCGCGGCGACGGAAGTGATTGGATTATTTACTTTTGGCGCGGGATTGCTTGAATGGAGTCATGTCCGCATCCGTCGCCAAGTTCAAAAAAATTGCCGTCGTCAACACGCTGCGAAACTGCCAGCTTTTCACCGGGCTGCCACCGGCGGATTTGGAACACATTGCGGAAGTCACGGTTGTGAAGCCGCTGGAGAAGGGCGAATACCTTTTTCACGAGGGCGATCCGGCCTTCGGGTTTTACGTCGTGCAGCGCGGTGCAGTGAATGTCCATCGCGTTAATGCCGTCGGCAAGGAGCAAATAATCCACGTTTTTCGCTCCGGCGAATCGTTCGCCGAAGTGGCGCTGGCGACGGCAACTGGCTATCCCGCAGACGCGCGCGCGCTGGAGGCTACGCAGGTTTTGCTGGTGCAGAAGGATGGCATTCTTGCGCTGCTCAAACGCCAGCCAGAACTCGCGCTGCGGATGCTCGGCTCGATGAGCAGCCATTTGCGCGTGCTGGTCGGGCAACTTGATGATTTGACGTTAAAAGATGTCGAAACGCGGCTGGCCAACTGGTTGGTGAAGCGCTGCCCGAATCCACAGAGCGAATCGCCGGTGAAAATCGAGTTGGCAATGACCAAGCGCGTGCTGGCGGCGGAGCTTGGCACGGTCAGTGAAACTTTTTCGCGCACGCTCGCGAAGTTCCGCGATCAAAAGCTCCTCGCTGTCAAAGGCAAAACCGTCACGGTTCTTTCGCCGGCCAAATTGAGCGCGCTCTTGCGGCGCAATCTCGGAGAATAAAAATCCCGCCCGTGTTTTCACACGGACGGGATGAAACAAACCCATGCATTAAATTCACAGATTCATAACACAAAAGGAGGGAACTGTTGCAGGGAAGGAGCCCGACCTTCTCCCATCCGCCTTCGCTATGCTACGGCGCGATGAGCGGGAGAAGGAGAAACATTCGCCGTCCCCTTGAAAATTCACGCGACTAGATATGCCGGCTGTCCGCAAAACCAAAACCAGCGCCGTAGGCGCGGCATCTTTGTAGATTTTTTCCGCAAAACATCATCAAACTCCGTGGGAGCGGCATATTCCGATGATACCGCTCCCTGAACGGAGCTTTTGGAAAATTAAATTCACAAGCTGCAAAGATTTCGCACCTGCGGTGCTGGCAGATTTGCACCACGCCCTTACGTCTCCGGCTGGTTTTTCTCCGGCAGTTCGCGTGACACCTTGATCATTTCATCCAGCAGTTTTTGGAATTCGGCCAGGCCGGTGGAGGGAATGATGATGGCATTCCGACGCCCTCGGGCATCTTCAGAAATGCGGAGAAACCGGCCGCGCTGGTTTTCCTTGAGGATGAAGGCAATCGTCTTGCGCTCAATCTGCACCTGACCGGATTTGAGGGTGTCCTCCTGAACCGGTGGACGGGGTTGCATTTGAGCCCAGCTTCTGAAAGGGGACGGCTGTTCGTTTGAAATCATAAGCTCGTTCTTGATATTTCCTGGAGCATAAGTCTTATGGCGAACCGTTGGCAATGATTTCATAATTTCGCCTCAAATTTCCGCGTTCTTTCCGGTTAAAAATGAATTCGTGTTAATTAGTGAAATTCGTGTCAACCCGTTCTGGGTGCAGGGAAATTTCCTTTTCTTCACCCGCTTTCCGGGTATCCTGCTGCGCTCGGATTCGCAATTTAAAGTTCGACACTGCGATTACGATTAAGATTACGATTAGGAAACACGGATGGACGCAGCGCATATTCGCAATTTCAGCATCATCGCCCATATTGATCATGGGAAGACGACGCTTTCCGACCGCCTGTTGCATCGCACCGGCACCATCGCCACCCGCGACATGGAGGCGCAATTGCTCGATTCCATGGACCTCGAGAAGGAGCGCGGCATCACCATCAAGGCGCATCCGGTCACGATGCGTTACACGGCGCGCAACGGCGAAACTTACGAGTTGAACCTGATTGATACGCCGGGGCACGTGGATTTTTCCTACGAGGTGTCGCGCAGCTTGAGCGCGTGCGAAGGCGCACTGCTCATCGTGGACGCGGCGCAGGGCGTCGAGGCCCAAACGGTCGCCAACGTGCACCTGGCGATGAAACAGAATCTCACGATCATCCCCATCATCAACAAAATTGACCTGCCGCATGCGAATGTTCCGGAGACCCGGCAACAGCTGGAGGACATTCTGGCCATTCCGGGCGACACGGCGATTCTGGCCAGCGCCAAGGAGGGGATTGGCATAGAAGAAATCCTGGAGGCGATCATTGAGCGCATTCCGCCGCCGAAGCCGACCGGCGCGCCATCGGTGCAGGCGCTGGGCTTCGATTCCTATTTTGACACTTACAAGGGCGTCGTCACGCACGTGCGCGTGTTCAACGGCGAGTTGAAGGCGGGAATGCAGGTCAAGTTGCTGCACTCCGGCAAAACGGTCGAGGTGAAGGAGGTGGGCAGCTTCAACCCCAAGCCTTACGTGCGCGAGAAATTGGAAGTGGGCGAGACGGGTTATTTCACCGCGAACATCAAAAGCCCCAAGGAAGTGAAGATGGGCGACACGGTGACGGATTCGCGGAATCCCTCACCGGTGCTGGCGGGGTTCAAGGAGATTCATCCGATGGTGTTCAGCGGGATTTATCCCATCAACACCGGCGATTACGAGCATCTCAAGGCGAACATGGCCAAGTTGCAGCTCAACGATTCGGCGTTTGTTTATCAGTCGGAGACGTCGGTCGCGCTCGGCTTCGGTTTTCGTTGCGGGTTTCTCGGTTTGTTGCATCTCGAAATTGTGCAGGAACGGTTGCGCCGCGAATACGGCATGGACATCATCGCGACGTATCCGAGCGTGGTGTATCGCGTGACGATGAGCGACGGCGTCGTGAAGCAAATTGACAACCCGGCGTTTTTGCCGGAACCGAATTACATCCTGAAAATCGAGGAGCCGATGGTCAAAGCCTTTGTGATCTGCCCGAATGAAAACATCGGCGACATGATGGCGTTGATTACCGAGAAGCGCGGCGCGGTGGACCAGACGGAAACGCTGGATGCGCGGCGGGTCATGCTGACGAGCCTGTTGCCGTTGAATGAGATTTTGATAGATTTTCATGACCGCATTAAAAGCATGACGCGCGGTTACGGTTCGATGGATTACGAACACGCCGATTATCAGGAGTCGGCGATGGTAAAGCTCGACCTGCTCGTCAACGGCGAGTCCGTGGACGCGTTTTCGTGCATCGTGCATCGCGACAAGGCGGAGGGCCGGGGACGCGCGCTCGCGGCCAAGCTCAAGGAAGTCATCCCGCACCAGCAATATCAGGTCGCGATCCAGGCGGCCATTGGCGGAAAAATTGTCGCGCGCGAAACGGTCAGCGCCTTCCGCAAGGATGTGACGGCGAAATGTTACGGCGGCGACATCACGCGCAAACGCAAGCTGCTGGAAAAGCAAAAGGAGGGCAAAAAGCGCATGAAAGCGTTCGGCACGGTGAACATTCCGCAGGAAGCATTTATTGAGGTGCTGAAGGCGTAAAATACAGACGCGAATTACGCCAATTAACGCAAATGTTGGATTGTTCCTGAATAAATTTGTGAAAATTCGTAAAATCCGTGTCAAAACCATTTAATAAAACATGATAATCCGCTGGTTCTTTTCCTCAACCGTTCGCGAGGCGTGCGCGATGCGGAAGCACGTGCACCATTTGCTGTGCGCGCAACGCGATGTCCTCACGCCACCGGCGATTGGCGGAGTGACCCTGGCGATGAATCATTTGCGGGACACCATCGCGGCGGGAGAAAACACCGGCAAGATCCGGATCAAGATGGACGAACTGGATTTTGCCGCGAACAAGTGGCTCAAGCCGTATCCACACGCCCTGTGGCGCGAAAACGTCGAAGTCATCCTTGTGGCGGTGGCCGTGGCGATGGCCATTCGCACGTTTTTCCTGCAACCGTTCAAAATCCCCACCGGCTCGATGCAGCCGACGCTGTTTGGCGTCATCTCAAAAAACCATCTGCCGCACGATGGCCAGCCGGGCGATCCGAAGTTCAAGGCTCCGACCGGCTGGGAGCGCATCAAGGAATGGTTTGCCGGCGTTTCGTACATTCACGTCGTTGCGGACACTGACGGCGAATTGCAGGCGGTCGAGCCGCCGGTCCGTTTTTTGATTTTCAACCTCTGGCAAAAAATCTGGATTGGCGGCCAGTCCCAGACGATCTTGTTTCCACCCGACTACGGAGAAGCGCCCCAGGGCATGGATCCTCTGGTCTATCGCGCGGGATTGCACCCGCACACGGAATTCGAGCGCGGCCAGTTTTACCACAAGGGCGATGACGTGGTTAAATTGCAGGTTTCCGCGGGCGATCATCTGTTTGTGGACCGGGTTAGTTATAATTTTCGCAAACCGCAACGCGGGGACATCATCGTTTTCGCAACGTCAGGAGTCCCGGAGGATCGCCGGGCGGCGGTCGGAATGCCGGGCGACCAGTTTTATATCAAACGCCTCGTGGGACTGGGCGGCGAGACGCTCGCATTGGCCCAGGATTACGAAGTGACGGGGGCGCCGCAATTCGGTGGCGAGACCGTGCCGGTCGGACATCTCGTGGTGGATGGCCAGCCGCTGTCCGCGTCCACCCCGCATTTCGAAAATCTTTATTCTTTTCCCGGTGTGCCGCCGGGGACCAAGACCCTTCATTACCAGGATAACCAGTATTACGGTCACGCGCTGATCAGAGCACTGGGACCGGGCCGCGAATTTCAGGTATCCACCAATCATCTTTTTGTCATGGGCGACAATACGATGAACAGCTCTGATTCGCGGTTTTGGGGCGATTTCCCGGCAGCGAGTTCCATTGGCAAATCCTTCTTCGTTTTTTGGCCCATCACCAAGCGGTTCGGGTGGGGAAATCAATAACCCGCGCAAGGCAAAATGAATGCCGCGAACAGCAAAACGGTTGGTGGTAACTCCCTTTCGGTGGGGCGAGCGCCCGTCGGGTCGAAGTCAAACGAAGACCGATCCCCGCGCCTGTGCCGCCGAAGCGGTTTCGTTGCCGCGAAGGGGCAAGTCGGCATTCGCGTGCCGGAGCTTTGCGGAAGCGGCTCGTCGGTAGCCTCGCCCCACCAAAATAAAACATGCAGGGCGAAACGGTTTTAATCACTGGCGCATCGTCGGGAATCGGGCTGGAATTGGCGCGGTGCTTTGCGGCGGACGGATGCCGTATGGTGTTGCTCGCCCGCAATACCGAAGCGCTGGAAACGCTGGCCAAAGAATTGCGTCAGGCGCACAAAATTGAAGCACTCGTTTTGACCGCCGATCTTTCCCTGCCCGAAACTCCGGCGCACATCTTCAAGGAATTGCAGGGCAGGGGAATCAGGGTGGACGTTTTGGTCAACAACGCCGGATTTGGCGCGAACGGCGCGTTTGCCGGGTTGCCGCTGGAGCGTCAACTCGAGATGATTCAAGTCAACATCACCGCGCTCACGAACCTGACGGGGCTGTTTCTTCCGGGCATGATCGAACGCCGGCACGGCGGCGTGTTCAACGTCGGTTCGCTGGCCGGATTCCAGCCCGGCCCCGGCATGGCGGTTTATTACGCGACCAAAGCCTACGTGCTTTCATTCACCGAGGCGCTGGCGGAAGAACTCGCCGGCACCGGATTGACGGTGACGGGGCTTTGTCCCGGTCCAACCGCAACCAATTTCGGCAACGTCTCGCACGGCCAAAAAATGCGGCGGCTTAATACGCCCAAAATGCCGGCGGCAGCCGTTGCGCGCCATGGCCATCGTGCTTTTCGCAAGGGAAGATTGCTGGCCATTCCCGGCTGGCAAAACCATTTTCTCGTTTTTCTGGTGCGAATCATGCCCCGTTGGTGCGTGCGTAAAATGGCCAAACTATTCAACGCCACAAAGGAACAGGTTTAAAATTGGACTGATCGGTCAGGGAATTGCTTTTGTACAAGTGATTCGTTCGACCAGCGCAACAGGAGCTGACTTGGGGACAGATGACCCATGTTCTAGCCGCCAAGACAACCGGAAAGCGACCATCGTCGGGAATCATCCAAAACCTTGGCCACATTCGAGTTAATTTCCGGAATCCGACTCAGCACCCAGAAAAGATATATGACATCCAAGAGGTTCAGGATCTGTTCAGTTTGTGCGTAGACGCAATCAATAGAATGATGCCCGAAGTCATGAAATAATGCCGTGCAAGGGCAGGGGTGTTTGCTTAATTATCAACGAATTACACACCGTCTCGCCTGCTAGCTACCAGTTACCATCCGTTAACTGACAACGACTTACACGCGTTTTTTTGTTTCCATGACTGGGCTACCAGACCGTTTACCAGTAACCCAACACACCTTTAAGTTAAACTATTAATGGACAAAAGAATAACAAACAGAACTTTATTATGCTAAACAGCAATGGCTTAAACAGGATTTAAATCAGTGCCTCGTTTTTAAATATAGTTACACAATGTTTGTTATATTTAAATCAGGTACAATCCTGTTGACGCCGTGCTAACCGTCCGCTTTATTACCCGACGATGAATGTTCGTCTATACATCATGTTCGTTCTGGCCGGCTTTGGGCTGGCGATGCCGGCCTTGGCAATGGATCGCTGGGAAGCGCTTTCCTTGATTGAAAGCGGCAACAACGATCACGCCATCGGGGCGGTTGGGGAAATTTCCCGTTTCCAAATCCGGCCTGAGCTTTGGCCGGGTGGCAATCCGCACAATCCGGAGCAGGCGCTGACCGCCGCACAAAAAACCATGATTCCGCGCCTGAATCAGTTCCAACGCAGCCACAATCGCCAGCCAACGGACTTTGAATTCTACGTCCTGTGGAACGCGCCGTGGGTGGTGGATCATCCCAACGCTGTCATCAGGGAACGCGCCCAGCGGTTCGTAAATCTTGTCCAGAGTTGATTTTTTCAGCGGTCTTGTAAATCTTCAGGTACTCACCAACGGTTTGATTCCAGGAAAAATCCGTCTTCATGGCGTTTTGGCGATAACGCCGCAACAAACCGGGTTGCTGGTAAAGCGCCAGCGTCTTGCCGCCTTGCCCTAAAATTGCTTCCGATGCCAGGCGGTCAATAAACTCATGGAGTTTTCTGATTTTATTCAATTGCGAATTATCTTCCCCTGCTCTCTCTGGCAGCCAGTTGCCCTTTGAAGAACTTTCCGCGTATCCGCGGTATCCTCATCACACTGCATGGACAATTGACTTTGAACCGGTGACTTCACTAAGTTGCCGCCGATTCAATGAATGCAGAATCAGAACCTGTGCCTTTGCCTTTAAAGAAAGGCTGGATTTCAAGATATCCCCTCGTCTTGATTGGAATCATACTGCTGATATGTCTGGGCCCGTTTGTCAACAAGGCAGTCCATGCGGATGATCCGCTCTTTATTTGGGCCGGCCAATGGATTCAGAAGCATCCAGCCGACTTCTTTGGGGTTGAGGTGAACTGGTATGGGACCGCGACACCCATGTGGGTGGCCAATTGCAATCCGCCGCTGATGTCCTACTTTCTGGCCGGGGTGGCCTTATTGTTTGGTTGGAACGAAATAGCCCTACATCTGGCCTGTCTGGTAGTCACTTTCGCATCGGCGGCAGGCATTTATTTCCTTGCCAAAATGTGGTGTGACCGGCCGTTGCTGGCCACCGTGTTCGCCATCTTGACACCGGTGTTCCTGGTTTCGAGTTCGACGCTGATGTGCGATGTGCTTATGCTGACTTTCTGGATTTGGGCGCTGGTGTTTTGGGAACGCGCCCTGGGAAACGGGCACAACTTTTGGCTATTCCTCGGAGCGGGAGTGCTTGCGGGTCTGGCCGTGCTGACCAAGTACAGTGCGGTGACCCTGTTGCCGCTCCTGCCCTTCATGAGCATTCTCCGCACACGCAAATTAGGCTGGTGGCTGGCGGGCGCGGCGGTTCCGCTGATCATGCTGGCAACTTACGAATGGATAACGGCCGGAATGTATGGAAAGGGTCTGCTGTCTGCCGCCGCCAATTTCGCGCAAGTGTACGACTCCGAGTTTCTCGGCGGATGGACAGCGAGAGGAATCATCGGTCTGGCTTTTGCCGGCGGGAGCCTGCTGCCGCTGTTGTTCTTTGCCCCGTTGTTGTGGCACCGGCAGACATGGTTGACGGGTGGCATCGTGATATTCGGCATATTGCTGGGATTCTTTTGGCTGGGGGATGACCCGGGGTTGTTCAACTCGAAGACAAATCCCGAATCATTCAACCACTGGAGCTTTCGACTGCAAGTAATTTTCCTCACCGCCGGAGGTCTGCACTGCTTGTTGCTGGCCGGGGCGGAAACTTGGCGGCGACAGGATGTAACCAGCGTGATCCTCGTACTATGGATAATCAGCGGGCTGTTCTTCGCAATGGGGCTCAACTGGACGGTAAATGCCCGAAGTTTTCTTCCCATTGTCCCGGCAGCGGCGATCCTCCTGGTCCGCCGTTTGGAGACAATTTGGGGAAACTTTCCGGTGAGCGGTTGGTTGCTGTGGCCGCTGGCGCCAGCCGCGGTCATCACGATGGTCCTTATGCAGGCCGACTATCAGCTGGCCAATTCAGGCCGAATGGCGGCGGAACAAATTGTCGTCAGATACAAATCGACAAATCACAAGCTTTGGTTTGAACAGCATGGGGGGTTCCAATACTACATGGAGAAACTTGGTGCCCAGCCGCTTGATTGCGAGCGATCAATGCTTCAACCGGGAGATATTGTTATCGTGCCGCGGATCAATTTCGGCTTCATATCGTTTCCGCCCGGAAGTGTGGGATGGGTTGAACCTTTGATCCACCATCCGCAGACGTGGATAAATCTGTCTCGCGACACGAAAACCAGTGCGGCCGGATTTTACAGTGCCACATGGGGACCAGTCCCCTTTGCTCTCGGCAGCCTCCCTCCCCAGGAATTTTTTCAAGTAAAAGTTTTTTCCAGAATGCAATTCAACACCCAACCCGCCAATCTGCGGGAATTGCTGCCCGGTGACATGCCAATCTTTGATGGCTTTACTACCGCTTGTGATGACCAACCGTCTCCGCCTGTAAATCCGCAGGCTGAGAAGCATATCCAACTGGCTATACAGTCCGAAGCGGACGGAAATATCGAACAGGCCATTCAATCCTACCGCAAAGCCTTGGACATGGATTCCAATAACCCTGTTTTATTAAACAATCTCGCCTGGATTCTGACAACGGCTGGCAAACCCGGATTGCGTGACGGCAAAGAAGCCGTGCGACTGGCCCTCTTGGCGGTCAAACTGACCGACAGCCGGCAACCCCTCCTCATCGGGACACTCGGTGCCGCCTATGCCGAAGCCGGCCAGTTTGAAAAAGCAATTCACACAGCCGAAGCCGCGGAAACTTTGGCCCTGTTGACGGACCAAAAAGAATTGGCCGTTAGAAATCGCGAATTACTGAATCAATATGCTGCGGGCAGAACAGCTGGCGCATCGGGCTATCCATAGCACAAGCATGAAACGCGCCGTGGGTGGAGGATCATCACAGCGTTGGCGCGTCATAGAACGCGCCCGGAGATATGCAAATCTTGTCCAGAGCTGATTTTTTCAGCGGTCTTGTAAATCTTCAGGTACTCACCAACGGTTTGATTCCAGGAAAAATCCGTCTTCATGGCGTTTTGGCGATAACGCCGCAACAAACCGGGTTGCTGGTAAAGCGCCAGGGCTTTCCGAATTGCCTTGGCCAGGGCACGGGCGGAGTATTCGCGAAATTTGATTCCGTTGGCGCGCGCCGCATTTTGCAAAAAATCAATCACGCTGTCATCCAGACCGCCAACGGCGCGGACGATGGGAATCGTGCCGTAACGAAGGCTGTACATCTGGTTCAGGCCACTCGGCTCGAAACGTGACGGCATGATGTAAAAATCGCACCCGGCTTCGATCCGGTGCGACAAGCCTTCGTCATAGCCGATGTGAACGGCCACCTGGGACGGAAAACGGCGGGACAGTATGTGATAGCCGCGCTCAAAAGCCGCCGAGCCGCTGCCGAGCAAAACAAACTGGATGTCTGCGCTCAACATTTCTTCGAGCGCGCCCAATTGGATGTCCACGCCTTTTTGTTCGGCGAGCCGGGTGATGGTGCCGAACAGCGGTGCGTCCGCCGCCACCGGCAAACCCAGTTCCTTTTGCAATTCGATCTTGTTCTTCCGCTTGCCCGCCAGCCGCGCCGCGGAATAGGGGTGTTTGAGAAACGGATCGTGCCGGGTGTTCCATTCTTCGGGATCCACGCCGTTGAGAATTCCGAAAAGCCGGTCCTGCCGCCGGCGCAATAAACCATCCAGCCCGCACCCGAATTCCTCCGTCGTGATTTCGCGCGCGTAACGCGGGCTCACCGTCGTAATCACATCGGCAAACGCGATTCCGGCCTTGAGGCAATTCAATTGCTGGTAAAACTCCGCGCCTTCAATGGTGAAAAATTCTTCCGGCAAATTGGTCAGCGCGAATGCGGCTGCCGGAAAAGTCCCCTGATAAGCGAGATTGTGAATCGTCAGGCACACCGGCGGCGGATTCCCCCACCCTTCCCCGCGCCGCTGGTGCCGCATCAATGCCGGCACCAGCCCGGCCTGCCAGTCGTTGACGTGAACAACGTCCGGCCGCCACGGCAGATAACGCGCCAGATTCGCGACGCACTTTGAAAAAAAAATGAACCGTTCGGCATTGTCCGGGTAACTGACGTGGTTCTCCAGGTAAATGCCGGCGCGTTGATAGAATTCCGGCTGGTCAACGAAATAAATCGTCAGCCCTTTTTCAATCTCCAGCGACCACAATTCCGCCGGCACCGGCTGCGCGCCCAACGCCAAATTGAATTGCCAATCCACGCGGCGCATGGCCGGGAATCGCTCGTGGATGCCCTGGTACAGCGGCGTGACGATGCACGCTTCATGGCCCGCGCGCGCCAGCGCCTTGCCCAGCGCGCCAACCATGTCCGCCAGCCCGCCGGTTTTGGAATACGGATGGACTTCGCTGCTGGCCAGTAGGATCCTCATAAAACGCGGTCGCAAAAGCACGCCGGGGAATTGAATGACGAATGACTAAATCCGAATGCCGAAAGAATTGTCAAAACTCCAATGACGAAAGATGTTCGAGCGCACCATATTTGGATTTCACTAATTCGGTATTCTTTAGTCATTAGCGCTTCGTCATTAGTCATTTTGTGTGCCGGCCCTTTGACTTAGGCGCGGATCTGATCCGCCTTCAGGTAATGTTGCAACGGCGTGGGAATTTTTATACTGCCGTCCGCCTGCTGGTGCGTTTCAATCAGCGCGACAAACAATCGTGCCAGTGCCGTGCCGCTGCCGTTGAGGATGTGCGGGAATTTATTTTCGCCCGCTTCCGTTTTAAACCGCAGATTCATGCGGCGCGCCTGGAAATCCTCGCAGTTCGAGCAGCTCGACACTTCGAGATAACTCCCCTGCCCCGGCGCCCACACCTCGAGGTCGCAGGTCCTCGCGCTCGCAAAGCCCATGTCGCCCGTGCACAACAACACCACGCGGTAATGCAGGCCCAGCAATTGGAGCACGCGTTCCGCGTTCGCCACCATTTTCTCCAACTCATCGTAGCCGTGCTCCGGTTTCACAATTTTGATCAATTCAACCTTGTCGAACTGATGCACGCGAATCATGCCGCGCGTGCCGACGCCCGCCGCGCCCGCCTCGCCGCGAAAACACGGCGTGTAGGCGCAATAATAAACCGGCAACTGCTTCTCGGCCAAAATTTCCCCGCGATGAATGTTCGCCACCGGCACTTCGGCCGTGGGAACCAAAAAGTGTTTTCCCAATGTGGCCGTATCGAGTCCTTCCTGAATCGCGTATGCCTGATCAACAAGTTTGGGGAACTGGGCCGATCCGACCATGCAATCCCGGTTGACCATGAACGGCGGCGACACCTCGGTATAACCGTGTTCCGTGGTATGCAGGTCGAGCAGAAACTGAATCAGCGCCCGCTCCAGCCGCGCGCCCCAGTTCGTGTAGAGCAGAAAGCCGCTGCCGGAAAGTTTTGTCGCCCGCGCAAAATCCACCAGTCTCAAACTCTCGCAAAGTTCGACGTGAGACTTCAGTTTGAAGGCGAAAGCCGCCGGCTCACCATAAACACGAACCACCGGATTGTCCTCCGCCGCTTTGCCAATCTTCACCGATTCATGCGGCAGATTCGGCAGACGCAGCATCAATTGATCCCGCGCCGCCTCAACTTCCAACGCCTGCTTGTCCAGCGCGGCGATGCGGTCACCCAACTCGCGCATCTCCGCCTTCTTCGCCTCGGCCTCGGCGGTTTTCTTCTGTCCCATCAGCGCGCCGATTTCCTTCGACGCCCGATTTCGCCGGGCTTTGAGCGTTTCGACCTCCGCGAGTGTTTTTCGTCGTATTTCGTCGGCCCGGAGAATTCCGTCAATGTGGGCTTCATCCCCTGCCCCGCGCGTGGCAAGCCGCTGGCGGACAAAGTCCGGCTGGTCGCGAATCAATTTGATGTCGAGCACCGGGCTATTATAGAAATTAAACCGTCAGCGGCAAGGTTGAAGCTTCCATGAGCGTTTGAAATTTGATTGAAAATCGCGGCTGTTTGCGGCACATTGGCGTCATGCAAACAGTTTTTACCGGCCCCGTTTACGTCGTGCGCGACAACATTGACACCGACCAGATCATCCCCGCGCAGTATTTGACGCTGGTGCCGACGATGCCCGACGAATATGAAAAGCTCGGCAGCTTCGCGCTTTGCGGCCTGCCGGAATCGCTCTACCCGGCGCGCTACATCAAGGATGGCCAGCTTGACAGCAAATATCCGATTGTCGTTGCCGGAAAAAATTTCGGCTGCGGCAGTTCGCGCGAGCACGCGCCGATTGCGCTGGGTTCGGCGGGTTGCAAAATTGTTTTGGCCGAGAGTTTCGCGCGCATTTTCTTCCGCAACTCCGTCGCGACCGGCGAACTTTATCCCTGCGAAATCACCGAACGCCTTTGCGACACGCTGAAAAATGGCGATGTGGTCACCGTTGATCTCGATGCGGCCACGGTCACCGTCAAGGCGACCGGCAAGGTTTTTAAATTCAAACCCCTCGGCGACGTCCGCCCGGTCGTGGACGCCGGCGGCTTGTTCAATTACGCGCGGAAAACGGGAATGATTGCGAAGTAAACGATTAATTCTCCCTCACCCCGGCCCTCGGACTAAAATCCCGATTCGGAATCGGGACAAGGAAGGGAGAATTATCGTCAGTCGGAGTTGACACCTGTGACATTGATAATCAAGAGACGATCAAGAGCTGTTCCCTCTCCCCGGGGCAGAGGGGCGGGGTGAGGGCGAGGCAAAAAAACTGGTGAAAACATTGAACCTGCTCCCCTGCCCTCGCTCGTTGAAGCTTTGCCCCGGCACGTTCACGCTGCCCCGGCGCGCCGCGCTGCAACTCGACAGGTCGCCTTCACCTGACGTTGCGGTGGTGGTCGCCAAGCGATTGCAATCCGTGGCGAAAGAAATCGGCGTTAAACTTCTTTCGGAGGGGCGAGCTCCGCGAGCCCCCAATTTGTTTTCGCATATCAGGGCGTCGTGGAACTCCGCCCTCCGGCAAAACGCCGAAAGCTACACGTTGACGATTGACAAAAACGGAATACAAATTTTGTTCCGCGAGATTGACGGCTTGCGCGCTGCCGCAGCAACTTTGCGACAGATATTGCGCCAATACGGCCGGCATTTGCCGTGCCTGAAAATCCGCGACTGGCCGGATTCTGCACGGCGCGGCGTGATGCTGGACATCTCGCGCGGTCGCGTGCCCAAGCTCGAAACACTGCTCGAACTGGTCGAGTGCCTCGCCGATTTCAAAATCAACGAATTTCAACTCTATACCGAACACACGTTCGCCTACCGCCATTACCCATCCGTCTGGCAAAGCTGGGGTGCGCTGACCGGCGAGGAAATTCGCCAGCTCGACGCGCGCTGCCGCGAACTCGGCATTGACCTCGTGCCAAACCAGAATTCCTTCGGCCACTTGCGGTATTTTCTCGAACATCCGCGCATCAAAAAGCTCGCCGAAGTTTCCGCGCCTTACGCAGACACCAGCGGCGAATTTGTCCGCCGTCCTTCGACGCTCGCGCCGGATCACCCCGGCACCCTGCCCTTCCTGCGCAAGCTCTACGATGAACTGCTGCCGAACTTCAGGAGCCGCTTTTTCAACGTTGGTTGCGACGAGACATTCGATCTCGGCCGTGGTCGGAGCAAAAAACTCTGCGCGCGTTTGGGCAAAGGGCGGGTCTATCTCGATTTCCTGAAAAAAATCCACCGGGAAGTTTCGACGCGCGGCAAACGGATGATGTTTTGGGGCGACATCATTTTGACATACCCAAAACTCATCAAAGAATTGCATTCGTTTGGAGCGCCGAACACCGTTTCGGCAAGTTCCTCTCGTTTCCAAAAGCACGCCGGGGCGGTGCCCGGCGCTCCGGGAATCATTGCTTTGAACTGGGGTTATGAAGTGGACCATCCGTTCGATCGCGAAATGGCGTTGTTCGCCAGGGCAAAAATCCCGTTTTATGTCTGCCCCGGCACTTCAACCTGGCAAACCTTGATTGGCCGGCATGACAACGCCCTGGCCAACCTGCGCGCCGCCGCCCAAGCCGGGCGCCGGCACGGTGCCATGGGTTATCTAATCACCGATTGGGGCGACGGTGGCCATCCGCAGCCGCTCGCCGTCAGTCATCTCCCCTGCCTTGCCGGCGCGTCGCTGAGCTGGTGCGCCAAAACCTTTGACGAGGCAAAATTGATTCCAGTTTTGAGCCGCGATGTTTTCAACGACCCGACCGGCAACGCGGCCAAAGCGGCGTTTGCGCTCGGCTTGGCACATCGAAAGTTGAAATTCAATGTTCCCAACGAAACGCCGCTGGGAACCGTCATCGCCGCACCGCCGCAAGAACACCACGAATTGTTTTGCCGGTACGGATGGAAACATCACGCGTGGATTTCCGGCAAAAACATCCGCGCCACCTTGAAGGAAATTGAAAAGCAACGCGCTGTGCTTCGTCGGGCGAAACCTTCAAGCAAAGCGGGGAATGTGTTATTGCACGAACTGGATTTGGCCGCGCGCATGGCCGCGGAGTCATGCCGGTTCATGCTGTGGCAACAGGCGCGGGCAGCGGGAAATAATTCCGAGGCTACGCGCCTGGCCCGGACAGGCATCTGCGAACTGCGAAAACTGGAAAAGGACTTCAACGTCTGCTGGCCCTTGCGCAACAAGGCCACGCCGCAACATTGCTCGGCGTTTTTGAAATGGCGAATCCGGAATTATTTGTCTGGTAGGGCGGGCAGTCCTCTGCACGCCGTCGTCAAAACAAAATAACCCGGCACGCACGGAGTGCCACGCCCTACCCTATTTGCCTTTTACATCCCACGTGTCGCGCAGGCCGTCGCCGAGAAAATTCAGCGCCAGCAACGTCGTGACCAGCACGCCACCGGGAAAGGCGATGAGCCACCAGTAAATCCGGATGGGATTGATCTGGCCGACGCCCTCCGCGATGAGCGTGCCCCAGCTCGCCATCGGCGGCTGCACACCCAAACCAAGATAGCTCAGGAAGGATTCGTAAAGCACAATGGCCGGCACGGTGAGCGCCAGATAGGTAATCACGACGCCAAAAACGTTCGGGATGATGTGCCGCGCCAGAATCCGCACCGGCCCGCCGCCCAGCGCGCGGCTCGCCTCCACGAACGCCCGTGTCCGCAACGACAGCACCTGCCCCCGCACAATGCGCGCCATGGTCAGCCACGACACCGCACCAAGGCCAACGAACAGCAGCACCACGCGCAGAGCACCGGCCAATGCCGGAGAACTTCCGACAAAATGCGATTGTTTGAGCATTTCGCCGAGTGTGGTGATCAACACGATCACAAATATAATCGTCGGCAAGGAATAAAGAATATCCACAATGCGCATCAACACGCTGTCCACTCGCCCGCCCACGTAACCGGCGATGGCGCCCCACAGCACGCCGATGACGAGGCTCACGCCTGCGCCGACAATGCCGACGAGCAGCGAAATTTGCGCGCCAAATAAAATGCGGGAAAAAACGTCGCGCCCATGGATGTCCGTGCCGAACCAGTATTGCGCACCCGGCGGCGCAAAGGGCGCATCGGAAAGCTGGTCGGGATTGTGGACCTGGGCAAAGGTCCCGCCGGCAATTTTCAGGATGGTGGGCCACGCGATAATGGCAAGTAGCAGGAAAACCAGGTACCACGCGCTGACGACGGCGGCGCGATTCCGCCGGAAGCGCTGCCACGCACGCTGACCGGGGCTGGAGTGCGTTTCGAATTTCGGATTTCGGATTTCGGATTTAACGTCATTCATATTTCACGCGCGGGTCGAGCAGGGTGTAGGCGAAATCCACCATCAGATTCAGCCCGATGAGCAGCGCCGCGTAGAGCAGCGAAAGACCGACGACGAGGGTGTAATCGCGGTTCAACGAGCTGTTGACGAGAAAGACGCCGATGCCGGGAATCTGGAAAATGTTCTCAATGACAAACGAGCCGGTCAGCAGGTCGGCCAGCATCGGGCCGGAATAGGAAACGACCGGCAGCACGGCGATGCGGAAGGCATGCCGGAGCAGCAGCCGGTTTTCGCCCAATCCCTTGGCGCGTGCCGCGGCGACAAACTCGGATTGCATGGCATTCAACATGCCTTCGCGGAACAGGCGCGCGACCTTGCCGGCGAAGAACAGGCCGAGGGCGACGGGCGGCAAAATCATGTGCCACGGCGTTTCCCAGAGGCCGACGGGCAGCAGTTTCCACTTGATGGAAAAGAACAGGATCAACAACGGCGCGACAACGAATCCCGGCACGCACACGGCCAGCGTGGCCAGAAAACTGCCGGCATAATCCGGCCAGCGCCCGCTCCGGGCCGCGGTGAAAAAACCGACGGGCAAGCCGACGCCCATCGCAAAGCCGAACGCCAGCGCGCCGAGCAGCATCGAGACCGGCAATCCCTGCGCGATGATGTCATTGACCGTATGGTTGCGGTATTTGAGCGAGACCCCGAAATCGCCATGTGCCAGGTCACCCAGGTAGCGGAAGTATTGTTTCCAGACCGGTTCATCGAGATGATATTTTGCCTTCAGGGCGCGCTCGATTTCCGGCGACGCCGGCGCGCGCTCGCGGTCGAACGGCCCGCCAGGAGCGAGATGCACCAGGGCAAACGCCAGCGCGCTGATGACCAGCAGCAGCGGAATGGCGAAGATGATGCGCTTGAGAAAATACATGGCTAGGAAGATTGCCGATTGCCGATTGCCGATTGCCGATTTTTGGAATCTGCAGCGGGTGCAACTTCTGGCCCTCGGCCCTCGACTCCTTGGCGCGGCGAAGCGGAGCGGAGACGGCTCGACCCTCGACCAACCTTCCGGATTGCCTGCAACGGGTGGTTGTCGAGAATGTTCGGGTAGATGCCCTGAATTTTGTTCGTGTCAAAATAATTCAAGCCCACATAAAAATAGAGCGGGATGATGGGCACTTCGTCGCGCACCAGGATCGTTTCGGCCTGCTGGAACAGTTTCTCGCGCGCCTTCAAATCGGGCTCCTGATTTGCCCGCCTGATGAGTTCGTCGTATCGCGCGTTTTTCCAGCCGGTGCGGTTGTTGCCGTCGTCGCTGGTGAACATTTCCAGAAACGTGTTCGCGTCATCATAATCGCCGATCCAACTGGAACGCGAGAGGTCAAAGTCCAGATGGGATTGCGCGGTATAAAAGATTTTCGCCTCCAGTGGACGCAGATTCATTTGCAGGCCGAGTTCATCATGCCACATTTGTTGCAATTCAATGGCAATATTTTCATGAATTTTGTCTCCCCCGCTGGCCGGAGCACTGAACACATATTCAAAGCGGGGAAACCCCCGACCGGCAGGATAACCGGCCTCCGCCAACAATTTTCTCGCCCGCGCCGGGTCATATCCCAGCCCTTCGGGCGAAGTATAATGAGCCGTGCCATCCGGCACGAGATGCGATGCGGGTTGTTCTCCCGCCCGGGTGATTTTTTTGACGATGCGTTCCTTGTCAATCGCCAGCGCGAGCGCCTGGCGGACGCGCGGGTCGTCGAAGGGTTTCCGGGTCACGTTGAAACGGATGAAATAATCACCCAGATAACTGAAGGCATGAAAATCCGGACGCCGGATGAGCACGTCCAGCAATTGTCCGGGCACCAGTTCCTTGTCCCATACGATGTCCGCCTGGCCGCATTCATAAAGATTCAGCGCCGGATTGGGCGAACCGACCGGCAGCAGGTCAATGATTTCCGACTGGGTGTTGGCCGCATCCCAATAGCGCGGGTTTTTTTGCAGCCGGATCTTGTCGTTCAACCGCCAATAAACCAGTTCGTAAGGCCCGCTGACCGGCAGCGGTTTGGCCATCAGCCAGCGGTCGCCATGCTTTTCAATCGTCGGCTGCGGCACCACGCCGGCCACCGGCATGGCGCAGACATCGGGGAAAAAAGCCGTGGGATGATCCAAATCAAAACGCACGGTGAATTTATCCAACGCCTGAACGCCCACGAGTGAGGCATCCTTGATTTTGCCCGCGTTGAAATCCTTCGCGTTCTTCAAATAAAACAACGGTCCCGCGTAGCCGGAACCAGTCGCCGGATCGAGCGCGCGAATCCAGGAATAAACCACGTCCCCGGCGGTAATCGGTTCCCCGGTGGACCAAGTCAGATTGGTGCGCAGATGGAATGTGTAAATACGGCCGTCGGGCGAAATGTCCCAACCCTCCGCCAGACCGGGGATGGGCCGGCCAGTTTTCGGGTCAAGCCGCGTCAATCCCTCAAACAAACCCTGAACGATGCGCATTTCGACCTGGCCGGTAATGACGGCCGGATCCAGCGATTCAGGTTCGCCACCGTTGATGATGGTGATATCGGCTGGCGCCTCACGGCGAAGACAGCCCGGGAGCAAACCACAAACAACACCACCAAGCAAAATTACACCGCCCATTCCAAAACAAAAACGCGCCCGCGAAAAAATCCGCCGGGCGCGTTGGAAAATGGCCATCGCGTTATTTCGATTGCGTCGGCGCCTCCGGGGCATTGGTTGGCGCAGACAGGGGCAATGACAGCAAATTGTTTGTGGGCGCAGCCGCCGGTTGGGAAACGGCCGGCGTCACCGGCGGGGGCGCGGAAACCGGCGTTTGCATTTGTTGTTTTTGTTGCATCTGCTTTTCAAACTCCAACACGCTGCCCTGGTTATGCACCCGGTTTTGCAAATAGCCGAGAACCAGGGCCAACCCGAAGAAAACCATGGTCGAGTATTTCGTGACCTTGGTCAGCACGTTGCCCGAACCCGCGCCAAACAGCGCGTCCGCCGCCGCCCCGCCAAACGCCATGCCGGCACCGGCGTCTTTCTTTGGCAGTTGAATCAAAATCAGCAGAATCAGCAATGCGCAATTGATAACCAGAAAAACCGTCAAAATTGCAACGATGAAACTCATAATCAATTCCTATATTGAATTCTTAATAATGTCGGCAAAACTTCGCGCTTCGAGCGACGCGCCGCCGACCAGCGCGCCATCCACGTCCGGCTGGCCCATCAACTCGCGCGCGTTCGCCGGTTTCACACTGCCGCCGTATTGGATGCGGACTTTTTTGGCGACGGCTTCGTCAAAAATCTTCACCAGCAGCGAACGGATGAAGGCGTGCGCGTCCTGCGCCTGCTGCGTGGTCGCCGTTTTGCCCGTGCCGATGGCCCAAACCGGTTCGTAAGCAATGATGGTCTCAACCATTTGTTCTTTCGTCAAACCGGCAAGGCTGCCGCGCACTTGCGTCTCCAGAACCTTGTCCGTCTGTCCCTCCTCGCGCTCGGCGAGTGTTTCACCAACACAGACGATGGGTTTGAGCGAGGCGCCGTGGGCCGCCGCCGCTTTTCGGGCAATGAGCGCATTGGATTCCTTTTGATACTGGCGCCGCTCGGAATGGCCGAGAATGACGTAGTGCACGGAAAATTCCTTGAGCATCCCCGCGCAAATCTCGCCGGTGAACGCGCCGAAATTCTGCTCGCTCATGTTTTGCGCGCCGAGCCGGAGGTTCGAGTCAAGGATGACCTTCGACACCGATTCCAGCGCCGTGAATGGCGGGCAGATGACGATGTCCACTTCCCTGATATTGGCCAGTTCCAGCTTGAGGTTGCCGACCAACGCCAGCGCCTCGGCAGCCGTTTTGTTCATCTTCCAGTTGCCGGCGATGATCAATTTACGTTCTTTGTTCATGTCTTAAAAATCGTCCTCGTCCTCGTTCTCGAACATCCGCTCAGTGTGAACAGCAGCAGCAGCCACCTTGATCGCTCAACGCCGCGACGCCGGGCAGGACCGCGCCTTCCAAAAATTCCAAACTCGCGCCGCCGCCGGTGCTCATGAACGTCACCTTGTCGCCCAGTTTGGCCTTGTTGAGCGCCTTCACGCTGTCACCGCCACCGATGATGCTCTTCGCGCCGTTCTTTTGTGTCGCGTCCGCCACGGCCTGTGCGACGGCGTTCGTCCCGGCGGCAAATTGTTTGTTCTCAAACAAGCCCATTGGTCCGTTCCATAAAATTGTCTTCGCTTTGGCCACCACATCCGAATACGCCTTGACCGTTGCCGGACCGATGTCGAGACCGGCGGCATCCGCCGGGCAATTCATGTCTGAACTCGTGCGCGGATTCTGCCATTCGATGACCGGCTTGCCCTTTTTATCGAGCCGGTCGGTCTTCACCGGCACGGCCACCACGTCGTCCACCGGCAAAAGGAATTGAACTTTTTTGGCTTTGGCCTTTTCAAGTGCTGACTTGGCAATGTTAATCGCATCCGGCTCCACCAGCGATTTGCCGGTCTGGTAACCCTGCGCCAGGCGGAACGTATAAGCCATCGCGCCGCCAATCAAAATCGTGTCCGCCTTTTCGAGCAGCCGGTCAATGACCTTGATTTTGTCGGAAACCTTTGCGCCGCCGAGAATGACAACGAACGGACGCGCCGGTTTGTCCAATTCGTCGCCGAGGAATTTCAATTCGCGTTCCATCAGCAAACCGGCGGCGCACTTGCCGCCGCGCTTGGCGACCACGCGGGCGACGCCTTCTGTCGAGGCATGCGCGCGATGCGCCGCGCCAAAAGCATCATTCACATAAACGTCGGCGACCTTCGCCAGTTTTTCGGCGAACACCGGGTCATTTTTCTCCTCCTCATTGTAATAGCGGACGTTTTCGAGCAGCAGCACGTCGCCATTTTTCATTCCCGCAACGGCCGTTTCGACTTTTTCGCCGATGCAATCGTCCACGAACCCGACGCGTTTGCCGAGCAGTTCGGACAATTTGGCCGCGACCGGCTTCAGCGACATCGTCACGTCGCGTTTGCCCTTGGGCCGGCCGAGGTGCGCGGTCAAAATCAGCTTGCCGCCCTTTTCGATGAGCAACCGCAGCGTTGGCAGCGTTTCCACGATGCGCGTGGCATCGGTGATGACCATCTGGCCGTCCTTTTCCTCCAGCGGCACATTGTAATCCACGCGCATGAAAACGCGTTTGCCGCGGACATCTAAATCACGAACCGTAAGTTTTGCCATAAATCTGTGCTGATTCCGAAAAATTCAGAATTTGGAGGATACCCTAGAAACGCGGCGAGTAAAGTGAATTCCAGCCTCCGGTTTGATCTGGGCACATCCGCGCACTGCTCCCGGAACGCCGGCCTCCGGCCCGGCCGGTATTAAGATTCCAGCGGAAATGCGCCGGATCGGAAATCGGCGCTCCTTTCTTTTACCGCTTTAACCCTCAAACTCTCAGCCCTCAGCCTTCAGCCAGTGTAATCCGTGACCGGCGCGTAAATTTTATGCGGCTCTATTTTCATGCTTTTTTAGCCTTCGCAACGGCCCGTTCAAAATCCGGACCCGCTCATTTTTTCTGTTTCGGCGGTTTGAGTTGTTTGGCTGTTTTGGTCAGGTTCGCGACTTCCTGCGCGAACCCGGCTTCCGCCCCGGCATCCTCCAACCGGCGGCGGCGCACCTCGAACTTGTCAAATTCCAATTCCGCCTTCCGCTTCGCCTCGTCGGCGGAAATGCCGCCCGCATCCACCAGGATTTCCCGGTCGCCGGCACGCAGGAAGGCGTCCAGCTTCGCCAGCCAGTCGCGCATCGTCATGGGCCGCCGCTCCAACGCCTGCAATTCGGCGAAGTCAAGATACTGCGTGACTATCAAGCCCAACTTCTTCAACTCATCCTCGGTGAGATAATTCTTCGCAATGGCCACATCCGGCTTGCGCACCTTTGCCCCCTGCCACGATGTCAACCCCATGTGCGGTTTCACGGCGTTCGCGCGCGCGTGGATGACCTCCGCCGCCGTGTGCCCGTGGACGGCCCAATGCATTTTGTTCTGCACCGTCTGGAAAAACCGCCGCGTCATTTTCACCGCCGGGTCGTAATCAACGCTCGTCCGGTAAATGTCGCAAATCTTCCGGTAAAAGTTCCGTTCTGACAGCCGGATTTCCCGGATGCGCTGGAGCAATTCATCGAAATACTCGTTCCTCGTCCCGCCCTGCTTCAACCGTTCGTCGTCGAGCGTGAAACCCTTGACGATATATTCGCGCAACCGCTGCGTGGCCCACTGGCGGAACTGCGTGCCCCGGTGCGATTTCACCCGGTAACCGACCGAAATGATGACATCCAGGTTGTAATGCTCAATTTCGCGTGTCACCTGTCGCGCACCTTCCGGCTGAACTATCCGGAATTTCCGGATAGTTGCCCCCGGCATAAGTTCACCCTCCTCGAAAATGTTTTGAATGTGTTCGTTGACGGTGCGGACATCCTTCTGAAAAAGCTCGGCCATCAGCTTTTGCGTGAGCCAGACGGTCTCATTTTCCAGCCGGACTTCAATCCGCGTCCGGTTGTCCTCGGTCTGGTAAAGAATCAGTTCAGATTTCGGTTTCATGCACTTTGGTGCAGGTTCAAAACATAGGTGACGGAGTAGGTTCAATACATAGGTAACACTTAGCCTGGGAGGCTTGAGACGATAAACTCAAGGATGCCCTGGAAAAAAAGTGAACCTATGGAACAACGAATGG
>JBAVOO010000083.1:0-81511 GCA_049692125.1 Verrucomicrobiia bacterium | reverse complement strand
CCATTCGTTGTTCCATAGGTTCACTTTTTTTCCAGGGCATCCTTGAGTTTATCGTCTCAAGCCTCCCAGGCTAAGTGTTACCTATGTATTGAACCTACTCCGTCACCTATGTTTTGAACCTGCACCGATTGCTCACTTCACCAGGAAATGTCGTAGAGCGAAGAATGCCAGCACTTGCAGCAAGATGAACCCCACGCCGAGCAGCGTGCCGGCTATCACCGGCGTCTCGCGAAAACTCAGCCGCCAGTGCGGCGCCTGTAGGCGGTCGCAATAGCCGGTGAGACGCACCTGGCCGGGCAGGTCCAATTCAGTTTTGAATGCTGCGGCGGTCTGAAACCGGTCCGCCGGATTACGCTGCATGGCGTGCAGCACGATCTCCTCCGCCTGCGGGGAAATGTTGGGGTTCAGTTTTCGCGGCGCAATCGGGTCGCCGGTGACGCGGTTGTTCATCGCCATCCAGCAGTTGTCATTCTGGAAGGGAACCACGCCGGTGAGAATTTCGTACAAGACCGCGCCGAGGCAGTAAATATCGGACCGTTCGTCACCGCGCTCGTTTTTGACCTGTTCCGGCGACATGTATTCGGGAGTGCCCAGGGTGGCGGTGAGCCCGGAGAGCGTGATTTTTTTTGAATCCGCCGCGGCGGCAATCCCGAAGTCCATGATGCGGATGGTGCGGTCGCGGCAAATCATGATGTTCCCCGGCTTGAGGTCGCGGTGTATCACCCCTTGGCCGTGCATATATTGAAGCACTTCGCAAACCAGGCTGGCGATTTTCAACGCGTCCTTTTCCGGCAACGTCCGTGACGCTTCGAGCAGGTGGGCCAGGGTGCAGCCGCGCAGGTATTCAGTCACGATGTAGGGCCGGCTTTTTCTTTCCACCGGGACAAACTTCAGGATGTACGGATGACTCAGCTTGCGTCCAATCTCCTCCTCACGTTGAAAGCGGGAAAAGAATCCCGGATCGGCCTCCATACGCAGATGCGGCACCTTGACGGCAACGATTTGATTTTCCTGCTCCTGGTCACGGGCCTGGTAAATGGTGGCCATGCCGCTGCGGCTCACCGTTTCAACGATGGCGAACCGTCCGTCGAGCAGATCGCCGGCATGCAGCTCCGGGCCGAAGTAAGGTTCGACCGGGTCGTGGTGCTCGGGCACGTTCTCGAAACAACGGATGCCTTCCACGGCGTAGGTTTTGTCCTCGTTCATGCTTTTGTCAGTTCAGCATTTTATGGACGGCTATATTGAATGACCGCGCAACCGGCCGCGATCAGGCCAAGCCCACACCAGGCGGACCACGGAATGGTTTCCCGGAAAACAAACCGGCCTGCCAACACACTTGTCAGTGCAAAGAACCCGACATAGACACCCAGCAGTCGCGAAAAATCCCACTTGAGAGAATTCACCAACAAGCCGTAGCAGCCGAGCGTCACAAATCCGGCGAGCACCACCGCCAGCTTGTGGCTGCGCAAGCCGTGCCGGATGACGGCGTCGCCTCCGACTTCGAGCAGCGCCGCTACCACAAAAACCGCCCAGGCAATGGCATTCATGCGTGGATCGAAACCGCATTTGGTTGCCGGGCTGCATTTGACCGGGCATCGCTCCGCGACCGCATGGCTTGCCGGTACTGTTCGGGCGTGATTTTCCAGACTCGCGGCAACACCAGCGTCGGACAGCGCGCAGCGCGGACCACGCGCTCGACCGTGCCCAGGCCGAGAAACCGCTTCCAACGCGAAGTCTCCGGGCTGGCCATGATGATGAGTTCGGACAATTCCGCTTCGGCTTCGGCAACGATTTCCTCGTGCGGCCGGCCCATGCGCACATTGATGCGCACCGACGGGCTGTCGCCGAAAAAATGTTTCGCCAGCTTTTTCAGCCTCGCTTCGCTTTCCGCCAAGACTTCATTAAAAATGCGGTATTCAAGTTTGACGACGTTCAGATTCACCACGTTGAGCAATGTCACGTGGATCGGGACTTCGTCCGCCAGACCTTGCGCGAACTGCAACGCGTCGAAAGAACCGTTCAGCAAATTGACCGGGATTAAAATGCGTTTGACGTTCATGGTCTGCATTCCTTTCCGACGACAGTGCTATCCGTCTTTCTCAGTACCTTTATTTGCCGTTTGGGAATCCAACCGATCCAAGGCCAGATTCAACTTCAAAACGTTCACCCCTGGTTCGCCGAGAAAGCCGAGACTGGCGGGGTCGGTATTTGCGCGGACCAGCTCCAAAACTTTTTCCACACTGATGTTGCGGGCTTTGGCGACGCGAGGCGCCTGCAATTCGGCGTTGCGCAGACTGATGTGCGGGTCGAGGCCGCTGCCGGACGCAGTCACGGCGTCGGCGGGCACGAAGGCATTGGTCGCCAGGCCGTTTCCCGTGCGGTAATCGGCGATGCGCTGGGTGATGGTGGCGACCAGATTCGACGAGGTCGGACCGAGGTTGCTGCCGCCGGAACTGGTGGCGTCGTAGCCGTTGCCCGCCGCCGAAGGACGCGACCAAAAATATTTATCGGCGGTGAATTGCTGGCCGAGCAGTTTTGAGCCATGCACCGTGCCATCGGCGTCCACGATGAGGCTGCCGTTGGCATGGTCGCGGAAGAAAACCTGGGCGACGCCGAACACAATCAGCGGATACAGCCCGCAACAGACGACGGCGAAAATCAGCGTGACCATCACGGCGCTGCGAAGTTCGGAGAATAATATTTTCATAGGCATTTTTTAAACCACGGATTAATACGAATTAACACGGATGACGATGCAACCCAATCGTCCTCGTCGTCGTCCTCGTTCTCGTAATCGAAGCAGCGTTTAATCGAGGACGAGGACGAGAACGAGGATGAGCAGGAACGTCTTTGCAGGGCGTTTTCATTTTAAACGAGGTGCAGGCCGGTGATGAGGACGTCAATGGCTTTGATGCCAACAAATGGAATGATGACGCCGCCCAGGCCATAGATGAGCAGGTTGCGTTGCAGGATGGCGAGCGCGCCAATGGGTTTGAATTTCACGCCGCGCAGCGCCAGCGGAATCAAGGCGACGATGATGAGCGCGTTGAAGATGATGGCGCTGAGGATCGCGCTGGTGGGACTGTGCAAATGCATGATGTTGAGCGGCGCGATGGCGGGGAATGTCGCCATGAGCATCGCCGGGATGATGGCAAAATATTTCGCCACGTCGTTGGCGATGCTGAATGTCGTGAGCGAACCGCGCGTGATGAGCAGTTGCTTCCCGATTTCGATGATCTCGATGAGCTTCGTCGGGTTCGAGTCGAGGTCCACCATATTGCCGGCTTCCTTGGCGGCTTGGGTGCCGGTGTTCATGGCCACGCCCACGTCGGCCTGCGCGAGGGCAGGGGCGTCGTTGGTGCCGTCACCGATCATGGCCACCATGCGCCCGCCAGCTTGTTCCCGGCGGATGAGCGCGAGTTTGTCCTCGGGTTTGGCCTCGGCGAGGAAGTCGTCCACGCCCGCCTCGGCGGCAATGGCGGCGGCGGTGAGCTTGTTGTCGCCGGTGATCATCACCGTGCGGATGCCCATCTTGCGAAGCTGGGCGAAGCGTTCCTTGATGCCGCCTTTGACGATGTCCTTGAGCTGGACCACGCCGAGCACTTCCCGTCCGTCGGCGACGACGAGGGGGGTGCCGCCCGAGCGGGAGACGTTATCCACCGTGTCAGCCACGACCTTGGGGAACAGGCCGCCTTCGTGGTCCACGAAAACGCGCATCGCCTCAGCCGCGCCTTTGCGGATGCGGCGCGCCGGCTGGCCGTCAATGGTGGCGAAGTCCACGCCGCTCATGCGCGTTTGCGCCGTGAACGGAATGAACCGGGTCTGCGTTTCGGTGACGTCGCGTCCGCGCAGGTTGAATTTTTGCTTCGCCAGCACGGCGATGCTGCGGCCTTCGGGCGTTTCGTCGGCGAGCGACGCGAGTTGCGCGGCGTCGGCAAGACGTTCGATGGTGACGAGTGGCGCAGGGATGAAATCCGTCGCCTGGCGGTTGCCGAGCGTGATGGTGCCGGTCTTGTCGAGCAGCAGGACGTCCACGTCGCCGGAAGCCTCGACCGCGCGACCGCTCATGGCTAGGACGTTGTGCTGGAGCAGGCGATCCATGCCGGCAATGCCGATGGCGCTCAACAATCCGCCGATGGTGGTGGGAATCAGGCACACCAGCAACGCGATTAACACCGGCACAGAGAACACCGTGGCGGAATAAATGCCGAATGGTTTCAAGGTCACGCAAACCAGCAGGAAAATCAGCGTTAGTGCCGAAAGCAGGATGGTGAGCGCGATTTCGTTGGGCGTTTTCTGGCGTTTCGCGCCTTCGACCAGCGAAATCATGCGGTCGAGGAAACCTTCGCCGGGGTTGATGGAGATGCGGATTTTGATTTCGTCCGAGAGTACGCGGGTGCCGCCGGTGACGGCGCTGCGGTCGCCGCCGCTTTCGCGGATGACGGGCGCGGATTCGCCGGTGATGGCCGATTCGTCCACGGTGGCCGCGCCTTCAATCACATCGCCGTCGGCGGGAATGATTTCCCCGGCCCGCGCGACCACGACATCCCCTTTGCGGAGGTCATTGGCGCTGACGTCCTCCACCCGGCCGTTTTTGGCGAGGCGATGGGCGATGGTTTTCACGCGGGTCCCGCGCAACGCTTTGGCCTGTGCCTTGCCCCGGCCTTCGGCGACGGCTTCGGCGAAGTTGGCGAAGAGCACGGTGAACCAGAGCCAGAGCGCGAGTTGCGCGATGAAGCTGCGGTCGGCGTGCGCGGTGAAAATCCCGGCGGTGGTCAGCACCGCGCCGACCATCGTCACAAACATGACGGGGTTTTTGAGCATCAGGCGCGGGTCGAGCTTTTTAAAGGCGTCGCCCATTGCCGGACCGGCGATGTTCCAATCGAAAAGAGATGGAGCTTTGTGGGTCATGGGTTCGTGATGAGTGATGCGTGATGCATGATTAAAACAGTTTGCCTTGGAGCATGAGGAAGTGTTCGACCACCGGACCGAGTGTCAGCACGGGCAGGAAATTCAGGGCGCCGACCAGCAATACCGTGCCGAGCAGCAGCACAACAAACGTGCCGCCGGACACGGGGAAGGTGCCGGTGCTGGCCGGGACGAGTTTCTTTTGCGCGAGCGACCCGGCCATGGCCATGATCGGTACAATCATCAGGAAACGGCCGATCAACATCGCAATGCCGAGGGTGGTGTTGTACCAGGGCGTGTTGGCGTTAAGGCCGGCGAAGGCGCTGCCGTTGTTGCCGGTACAGGAACTGTAAGCGTAGAGAATTTCGCTCAGGCCATGCGGACCCTGGTTGTTCAGCCCGGCCAATCCCCATTGACTGACCGCCGCCCATGCGGAAAACCCGAGGATGTCAATGGCCAGAATCAGCAGCGCCAGCATGGCCATCTTCACCTCGAAGGACTGGATTTTTTTGCCGAGATATTCCGGCGTGCGTCCGACCATCAGGCCGGCGATGAACACCGCAAGCACGACGAACACGAGCATGCCGTAAAGCCCCGCGCCCACGCCGCCAATGATGATTTCGCCGAGCTGGATGTTGAACAGCGGAACAAAACCGCCCAGCGCGGTGAAGGAATCGTGCATCGAATTAACCGCGCCGCACGAGGCGTCGGTGGTGATGGTGGCGAACAGGGCGGAACTGAAAATTCCGAAGCGGACTTCCTTGCCTTCCAGGTTGCCGTCCGCGGCGGCGATGCCGAGTTGCTGGTGAATGGGATTGCCTTTCGCCTCGGACCACCAGCACAGCAGCACGCCGGCGAGGAACAGTGTCATCATCGCGCCCCAGACCGACCAGCCGTGCGCCTGGTTTTTGGTCATGCGGCCGAGGTAATATGTGAGGCCGCTGCCAATGGCGAAGATGGAGAGCATCTGGATGAAGTTGGAAAGTGGCGTGGGGTTTTCGAATGGATGCGAGGCGTTGGCATTGACGTAGCCGCCGCCGTTGGTGCCAAGCATTTTAATCGCGATTTGGGAAGCGACCGGTCCTTGAACGATGGTTTGCTCGGTAACGGTTTGTTCCTCCATGACCTGCTTGCCATCCTTGTCAAGGACCGGGCTCCCTTTCGCGTCCACCTTGGCGACTGAAATTTTCATCGGCTCGACGAGCTTGGCCTTCGTGTAAGGCTTGAAATTCTGGATGATGCCCTGCGACACGAGGAAGACGGCAAACACCAGGCAGATGGGCAGCAGCAGGTAATAGGTGATGCGCACGAAATCCACCCAGAAATTGCCGAGTAGCTTTGTGGAATGCCGGGCGATGCCGCGCACGAGGGCGGCGGCGAGCGCGATGCCGGTGGCGGCGGAGGCGAAGTTGTGAATCACCAGCGCAACCATCTGCGAGAGGTAGGACATGGTGGATTCGCCGGTGTAACTCTGCCAGTTGGTGTTGGTGGTGAAACTGACGGCGGTGTTGAACGCGAGATGCGGGGCGAGCGCACCTAAGCCTTGCGGGTTCAACGGCAGATGATTTTGCAGGCGCAGGATGGCGTAGGTGAACATGCAGCTTACGAGGCTGAACAACAGCATGGCCCAGGTATATTGCCGCCAGTTATGCTCCTGATCCGCGCGCACGCCCATGAGACGGTGGGTGAGACGTTCCAACGGACGGAGCACGGGGTCGAACCAGGTCCGCCCTTGGGCGTCGAGCACCTGCATGAGATAAAGGCCCATGGGCTTCGTGATCGCCGCGAGGGCGGCGACGTAGAGGGCGAGTTGCAGCCAGCCAGTGCTTTGCATAGGCGTTTCGTTAAAATTTTTCAGGGCGAACCATCGCGATGAACAGATACACGAACAATGCGAGGGCAATCAGACCGACAACAAGGTTTTCCATAAATTTTCTTACAGTTTCTCGCACCAGCGGGCGTACAATCCGCCCGCCACAAAAAAGAGCGCGATGACAGCGATGAAAATAAAGTCAATCATAGGTTTGGCTTTCGACCCTTTTGGAGTGCGGCGGGAAGCGAAGCGCCACGCCGCTTTTACATTGTTGGTCGGCGTCCCAAAGCGGTGTCGTCGCTGCGCTCAGCCACCGCAGTCCAAAATCCTTGCGGTATTTCGTGCGCTCATCCGGCAATCCGGCGTTCGTTTTCATGGGCCAAATATGAATGCCAGCGACCGAAACGGCTAATCAAGAGATGGGCGGTTGGTGTTAAGAATGTATCAAGGACTGATTTGCCCAAAAAACCTTTGCCAACGGGCGCGCCAAAGCGTCTTATTTCTCAACAGCTTATGATTCGAATTCGATTCTTGGCCGTTTTTATCGGTTTGCTGCCGGCGATGTTGTTCGCGGCGGACGAGGTTTATCGCCCGGTAGCCGTGACGCCGCCGCCACCGGCGCGCGAGTTTCGCGGCGCGTGGCTCGTGACCGTCGCGAACAAGGACTGGCCGTCCAGGCCCGGCCTCAGCGTGGCGGAGCAAAAGGCCGAGTTGATTGTGTTGCTGGACCGCGCGGTGCAGTTGAAGTTGAACGCGATCATTTTCCAGGTGAGGCCGTCGAGCGATGCGGTGTATGCCTCGACCATCGAGCCGTGGTCGGAATACCTCACCGGTACAATGGGCAAAGCGCCGCAGCCGCTTTATGACCCGCTGGCCTTTGCCATTGCGGAGGCGCACCGGCGCGGACTCGAACTGCACGCGTGGTTCAATCCGTTCCGCGCGCTGCATCCGCAGGGCAAATCGCCCGTGGCGTTGAACCACATTTCGCGGACACACCCGGAACTCGTCCGGCACTACGGCGAACAGTACTGGCTCGACCCCGGCGAACCGTCCGTGCGGGGCTACGTTTTGCGCGTGGTCATGGACGTGGTGCAGCGCTACGACGTGGATGGCGTGCAGTTCGACGATTATTTTTATCCCTACCCGGAAAAAGACGCGGCGGGCCGCGATCGGGAATTTCCTGACGGCGCGACCTGGCAGAAATTTGGTTTGCGCGCGGGTTTCACCAACCGTGACGACTGGCGGCGCGCGAACGTCAATCAATTCATCCAGAGCGTTTATCAATCCATCAAGGCGCTGAAACCGTGGGTGAAATTTGGCATCAGCCCGTTCGGCATCTGGCGGCCGATGAATCCGCTGCCCATCCGGGGCATGGACGCCTACGCGAAACTGTACGCCGACTCGCGCCTATGGCTGGCCAACGGCTGGCTCGATTATTTCGCGCCGCAACTTTACTGGGCGATTGAGCCGAAGGAGCAAAGTTTTCCCGCATTGCTCAACTGGTGGGTGCAACAGAATCCCAAGGGCCGGCATCTTTGGCCGGGACTCAGCGCCGCCAACGTCGGTGAAAAATGGGAACCGGACGAAATCACCCGGCAAATCAAAGTCACGCGCAATCAATCCGGCGCGGGCGGTGAAATTTTTTATCACCTGCGAAATCTCACGGACAATCACGCCTTGACGGAAGCGGTTCGCGCTGAATACACGCGAACCGCGCTCGTGCCGGCGTCGCCGTGGCTGGATTCCGTGCCGCCGGACAAACCGAAACTCACCGTTGCCGAAAATGGTCATTCCAGCTTGCGCGTGGATTGGGAAACGGCGGGCGAACCCGCGTGGCTGTGGATTTTGCAATTTCGCACCAACGAGGTTTGGACGACGGAGATTTTGCCGGCCAGTCAAACGACGCGGATGTTTGAAAATTCCAAGCCGGACGTCATTGCGGTCAGCGCGGTGGATCGGGTTGGCAATGTGAGTTCGCCCGCAGCGATCAAAAAGCCCCAGCCGGTTCGCAGCGGGAAAGGGATGACAATTTTGAATTAATCGGAAGGTAGGGCCGCGCTGCTGCGCGGCCATCATACCCGGCAGCGCAGCAGCGCCGCCCTACCGATTCACCGACTGGCTTTTGAAATTGGTCTTGGAAGGGCTGTAAGCCGAATTCTGTCTGCACCCTTGCGGGTGGAGAGAACCATTTGTCTGTGCGGCCGATACCCGGAATCCGTTTCACTTTCGCGAAACCTGGAACGGGCCGCTCCGGGATTCCCTATTTGGCCTTGCACCCGATGGGGTTTTCCGTGCCGCGTCGCTTGCGCTTCGCGCGGTGCGCTCTTACCGCACCTTTTCACCCTTGCCCGTCCCGCAAAGCGGGACAGGCGGTTTGATTTTCTGTGGCACTGTCCGTCGAAAAGTCTTTCAACTTTCCGCCCGCGTGTATCCCAGCCAAACGAGCCTGAGTTACGCGGCATCGCGCCCTTTGGTGTTCGGACTTTCCTCCCCCGTCCCGCAGTGCGGGACGGAAGCGATTCTCCGCCCTTCCAAAACCATGGCCAATCTAGCCGCAAAGTGCAGAACTGACAAGCAGGGTTTGAACGCCATTGGAACCCTCGTCCCGTCTTCACTTTGAATCGAATCAAGAAAATACTACAATGAAATTACGTTGAAAGATCAATGGAAACGTGGGCGTCATCCATGGACCATCGGATTCTCCAAGCGATTCTTCTCGCTTTTTTTGACGGAGTGATGAACATAGAGCCAAGCGTTTCGGAAAAGTAAAGTTGTATTGTGAAGTGTTTACGGGAAGTTTTTACTCTGCTCTCCGTCTTGGTGGTGGGAGTTGGCATTACCGGCAACCTGGCTTTGCGCGCCGAGGCGTTTGATTCGAATGGGTTGTGGCTGGAAATTACGCTGACCAATAAAACCGCCGCCTTCACCGTTTATGCGCCGGCGACCAATGCAGAAGGCGTATATGATTTATATTTCAAGACAAATCTCGCCGATAATCAGGATTGGACGTGGTTGTCGCGGTGCGCTTCAGGGCAAACGAATCTTACGGTGAGCACCCTGCCGCCGGGGCAAGGCTTCTTCCAGTTGGAAACTTCAAGTACCATCCGGTCCGGGTTTGACCAGCAAATTTTGGATCGAAATGATGATGGCTCGACGGGTATAGTACCGATGGGCTTTTGCATTGATTTCTTTGGCAATTCCAATGCCACGCTTTATGTAAACAACAACGGCAATGTGACATTTATCGACCCTGAATGGGAGTACATCCCTGGAGACCTGGCCAGTCTGGGGATTGAAGTTATCGCCCCTTTCTGGGCCGACGTGGATACTCGAAATACCAACTCCGATGTCGTGACATATGGAACCAACATAGTGGATAGCCATGCTGCCTTTGGGGTGGACTGGGTGAACGCGGGCTATTTTTATGAGCACGCGGACAGGCTTTTAAGCTGTCAATTGGTGATCATTGACCGTTCCGACATTGTTCCGGATGATTTCGACATGGAATTCAATTATGACAAGATCCAATGGGAATGGGGAGATGCTTCAGAAGGAGTTCCTCCCCGCGCCGGCTTCTCGGATGGGGTTAATGATTACGAACTGCCGGGTTCCGGCGTGGAAGGTGCGTTTCTGGATACAAACGTAGTGACCGGTTTGATATACCACAACTTGAACAGTTCCGTGCCCGGCAGGTATATTTTCTTCTTCCGAAACGGCGAACCGCTTGGACCTCTGCCTTGAACCAGCACCGCGAATGAATCAATCAGCCGGGGTGCGTCACTCTGCCCCGGCCAGCGCCATGTCGCGGGTGTAATACAAAATCCGTCCGCAGTTCGGGCAGGCCATGATTTCCCTCTGCGCCTGGCAGGTAACCAGAATTTGCGCGGGCAATTTCATGTGGCAGCCGCCACAAACGCCATGATGCACGCCCACAACAACGTTTTCGCCCTTGCTCTTGAACAACCGTTCGTAGCGATTGAGGACGGATTTGTCCACGGCCGCCGCCAGTTCCGCGCGGCCTTGCTGCAATTCGGCGAGCTCTTTTTTCAAATTTTCCTCGCGCTGGCCGAGTTGCTCGATCTGGCCTTCGGCTGTTTTCTTTATTTCGTCGGCTTCGCGCGCCAGGCGGCTGGCTTCCTTTTGCACCTGCTCGGCCTGTTCCATCAAAACGATTTCCTGGTCCTCAATCTGTGTGATGTCGGCCCTGCACGTTTCGATTTCGTGGGTGAGCGCGCGATACTCCTCGTTCTTGCGCGTCTGAAGCTGCTGGTTGGCGTATTTTTCGATTTGCTGTTTCTTCACCCCAACGTCGAGTTCGAGCCGTTTGCGGTCGGACTCGATTTGTTTGACGCGGGTCCTGGCAGTTTCGAGTTGCGCCTGGGTGGCCGTCGCTTTGGTGCGAAAGGTTTCGCGTTCCGGGCCGATGTAAGCAAGTTCTTGTTGAACGCGGTTAATTTTGCGGTCGCGGTCCTGTAAAACCAAGAGTTTCTCAATCGTCTCCAGCATTGAATCAAAGAGACTAACGATTGACCGCGCTCAAGTCAATGCGCGCGAAGTTGGTCCGGTCGCTTCAGTTTTCGGCGCAAACAAAACTTGAAACTTGAAACTTGAAGCTTGAAACTTCGCCCATGCGCTTCATTGGCAACATCATCGAAAAATTGCAGCGGCATCCGAAGCGGGTTGTGTTTCCCGAAGGCACGGAACCGCGCATCCTGCAGGCGGCCCGGCAGTTTTACGCGTTGCGGCTCGGCGCGCCCATCGTGCTTGGCAACCCGGCAAAAGTGGCGGAAATCGCCGAGGGCTTGAACACTTCAATCGAGGGCATCCGCATCATTGACCCCGTCGAAAGCGAAGACCTGGATAATTTCGCCAGGCGTTTCCATTCGCTTCGCCGCGCCAAGGGAATTCGCGCCACCGAAGCGCGCGAGGCGGTGCGGCAACCGAATTATTACGCGGCGATGATGGTGGCCATGCACCAGGCGGACGGGTTGATTTCCGGCGCGTCACACTTCACCGGCAGCGTGTTGCGTCCGCTGTTTCAAATCGTGAAAGCCGCGCCGGACATCGCCACCGTGTCGAGTTGCATGATCATGGAAGTTGAGGACACGCGTGTCGGCGAAAACGGCGTGTTGTTCATGGCCGACTGCGGCGTCGTTCCCGATCCGACCGTGGATCAACTCGCCGATATTGCGGTGACGACCGCGCGGCTGGCGCGCCACATGCTGGGCGTCCGGCCACGCGTGGCGTTGCTGTCGTTTTCCACCAAGGGCAGCGCGTCGCATCCGTCCGTCGGCAAGGTGCAGGCCGCCACCGCGATGGCCAAACGCAAGGCGGAACAGTTGTTTTTGGAAGCCGACTTCGACGGTGAATTGCAGGTGGACGCCGCGCTCGTGCCGGAAATCGCCGAACGCAAATTGCACGACAGCCAGGTTGCCGGACGCGCGAACGTGCTGATTTTTCCCGAACTCAATTCCGGCAACATTGCCAGCAAGCTCGTCCGGATCGTCGGCCACGCGAATGCTTACGGACATATTTTATTGGGCTTGAACCGGCCGGCCGCGGATGTTTCACGCGGTTCAAACGCGCACGACATTCTTGGCGTCGCTTCCATCATCGGGGTGCAGGCGATTGATTATCAGAAACTTTATCCGGGCGCTGACGCACATTTGCCCGGCGAGTAAATGAACACCACCACGCCGCGGGTTTTTATTGCCGCCACGCGCCAGAACGAAGGCAAGACCACCGCGTCGCTCGGCCTGATTGCCGCGTTGCAGGAACATTTTCCGCGCATCGGCTACATCAAACCCGTCGGCCAGCGTTTTGTCGAAATCGAGGAGCAAAAAATTGACGAGGACATCGTGCTCATGGACGCGGTGTATCGCCTGAACTGCCCGCTGGTGGACATGAGCCCCATCGCCGTGGAACCGGCCTTTACCCGCAAATACCTTGAATCGGCGAACAACGAAGCGCTGGTCCAACGCATCCAGAACGCCTTCGACCGCGTGGCGTGGGAAAAGGATTTTGTGCTGTGCGAAGGTTCCGGGCACGCGGGTGTCGGCTCGGTTTTCGATTTATCCAACGCCCAGGTCGCGAAAACGCTCGGCTGCAAGGTCATCATCGTCACCCAGGGCGGTATCGGCAAACCGATTGATGAAGTCTGTCTCAACCGGGCGCTGTTTGAAAAGGAGGGCGTCGAAATCATCGGCGTCATCATCAACAAGGTGCTCGAGGAAAAAATTCCCGAAATCGCCCGGTTCGTTGGCCGCGGCCTCAAGCGCAAAGGGTTGGAACTGCTCGGCGTCATTCCGCATCAACAAATGCTGTGCAACCCGACGGTGGATTTGATTCGCGAAGAACTGCGCACCGAATTGCTCAATACGCCGCCCACGTTGCACACGCTCGTGGGCGACGTGGTCGTCGGCGCGATGGGGGCGCAAAACGCGGTTCAATTCTTCAAACCCGGCACGCTGCTCATCACCCCCGGTGATCGCGAGGACATCGTGCTCGCCGCGGGCGCGGACATTGACGGGCAAAGCAGCGAAAAAATGGCGGGCATCGTCTTGACCGGTGGTCTGCGTCCCGGCGCGAGTGTGCTCAAAGTCATTCAGACCATGAAGATTCCGGTGCTGCTCGCGCAAGCGGACAGTTATCAGGTTGCGTCCAAAGTCCACAACCTCACCGTCAAAACGCGGCCAGCCGACGCCGAAAAAATTTCCCTCATTCGTGACCTCGTCGCCAAAAACGTGAACGTCAAAAAAATCATCCAATCCTTGTAAAATGACAACACCGCTACCCACCAATACCATCCTGAATAATCTGCCGGTTTATCAACCCGGCCGCCCCATCGAAGAAGTCGCGCGCGAACTCGGTCTGGACCCCAAGGGCATCATCAAGCTCGCGTCGAACGAAAACCCGCTCGGCCCGTCGCGCCTGGGTCTCGCTGCCATGCGCCAGACGCTCAAGCAGGTGAACCTTTACCCCGACGGCAATGCGTTTTACCTGAAACAAAAACTCGCGGCCAAACTCGGCGTGACACCGGCCAACCTCATCCTCGGCAACGGCTCCAATGAAGTCATCGAATTGGTCGGGCACGCGCTGCTTGGTGGCAGTGGCGCCACCGCCACCCCGCTTGGCGACGGGGGCGTCGCCGCCACGCCAGAGGTCGTCGTGTCACAATTTTGCTTCGCTGTTTATCCCATTGTGACTGCCCTGTTCGGCGCGAAACTGGTCGTCGTGCCGGCGAAAAATTACGCGCACGACCTCGACGCGATGCTGGCTGCCATCACGCCCAACACGCGCATCGTCTTCGTTGCCAATCCGAACAACCCCACCGGCACCACCGCCGGCCGCGAGGAACTGGCACGCTTCGTTAACGCCGAGCCGGCCAACGTCCTGCTGGCATTGGATGAGGCCTACATCGAGTTCCTGAACGAACCACTCGACCTGCTGCCGGAAATCCGGAACGGCAGCAAACCGAACCTGCTTTTGATGCGGACGTTCTCCAAGATTTACGGCCTGGCTGGTTTGCGGATTGGCTACGGCATCGGGCATCCCGACTTCATTGCCGCGCTCGAAAAAATCCGGCAGCCCTTCAACATCAACCTGGTGGCGCAGGCCGGCGCGCTGGCGGCGCTGGACGACACCAAACACGTCGAAAAAACACGCAAGGTCAACTCGCGCGGACTCAAGCTTTACGCCCGCACCTTCCGCAAGCTGAAGCTGGAATTTGTTCCGTCACAGGCAAATTTCATCCTGGTGCGCGTCGGCGACGGCCAGCGCGTGTTCGGGGAATTGCAGAAGCTGGGCGTGATCGTGCGTCCGATGGGCGGCTATCAACTGCCGGAATGGGTGCGCATCACCGTCGGCACACCAAAGGAAAATAAACGGTGCCTCGAGGCGTTGAAAACCGTGCTTGGGCAAAACCAGGCCGCCAGCTAATCGGTTTTCTCTTTGAGCGAACAGTGATCACGCTGCCAAGAGTGTGTCAGCACTGCTGACACAAATTCACCTCATCGCCACGCTTTTCGAAATAGTGTGGGGTTTAACGCAAGGGCATAAGCGAAGCAGTACTCTTCACGGCTCCGATACGAATGCTATGTCTACGCTTCGCGCGTAAGCAAGGCTTTCGTAAACTTTCCATTTCTTGCCGTTGTTCTGACGAATTTGAAGCCAGAGTCGTTCTTTACCCTTCGATGTCTTCGCCGGGCAATGGGCTACGGTTACAGTGATCCCATGAGCGTTCCCTACTAATTTTCCAGTTACTTTTCCCATAATGTATTTCTTTCGTTGTTGTCAAAATGCCCCCGCTGTGAGGCGGGGGCATTGTTCAATCCTTAATTACTTTTTAGCGGCTTGTGCGCGCAGCGTCGCAACCTCAACGTTCAAAACTTCACCCTTCACTGTGTCGTAGAGGCTTTTCCAGCACAATGGACTCTTGCCGACCGCGTTTGGTTTTCTGCCATACTCGTCAGCATAGGCCAACAAAGTTTTTACCAACTCACTGCTGATGCCACGGAATACTTCCATCGGTTTGGTGACTTTCCATTTTGCTGACTCGCCCGAATAATCAAGTAATGGGCGCATGGCAGCAACTATTGGATACAAATAGCCTGTGGGCCAACCCGACTTAACCGTTTTGCCCGTAACCTGCAGTTCACGTGGCCCTGACAACTCTTTCATCGCCCGCCCTCGTGATTTTCCCTCTTTCGTGCCATTTTCTTTTTCTTCACCAGCTTTCAGCGCTTGGAGGCCACCAATTCTCCGGCGTGTTTCATCCGCCTCGACTTCAATTTCTTCACAAAGGCGAAGGAAATCTGGCGCAAGGTGAACGATTTTGCCAAAGCCTTTCCGCCAAGCCGTAGAGTCTGGGGTTTTTGCGTGGGCTTTTTGCCACTCATCCGCATAAAGCTCAACGCAGCCAGCGCGAGATGTGTAGGCCTTCATCGGGTGACTTGTCCCGTCCGCAAACGAAGGGTGAAACAACGTGCAGATGGCCAGCACTTCCTCAACTGAGATTGGTTTATTCTCATTTTGGCGGAAGGCGATGAGTTCCTCTATCTTTGCTTTTTTAAGGTTATCCTGTAATTCCTTAAAAACACCATCAAGCGAGTAAATAGCGGAGTCCCTGACAGCCGCCACTGAATTTCGAGCCGATATGATGTCGGACGCAATGTCGTCATACCCGGCAAGTACCTCGACGTTAACATATGCATTGGGTGCCTCCGCTCCTGCATCCTTGCGTTTTTGGAGCACTTTCTCAATCGCACGGTAGGTATGACCGCCATCAATAATGCCGTGTCGCTTAGGGTCACGCAAAAGGATGGTGAAGGTTTTTGTTTGAGATTCATACCGGAAACCGTTCGACAAAACCGTTAACCCACGATTGAGCGGGTGCATATTGTCAGGACGTTCATCCAGTGTACGCATGATATCCTTTGCAATCACGGAACCCATTTTTTGGTCACGGACATTTGCCTCCAACCAATCCCCGAGGCCGGAACTAAAAACCGTACTCACAGGCAAACACAGTATTGCCCTTGATTTCGATTTCGGTTCGATGGGATCGACCAAAACACGAACTTGGTCAGGATTGATGGGGAGTTGAACGGACGTGTCGCTGCTAACTACGCTAGTTTGTGCACTAGTCATTTTTTCCTTTCGCGGTTTCGCTGCGATTAGAAGTTTTCCGGGCAAACAACGTTTAGCTCACTCCGGCACAAACCGCTTCGTCTAATCGAGGGTTGCGCACTCCTGCCAACAGGGCATTCACGCTGCAACTGGAGATGAAGATAATGATTCTGGATTAAAGATCAAGATTTTTTTGCAACTTTCTTTTTTTAATCTAATTCATTTCAACGCAAGATGACCCAGACGCGACCGGTGATTGCGTCGCGCAGCCACCCGCCGGTTGCGGGTGCGTGTTCGTGGTTGCGCGAGATTGGACGGCGGTTTAATGTTCAAGCATGAGTTCGGCAGCGCAAGAATTGATTGCCATCGTGGACGGATTGACCGAGGACAAGGCCCGCGAGGTCGTGGATTTCGCGCGTTTTCTCCAACAGCAGGCCGGTGACCGCGAATGGGAACGCATCCTCGCGGAGAAACGCACTTACCCCAAGTTGGAACAGTTCGCCGCCGAATCTTTGCGCGAGGGCAAAGCCGAACCGCTTGACCCGTCCAAGCTGTGATCTCCCAAGTCCGCCCTTCCTTCTGGCGCGCTTACGAACGGCTCGCACCTTCGGTCAAAGCCCGCGCCCGGCTGGCGTATCAACTCTTTGCCGACAACCCGGATCATCCGTCGTTGCGTTTCAAAAAACTTCAGGGCGGCGGTGACATCTGGTCGGTTCGCATCAACGAACAGTATCGCGCCGTGGGCGTGCGCTCCGGCGAGACGATTGAATGGATTTGGATCGGCACGCACAACGAGTTCGATAAACTTTTTTCGTGAAAGCCGGGCTGACGGAAATTCGCCCAAAATAATTATTTGAATCCGGCCGAAAACCGAATACTTATCTCTGTGTTGAAACACCATAACGAGCCAAAGTGAAACTGACCGACCTGCGGGGCATCCTGCAATACATTCCGCAATTTCGCGAAAAGACGTTCATCCTCGCGGTGGACGGCGCGATTGTCACCGACGAGAACTTTGCCACGCTGCTGCTGGACGTGGCGGTGCTGCGGTCGTTGAACATCCGCGTCGTGCTCGTCCACGGCGCGTCCGCGCAAATCAAGGCGCTGGCCGAGGAGCAGAAAATCCAGGCTTCCGATCTCGGCGGCGGCGGGGTTACGGACGCGGCCACGCTCAATCTCGCGCTCACCGCCGCGAACCGGCTCACGCACGAAATTCTTGAAGGTCTTTCGGCCAATGATCTTCGCGCCACCAGCACGAATGCCATCATCGCCCATCCCATGGGCATCATTCAGGGCGTGGACCATTTGTTCACCGGCAAGGTCGAGCGCGTGGACGTGGAAATGCTCCAGTCGCTGCTCAACCAGGGCGTCGTGCCGGTGATTCCGCCGCTTGGGTTTGACGGCGATGGCAAGACGTACCGGGTGAATTCCGACGGTGTGGCGGTGGCGGTGGCTGATGCGCTCAAGGCCATCAAATTGATTTTCATTACCTCGCAGGACGGCCTGATTTACAGCGGCAAACTCATCCGGCAGATGCTCGTGGCGGAACTGCAAAAGTTGTTGCAGCAAAATGCCGCCGGGTTTTCGCCGGAAACGCTCTCAAAGGCGCAACACGCCGCGCTCGCCTGCCTGGCCGGGATTCCGCGCGTCCACATTATCAATGGCAAGGTGGACGAGGGTCTGCTCGCGGAGGTTTTTTCCAATGACGGCATTGGCACGCTTATTTATGCCAACGAGTATCAGCAAGTCCGGCCCGCGAAGAAAAAGGACATCCGGGCCATCCAATTGCTGACGAAGGCGTCGGTCGAGGCGGATGAACTGGTCAAGCGCAGCAAGGCGGTGATTGAGAAAAGCCTCGGCGACTATTTCATTTTTGAAATTGACAAGAATCCGGTCGCGTGTGTCGCCCTGCACATTTATCCCGAACAGAAAAAGGGCGAGCTGGCGTGTCTTTACGTCAACCCGTCGTATGAAAATCAGGGTATCGGGCGGAAGCTGATCCAGTTTGTGGAAAACAAGGCGCGCGAAATGGACCTGGGCGAACTTATCACGCTTTCCACGCAGGCGTTCACGTATTTTCAATCGAAGGGCGGTTTTGCCGAGGGCACGCCCGGCGATTTGCCGCCCGCGCGCCGCGAAAAATACGAGCAAAGCGGACGAAATTCCAAGGTGCTCGTGAAGAAACTAAAGTAGCGCAGGCGTCCCGCCTGCGACTTCCCAATGACTACACCAACGAGCGCCTTCGGAAAATTTTTGCTCGCGTGCAAAACGCAGGGTGTTGTTCCAACCCCCTTCGTTCTCATCGTCAGCGTCGCAAGCCAAAGCGTTTCGCTTTTCGAAAATTCCTATTTGCGTAGCGGCGGTCGGCAGACCGCCGCATTTTCCGGCTCTCTGCCGAGAGCCGCCACGGGGGAATTTCAATTCGCAAAAAAAATCCGCTGTTCCACTTCACGTTTCGGCATCAGCCAGGTCGCCGGCTCGAACGGCACGCCGCTCGGATTGCATCGCGTCGTGGAAAAAATCGGCGGCGGGTGGCTGGCAGGAACGGTTTTCAAGGGCCGCCGACCGGTTGGATTTACATGGCAGGGGATGCCGGACGCAAAAATCACCACGCGCATTCTCTGGCTGGAAGGACTCGAACCCGGCTTCAACCGCGGCGGCAACGTGGATTCGCACGCGCGCTACATTTACATTCATGGCACCGGCGACCAGACGACAATTGGCCGGCCCATGTCGTGCGGCTGCATCCACCTTGCCGCTGATGATTTGATTCCGCTTTTCGACCGGCTGCCGGGCGGCACGCTGGTTTGGATTGGGGAGCGCTGATTGCCGGGCGAATATACGATATCCAATTTACGATATACGAGTCCCTCCGCAATCCACGCACATGGTCAACCGCATATCGTAAATCGAAAATGGCAAGCCTCGTTACCTCGGCTCCTACAAAGTATTATTGACGCTTGTGATTTGGCAACGGCGGTATAGTTTACCGTTGTGATTGCGCGGTTCGGCAAAGGTTGTGTGATTGGGGCACTGGTCTTGACGACCGGTGCGCACTGGGCCGCGTTGCAAACGGTGGCGTGGACGACCATGCTGGCGGACAATCTGCGTACGGGTTCGTTCGCCGAGGCCGTGACCCACACATTCGATGGCAAGCATCCCTGCTGTCTGTGCAAAGCCATCGCCGCCGGCAAAAAATCGGAGAAGAAATCCGAATTCACCCTGCAACTGAAAAAGCTCGAATTTCCGCCGTCGCCGGGAAATTTCGTTTTCGTTGCCCCGTCGCAGTTCAGACTTTTGCCACAAGCGGACACTTTCGCCGATGCTCTCACTCAAGCCCCGCCGACCCGACCGCCGCGCGGATTCTTCGTTTAGCTCAATCGCAGTTTGGTTGCCCGTGCTGTGTTGGCGCGGGCGTAGGTTTTCCCTTTAACTTGAGGCCCGCCGTATGGCGTGGTCTCGCAACTTTAAAATTTGAAAATGAAAAAAAAGAAAAATAATTCAGCAGCGGTAAAAATGAGTTGTGGTTTGTTGGCCGGAATGCTTGCACCAGGTGTTGTTCACGCTTGCGCCTGTGGGTGTGGCGTTTTTGACGTGGCAACGAGTTCAATGTTCCCCAACGGCGCGGGCGGAATGGCTTATCTTCAATACGATTTTCAGGATCAGAATCGCAATTGGAGCGGCACTTCGCAGGCACCGGCGGCGAACAATGGCGACAAGCAAATTGAGACGGACTTCTTCATGGCCGGTTTCCAATATATGTTCAACAGCAGTTGGGGAGTTCAGCTTGAAGTGCCTTATGACTATCGCTCCTTCAAGACAACCAGCGCGGCTCCTGGCAATCCCATTACCACCATAAACTGGGGTGCGCTGGGCGACATCCGATTGGAAGGCATTTACACGGGATTTTTTGCGGATTTGTCCGCAGGCGTGACGTTCGGCGTCAAGCTGCCAACCGGCGATTGGACTTACAACAATGCCTTTGGCGACGTTGACCGCGACAGTGAGATCGGCACCGGCAGCACGGATATTTTGCTCGGCGGTTTTTACCGTGGTAATTTGGATCGCAACCAAAAATGGGACTGGTTTGGGCAATTGCAACTGGATGTACCGGTGCTGATTCAAGCTGAATATCGTCCAGGCGTCGAATTGGATACGGCTGCCGGGATTGATTACAAGGGATTCTCACTCGGTCGCGTGAAGATTTCACCTCTGGCGCAGATAATCTTTTCCGAACGGACCAGTGACAGCGGGGCCAACGCCGCCGGCGGTGCGAACGACGATCCGGCCGGCGGCGTCTCCTCCGGCTACCAGCGCATCCTGCTTTCACCGGGAGTTGAATTTCACATTCATCCGGTGAAAATCTACGCGGACGCCGAATTTCCCGTTTATCAAAACTTCACCGGCAATCAATTGGCCGCGCCGGTGCTGTTCAAGGTGAGCCTGAGCTTTATGTTTTAGGCATTTTCCCGCGCCAAGCGCGCACATCGGCACGGATTTGCCGGTGAGTCTTGCCAGCACCGGCAACCAACTCGTGCCGGATTACCGCATCCACGCGGCGGTCACGTGGCGGTTTTGAGGTGGGAAAAGATGCGGGAGACGAACACCAAGGCATCGAACGGTTTGATGATATAATCGGCGGCGCCAAGCTCAAAGCAGTGCTGCCGATTTTCCTCGCACAAACGTCCGGAAACAAAAATGACCGGTATGTGGCACAAATGAAGATCTTGTTTCAAACGGCGGCAAACTTCCAAACCGCTGATGTCCGGCAAATCAATGTCCAGCGTGATCAAGTCAAACTTTCCCTCCTTGGCCAGTCGCATTGCTTCCGCCCCCGTTTTGGCGCCCGTGGCTTCACAGCCGGCCCGCTTTAACAGATAAAGCATCGTCGCCAAAACCCCCGGCTGGTCATCAACGACTAGGATTTTTGGTTTAAGCGGAGTCAAGGTCGTGGTTTGTTCGCTCATTTCCCGGAGGAACCATGGCGGGCCAGTTTTTCGCGGATGGCGTTGCGGACAAATTTGGAACGGTCCGAATCTTCCTTTCGGGCGCCCTGGTCCAGGCGCGGCAGAAGCTCCCCTGGCACCCAGACCACCAGCAACCTGCCCTTTGGCTTTTTCCCTGAGCCACGCTTCATGGCGAGGTGTATAGATTCAATCTATACTTATGTCAACATTTTTTTGGTATTTTCGGCGACGAAGCAGTATATATGAACCGCCATGCCCAATCAGCGCGCACCAGGACAAAAATTGCTGCCCATAGCGGTGGACGAGAAATTTCTCCGGGAATTGGACGCCGGACTGGGGCCGGCCGGCTACCGGAACCGTTCGCAATTCATCCGGGACGCCATCATCGAAAAATTATTGCGCGCGGACATCTCCCTTTCCAAGGAACTGGCTTTGCCGCCGCATCGAATTGGAAAGAGCCGGGGGGCTTCCGCCAAGAGCCGTTATCCGATTCACCGCCCGTCCGAATATGCGTTGAACGAGAAGGCGGATTCAAAAAAAGGCGGGGTTTCAGGACGGAAATCCGGCTCAAAGTAAGAGCCTTGTTTTTTTGAGGCCGGAAGCGGTTCCGGCCACGGTTGCCAAGAAGGCCGGGCAGCGGATGCCCATTGAAAAACAACCACCACCCGAATAAAAACCAGAGCCGGGCGGCTGTCTGCGCGTGCGAAAACCGGTTCGGGCGACAGCCGCCAAGGAGGTGGGGATGAAGAATCCCGCGGAAAAAACGACTGTCCGCCCGAACCAAAATCCAAAACCAATATTGTCTCCGCCGCGCATCAAAAAGCCATTGGCGGAGCAAACCTTAAATTGAAAAGAACCAGTCGGACGCTTTCATGCTGTAATGGAAGCCGGTTTCATCTTCATAACCCACCGGCACCCGGGTTTCGATTGCGGCACGCAATTTCGCGATGATTCGAACCGGAAACCTGACCTCATGCCACGCAATCTGCAGGGTGCTGGCAGACGACGAAGACATCGTTTGTTCAACGTGGCGTTCCGCTAATTGACTGCCAGCAATCATGTTACAACCATCCACGCCCACGCCAAAATGTGCTCCACATTTTTTGGTAACAACTTAGCAATAATTGCAGAATCAATCCGACTTGTTTGTTGGACCTTGGTGAAGGAAGAACGGCCATCGGTTGCGGAGGGGCAGTGCCCCCGAATGCGCAACGCTGGAAACTTCGCACTTTTCACTTTGGTTTTTTGGCTTACCTTCTTGCCCCATGACCTTGAATGAGCAGATGACGCGGCTGGCCAGACAGGCCAGGGTGGCGTCGCGCGAACTCGCCCAACTCACGACGGCGGAGAAAAACTCGTGTTTGCTCGCGATGGCGTCTGCGCTCGAAAAAAACGCCGACGCCATCGAATCGGCCAACGCGCCCGACATGGACGCCGCCGCGAAGTCCGGCCTCTCATCAGCCATGCTCGACCGCCTCAAGCTCGACGACAAACGCATCGCTGCGATGGCGAAAGGTTTGCGCGAAGTGGCGGCGCTGGCGGATCCGGTTGGAAGAATCCTGGACGAACGCGTCCGGCCCAACGGCTTGAAACTCCGGAAAATTTCCACGCCCATTGGCGTGGTGGTCATCATTTACGAATCACGTCCCAATGTGACGGCGGACGCGGCGAGTCTTTGTTTCAAATCCGGCAACGCCACGATTCTGCGCGGCGGCAAGGAGGCGTTGAACTCGAATCAAGCCATCGCGCGGATCATGATTGAGGCAGGGAAACAAGCGCTCGCGAAATTTCCCGAACACGCGATTCAGGTTGTGCCCGTGGCCGATCGCGAGGCGATTCCCATTTTACTTTCCCTCACGCAATACATTGACCTGTGCATGCCCCGCGGCGGCGAAGGGCTGATTCGCGCCGTGGCCGAGTGCTCCAAAGTGCCGGTCATCAAACATTACAAGGGCGTCTGCCACGTTTTTGTGGACGCCGACGCGGATTTGAAAATGGCCGGGGAAATCGCCATGAACGCGAAAGTCCAGCGTCCCGCCGTGTGCAACGCCATGGAAACGCTGCTCGTGGACGGCAAAATCGCCAAAGCGTTTCTGCCAGTCATCGGCCGGCAACTTGGCGGAAAGCATGTGCAACTGCGCGTTGACCCGGCTGCCGAGGCAATTTTGAAATCCGAAATCCTCCCGCAAAGCGGGACGAAATCCGAAATCCGGCAGGCGACTGAGCAGGATTTTTACACCGAATACAACGACTACATCCTGAATGTGCGGGTCGTGGACGGCGTGAAAGCGGCGATTGACCACATCAATCAATACGGCTCGTCGCATTCGGACAGCATCGTGACGAAGAACGAGGCGCACGCGAAGCAGTTCCTGGCCGAGGTAGATTCCGCGGCGGTTTATTGGAACGCCTCGACGCGGTTCACCGACGGCGCCGAGTTCGGCATGGGCGCGGAAATCGGCATCAGCACCGACAAGATTGGCGCGCGCGGTCCGATGGGTTTGGAGGAATTGACCAGCTACAAATGGATTGGCATTGGCACCGGCCAGGTGCGGACCTGATTTTTTCAAATGCAGATTTTCAGCGTTTTTTTTAAAAATTTGACTGAAGTCGCGGGTTTCACAAACGGATTATTGTCCTCTTTTTTGGTTACACCAAAGACAGATGCGCTGGCATGATTTCTGGTGTAATCTTTCCAAATATTTATGGAAACCCCTCTTTTGAAATGCCGGGCACGTTGCCGATGGTCGTGCTGGCTGCTGGCGGCTTTGGCGTTTCAACTGACGGCGCGTGCCTACCAGATCATTTACGACGACGCGCTGGAAAACGGCTGGGCAAACTGGAGCTGGGCGACGGTGAATCTGGCCAACGCCAGCCCGGTCCACAGCGGCTCGGATTCCATCAGTGTGACAGCGAACAACACACCCACTGACTGGGAGGCCCTTTACTTGGATATTTCTGCAATGAGTACTAGCGGCTTTACCAACCTCACTTTTTGGATAAACGGCGGAACGGGCGGCCAAGCGGTGCTGGTTCAAGGCATTTTGGGCGGCATTGCACAGACACCAGGCGTTCAAATCGGGCCGCTGCCGACTAATTCCTGGCAGCAGGTCACTTTGTCCCTGTCCGCACTCGGCGTGGCGAACCAGGCAAATTTCACCGGCTTTTGGCTTCAGGCCCAAGGTAGTTCGAACATTCCGACGTTTTATGTGGACGACATTTCTCTGGTGACCAATGTCATCATTGCTGGCACCAACGCGCCGATTTCCATTTCCATCAACGCATCGTCAAATCGAATCCCGATCAGCCCGTTGATTTACGGCGTAGCCTTCGCATCGTCGAATCAACTGGCGGATTTGAATTTCACCATGAACCGGTCGGGTGGAAACAACGAGACGTGCTACAACTGGCAGATCAACGCACATAACCTCGACTTCGATTGGTATTTTGAAAGTTATCCCGACGCCAGCGCGACACCACCCGGCGCGACGGCGGACGCCTTTGTCGCCAACAGCAAGTACGGCGGGGCGCAGCCGATGATCACCATTCCCATGATCGGCTGGTCGCCCAAGCTTGGTGCTGGTCGCAGCATACTCTACAGTTATTCCACCAATAAATACGGCCCGCAAACTTCGACCGACCCCTATTTGCCCGCTGCTGGCAACGGTATCAGCATCACCAACAATACCCCTATTACCTGGAACAATCCCACCGACGCCTATTTCCTCACCAATTCTGTTTTTCAGCAGGGCTACGTGCAACACCTGACAGGTCAGTGGGGATTTTCCACCAATGGCGGCGTGCGTTATTATATCATGGATAACGAGCACAGCATCTGGTTCTCGACGCACCAGGATATTCATCCGGTGGGGCCGACGATGCAGGAAATCTGGACCGATATGCTCACCTACGCCAGCATGGTAAAATCCAACGATCCCAACGCGCTGGTTTGCGGGCCGGAGGAATGGGGCTGGAACGGCTATCTTTACAGTGGTTACGACCAGCAATGGTCCGGCCAACACGGAGATTACAATCCGGCGGATTATCCCGACCGGAAAGCCAACGGCGGCTGGGATTATATGCCCTGGCTGCTCAACCAGTTCTATCAATTCTCCACCACCAACCACCAGCGATTACTGGATTATTTCACCCTTCATTGTTATCCGCAGGAAGGCAGCGTCAGCGGAAACGCGGTGGACTCCGCGACGGAGTTGTTGCGGAACCAATCAACCCGCGTGTTCTGGGACACCAATTACGTGGATCCCAGTTGGATTAATACCAATATTATGCTCATTCCCCGGATGAAAACTTGGGTCGCGACCAATTACCCCGGCACGAAGATCGGCATCACTGAATACAACTGGGGAGCCGAACCCTACATCAACGGTGCGACCGCCCAAGCCGATATTCTTGGTATCTTTGGAAGTCAAGGGCTTGATCTGGCTACGCGCTGGGAGATACCCGACCCGAGTACGCCTACCTATCTGGCCATGAAGCTGTATCGCAACTACGACGGTCAAAAATCCACCTTCGGTGACACGAGTATTCTTACGGTCGTGCCCAACCCCGACGACCTGTCCGCCTTTGGTGCCGTGCGAACCAGCGACGGTGCGATGACGTTCATGGTCATCAACAAGGACCTCAACAATGCAACGCCCATAACCGCAAGCATCACCAACTTCAACGCCACTGGGACGGTCCAACGCTGGCAACTTACGTCTGCCAACGTCATTAACCAGCTTGCGAACGTCACACTCACGAATAAAGTTCTCAGCGACGTCGTTCCCTCGCAAAGCATCACGCTTTATGTTTTGCCTGCCGTGAGCGCTTTCAGTTTGCAAGTCGGCACCAGGAACTCAACCAATCACCTGACGCTTTGGCTCAATGGACAAGCGGGGCTAACTTATATTTTTCAATCTTCCACGGACCTCGTTCATTGGATGGCTGTCAGCACCAACACACTTTCCAGCAATTCCTTCCCCTATCTGGTCGCCACGACCAACTCGGCAAAAATGTTTTATCGCGGTCTTTTCAACTCGCCGTAACGGAAATCATCTCCGCAAAACCCATCGCCGGTTCTTTTGACTGACCGGCGGGTGCCCGATTCACTCTCGACGAGCCCGGCTTGGTGGGATAAACTCGTCCCATGAGACGAAGGGCATTTTCACCGCGTTTATCCGCCGTTGCGTCGCATCGTTGGGCCAAAAAACTGGCCGGCGATGTCGCCGCGGTCATGTCGCGCCATCCCGAGGCCGACCCGGAGGATGTGCGTCTCACGTTGATCTCACTGCAATCGCCGCCGTTGGTGCGGCTGAACCGGAGTTTGCGCCGTGGCCGAGGTTTTGCCGCTTTCAGAAGCTGAACTCCGGCTGTTGGAGTCGCTGCTCCGCCATAAAATCCGTTTTATGGTGGTGGGACTTTCCGCCGCCGCCCTGCAAGGCGCGCCCGTCGTGACTGAGGACATCGAACTGTGGTTCGACAATTTGAGCGACCCTAAATTGATGCAAGCCCTCGTCAAAGTCGGCGCGGCTTACATTCCGCCATTCGGCTACAATCCACCTATGCTCGGCGGCGCGGGCAGCGAACCGTTCGACGTGGTCATCCGCATGAATGGCTTGGGAGAATTCGCCGACGAATGGAAACGCGCGCTGGAAATCAATGTTGGCAAACTAAAACTCAAGGTGCTGCCGCTGGAACGCATCCTGGTCAGCAAACAGGCCGCGAACCGTCCCAAAGACCGGCGCGTCATCCCGGTTTTGCAAAACACGCTCCACACGCTGCAAACAAAATCAGCGCGCCGGGCAAAAAAGTCAAAGGCCAAACAATGAACCGGCAAATCAACGCGCGCCTGCCGCGCCGAAGCAACGCGAAGGCGGGCGGCCCGATGGGTTTGGAAGCATTGACCAGCTGCAAATGGATTGGAATCGGCAACAGACAAATCAGCACCTGGTGCATGAAATTTTTTCAAAATCTTGTCTTCGCGTTATGCATCTGTGGTTTTTTCGAAAATAATTCCTTTGCCTCGGCTGGAAAAAACGGTCCGAAAATTGGAGATGCGCCACCGCTGCTGATTTTGAGTGAAACAATTCAAGGGCCGTCAACAACTGAAATAAATTGGGACAAGCTCAAAGGCAAGGTCGTCGTGCTGGAATTTTGGAACACGGCTTGCGCGCCGTGCATTGAAGCCATTCCGCATCTGAATGATTTGGTCGGGCAATTTGGCAACCGGGTGGTTTTCATTTCGATTTCAGACGACAACGGGGATTATCTTAAAAAATATCTGAAACGAAAACCGATCAAGAGCTGGGTGGTTTTGGACGGACTTTTGAATCCAACCAGAACGGCTTTTGATGTGCATGGCATTCCTCACACTGTAATCGTGGATGCGTCGGGAAAAATCGCCGCCATAACTCATCCAGCTGCACTTGAAGCAAAAAACCTGGAAGAAATTTTGGCGGGAAAACCATGCAGCTTGCCGGCGCCACAATTGTATTCGCCGGACGACAGAGATGTCGTTGCCGTTACCAATCCGGCTCCAACGAAAGATATCGTTGCCGTCACCAATCCGGTTCCAACGAGTGTTGAAATTTCGGTCAAAGGCCCATTTCCCCAGCCTGACAGGGGCCCGTTTGGTTCTCGCGGCTGGGGCAGGTCGAAATCTTTTCCTGATTTTGAAGCCGGGAAAGCATCTTTGGAAGATGTCATTCCGGCATTTTTCGACATCAGCCCGAAATTGGTTTTCGCAAAAACCAAATTGCCCGAGGGACTTTATGATATTTCCGCCATTGCGCCCCAGGGGGAAACGCTGGAATTGAAACAACAATTCGCCAAAAAACTCGAAACGAATTTCGGCATTGAAGTTCAAGCAAAAAAACAAAACGTGAAAGTTTATGTCATGACGGTTTGTTCGACCAATGCTCCCGGGATCAAACAAGTTCAGCGCAGGGGCGGTGGCGGCCAAAGACCCGGCGGGTTTTATCTCAATGGGACTAAAATGGATGACATCGCTTCTTTCATGGAACTTTCCCTTGATAAACCAATCATCAACGAAACGGGCCTGGCCGGCCGTTGGTCGGTGGATGTCAGATGGCAGATGTCAAAATCGGAATTAAACTCCGGTTCGAATCCAGACTCCGATAAAGTCATCAAAGCGGTTCGGGAACAATTAGGGTTGGAACTGACTTCAACCAACCGAACACTTGAAGTTCTTGAAATTACAAAAACGAAAAATTGATTTTCACTTGTGCCTCCAACAAATCCTGAAACCGCCGCTCGCTTCGTCCGCGAACAATTGCCTGCGGGCGGACTTTTCGCCGGGCTCGACTGGCGGATTGCGCCGGCGCCGTTTCCGCTGGGCGAAAATCTGGCCAGGGAAATTGAATCGCTGGGCCGCGTGCTGCTGCAGTTTTATCGCGCGGTCAATCTGCTTTACCGCAAAAGCGCCGAGGGCAAACAGCCGGAATGGGTCGCCCGCTGGCTCGACCTGGGCAAACCCGCCGAACTCATCACGCTGCAACGCTCGATGGCGTTCAAAAACGATGTGCCGCGCGTCATCCGCCCCGACATTTTGCTGACGGAAACAGGCATCAGCATCACCGAGCTTGATTCCGTTCCCGGCGGCATCGGGCTGACGGGGTGGCTGGGGAAAACGTATTCAAACGTGCTGCCGGCATCTTGCCGGCAGATCTCAAATCAAGATCAGAACTGCCGGCAAGATGCCGGCAGCACGTTAATTGGCGGTGCGGACGGCATGTTGCGCGGGTTTGAATCCATCTTCGGCGACGCCAAAACGGTTCACATTATCGTGTCCGAGGAAGCGGCGACGTATCGGCCGGAGATGGGTTGGTTGTGCGAACAACTTGGCTCACGATTTACGGTTCACGATTCACGTTTCAACGATTTCGCCGACGGCGACGCGGTTTACCGGTTTTTTGAATTGTTCGATTTGCCGAATGTGGCGAATTCCAAAAAGATTTTCGAGCTGGCGGTGGAAAAGAAAATCCGCCTGACGCCGCCGCCGAAGCCGGTGTTCGAGGAAAAAATGCTGTTCGCGCTTTTGTGGAATCGCAATTTGCAAAACTTCTGGCGGCAGGAACTCGGTGAGAATTTTTTTGCGCGGTTAAAAAAGCTGATTCCTTACACGTGGATCATGGACCCGGCGCCGTTGCCGCCGCAGGCGGCGGTTCCCGAATTGAATCTGACGGAATGGCAGCAGCTTAAAACCCTGTCGCAGAAAGAGCGCGATCTGATTTTGAAAGTGTCGGGCTTCTCGGCTCACGCCTGGGGCGCGCGCGGAGTTTTTCTCGGAAGTGATTTGTCGCACGAAGATTGGGCAAAGGTGGTGGAGGATGCCCTTCAACACTTCGAGCAGTCGCCGCGCGTTCTCCAGCGTTATCACAAACCCGCACTCGTCGAAGCGCAGTGGTTTGACTTCGCGAAGAACGAAGTTGTGCCGATGAAAGGCCGGGCGCGGCTGTGTCCGTATTATTTCGTGGCGGGCGACGGCGACGCGGCGCGTCCGCAACTCGGCGGCGTGCTGGCCACCATCGTTCCCGCCGACAAAAAAATTGTTCACGGCATGACCGACGCGATTCTTGCGCCGAGTGCAACGTAGGCGGAAGGGGAGCGCCGGTCTCCGACCCGGGGCGAAGTTCATGTTCGGAGGAACGTGCCGAATCGGAGTTCGGCGCTCCAAGCCGGTGGCGGGCTGCGACTGTTGAAATGTGGGCAATCTTCTGCTTTGCCAAACCGCCGTGTAAATCGTAAATCGTAAGCACAAATGACTGACAAGCCGCTGCGTGCCACTGCCGTTGAAATCGTCCATCGTCTGCAAACCGCCGGTTTCAGCGCGTTCTGGGTCGGCGGCTGCGTGCGCGATTTTTTGCTGGGACGCGAGCCGGGCGATTACGACATCGCCACGTCCGCGCGGCCGGAGCAGATCGAAGAACTGTTCAAACGCACCGTCGCCGTCGGACGCAAATTCGGTGTGATGGTCGTCGTTGAAAACGGTCAGCCATTCCAGGTCGCCACGTTTCGCGCCGAGGCGGATTATCGCGACGGCCGGCATCCGGAGCAGGTCACGTTCGGCGACGCCAAAGCCGATGCGCAGCGGCGCGATTTCACCGTGAACGGACTTTTCTACGATCCGGTCGCGGAAAAGCTCCACGATTGGGTCAGCGGTGAAAAGGATTTGCGCGCGAAAATCATCCGCACCATCGGCTCGCCGGGCGAACGGTTCGCCGAAGACCATTTGCGTTTGCTGCGCGCGGTGCGGTTTGCCGCGCAATTGGGTTTTGAAATCGAGCCGCAAACCTTTGCCGCGGTCAGGACACTCGCGCCGAAAATCGAACTCATCAGCGCCGAGCGGATTCGCGACGAACTCATCAAATTGTTCAGTCCGCCGCACGAAAACGTCTCCCTCTCCTCCCCAAAAGGAGGAGAGGGCCGGGGTGAGGAGGCCGATAATTTTAAAATTCACCACCCCTCTCCCCGGCCCTCTCCCCGCTTGGGCGGGGCGAGGGAGAAAATGATTTCTCCCGCCGCGCGCGGCCTGGTTTTATTGCGCGACAGCGGATTGCTGCCGGGGCTTTTACCCGAGCTCGTTGCCACCATTGCGTGCGAGCAATCGCCGGATTTTCATCCCGAAGGCACGGTGTTTGAGCACATCCGGCTGATGCTGGAGAAACTGCCGTCGAACGCGCATCCATCGCTGCCGTGGGCGGTGATTTTGCATGACATCGCCAAGCCGGCCACGGTCGAGCGCGATCCCGCCACGGGCAAAATCCATTTCTATGGCCACGAAAAAGTCGGCGCGGCGCTGGCGGGAAGGATTTTGCAGCGGTTGCGCTTTCCGAGAAAACAAACGGACGAAATCGTCGCGTGCGTGCGGCAGCACATGCAATTCAAGGACGTGAAGCAAATGCGCAAGGCCACGCTGCGGCGGCTGTTGTTGCGCAAGACGTTTCCGCTCGAACTCGAATTGCACCGGCTCGACTGCCTCGGCTCGCACGGCGCGCTGGATCATTACGAATTTTTGGTGCAGCAGGCGGCGGAATTGGAGAAACAGCCGGCGATTCGACCGCCGTTGCTCACCGGCAACGATTTGATTGCACTGGGCGTGAAACCTGGTCCGGCGATGGGTGCATTGCTCGCGGAAATCCGCGAAAAACAGTTGCAGGATGAACTGAAATCGCCGCGCCAGGCCAGGGCGTGGGCAAGGAAACGGCTGACGCATGGCTGACGAACCGGTTCAACTGCCGATTGACGGCGTGCTGGATTTGCACACGTTCAATCCGCGCGAGGTGAAGGATCTCGTGCCGGATTATCTGGCCGCGTGTCAGGAGCGGGGCATCCTCCAGGTGCGCATCATTCACGGCAAGGGCGTTGGCAACCTGCGGCGCACCGTGCATGCCATCCTTGCGAAACAACCGGACGTTGTCTCGTTCACGCTGGACCATCCGCAATTCGGCGGCTGGGGCGCCACCATCGTCCAATTGCGGAAGTTGTGACGTGAAACCGGTTTACAGGTGGGTGACAAACCGTTTTTCGTCTCCGGGCCGCGGAAAGATCAAGAGCTTTTTGCCGTCAGGCAACGTGGCCAGGCCAACCGGTGTGTTCGGGAAAAGCGCCAGCAATTCGTCGTCGGTCAGGGAGCGTGGTGGGACCGAAGCGGCGGGTGTTGACACCGGCGACGATGTTTGGACGGGCGACTGATGCGATTTCTTCTGTTCCAGCGACAAAACGGCCGCGGTTGCCACCAACGCGAGGACAAGGCCTCGTGCTGCCGCGCGCCAATGCCGCCGACGGCGGAGAATCCGGCCGCCTGCCCGCAGGGTGGCATCGCGGCGGCTTTCGTCGTCGAGCAAATCTTGAATCAATTGTTGCTTCTCAGGTTTCATGGGACAGTCTCCGGGTAATCAGTGAACGCAGCTTCGTGCGCGCCCGTTCCAGACGGCTGGACACCGCCTTGGGCGTGGCGTTGAGCTGCCCGGCAATTTCCTGATGGCTCAACCGGTCGAAATAAAACCATTCGATCAACCGGCGCTCTTCCGCGTCCATTGTCTGCAAAGCCGTGTCGAGACTCTCCTCCAGCACGGAATCGGATTTTACCGCATCCGGGCATTCCGGCGGGTCGGCCATGCCGACCACGGCCGAATCCTGCCGCCGTTGCCGCCAGGCCTTCGCGAGTTGTTGCCGGGCGACGCGGGCCAGCCAATTCCACAAGTGTTCTTCGCTTTCCGCACGGCGGAGTTTTGCCGCCGCGGTCACGAACACCGACTGCACCGTGTCCTGCGCGAGCGACTCGTCGCCGCGACCGAGCACCAGCGCCAGGCGGAACAACCGTGGCTGGTAACGGTCGTATAATTGCCGGAACGCTGCTTCGTCCCCGCGCGCCACGGCCGCCGCCAGGTGGCGAGCCTCCGCGTCGGCGCTGAATCGGGATGTTTGCAGGCTGGAGTCCGCCGTGGTCGGGCACGAGGTCGGTTCGAGGGCCGGGAATGGCATGGAGGTGGTCGTAACCATCACCCGTTCATATCATGTTCAAGGAGTCTTTGTCGCCTCTGATTTCGGCTTGGATTCAGCAGGCTTCGGCTGGGCATTGCGCACGGCATCCAGTTCCTCCTTTTGCTTCAGCGCCGTGAGCGTGTTCCCGATAAATTCAATTTCGGCGTCCGTGCCGGTGACAATGACCAACTGCGCCTGTTTATGGAACTGAAGTCCGCTCTCCGAACCAAAACTCATTTGATGAACTTCGGAAAGGGTCTGGACAAGCTGTTCCATCGTCATGCCGCCGGATTTTTCATCTCCGAGCAGATTACCCACGAAATAAACCCCCCGCTTTGTTTCCGGCGGCGGCATGGGCAGGCCGGTTGTCGGGTCTATGACCAATGGCGGGTTCTTGGGGCCCGGCTGCGCCAGCACCCGCAGCAACGCGGTGGGACGTTTGCCATTCATCTTGAGTTCCCAGCGCAAGGGGGTCCGGTCATTTTCAAACACCAGATTCATGGCGTTGAAGACCTCGCTGGCAGTCACGTTTTTCAATTGCAACCGGATCATGATGGATTGCCAGTCTATGTCTGCATTGACTGGTGCTAACACATCAAAGGATCCTTTGAAACTCTCGCGCAAATGGCGCACGACTTCGTTGAGCGGGATTTCATAATAAACATTCGTCAAAACGATGTCTGGATCCTTCCAATTCGGGTCTTTCCATTGAGGGGCGGGCTGGGGCGCCGCCAAGCCGCCCGCGCTGCCGGGCTGAGGCATGGTGATGGGCAAACCGGTGCTGGGATCAACCGCGGGCGGAGCGCCCGGACCTTTCTGGGCCGGCGCCGTGCCCAGGGAAACGATGAGGAAAAAGACGGCCGCCAGACTTTGCAGATGCAGTTTGGATTTCATGGTGGAATTAATTTTTTTGTTTTCTATCCACTCTGCATTAGCCCGAATCCGCAAAAATGCCTTGAAAAATCTTTCTCCAGGGCGCGTCATTTCAACGGCTCCAAAAACACTTTGCGGATTTCGATTTCGCCGCCTTCGCTTTGGAAACCGATGAAGCCTGAGGTAAGGGTGCATTCGGTTCCTTCATTCATGAACTTGCCGTTGACGTAGGCCTTGACGTCGTTGGTGGAGCAAACCGTCAGAATCGTGTCCCATTCCCCGACCGGTTTTTCATTGGACGGACCGTGTTTCGGAACCGGCGTATTGGCGTCCATGCCCTTGTGTTCCTTGGATTCCGCGCCGGCCATGTAAATCAGGTCGCCCTGGTTGTTGTGTTTTCCCTGGTTCTGGATGCACATCGGCCAGACCTTGTCCGGCAATTGCATGTGGACGAGGACGCCGGTGTTGTCGGCCTTGGGCGCGACCCTCACGAAGCGCCATTCGACGGTAAGTTGGTAATCGCGATAATCCTGTTTCGTGCGGAGATAACCGTTCGGTTTGCCAGAGCAATGAATAACGCCGTTGGTGACGATCCAGGTCTGCGACGAATCACCGTTCGTCCTCATGCAAGACGTCCAGCCGGAAAGATCCTTGCCGTTGAAAAGTTCGATGTGATTCGTCGGCGTGACGGCATTCTGGGCGGTGAGTCGGGAAAGCGTGCAAACCAGACAAAACAAAATGGCGGTAAATTTCATGGCGCGAGAATCGTGATGTCCCGGCCTCAAGTCAAGCGCGAGACTGGACCTGCCGGTGTGAGTGAATGACTGCGGACCGGTCGAGTGGTTCACTTTGCTCCCGTGCCATGTCCCCCAAACAGACTCAGAAAATACTCGTCGGCGGGCCGGCCATGGTTCTTGACCCAGTGTGCCAGATATGCATCGTTGTCGTCTGCCATCGTGAAATCCGGGGGCGACACCTCCCAGAACTCTTTCAGCACGATATTCGGCTGGTTTTCGAGCAAGTCGCGCAGGATAACCCTGTGCTCGCAGCCGGTTACCACTGCCAGGCGGCGTCCGCCGAATTGTTTTGCGATGGTGGAGATGTTTTCGGCCATAATCCGGTTCCGTTCCGTCCATTCTTTGTCAGCAAATTCAAGATCCTCGACCAACTGCTGCTGGTCCGGATACTTCTTCAGAAGCTTGGGTATGACTCGATAATAAATGTTGTGTTTTATCCAGATGATCCGATCAAAACCTTCGGAATTGATAATACGAGGGTCTGTCCAGTAACTAAACCAATTTTGGGCGCCGCAAGCGTCGGACCAGACCTGCGCTACCTGCAAATCGACCGACTCAGAATTTGTTTCCGCCAGCATCCGGCACCAGACTTGAAGCGCCTCGTTGGCCCGCTTCTGCCGGTCGAAAAAGTGCGTTTCCTTGTAGAACTCGTTGCGTCCAGGCCGGTCATAGCAAATAATCGGGACTTTCAAGACTTCGGACGCGGCGTTACCTGCGTCGAATTCTGGAAAGGGTAAGAGCCAGGGAGCAATACGATGCTCCTTGATTGTCGGTTTTCCGTTGATAGTGGGCGGAAGTTCAACCAGGATGGCTGTCGGCTTAAGCCCGACAATGATCTCCGTCAGGGCCTTGGTGCTGTAATTGGTATTGTCACGATGACGCTCGTGGAGACTGCCAATAATGATGACCTCGGTTGGCGCGCCAGGTTTGTCCCCGCGATAGTCGGAATTTGTATTGCTGAGACGGGCACTATCATCACCCGCCATTGCCACGTGGGGCAGGACCAGGCTGAGGAGGAGCAATATCAGGATTTTTTTCATGGTTGAGTTATTGGTTGAGTCCCAAGCGGTGGGGACCATTCACATTGGTTCCCGAAATTGAGAAATGTTTTCCGCCTGCGAATCACTTCGCAGCTTCGCCTCGCCGGAAGTGGATGCCGCCATTGACCGTGCTGGCTTTGACACGGGCGCCGCCATTGCCGAGCGTGCCTTTCAAATTTTTGCTGACCAGAAATTCCTTTTGCACCGCCAAGGCAGGAAATTCACTGGTAATGCTTCCGTTGACGGTATTGGCCGTGACATCGGCGTTCGCATTAGCAGGCAGGATGGCCTCAATCTTGCCATTGACACTGTTGAGCGAAACGGATTGACCATGGCCAAGGGAAGTCAATTCTGCGGTGATCCGGCCGTTGACGGTGGAAAGTTTCAAATCGCCTGCCGCCCCGCTGACCTGCATGGCGCCGTTGACGGTGGATGCTTCAATGTCGCCGTTGACGTCTTCAATCACAATGCGCCCATTGACACTGGTGATTCCCTGGAGACGAGTGTTCCGTGGCACCTGGATGGCGTAATCCACGGTCGCTTTTTTATTTCCGCCGTTCATGAGCCAGGACCAAAACTCGAGGAAGCCGGACCCGCCCGAGGGTTGCTCCGTGTGGATGGCAATTTCGTCCGGGTTCGAAGTGACATTAATTTTGGTGACTTCAACGCTCTCCTGAGTTTTGCCGTGTTTGATGGCCTTGATGACAACTTCATTCCGGTCCCGGCCGGCGATTTCAATCCGGCCACTGACATTATCGAGACGGAGTCGGCCATTGGCAGAGAGCGGGAGGGTCTGGTTGAAATCCTGCTGAAATGGGTCTGTCGTTGAAAGATTGCCGATGATTTTTTCCCGGGGCGCGGGGGTCTGACTTTGCGCTGTGGATAGATTGTTGGTCGGCTTTGATGGTTTCGGGATGACTGGGGCGGCAGCAGGTGACACCGGAAGGATTTCAATTCCATTGATCTCAGGGTTTTCCTGTTGCTGGGTGAAACTGATATTCAATCTGCCGTTTGTCACCTCGACATTGGCGGTTTCGATACAGGCGCGCTGGGCGCCGCCGGCTTCGGCCCAGACATCGAAATCCTTGAATTCATGGCCTTCGACGACAAACGTAAATACCCGCTTGCCCGGCCCGGTGATGCGCTCGTTGGTTTCGGCGAAATGCAGTTTTACAATATGCTTGCCGTTCGGTACGGGGTACGAAAACGAGGTCATACCGTATCGTTCAGAGCGATAAAGCGCCGGGTCCTTGGTATTAACAATCGCCAGGTGTTGGGAACGTTCCACAGTTTTCCCCCCGGTAAAACCCTGGTCGGGCAACCAGAGATTTCCGTCGGAGTCCGTCAACGACTCGAATGAGCCAGCCTTGATGCGGACCGGTGGTGGCCCCGCCGCAGGCGCGGTATTCTCAGTGGCTGCAACGTTGGTTGTGTCCACTCCTGTTGTGAGATCGGGCTTTTCTCCGGCCTTGTGATGCTGGCTGAGTGCCACGGTAACTATCAGGCCATAAATGACAATCGTGCCGATGACGATCAGAGTCCCAATCAACGCGATTCCAACAGGCCACGGCCAGACTCTTGACCGGTTCGGCTGTGGTTTTTGCTGGTGCGCAAACATTTCCCGGACATCCGGGCGCGCCAAAACGATCAGCGCCCAAATGCCGAACGGCAGACTGATCAAGCTGCAAGATATGATGGCCAGGATGCCGGCGGCCACGGACCAGGCATAGCTCCGGAGCCGCAGCATTTGAAAAGCGCCAAACATTATCAACAGGCCCGGAACAACCTTGAAGAGAACAAGGCTGACGCTGGCCATACCTGAAAGGGGACCGATTCCAAAATTTTCCAACATCGGTTCCAGCCAACGGCTGGGAGCGTTAAGAAAAGTCAAGGCAGTCAGAGCGGAAAACAATTTCCACATGGCGGCAACCATCAACCCCACGGCGGGCACCACAATGATGCCGGTGCCGGCTGCCGGAGCGATTCCAACCGGCGGCGGGCTCGACGGTGAACCGGTCATTGAATTGGCACCAGGTTTTGAATTGCCATTTTGCGGATGGAGCCAGTGGGTCATTCTTCTTCCCTGGCCGTCAGTGAATGCTTTGCAGAGGATTAAAATCCAGTCAATCGTGGCCCAGATTATACATCCGAAAAGCGACACACCCAGCAGGATTCCCAAGGTTGGCTGCCAGCGGGTACCCGTTGTGGCGCAGGCAATGATCATGAGGATGCATCCGCCCAAGGCGCCCAATTGCGCGATCCCGGTCCAGATTTTTCCAACGTAAAACCGGTGGGCACCAAACAGGCCGAAGGGAAAGGCCAGCAGAAACGCCGGCAGAATCGCCTTGTCGCTGGTTGCTTTGCCGGACGGGGTGGCCAGCAGCGGGACCGGGCCTCCTTTTGCCCCAAATCCCGCTGCCGGGGGCACCGTTCCCGCAATTGTCTCCACGTCCGTTTTGAGTTGGTTCGCTTGCTGGTAGCGGCGTGCCGGTTCCTTCTCCAGCGTGTGCAACACCACTTCATCGAGCCGCACATCTATCTGGACCTTCTTCGACGGCGGGGCGAATTTACCCAGCGGCAGTTCGCCCGTCAGCATTTCATAGAACACGACGCCGAGCGAATAAATGTCCGCACGATGGTCCACCGTCAGCGGCTTTTCCAACTGTTCCGGCGCCATGTAATGCGGCGTGCCCACCACGTCCTTCGCGCCCGTGAGCGCTTGTTGTCCGGCCTCAACGCCCAGCATCTTAGCGATGCCGAAGTCCGCAATCTTCACCCGGCCTTGTTTGTCCAGCAGGATGTTCTCCGGTTTAATGTCGCGATGGACGATGCCCTGTTCGTGGGCGTATTGCAGCGCTTCGCAAATCTTAGGCACAATCGTCAGCGCCTGGTCCGGCGGCATCTTCCGGGTCAGAAGCAACTGGCGCAGATTCAGGCCGTCCACAAATTCCATCACCAGATAACAATGCCCGCCCGCCTCGCCGAAGTCGTGGATGGTGACGATGTTCGGATGATTCAACCGCGCGAGGGTCTGGGCTTCGCGCGTGAATCGCTCGGCGAATTGCCCATCCTGCTCCTTGTCCCGTGCCAGGATTTTGAGCGCGACGAGGCGGTTCAAGCGCGGCTGCCGGGCCTTGTACACCACGCCCATGCCGCCGCGACCGAGACATTCGAGGATTTCGAGTTGCGGGAAGAGCGACGCGATTTCGGCCGGCGAAGGCGGTGGCTGGACGACTTTGGTTCCCTGCGGCCCGACCCCGCCTGGTCCTTCCGTTTGCAAGGCGAGGCCGGCCTGGAGCATGCATTCCGGGCAAATGCCGCCCAACGCCGTGGGGGGCACGGGTTTCCCGCAATGCGGACAGTTCTTTTCGTCAGCCATAAATCTCTGCTTTCACCCCATACAACGGAAGAATGGGCCAAAGGTTACAGCGGATTTGCCGGGAAAACCATAAAAAGGCAGAAGTTAAAGCTCAAGTGCTCGGTAAATTCTTCGTAGCAAGCGTGACTCATTCTTGCCTTTTAATTCATGTTCCCAAATGCGAAGAACCCGCCAATTCTTTTTTTGGAGAGTTTTTACGACGAGGCGATCTCGGTCCCGGTTGCAGGCAATTTTTCTTTTCCAGTACGCGACATTGCTGGAAGGCATTCGACAGTGGTTGAGACAGCCATGCCAGAAGCATCCGTCAATAAAGATGGCCAATTTCTTCTTTCGAAAAACGAAGTCGGGATTGCCAAAAAAGGGGAAGCGCCGCCGCCATCCCGTGAAGCCGGCAGTTCTCAGGAGTTTCGCAACCAGCGCCTCTGTCGATTTATTGCCATGCCCGCGAATGCGGGCCATTAATTCAGAGCGTTTTTGTTTCGAGATGACGTCTGCCACGGCTCTCGCAATCTATTTGACTTCAATTTTGAGCGACATGTCAGTCTCAACTTCCGCCAAACGCCGATTGTAGGTCTCAATGATCCCTTGAAGAGTGTTGAGAAAATCAGACTGCCGCCCTTTGGAAAGTTCAATGATGTTTGAAGCAAGGAAATCTTCGATGGCAATTATAGTTATGTTATCTGCGAGGCTTTTATCTTCTGCAAGATGGCGGCTTTTTGCGACTTGCCCTTGCGGTACTAGCAGGACGGGATGCAAGCCGGACTGGATGTTGGCTGCGCACTTGAAAACAACCGCACTAGTGGGCGCAGCGGTGACATGAAAGCAAGTAGTGCCAACGATAAAATCTCCCGCCCGCCCGGTTTGTACATCACCCGCATGTCCAGGGTGATTGGGAATGGTAATGTCCGGATGGCGTTTCTCCAGCTTCGCGCCTACTAGATGTTGCTCAACTTTTCCGCCCGACTTTCCTTTGGCTTCGTCCAAGATAGCTGCAATCCACGTCGAGGGTGAGCACTGTCGCCCACATGCAAGCTGGATGTGTTGACGGTTGAGCCAAGCTAATGCGAGGTTCCTCAGTTTTTCCAAACCCGCATCAAGCTGTTGCTTGCGTTTTGCGTCATTGAAAGTTGACAAAACTTTACCGTAGCCAAGTTGCTCAAAAAGGTGCTGACCATCTTGGTGAGCCTGCCTGGTCGTGATTTCCTTTAGAAACTTTTCGGGTATGCCGTGCTTCGCCAATATTTTTGGAAGTCCAGCTCGCGCACCGCTAATTTCTCCGCCGGGGGAAACAACATCTTCCCGACGTAGTAAACGCGTTTCGCAGAGCTTGTCGAGAATGACAATCCCCATTGCCACTGTGTTCCGTGAAATCTTTTTGTTCCTAGTGCAGGAAAAGAGCCAGTTATCGAGTGCAGTTAAAAGGTTAAAGGACTCTACGCGGTTAGGCATATGTAAACCTTTCAAGGGATTTCGTTTTGCTTTTCGAAGGAAGCGTCTCGAATGCGGGATTCAGATAATGTTGCGCAATCCACTTGATGACAGAGACGCAGACTGCATCACCGAATCCGAAGAGCGATTGGTTCAACGGTACGTTTAACGTGAAATCATCCGCACCCATGAGTCGCGCGCATTCACGCGGAGTCAAGAGACGAGCTCGATAGCGACCCTTTCCGGCTTTGAACAAAATCTGTCGACCACTGCCGCCGCGTGGCGTGCGCAAGCAGCCAGCAATGCCATCCGTTCGCAACTCAGCCATAGACTTCTCGTTTCGTACACGCCGGAAGATAGTTCCATATGACCACCGTTTGCCGCGAATCATTTGATCTGCTATTAGACGGTGTCGTTCGCTCATTTGGTTGAGCAGATAATCCGCGCGTTCCTGACTCCACCACTCAGGAGCATTGTCTGGCAGATCTTCAAGTATGGATTCAAGCTTTGTTTCAGGTTTTGGTAGCAGAGGTAACTTGCGAATCTGCCAACGGATACCGGGGTGGTTAAAAATGAAATCCGCAAGCGCCTTTGGACGAATTTGGCTTTCGTAAAATCTTTCTTCAATGGTGGCGAGTTCGCCGTTCGCATCAAGCATTCCAATAACAAAAAGTCTTTGTCTGCTTTGGGGAACGAAGTGAATCGCGTCGATGATGAATGGGTCAACAAAATAACCAAGCCGGTTCAAAGCAATCAACGCATTCTCGAAATCAACACCACCGTTGGAAGTAAGAAAGCCCGTCACATTTTCGATGAGCAACAACGGAGGGCGGCGGTCTTGCATCTCACGGAGAATGCGGATAAATCCCCAAAAAGCTGAGGATTGTTCCCCGTCCAATCCTTCGCGTGCGCCAGCGAGAGAAAGATCATTACAGGGAAAGGAAGCCGTGGCCAGTGCCACAGTCGGTATGGAGTCGGCGTCGAGGTCGTGAATATCCCCCAAATTAAAGTGTGTGTCGTCATCGCAGAAATGTGCTCGATACATTTCGTGCTTTTCAGGGTCAATGTCGTTCGCAAAGACAACTTTCCAACCCTGATTCTCCAAACCAAGGCGCATCAACCCAATGCCGGCAAAAAATTCGGCGAAGTTTTTTTCGACTGCATTTACTGATGCACGCGGCACAATGTGTATTTGGAACAATTTGATGAAGACTTCAAGGCATTTCCAATAAATTGGCTATTCGCGTAATCTGCGGTTTCTCACCCGCCCGCCAGTGTCCGGAACAGATATCGCAGTTCATCCTCCACCTCGTCGGGGGTGGACACGGTGTCGGCGATGGTGTCGCGCAACAATTCCCGGTAACGCTGGCGCAGCCGGTGCACGGCCACCTTTACCGCGCCTTCAGTCATGTCCAGTTGTCGCGCCAGTTCGGCGTAGGGCGCGGCGTCACTGGCACCGGCCAGCGTGGTGCGCAGCGCGTCGAACAGCGTGCCCTTGCCCTGCGCGCGATATTCCTCGCCCAGCCGCTGATAAACCTGTTCGAGCAGCGTGATGGCCCAGCGATGTTCAAACGCCTTCTCCGGCGTGAAATTTTCCACCGGGATTTCACCCAGCCGCGTCTCGGCGCTTTGCAGGTCGAGCGGAATCACCTTGCCGCCGCCGCGTTTTTGCGCGCGTGCCTTGTCCCATTCGTCGGAGAGAAAATGATTCAGGCTGGCGAGCAGGAAGGAACGGAACCGGCCCTTCTCCGGGGCCACGGCGGCGACGGCGTTGCGTTCCAGCAACCGCGCGAAGAACGCCTGCGTGAGGTCCTGGGCGTCCTCGGGCGAATGACCGCGCCGCCGCACGTAGGCGTAGAGCGGAGGCCAGTAGGTCTGGCAGAGATTTTCGAGCGCGGCGCGGGCGCGGGTGGTGTCGTTGCGCCCTGCCGTCAGCACCACGGACCAGTGGGTGGTGACGAATGCGGACTGCCGCGGCGCAGAATGATCGCTTGAAGCTGTTCCCGGCGGCGTGGCCTGGGTTGAAGTGCTCACGGGGCCGCAGCCTAAAACCGGCGATGCGAAAGCGCAAGTTGTCTGCAGGCATACGGTACCCGTGAGTTTCCCGGCAACGGCCGGTTACTCCTCAAAATCCAGGTTCCGGGGGGCTGACGGGACCTCGCTCGATTTGCTGCCGGTGGTGGGCACCTCCTTGCCGACCGTTTCGAATTTCACGTCGTCCAACCAGACCTGTCCCATGCCGGACAACAACACGCCAAAGGCGATTTGTTGGCTCGTCTCCGGGACATCCAGAACAATTTCATACCGCGTCCAGTCGGTGGTGCCTTTCACCGCCCGGTTCTGCATGTTGTCGAACGCCAGCACCTCGTCTTTGGCACCGTCCACCCGCATCCACAGCCCGGCCCAGTCTTTCACGTTCCTGGACCGGACATACCCGGACATGCGAATGCGTTGGCCGCGATAGGTATCGGCTTTGAACGTCTGCATCAGCGTTCCGAACCCGCTGGCTTTGGGCACGATGCATTTCAACGACGCGCTGCCCTTGCCGTTGTGGGTCGTGTCGTGATCCAGCGTCATTTCGTATTCCGCAGGATGGTCGCCGGCCGCGAACCAGTCCTTCGGGATTTCCGCCCTGGCCGCCACGGCGTTGCCGATGGCAATACAGGCAATGAGGATTGCTTTCAGGTTTATTTTTTTCATGGTTTTTATCAGTTTTGGTTGTTTGTCTGGAAACGAAATGGTCGCATAGCCGTGAGGGCGATTCCTTCTAGTTTGTAAATTCCAATTGGGGCGTTGGAGACACACGAGTCCCGCCCGTTGGAGCGACTTCCTTCCCGACGACTTCAATTTTTAAATCGTCCATCCAGACCTGTCCCGGACCGTCCAGAATCAGTCCCATTGCAATCTGCTGACCGGCCTCGGGGACATCCAGAACTATTTCATATCGCGTCCAGTCCGTGGTGCCTTTCACCGCCCGGTCCTGCATGTTGTCGAACGCCAGCACCTCGCCTTTGGCACCGTCCACCCGCATCCATAGCCCGGCCCAGTTGCGCACGTCCTCGGATCGGAGAAAGCCCGACAGACGCACGCGCCGGCTGCAATACGCATCGGCTTTAAACGATTGCATCAGCGTTCCGAAGCCGCCGGGCCGGGGAACAATGCTCTTCACGTACGCGCTGGCCTTGCCGCCGTGGGTCGTGTTCCGGTCGCGGGCCATCGTGTAGTCATTCGGATTGCTCCCGGCCGGGAACCAACCCGGAATGGACGCTGTCACTTCGGCCTTTGGCAGGGCGGGTGGGGGTGGCGCGGCCGGCGGCGATGCCACGGACGGCTGGGCGGCGTACCAGACGGCCAATCCGGTGAGCAGGCACACCACGGTGATGATGATTCCGAAGGTGAGGGGTTTGTTCGTGATGTTCTCCCGGACTTGAGTTGAGTGTTTCCGGGGATCAGGCGCGGCAAAACGGTACATCAACTGGATTACAAAAATCATGGTGGCGAGAAGAAAGCCCATAATCAGAAACAGGAACGGCGCGGCCGCCAGATGCGCTGTGGCGGGGGTGTTGGCTTGCACGATCAAATATTGAATCCCGGCCATGAAACCGGTGACGAGACATGCGAACCAAAGTCCCTGGCGAAAGATAAACGCAACCGTTCCCGCGCGACGTTCCGGCGAAAGCCAGTATTCGCGATGGGGAAGATTGAAGCACCCGGCAGGAAGCGGTAGAAGCCGCAACGCGGAAAAAACCCCCACAAACAAAAGGGGAACGATCCCGATCAAAACCAGGTGGACCGGCCGTGGCATCCAGCTGTTCGCGTTAAAATCCAGACCAAAATGAGAGGCTACCCGTTCCGGCAGCCATTGCGCCGAATAAGCGAGATAGGCGACGAGGCAGGCGTAGGACAGCGCAAAACTGATTGCAGGAGCGGCAGCCGTTGTCGGCAGTTGATTCGCGGATTTTTCCGCAGCCTGCGCCTCCGACAACGGTGTGGTTGAGCGGGCGATGGTCTCCACCGCGGTCTTCACCTGGCTGGCTTGCTGGTAGCGGCGTGATGGCTCCTTTTCCAGAGCGTGCAACACCACCTCGTCCAAGCGCACGTCCACTTGTACCCGCTGTGACGGCGGTTGGAATTTGCCCAGCGGCAGTTCGCCCGTCAGCATTTCGTAGAAAACGACACCGAGCGAATAAATGTCCGCGCGATGGTCCACCTCCTGCGGCTTTTCGACCTGTTCGGGCGCCATGTAATGCGGCGTGCCCACCACGTCGCGCGCGCCGGTGAGCCGGAAATCATTCGGTTCCTGCCCCAGTATTTTCGCGAGGCCGAAGTCGGCGATTTTCACCCGGCCTTTTTTGTCCAGCAGAACGTTTTCCGGTTTGATGTCGCGGTGGACGATGCCTTCATCGTGCGCGAACTGGAGCGCGGCGCAGATTTGCGGAATGATTTCGAGCGCCTCGCGCGGCGACAGTTTGCCGGCCTGTTCAATCTGCCGCAGGTTCGGCCCGTCCACGTATTCCATGATGAAATAATGAATGGGCGTGGTAGGGACGCGCTGCGGCGCGTCCTGGCCGAGCGGTAACTCGGCCCTACCAAAATCGTAAACGCCGACGATGTTCGGATGACTGAGCTTCGCGAGCGCGCGGGCTTCGCGCGTAAACCGCTCCGCGAAATCCCGGTCGTCGCCGGAACGCGGCGCGAGAATTTTCAGCGCGACGAAGCGGTCCAACGCCGGCTGGCGCGCCTTGTAAACCGCGCCCATGCCGCCTTTGCCGATGAGTTCAAGGATTTCGAGTTGCGGAAACAATTTGGCGAGTTCGGGAATCGTGGGCGGCACGAACGGTTGCGTGCCGGGCGGCGCACCGCCTTCGGTCGCGATGCCGCGTTGCAGCAGGCAGGCCGGGCAAAGCCCCTCCGGCACGTCGGGTTTCAATTCCGCGCCGCATTGCGGGCATTTGCGGGGAATGATTTGAGTGGAGGGTACGACGGGCGGCGCTGGGTTTTTCTTTTCCCGCATCTTGCCAAATGCGAAATCGAAAATAGTTCCCCCCCAGCGCTTGGCTCGTATTGCAAAGACGCAAACAAGTGCGGTAACCGCCAGAAGAGTCAAAACAAACAACCCCAGGCCGAACAGGATAATTGTGCTGGGTTCCGCCAACATCACGCATCTCATAAATTTTGATCCAAATTCCGCATTCCACCCGTTACTGAAGAAAAACCAGCCAAAGGTTACAAAAAAGAAATCCGAAATCCGAATGTCCGAAACCTGAATGAAATCCGAAGATCAAAATCCGAAACCGTGAACAACCAATGGCCTTATTTGGACTTCGGGCTTCTTTCGGCACTCGGATTTCGGTTTTCGGATTTCATCCGCCCGCCAGCGCCGCAAACAGATTCCGGATTTCGTCCTCTACCTCGCCGGGACTGGCGACGGTGTCCGCGATTTCCGCGCGGAGCACTTCGCGGTAACGCTGCCGCAGGCGATGCACCGCCACCTTCACCGCACCTTCGGTCGTGCCAAGTCGTGTGGCGATTTCCGCGTAACCAACGGTTCGGCTGGTTTCGGTGAGCGTCGGCTTCAATTGCTCGAATAATTTTTCCCGGCCGTCGCGGACATATTCTGCGCGCAGCCGGCGCAGCACCTGTTCCAGCAGCGTAAGCGCCCAACGCCGCTCAAAAATGTTCTCGGCGGTGAGGTTGTCGGCTGGCTCAAACCCGCCGGAGTTTTCAGCGCGCTTGATGTCCATGGGAATCATCACCTGCCCGCCGCCGCGCTTTTGCGCTTTGGTTTTGTCCCATTCGTTGGCGAGAAAATGCTTCAGCGACGCCAGCAGAAACGAACGGAACCGGCCTTTCGCGGGATCCGCTCCGGCAAGATAATTTTTCTCCAGCAGCCGCGCAAAAAATTCCTGGGTCAAATCCTGGGCGTCGTGCGGACCGTGTCCCTGCCGCCGCACGAACGCGTAAATCGGGAACCAGTAGGCGCGGCAGAGTTTTTCCAGGGCGTTACGCGCGTGGGTGGTGTCGTTGCGCCCGGCGGAAACCACGAGCGACCAATGTGTGGTGACAAAGGCGGGACGCGGCGACGGTTCGGCACCGGCCGAGGTTGAGCCGGGATCGGTCTGGTTTGAAGTGGTCACCGGCGCGAACGTAACGTCGTTCGCGCTGAAAACGCAAGTGCGCTTACACTGCGGATGATGGAAGTTGTTTTGGACGTGCTCGAAAACCGTCGCGGGCGAAATCGCCTTCAGGCATTCGTCCGGCATTTCGTAGGTGCAGTGCGATTTCAGGCAGGGAGAGCAGGGGAGGTCCAGCCGCAACGCATTTTCCGAATGGCCATACAGGCCGGTGCGGCGCGGTTCCATGATGCCTTTCATCCCAAAGCCGCCGGGATCGATAGTAATCCGTTTTACTTCCTCGATACCGAGGCGCCCTTCCGGCGGCCAGCAACGGCGAGCACGCCGATGAGAACCAGACCGACGCCAAAGGCTGACAGGGTGATATACGAAGGCAGGCCGATCGGGACCTTGAAGACGAATTCGACCAATTGCGTGTCGCGTTCGACTTCGACGCGCGCGAAGGGCAGGCCGATGGGGATCTGGAAGGTGAACTCGACGGTATGGGCGCCCGGAGCGAGTTGCACGCCGCGCATGATATGGTTGCAGCGCAGCAAAGACGCTGGCTGGCCATCGACGGCGACCCGCCAAGCCGGGTCGAATCGGTCGTTAAGCAACAGCACGGAGGCGAAATCAGCTTTGGTCTTGAGGACGATGTGTTTCGAGGCGTAACTGGCGAACTCGACCGTCCCTCCCTGAGCGGCATTCCCGCCTGCGTTTTCCGTTGCCTGGCTGGCGGGCAGGGCGGTATCGACCAGCACGGTCTGTTCCGGGTCGAAGCTCGCGCTGCCCAATTGTTCCAGCGCAGCCTGATCGTTGGTGATGACCTGCCAATGGGAATAGATTTTGGCGCGGGGCAACGCGCCGGTGAACTCGAAGATGGCGTATGGGCCATTGGTGTTGAAGACCGCCGTGAGTTCTTCGAGTTTGGTTGCCCTTTGCACGCCCGGGCCAGGCGCCGGGTCGAGGGCGAAGCCCGGTTTGGGCACGATGTCGAAACTGCGGGCGATGCGGAAGCGATGCAGCGCGGGGTCAAGTTCGGCGTTGAGCGGGTCGAGGGACGAAGCGGAGCCGAGCAGGTAGCGGGTGTTGGTCAATTGCCAGCGGCGGGTCATGCGGAACAGCGTGTTCGAGCCTTGAGGGCGGAGCGCGGTTTCGAAGGCGGCCAGGTCCTCGGGCATGCGCGGTAGCTGGACGATGTCGAGCGATTGGATGTTGTAATAGAGAAAATGATGTTGGGCCCACTCAATGTGGTAGAGCATGCCCAGCAAAGACGGTTGCTGCGGAGCGGGGAATCGAAGCTCCGCGACCCTGTGCTCATAGGGTTTCCCCCGGAAAAACTCGATGACGTCGTTGGTGGCGTATTTCTGCCGATAATCCCAGTGAACGATCCAGGGCAGGTTGGCGCGGCCGAGGTCAAACACCACCAGCAAACCCAGCAGCCAGGCGCCCCATTTGGCACGCGGCCCGGCAAAGACGCTGCCGAGGATCAGCGTCAGCAGGCCGGCAGCCAAAACGAAGAGCAGCACAAACCAACCCGACTGGCCGATGCTGAAAGCGGCGATGAGGTGTGCCTGTTGCTCGTCGAATCCGCCCATCTGAATGTGGCGTTCGAGCGATTCCCGGAAGCTGGCATACACGATCCAGGCCACCAGACTCAGCCCCAGCGCCAGCGCGCAACCGATGGTCCAACGCCGGTCGAACCGGCTGGCCCGGGACCACCAGTTCCTGGGCCGGTCACCTGGAGGGAGGGAACTGGCGGATGCCAGGTATTGCCGCCACAGGGCGTTGAGGCCATAGGCGAAAAGCATGGACACGGAAAAAATCATCGGGTTGAGGAATTTGATCGGGTTGCGGATGGTTGAGGAATACGGCAGCGCACAGAACAAGCGATAAAACGGCGCGAAACGGCCGAAGGCGAACAGGAGACAGACGATGCCCACTGCGCTCCAAAACCACAGCAACTTCCGCTCGGGCAGTGTGAAGACAGAATCCTTTTTACGGGACGCCTGGATCACCGCCCAAAGCGCCACCAGCGCGACCGGCACGCCCAGGTAATAGCCGCCGCCGGAGAAACGTATGAGCCCCGGCGGCTGCACTCCCTGCCGGTCGTTGTCGCGCCATCGGTCAATCGCCGGATCGCAGCCAATCCCGCCCCAGTAATTCCCGCCATTGGGCGTACCCATTCGGTAGCCGAACAGACCCGGAACGACCAAGCCGAGCATTTCAGTTTTTGGCAGGCTCCATTGCGTGGCCCAATCCCAATGTTGGGCTTTTGCTTGCATGTCTTGTCCGGTGCCAGCCCCGCCCTTGATCTGGGTATTGATCAAGCCGATGAACGTCTGCCCCGCGATGAAGAAGGCAAAGCCGGCAACGACCAGCGTGCGGAAAACGCCTCGAACGACCCTCGCCGGTAAAGGACCGTCTTCAACCAGCGAATGGAACACGACGAAGGCAAAGACAATGAGGCTGAAGACAGCTCCAACATCGGCCGCTTCAATGACGCCCATCCCGGCGGCCAGACCAGCCAGGGCGTAGGATGCCCAGCGTTCGAGCGTGCCGGCGGCCCGGCTTGCCGACGCCACCAATCCGATGGCCAGGTAACTCATGCCAATGCCCAGGACAGTTGAATCCACTCCCCAGCAAGCCGTCGAGAAGAAGCACGAAGAGAAGGTCACTCCCAAAGCGCCCAGGAGCGCGGCGAACGGTGTCAGGCGAAGCCGCTGAAACGAGAACCAGGCGCACATCCCGAGGAGGCACAATATGACCGGAGCCAGGAATTTGCTGGCGCCAAGCGGACCGAGCACCCAAAGGATCAGCGTGCTGATCGACTCTCCAAATGAACCGCCATTGAATCCGAGACTGTTGAGATCATCCCACAGGCCCAGCAATCCTGACGGAAGTCGCAACCACTCGGCCATTCGGATTCCCAAGGGACCATCGTTGGAGAAAAGCACGTACCGGGGAACAAAACTGCGCCAGAAAAGCAGCGCCAGCAGACCTGCGATCAGCGCCAGAGCGATCAGCGCACCGAACCTGCCGGCAACGGTGGATTCGCCGGCGCCTGGTCTCGCGGCAGCCGGGGCGCTTGCGCTGCTCGAAGTGGCAATGGTTTCCACCAGGGTTTTAACTTCGCTGACTTGCTGGTAACGGCGTTCCGGCTCCTTTTCCAGCGCGCGCAAAACCACCTCGTCCAGCCGCACGTCAATCTGGACTTTGGCTGACGGCGGCTGGAATTTTCCGAGCGGCAGTTCGCCGGTGAGCATTTCGTAGAATACCACGCCCAGCGAATAAATATCCGCGCGATGGTCCACCGTCGCCGGTTTTTCAATCTGCTCCGGCGCCATATAATGCGGCGTGCCCAGCACGTCCTTCGCGCCGGTGAGCGAAACGTCCTTCGGCGTTTGGCCGATAATTTTCGCGATGCCGAAGTCGGCAATCTTCACCCGGCCTTGTTTGTCGAGCAGGATGTTTTCCGGCTTGATGTCGCGATGGACGACGCCCTGGTCGTGGGCGTATTGCAGCGCATCGCAGATTTTCGGCACGATATTGAGCGCTTCGGGCGGCGAAAGCCTCCGCGTGTGAAACAACTGGCGCAGCGTCAGACCATCCACAAATTCCATCAGCAGGTAGTAATTTCCCTGCACCTCGCCAAAATCATAGACCGTGACGATGTTGGGATGATGCAACCGCGCCAACGCGCGGGCCTCACGCTCGAACCGCTCGGCGAACTGCTGGCTGCCTTGTTTTTCCGGCGAAAGGATTTTCAACGCTACGAGCCGGTCCAGCCGTGGCTGGCGGGCCTTGTAAACCGCGCCCATGCCGCCGCGACCAAGGCATTCGAGAATTTCGAGTTGCGGAAACAATTTGGCGATTTCAGCGGGCGGCAATGGCGGTGCGGGCGGCGGCTTGTTGACGGATGTGCCGTGCGGGCCGGTTTCACCGGCGACATCCGTCTGTGTGGCCAGGTTCAACGCCACGAGGCAGCGCGGGCAAAGGCCCTCCGGGGCGTCCGGCGGCAGCGGCGCACCGCAGCGATTACATTTTGGCGAAGTTTTACTCATCAACTGTTACTTAAGAAAATCCGGTGGGTTGTTACACGGATTCGGCTACTCGCTCAACACCGCAAGCAAGTGCCGCAGTTCCTCGTCAATGTCCTCGCCCTCGGCCAGTGTATGCGCGATTTCCTCGCGGAACAACTCGCGGTAGCGCCTTCGCAGCCGGTGCACCGCCACGCGCAGCGCACTTTCGCCCATCCCCAGCTCGGCGGCGACGGTCGCGTAGGGAATCTCGCGTTTGTCCGCGGTGAGGAAGGATTTCAACCGTTCAAACTCACCGGCTTTGCCGACGCGCTCGAACTCCGCCCGCAATCGCGTCATCGTCTGTTCCAGCAGGGTCAAGGCCCAGCGGCGATCATACAAACGGTCGGGTGAAATTTCCCCGGTGGTGGTTTCGGCCTGGAATTTTCGTTCGGCCAGTTCCGTGTCGAGCGGAACGTGCGTCTGGCTGCCGCCGCGTTTTTGGGCGCGCACACGGTCCCATTCATTCGCCAGAAATCGTTTGAGCGCGATCAGCAAAAAGCTGCGAAAGCGCCCCCGTTCCGGTTCCGCCGCGTTGAGAAAATTCTTTTCCAGCAGCCGCGCAAAAAAAGCCTGCGTCAAGTCCTCGGCATTTTCCTTCGATTGTCCGTTGCGCCGGACGTAGGCGTAAAGCGGGTACCAATAAACGCGGCAGAGTTTTTCCAGGGCGTCGGCGGATTGTGGCGAATTTTTGTCGCGCGCCGACAGCACGAGCGACCAATGCGTGGTGACGAAGGCGGGACGAGACGGCGGCTCGCCGTGAGTCGAAGTGGATTCTGGAGTGGTTTGGCTTGAAGTACTCACCGGCGGCGAGCCTAGCCGAACCCGGCAAAAGTGCAAGATGGAGAACCCGTGAATTGGAAATGACTAATTCTGAAACCATAATAACGAAAGAAGCTCAAAGCCCGAATGACCAAATAATATCCACCGGTTGCATATTCGGGATTCGTCATTGGGTATTCTTTAGACATTCGGATTTACGGTTTGGTCATTCCGCGGGGCGATGCTTTTATGACAGCGTTTCAAGTTTCATCCTGGCACGTTCAAAAACCGTTGTCGGTGCAATCGCCTTCAGGCATTCGTTCGGTTTTTCGTAGGTGCAATGCGATTTGAGGCAGGGAGAGCAGGGGAGATCAAGGCGCAGCACGTTTTCGAGATGACCATACGGGCCGGTGCGGCGCGGTTCGGTGGGGCCGAAGAGCGCGACCAGCGGCTTGCCGAGCGCGGCGGCCACGTGCATCGGGCCGGTGTCGTTGGTGATCATCAATTCGCACCGCCGCAGCCATTCGATCATTTCCAGCAACGAAATCTGTCCACACAGGTTCAGGCAGCGTAGCGGTTCGGCCCGGGCGATGGCTGCGCCGAGTGACTGGTTTTCGGCGGTGCCGAGAACGGCGAAGCGCGTGTCGGGAAATTTTTTTGCGAGCAGGCGGATGAGTTCGGCAAAATGCTCCACCGGCCAGCGTTTGTTTTCCCAGCGGGCTCCGGGCTGGATGGCAATCCAGCGCGCGCCGTCCGTCTGCCATTTGGATTGGATGGCGGCGGCGATGGCGGGACGTTCGGGCAGCCATGTAAAATGGTTGTGGACGGGCACGCCGAGGCGCGGCAACACGGCGAGATACCAGTCCACGGCGTGGGTGTGGAACGAGGCGCGGCGGATGGCGACATCATAAAATCCCCGCGCGCCTTCACGGACTTCATCGAGGCCGATGAGAAATTGTCCGTTGGCGAGCCAGGCGAACGCGCCGCTGCGCGCGAGGCATTGGAGGTCAATGACCCAGTCGAAATTTTGCGCGCGCATCCAGCGGAGGCTGAGGAGCATTTCGGGCCAGTGGCGCGGCGACGCCCAGCGCTGGCGTTCGAAGCGGACGACGCCGGTCAGGTCAGGATCGCTTTCGAGGAGCGGCGCGAGTGCGGAATCAATCCACCAGAAAATTTCGCTGGCGGGCAGATGACATTTGAGCAGCCGGAGGACGGGCAGGGCCTGGATGACATCGCCGAGCGAGCTGGGTTTGAGAATTAAAATTTTCAATCGAGTGACAGGTGACGAGTGACAGGTGACATGACAAACCGCGCGCGGGCCGGCATCTTGTCACTCGTCACCGGTCACCCGTCACTTTGAAATCACCTTCCGAACTCCAGCCGTTCGGCGAGGCGTTCCGGCAGGCCGGCGGCGCGGATCTTTTTCTGGGCGGTGGCGATGTCGTAATCGAGCCGGCGAAGTTCAATGGTTCCGGTGTCCATGTCGTAAATAACGTAGGCGGCCCTGGGGTTGTTGTCGCGCGGCTGGCCGACGGCGCCGACGTTGATGAAATATTTTTTGGAGGGATCAATTTTGAATTTTGAATAGGTGCCGCCGCGGACGGCGGTGTCGCGCATGAAGGCGACGGGCACGTGGGTGTGGCCGAAGAAACAGACCTGCGTGTTCTGATACGGAAAACTGGCGGCGGCGGCGAGTTTGTCAAAGACGTAACCCCAGCGTTGCGGCGCGTCGAGTGTGGCGTGAACCATCGTGAAATTGGCGGCCATGCGGGTGTACTTGAGATCGCGCAGCCACTGGCATTCCTCCTCGGAAAGTTGTTCGCGCGTCCAATGAACGGCGTCGGCGGCGTGGGGGTTGAAACCTTCGAGCGGATCGTCGGTGGAGCAGTATTCGTCGTGATTGCCCTTCACACAGGGGATGTTCATTTCTCGGACGATGGCCAGGCACTCCTTGGGGTTGGCATTGTAGCCGACGACATCGCCGAGACAGACGATGTGCGTTGCGTTTTGGGTTTTGATGTCAGCCAAAACGGTTTGGAACGCTTCCAGGTTGCCGTGGATGTCAGCGATGATGGCGTATCTCATTTCGTTTAGCGGACAATTTCAAAACCGTGAAATTCATTTTTTGCTTCCCCCCAATTTACACTTTCGTCGCGGATAAAGCCAGCAAGTCCTGCACCACAAAGGGCGTCATGAAACGCCTCCAGTTCCCCGCGGGCGCCCTCGGCAATCAATTCCACGCGTCCGTCCGGCAAATTGCGGACGCTGCCGGTGACTTCAAAGCCGGTGGCGACGGATTTCGCGGTGTAGCGAAATCCGACACCCTGCACGCAGCCTGAATAAAAAATTTGCATACGACAGCGATTCATGACGGACGTGACGGTTTGCGGCTGTCCCGGCACGGCAGGATGAAGCCAAAGCCGGGCGCCGGACGCAATCTTATATTAGCAGAAGGAAAAGCCTTCTCTTTTTTTTAAGATTTCTGTTTGACCGTTTGAGGAATTTCCCGTAATCAGCATGGGCTGGCTCAAACCCAAAACCGAACAGGCTGGTGGCGTTGACGGCGGCGAGCGGCGCGAACAGAAATGCTGAACACAAAATCATTCCTGGCAGTGGATTTCGGGGCGGGCAGCCTCAAGCTGGCGGAGTTTGAAATCAACGAAGCCGGCGGTTTGCGTCTCAAGAGTTTTTCCATCAAACCGCTCGGCCTCGAGGGCGCCCAGGAATCTTCCCGCGAAGCGACCGCACTCAAGGCCTTGCGCGAGGTGCTGGCGGAAACCGGCACCAAGACGCGGGACATCAACGTCTGCGCGCCGGGTTTTCAGGTATTTTCCAAATTCGTCAAGCTCCCGCCGGTGGATGCGGGCAAGGTGACCCAGATCATCCAATACGAAGCGCAGCAGAACGTGCCGTTCCCGCTCGCGGAGGTGGTGTGGGATTATCAAATTTTGGGTTCCAGCACCGGTGGCGAACTGGAAGTCCTGCTGGTGGCGATCAAATCCGAGGTGGTCGAAGGTCTGTTTCGCATGGCGGAGGAGGCGAAGCTGCGGTTGCAACTATGCGACGTATCGCCCGCGGCATTGTGCAACGCCTTTCGTTACAACTATGGCGATTTGCAGGATTGCACGATGCTCCTGGACATCGGCGCCAAGACGAGCAACCTGCTCTTCTTCGAGAATGGCAAGGTTTTCTCCCGCGGCATCGGTCTGGGCGCCAATACCATCACCCAGGATTTCGCGAACGAGTCGAAATTAAAATTTGAAATCGCCGAACAGAAAAAAGTTGCCGAAGGCTTCGTCAGTCTCGGCGGCGCTTACGAGGAGCCGGAAAGCGAGTACCAGGCAGCCATCGCCAAAATCGCGCGGCAGTTCATGACCAAGCTGCACATCCAGGTCAATCAGACGAAGCAATTTTATCGCGGGCAACAGGGCGGTTCGGAGCCGGTGCGTCTGTTTTTGTCCGGCGGCGCGTCCATCATGCCTTATACGGCGCAATTTTTCGCGGAAAAGCTGAACGTGCCGGTCGAATACTTCAATCCGTTCCGCAACGTGCAAATTGACCCGGCGGTGAATCTGGAGGAGCTGGCGCGCGTGGCGCACTCGCTGGGCGAAGTGGTCGGCCTGGGGTTGCGGAATCTGGCGAATTGCCCGGTGGAAATGAATTTGATGCCGAGCAGCACGTTGCGCTGGCGGACTTTCAACGAAAAGAAGCCGTATTTCATCTTCACCCTGTTGAGCCTGGTGGCGGTGGCGGGCGCGGTTGGGTTTCTCTTTCAAAAACTGGCGGAATCGAAGGAAAATGAAATCAAGGATTTGGAGCCGCAGGTCCAAAAACTCAAAAATAACGCCGACAAGTTTGATCGGGCCTATAAAAAACTGCAGGCGACGCAGAAAGAAGCGGGTCAAATCACGAGCTGGATGGAGGAGCGATATTACTGGGGTGACGTGCTGGCGGAATTGCGACGCGTGCTCATTCGCTCCGAGGACGACATCAAGAAAAAATTGTCGGCGCAAAGAGCCGGGGTCGAAGCGGGCATCTGGATTGAACAGTTGACGATGGGCGCCGCGCAAACTCCTGCCACCGGCCCCGGGGGCGCTCCCCTGCCTGTTCCGAAGCCGGGTGAAAGCAACACACCGGGTACTGCGGCCAATCCCGCCGCCAACACCATCACCCTGATCTGCCGCGCGGTGAATTTGTCGAGTGTTGATTCTGCGGCGAACACCGACATTGCCTATGCGGTTCTCAAAGCGTTTCAGGAGGATCCGCTTTTTGATCCCAAAGCGACGCAGCTCAGGGGAGATATCACCCCCGATGACGTCACCGGCACGTTTACGTTTGGCATAACCGTGGGGCTGCAAAATCCACTCAACTTGTAATATGGCCTGGATCAAGCGAAACTTGTTTTTTGTGATTGGCGGCATACTGGCCTTGGGACTGCTGGGGGCGGCCGGGTTTTATAATTACAAAGGGTGGAGTCACAACTCGGCGGCGTTTGACAAGTTGAACCAGATTTATGGCACGTTGCGGGATTTGACCGGCAAGAAGCCCTCGCCGGGCAACGACAAGGTGGACAACATCGCCGCCGCGCGCGAACAGGAACGCAAGATTCAAGATTGGATTCGACAGGCGGCGGCGGGTTATTTTCAGCCGATTGCACCAATTCCCAACACGGGCAGCAATGCCGTTTCGAGCGAAGAGTTCGCCGGGGCGCTCCGCCGGACCATTGACCAGCTGCAACATGAAGCCGAGGCCGCCAGTGTGACCCTGCCGCCCCAATATGATTTTTCCTTCAAGGCGCAACGCGACCTCGTGCGGTTCCAGCCCGGCAGCCTGGGATCGCTGGCCGCACAGTTTGGCGAAGTGAGAACCATCGCGGAAATCCTTTATGCGGCGAAGGTCAATTCGCTGGACGGGATTCAGCGCGTCCGCGTTTCGGATGACGACGCAAACGGCCCGCAGGCCGATTATTTAGACGGTCGTTCCGTGACCAACAATCTGGCCGTTCTGACGCCTTACCAGATTACGTTCCGTTCGTTCAGTCCGGAGGTGGGTGAGGTGCTTGCCGGCTTTGCGTCGTCGCCGCACGGATTCATCGTCAAGAGCATCAACGTTCAACCGGCTGGCGCTGCTGCGGCGACGGCGCCAGAGACAGCGGCGACGGAGACAGCGGTGCCGATGATGCTGGCGGCGACGGAGACAGTGGAACCGATGCTGGCGCAGCCGGTGCCGTCGCATCTGCCACCCGGGCTGCGAGTCCCGCCGGCAGCCCCGCCGGCAGCCCCGCCGCCAACCCTGCCGACGAGAGTGCCGGGCAGGGGCGGATTGCAGACGGTGTTGAACGAACAACTATTGCGCGTCACGCTGGTGGTCGAGGTCGTGAAATTGCTGCCGAAGAAGTAAGCTCATGGATTTCGTCAAAAAACATTACGAGAAAATCCTGCTCAGCGTTGTGTTGCTGGGTTTGATGGGGGTGCTGGTGTTCATGCTGTATTTGATTCCCAGCGACCGGCAGAGGCTGGCTGACATCCGCCTGAGCATTATCAGCCGTGCGGTCAGACCTCTGGATCCGTTGGATTTGACGCGGGAAACAAATGTGTTTGAGCGGCTGCAATCGCCCTACAAACTGGATTTTTCGACGACGAACAAACTGTTCAATCCGGTACAATGGCAAAGGGCCACGGACGGCACCATCATTAAAATCAAAACCGGCAATGAAATCGGTCCCAAGGCGGTGGTAATCACAAAAATCACGCCGCTTTATTTGATCCTCACGCTGGATTCGATAGAAACCAATGAATTTGGCACTCGCTATGTAATCAGCGTGGAGCGCCAGGCGGCGGTTTGGCCCGTGCAACGCAGCAAACGGCAGCATTATGTTTCGGTCGGGGAAAAGAACGAAACCTTCACCATTGTTGATGTGAAAGGTTCGCCAGCTAATCCGGCGCAATTGAAATTGATTTTGCAACTGACGGACACCGGCGAGATGGCGACGCTGTCCAAAGACAAACCTTTTCGCCGCATAGACGGTTACTCCGCGGACTTGAAATATGATCCCGAAGGGAAAAAATGGCAGGAGCAGCGCATCGGCGCGGATTTAAGATTTGCCGGCGATGACAACATAATCGTTGCCATCGACCAAGACGCAGTGATATTGTTGGCCAGATCAAACCAGAAAAAAACGACATTGACATACAGCCCCAGTCCTTGAAATTCTGAATGATACCTGGTCGCGATAACACCGGCGTCCGATGGCGCTGATTTGATTTACGACGAACCTGAAACGAACCATGACAAAAGCAGCACCCCTCTCACTCGGCTTTGTTTTGTTGCTGGCCGCCGCCGCCATGTTGCCGGCACAAACCAGTCCCACGGACGCGGCGGTCAATGAAGCCGTGCTTCGTCAGGCCAATACCATCGTCCTGCGCCAAAAACTCCTGGAGGCCAAAAATACCGCCGCGCGCGGAGATTTGCCCGGTGCCGCCAAACTTTACGAAGACGCCAATCAGTTGGTCGAGCAAATCGGCTCCGGCATCCCCGAAGAAAAGGCGCAAACCATTTCCGGCCTTGCTTCAACCCGGCTTGCCCTCGCTCGTCAGGCACAAAGTCAGGGCGATTTGCACGAAGCCGCCACCCAGGTCAGCCGCGTGTTGAAAGTGGACCCGCAAAATGCCGCCGCGCTTGCCTTCAAGAAGAACAACGACAGATTGCTTGCTTCCATGCGCGGCAAAATGCCCGACGATGCGACGCTGCAACAAACCCAGTATATCGCCAATGACAAGACGGAAGCGGGCACGTTGGTGCGGGACGGCAAATTGCTTTACGAGATGGGCAAGTTCGATGAGGCCGAAGTCAAATTGAAAGAGGCCGTCAAGCTCGATCCGGACAACGAGGGGGCTTTCTACTACATGAATCTGGTCCAGCAGGCCCGTTACGACCGTGAAGCGCGCGTACACACGATCGACACGCAAGGACGCATGGTGCAGGTGGAAAAAGCCTACGAGAAGCCGGTAAACCGCGGGTTGCTGCCCGTGCCCAATCCGTATGCCTTGACCAATCTCGTCCACACCGGTGAGGGTCGCGAGGTCATTTACAGCAAACTTAATCACATCCCGATCGACAAGGTTAACTGGCCCGAAGGTCTGCCGTTGAGTGAAGTTCTTCGCACTCTGAGCGAACAGGTCAAGCTGCGCGACCCGGACAAAAAGGGAATTAACTTTCTTTTTAATCCAAATGCAGTGACAACCCCCGCGGTCACCACGCCCGCTGGCGGCACAATGACCATTGACCCAGCCACAGGATTGCCCGTGGCGGCTCCAACCGGTGGTGGTGAACCCGTGGATGCCAGTTCCATCAATGTCAAATTGACGTTAAGCGATGTGCGGTTGGCGGATGTGCTGGATGCCATTGTGTTGGTGGCTGATCATCCCATCAAATACTCCGTTGAGGATTACGCCATCGTTTTCTCAACCAGGGGGCCGGAGGCATTGGAAACGCGCACATTCAAAGTGGATCCCAACACCTTCTATCAAGGCTTGGAAAGCGTGGGGGCGGAAAGTTTTGGTTCTGCCAATTCCAGCAGCAGCGGCGGCAGCAGCGGCGGCAGCAGCAGTGGCGGCGGTCAAAGCGGAAACTCCACCGCCGCCGCGGTGGCGATTGTCAATGCATTCCCGGGAGCCTCATCGGCTCGTCAGTCGGGCACCACCACCGGCGGCGGCGGCGGCGGCGGTGGTGGCGGTCAGGGTGGTCAGGGTAACGGTGGATTGTCATTTGTGACAACAACCAATGAGACGGTGAACGTCAGTATTGCAGCCAGAAGGTTCTTCACGGTATTGGGGGTGAATTTGGACCCGACAACGCCGGGCGGCGCGGGCAAGAGCGTTTTCTTTAACGACCGGTTGGGCGTGTTGTTCGTCCGCGCGACATCGCAGGATTTGGACATCATCGAGAAAGCCATTCAGGTGTTGAACATGACGCCGCCGATGGTGCATATCAAAGCCCGGTTCATTGAAGTGGAACAGGACGACAGCACGGCGCTGGGGTTTGACTGGTATTTGGGACAGTTTGGAGGTTCAGGTCCTGTTGTTGGGCAGGGCGGCACTTCGCCGTCGCTCAATGTGCCGGTTTCGGCGGCCAATCCCTTGGGCGCGTTTCCCGGCAGTACGGCGGCCAGCCTCGTTGCGGGTCAAGCGACGGATCAGGCGATCGGCAATCTGGTCAGTGCCAACTCGGGCATTCCGACCCTTGGCACCATTACGGGTATTTTGACCGATCCCAATTTCCGGGTCGTGATTCATGCCTTGGAGCAGCGCAGCGGGACTGAGAATCTCAATGAACCCGAAACGACCACCCTCAGCGGCCGTCAAACCCAGATGCGGGCGACGGACGTCATAACCATCATCTCGAGTTTCAGCTTCCAGCAAGGCACAGCAACTGGACTGACCACCACGAGCGGTACGACCGTCCCCTAATAACTTTAGATACCAACCAGCACCATGAAGACCAGTCGAAAATCAAAAATAGTTGTGAAAGGTTTTGTTTTGTCCGTGGCCCTTGTGCTGTTGGGCGTTATCCCTCCCGGACAGGCCCAGGTGATCAACCAGGCCATACCACCCTCCGCTATCACGCCCAATCAGCAACAGGTGGAAGTCGGCCCGGTGCTGGACGTGTTCCCGGTCGTTTTGGCCGACGGTTATACCATCAACCTCACCTTGATCCCGTCGCTGACCGAATTCACCGGCTATGACCCGTCCCCGACGATTCCCGGCATCAACGTCGCCAACGTCGTGGAGATTCCCACCATTCTGCCGCACTTTACCGTGCGCCAGGTCATCAGCACCGTCAACATCTGGGATAACCAGACCGTTGTCCTCGGCGGACTGATTTCTTCCACAGTCCAGAACACAACGGACAAGATACCGATGATCGGCGACCTGCCGCTGGTGGGGCGGCTCTTTCAAAGCCAGACAAAAACCGCCGTGAAACACAACCTGATGATTTTTGTGACGGCCACCATGGTTGATCCGGCTGGCAACCGGGTGCATTCCGACGATGAACTGCCGTTTGCGCAAAGCACCATTCCACCGCAACAACCGGGAGTGGAGGTGCGACCAGGGAACGCCGGAGCGGCGCCCGTGCCGGCGCCCGTGCCGGCGCGGTGAAAAAGCGGTCAAATGCGGAACAACGTTGTTCGTGGAATTTCCGGTTGAAACAAAATTGTGAAAACCACGAACCCGCTTGAAATACTGGAACCCAGGCGCCCGCACCCGGTAAATTTGTGGATCGGTTGCTGATTATTGATGGACACGCTTACGCTTATCGCGCGTTTCACGCGATTCGTGATCTGCGTTCGCCGGATGGCCGGCCAACGAACGCCATTTATGGCTTCGTCAAAATGCTGGCAAAAATGCGGGCGGCCATTAGGCCGTCGCATTTGATTGTGGTGTGGGACGGCGGCCTGAGCGCCGAGCGCACCGCCCGGTTCCCGGAATACAAGGCGCAGCGTCCGGGAATGCCGGACGATTTGAAGCCGCAGCTTGACGGGATCGTCAGTTATCTGAAAGCGGCGGGGATCGCCTCGTTTTGCCGCGAAGGCGTGGAAGCGGACGATTACATCGCGTGCCTGGCGCGGCGCGCGTCGGATGCGGGCATGACCGTGGTCATCGCCAGTGCCGACAAGGATTTCAGGCAGTTGGTGTCGGCGCGGGTCGGATTGTTGAATCCGAACGACAAGACCGGGACGGTTTGGACGGACGGGCAGGTGCGTGCCAAAACCGGCGTGGCGCCGTCGCAAATTGTGGATTGGTTGAGTTTGACGGGCGACACCGTGGACAATATTCCGGGTGTGCCTGGCGTCGGGCCGAAAACCGCCGCTGAATTGTTGAATCAGTTTGGCTCGGTCGCCGCGCTGTATGCGCGGCTGGGCGAAGTGAAATCGGAAAAGTTGCGCGCGGCGGTGCGCGACGCGGCGGACGCGGTGCGGCGCAATGGCGAATTGGTTCGGTTGCGGGATGATTTGCCGTGTGAGTTTTCGCCGGGCGCGCTGGTGGAGAAACCGGCGGATGCCGGCCGGCTGCGCGAGTTGTATCAGCGCTGGGGTTTCAAGGGAATGCTCGCGGCGCTGGAGGAATCGGCGCGCGAACGGCAGGCGGTTTTGATTTAGAAAATGAATTTGGAACGCAAAAGTTTGTTGGCGGTCAAGCGCGGAGCGCGGCTGTTTTTTCAGCGGCGGCGCGCGCGTTTTGGCAAAGGAATTTTTGGACAAAACGCCCGGTTGCGTTTACACTGTTGCAAATCTTTTATGTCGTTCCCGTTGTTCGCCCGCAGGGCCGCCATTTGCTTTTGCTGGGGATTGTTCCTTGGAGTTCCCGCCGCCGTTTTTGGCCAGACCAATTATTATCGAACCAACGGAACGGAATACGCGATTATTGGTTCGTTGCCGGGTGATCAGGTTTTCCCGGATGTGGCGGTGACGCCGAACGGCGGCTTTGTGGTCTGGCAGGACAACATCACCGATGGCAGCGGCTGGGGCGTGAGCGCGATGCGGCTGGACAGCACGTTGTCCGGCACGTTGAGCACGTTCCGCGTGAATGTCCAGGGCACGAACGACCAGGAAAATCCCCGCGTGGCATTGCTGAAAAACGGCGGCGCGGTTTTTGCGTGGCAGGGCGGGGTGGAGGGATACCAGCACATTTACGCGCGTTTTCTCACGCCGACCAACACCTGGTTGACCACCACCGATCTGGTGGTGAGCACATTCACGAATAATTTCCAGATCAATCCCGCGTTGACGGTGCTCAACAACAGCAACGTGGTCGTGGTTTGGGGCAGTTTCAACCAGGCCGGCTCGAACAGCCTGCAGGACGTCTATGGCCAGATTCTTTCGCCGGCCGGCCAGAAAGTCGGCACCAATTTCCTGATCAATCAATTCATTCCCTACAACCAGCGCACGCCGGCCGTCGCGGCTTTGAAAAATGGCGGGTTTGTCGTTGTCTGGGTGTCGGAACAGGAACAGTCAGCGGCGCCCAAGTGGGGGACCAATTCAACTTATGTCACGGCGGGCGCGGCCCCGCTTCCGAGTGTGGACATTTACGCGCGGCTTTACGCGAGCAACGGCGTCGCCCGGGGCAGCGAATTCCTCGTGGACACCAATGCCTTGAACCCCTGCGCGAACCCGAGTGTGGCCGCCGCCGCGGACGGCAGTTTCATGGTGGCTTGGGGCGCGTTTGACATGGTGAACGTGACCAATGGCTGGGACATTTACGTGCGGACATTTTCCAGCGCGGGGGTCGGCGGGGCGACGCCGCGCGTGAACACTTATTTGCCGGGCAATCAATACGCGCCGCACCTCAGCGCGATTGGCGGGGATTATCTGGTGGTCTGGACGAGCCTCGGCCAGGACGGTTCGCGCGAAGGCGTGTATGGACAGTTCGTCCATGAGGACGGCTCGTTGGTGGGCGGTGAACTCCGTGTGAACACCACGACCGCCGGCCAGCAGATGCAGCCGGCGGTGGCTTCGGATGGCGTCAATCAGTTTTTGGTGGTTTGGACGGGCTTTACCTTCGGCCCCAACAGTTTTGATTTGTTCGCGCAGCGTTACCTCAACGTATCGGCGCTCCTGCTGCCGATTGACACGTTGTATGTGTATGCGCCGTTCGTGGTGAGCAATGGGGTGTATCAGTCGCAGTTGCAGGTTTCGTGGCCACCGCTGGCGCAGCAAGGAATCTCCGTTTCCAACTACGAAGTCTATGTGGATGGTGCGGGAACCCCGGCGGCCTTGACAACGAACAATTTCTGGACGATGACGGCGGCAAACGGCGGGTTGACGACCAACAGCACGCATTCGTTCCAGGTGGATTACGTGACGACGGATGGGCGGCGCTCGCCGCTTTCGCCATCGGTCAGCGGCACAACGTGGAGCGGGGCCAATTACTACGGCATACCGTTCGAATGGATGGAGGAGTATTATGGCCTCAATTTTGCCGCCTGGCCGGCCAACGTGAATGCGCCATTGGTTGCCGGCGGGCCGACACTTTATCAGGTGTTTTTGAGCGGCGGGGATCCGTTCGTTTCCAGCACCTGGCTGCAAACGGCGTTGACCATGACATCGCAGGGTCAATTCTATCTTGGTTGGAACACGCAGCCGGGGCTGACGTATCAGGTGCAAATGACGACGAATTTCACCTCGTGGAGCGTTGTGTCCAATGGTTCGGCACGGTTCGCGGCGGGCACCAATGATTGGATGTATGTCGGGGGCGGCGCGGCGGGTTATTACCGCGTCCTGCTCCTGCGCCAATAAAATGTGTATGCAGCAACTGATTAAACGATTTTCATGGGTTGGATTGCTGGCTTTGGGTCTGCAAGGCGCTTGGGCGTTTTCGCTGGGCGGGCCGATTGGCAACAACCCTAATCCGTCTGGAGGAGCTGGGATTCAAGGTGATGCATGGCAAGTGGAGATCATTGGTTACGGCGAGCCCGGCGATCTCAATGCGCCCAAGAATTTGGGCGAGGAATATCGCCGCAATGTGCCGACCAATTATTACGCCTGCGATGCGAACTTTCTCGATTATTTCGGTTCCAACGGCGTCGCGGCGGTGGACGGCGCCTTCGCCATCTTGAACGGTCTGACGAACGTGGACAGCTACAGCGCCAGCCTTTCGGAATTTCCGCTGGAAACCCGGCATTTGAATTACCAGGCGCAGGCCCTGGGATTGTTCGATTTGAAATCGTGGACGCTGGGAGCGATGATAGAGCAGTTGGGACTGTGCGATCCGGTGCGTTACGATTGGACTTTGCATGATCGGGTTCACATCGGCACTGTTGCGTGTCCGGCGGACATGGAATATCTCGTGGTGCAAAGAAATTTTGACCCATTTGCTGGAAGTCCAATCGCTGGCAGCCAGACGGTTTTAAGTTTATATTCTCCTTACGTCAACAACGTCCTTTACAGCTACTACATCGAAGAAATTTGCCCGGCGCCGGGTCCTGTCCAGGCAGTGACAGAACCTTTTTCCACGGATCCCCTGGCGGACACTTATTCGCCGGTGGCTTCGTTTATGACCATTGGCTTGACGTATGGTCAGTTTTACACCGGCCTGACCCGCGATGACGTGGGCGGGCTGCGATATCTTTTGTCCGCCAACAACATCAACTTTGAAAACGGGCCGGCGGGAAGCATCCTGCTTAACTCCAGTGCTGTTGGCGGGTTAAACTATGGCCCGCCAGTCCTGCTTTACACCTCCAACTATAATGCGTTTTGGTGGTCCGCTCGAACCAATGATCCGGTCACCCTGTCCAATTTGTTTCCGGGGCTGGTCATTCTTGCTTCTCCATATTATTTCACGAACATTGCCACGCCGATTGTGATTGCCTATTACACCAACCTGATTGGCGCGCCGTATGGCAGTCCGCCGGTGCTGGTGGTCAAGACCAATGGCTATACCTACTCCTACCCGGCAATTTACTCGGACACTTTTGCCAACCTCGTCATCACCAATGGGCGCCCCAATACCAGCGCCTCGCTGGTGACGGTCACGGTGGGCGTTCAGACTGGCGCGCCGTATGGCAGCCCGCTGGTCACCAATACCACGTCAAAGACCGTCACCCTGGCCAATCCGTCGGGGGAATTTTACATTAACACCAATTATCTCTGCGGCCCGCCGGTCTTTGTGCAAACGATTGGGACCAATGTGGCGGCGATGACCAACCTTCTTTTCGCCACCAGCAACTCGGCGGGCTATTTCACCTCCCAAAGCCTGGTGATCTATTCCACCACCCATGTCTATGTCGTGGAGTGGCCCATCTGCTTAACCGCGGGTCCGGGCGGTGTGAACAGCGGCCCGGGCTTGCGCGAGGGCATTGAGATGATGCGATTTGTGCGGGCCGATTACGATTCACTGCTCGGCCAGTTTTTCCAGCCCATCACCAATACCTTCACGACCGTCCTGATCACCAACAGCCAGGCGGTGAAGCAGACGTTCCTGCGCGTGGTGACCGTGCCTGATTTCATCTTTTCCGCGGCGGATATCGCGGCCGGGCCCGGCAATCCTACTCCTCCTAATCCTTATGTTAGTAGTTTTGATCGCAATCTCAATTTTGACCAGTCTAATGTATTGCCCGGACTGGCCGGGCCGGGCCTCATCACCCCGTCCACCACCATCACTTTCGACAAGGTCGGCCCGGTTTATTTCAACTACACCGGTTTTATGGGTGGTACACCCTATTTCACCGAAACCCCCGGGACTGACGGAAGCGATTTCTATTATGAGTTTTATTTTCTCTGGGCGTCCTTCGACGGCACGACCAATGATCCGGTGGTTTATCCGAACGCCGTGAGCATTCAGAATCTGGAGAATGAGATTCTGGATCCACTTTTAATAACGCCAACGAATGACGTTAACTACACAGTCAACCCGCCAGGGTTGACGTATGCCCCCAACATAACATTTTCGGTCACGGGCGGCGCGTTTGTCCCGCCTTTCACGTGGTCGGCCACGGGATTGCCCTCGGGCCTGATCGTGACGAATTCAGCCGCGGTGTTGAATGGCGGAACGTTTTCCGGCACGCCGACACAGTCCGGCACGTTTGATTTCACCCTGATAATGACCGATTCTTTGTCCCGCAGCGTGCAGTGGACTTTTTCAATTACCACCCCATGAGCGGTATGACACATACGAAATTTTCCACAACTCTTTTGGGCCGCCTGATGAAATGGCCGCGGTTTTGCGCGCTGCTGGGCTTGCTGCTGGCGCGCGCGGCGTTGGGCACGGACGCGCTGTATGAAAACGACGCCATCATCACTTATCCCGGCACGGTCAGCTATCCGCCCACGATTGACGCGACCAATTTCGTCAACACCGGCACGTTCAGTATAAACGACATCTCGGAACCTTACGAGACGTGGAACACCATCAACTACACCAACAGTGGTTTGATGAGCAGCGACGTCGGTTTCTGGTTTGAGACACAGACCACCAGCGGCTCGCAATTGATGGCCGGCAGTTTCTACAATGCAAACGAGGTGGATTGCGGCTATGACTTCGTTGCCTGGGCGACCAACATCGCGAATCCCGGGACGGTGAACGTGCCGGGCATTTTTACCACCGTGAACCCGGGCACGGGCGCGACGGGCGTGGTCGGTTTGATGCAATTCACCGGGCAGAATGTGGATTTGAGCCGCAGCACGCTCACATCAGCGGGCGGCCAGGGATTTGCCCAGGCCGTCGGGCTTTACGGGCTGACGGGGGCCGACACGAACAGTGATTGGGATGCAACCATTGATTTGGGGCCGACGTATGCGTACCCGGCATGGCCCGTGAGCCTCTTGCCGCCGCCGCCCTATGGTTTTGGTTTCCCCAACTTGCCGCTGAATACCACCCCCTATTTTAATTTCGCCGCGGTGGGGACAAACCTCAACATCATCCGGTCGGTTTTCATACAAGATGCCAGCCCCAACGTCTCCTACTATGTTTACTTCGACACCGCCAATCTTGGGCTTGGCGGCGGCAACGTCACCGTTGAATGGCGCGGCGGATATGTGGACCTGGCGACCGGCAATCCGGCCACCAATTATCTCTATCTCAACGACAATTATATCGAATCTGTCGCCACCAACGACGCGATTTTCAACGGCATACCGGAAAATTTCGCGTTCTCCGAGAGCCCCACGCCGCAAATTTTTCTTGCGCCCACCGCCCCCGGGTTTTTCAACGTGTTCAGTTCCGGTTTCGTCAGCAATCGCTTTGCCTATGTCAGCGCGCAGTTGATCGCAACGAGTGCGGGCACCAACAGCATCCCGAACGGCGCCGTCACGAATCTCCCCTCCCGCATTCAAATCGGCGCCAGTAACGAGTTGAATTTGGCGCTCGCCCAAATTATTCAGCCGGATTATTTGTCGTTGCAGTCTCCACATCAATTTGACGGCAATACGGGCGCGCAAATCGCTGCTCCGTTCAGCGACCTCAACCTGGGCGTCACCAACGGATACCTGGCCATCACCAATCTCCTGCCCCAGTCGTTTCCAGTCTGGTGCGGCACGGTTCAGGCCTGGAGCACTCGCTGGCTGGTCACGGTCACCAACATCGTTGGCACCAACGCGGTGGCCGTGACCAACGATTATCGTGTCCTGCTTGTTGCCAGCCAGCTCACCCCGACGCTGGCGGCCCAGGTGCAGAACTTGATTTTGCATGGCACCAACACGATTATCAGCGACGCGTTCAACGTCATTCGCACGCTGTCCATTGACGCGCAAAGCCTGACCTTGACGACCAATGTCCCCGGCAATGGGGCGACTTCAGTCGAAGGTGAGTTGAACCTGGAATCACCCAATATTTTATGGCCGGGTTCGCTGCCGAATCTGCGCTGGCTGACCAACAACGGCGCCATCAGCACGCTGAATCTCACCTATTTTGGCTCCAGCGCGCTGCCGTATGGCGCCTTTGTCAATCGCGGAGGGGTGACCAATTCGGGCGGCTCCACCATCTGGGCTCAGGATTTTGAAAACTACGGCACGTTCTCCTCCGGCAGTGGCAGTTTTATCCTGCAATCCCTGACCACGACCCTGACCAACAGTTTCATCATTGCCGGCGGCGACGTGTCCATCACCACCGGCAGTTTGGTGGCGAGCAATCTGGTGTTGCAGTCCGGGCGGTCGCTCACCTTGCAGGTGACGAATCAGCTTACGGATACCGGTGTGACCAATGGCAACACCTGGTCTGTGGGTGGCGGAAGTCTGGTCGGATTGAATCTGCCCATCCTGCCCAACCTGCCCGGCAACCCGGCCAACCGCAGTGATTTGGCGGGCACCACCATTTTCATGACGGCGCCGACGCCGAACAAACAGGTGGTCAGCACGTGGGCGGCCACCAATTATGGCGTCTCCACTGCGGGTTACACGAATAATGTGGCGATCGGGCGCCTCTTTCTGGACGGCTTGGGAACAAACAGCTCGTTCAAATTTACCGGCACCGGCACCAGCAACGCGATGTATGTGGACTATCTGGAATTACGCGATCAAGCCACCAACCGTGATGCGAGTGGCAGCAATTTCACGGCGCTCGCCCTTTCCCCGAACATGGTGATTTATTATGCGCAGGCGGTGATTGACGGCGTGTCCGTCGCGGAGAAAATGGACCAAAAAAACAGCGGCCACTTGCGCTGGGTGCCGGAGTATGCGGGTTATTTCAGCTCCACCAACATCGTCTATCCGAACGGCACAACCAACGGCCCCTTCAACGCCGCGCTGGCGGAAAGTTTGGACATTGATTCCAACGGGAACGGGAGCGCCAACGGCAATGATCCCGCGCCGTTTTTTGTCCCGTCGGAGGTCAATTTCACGCCGACGCTGACGAACCGTCCGCCGTGGTCGGTCCGGTTGCAATGGGCGACGATTCCACTGGCGACCAATTACGTTTATTACCGGACCAATCTGCTTTCACCCAACTGGCTGCCGTTGACCAATTTTAACAATTATTATTACGGCGCGAACGTGGCCGTTACGAACTCGGCCCACACGAACTGGTTTGTTTCGCCGCAGCCGTATCCGTCAGGCGCCACCAACGTCTGGGTGTTTGATGTGGTAACGAACGTGCCGCACTTTTATCGGGTGATGGTGCTGCCGTGGTTGACGTATTGATTTGTTTGCTGAAGGTCCGGGGAGGGAACACCCTGGACCCGGCGAAGAATGTTGTGACTGAAACCCAGGAAAAACTTATGAGTTGGAAGCTGCGAAATCTCGCGAGCAACACCGGCTGGCTGAAGCTGGGATTGGTGGTCCTGGCCTGTTTTGCGGCGGATGTTGGCCGGGCGCAGTTTAGCTTCGGCTCGGCTTACCCGCTGTCCGGGGATTCGGGTTCCGTGGCAAATGATAATACCAGCGCCGTTCTCGACGGCAATGCCCCCAGCATTGCCGGGTTCCCCGCCAACAAGCCCCTTTGGTATCAGTGGACGCCTACGGTTAGCGGGGAAGTGGAACTCGACACCATCGGCAGCACGAACAACGGCGCTCTCCTGGACACGGTGCTTGGGGTTTTTACGGGGACCAGTTTGACCACGCTCAATCAGATCGCGGCCAATGACGACCTTTTCCCCATCAACAGCTTGACATACGGTTATGAGGGCTACAATATAACTGGCAGCGCCGATTACGATTGGGTTGTCGGTCCCGGCGGCTCGCCGTATTTTAGCTATATCCAGCCTTACCACGGGCCCAGCCATCTTCGTTTCAATGCCGCGGCCGGGACGACTTACTACTTTGCGGTGGACACAAAAAGCACTTCTTCGACTGGATTGATTTCGTTGCAATGGGCCTATAAATCTTCGGGCGTCTTCCGGTTTGCCACCGAAGACATTGACTACTGGACAGGGTTGCCGCTTTACCAGGCGGCCGAAACGGAAAGTGATTACCGGGTACATTATGTTCCTGTCGGTAATTCGCCGCTTTTCACCTACTATAATTACAACGTGCCGGGCGTGCTGGTCACCGTCACCCGCGTCGCCGGCTCCACCGGGCGCGCCACAGTGAATTATACGACGGTAGATGGCACCAGCCTGCCATTCACGATGCCGTTAACGATTACTACTCCATTCAAGACAAATATCGCATATGTGGGAGCAGTTGCCGGCATTGATTACACACCGGTCACCAACACACTGGTCTTCGATGATTACGAGATGAGCAAGACCATTCTCATTCCGATTATTGATGCCGGTGCCAACGGTTCGGGAGGCACCACGAATAACACGGTTTTCGGGGTAATGTTGTCAAATCCCCAGCTTGATCCGAATGAAAGCACCGATGTCGTTCAGCCCCGGGTGGACCCCAGCTTCAGCCTCGCGCTGGTGAAGATTTTGAATGTGAACGCCGATCCGTATGGTCCGGATTGGGTTTCGGTGGTAGTCACCAATGCGCCTATACCGCCATCGACCAATAGCACTCTGTCAACCAATTCGTTCATAGCGGCGTTTCCGACCAACCCCGTCGTCAGTTTTCAAAAGTGCAATTTCCGCGTTCCGGAAGACGTCAACGACCCGAACAATACCTTTGGCTATACGACGCCCGTCACCATTTATGTGGCGCGTTCCCCGACTGCCACCAACCACTCGGCGATTACTTTGCATTACCGCATCAATAATTTCGTTAACAGTGATGCAGATCCAAGCGAGGAATGGAATAATTGGTTCCCCCTCCAGCCAGGCTCCGATTATGCCGTCCCCACGCCGCCGGTTTATGCGACACTTCTGGCAACGAATCCCGACTTTAACATGGTCCAGGGCACCATCACCTTTCCCGCCAATGGCGTGGACGAATTTTACCAGCCCATCACCTTCACGGTCACCAATACCACGCTCACGAAATTCAACCGCGATTTTAAAGTCGAGCTTTATCAGGAAATATCTTTTAACAGTCAAACGGTGCCCGCCTCTGCCGGCATGGTCGCCGAAACCACCGTGACCATCCTGTTTAACGACCAGCATCCGCCGGCCGGTTCCGTGGATGAGCTTTACAATGCGGATTTCAACCGCAGTCTGGCGCTGATGCCCACCCAGGTGCCCCAGACCATACCGCAGAACGATCCCAATCCCGGCGTGGCCGGCGTGGTGAACAGCCTGGTGGTGCTGCCCAATGATGAAACGCTCATCGCCGGGGACTTTGTGTCTTACAACGGCTCCACTTATCCCGATGCCACACCCGTCAATCGCATCGCGCTCGTTGATACCAACGGCGCCCTTGATTCGTCCTTTGAGCCGGCCTCCGGCGCCAGCGGCCCCATCTTCTCCCTGGCCTCGAGCCCGGGCAATCAGTTTGTCATCGGTGGCAGCTTCACTTCCTTCAATGGCACGTCATGCAGCCACATCGCCCGCGTGAATGCCAATGGGTCGCTCGACACGACGTTCAACTCCTCGGCGAATGGAACCGTGTGGGCCGTCGCGGTGCAGCCCAATGGCCAGGTTTTGATTGGCGGTGACTTCAACAGCGTCAACAGCCAGCCGCGCAATCACCTCGCCCGGTTGAATGCCGACGGCACCCTGGACACCACCTTCGATCCGGGCACCACCCTCAACGGCCCGGTTTATGCCATTGCCTTGCCGCCCTTGATCACCCTGAATTTCGCAAACAGCGGCTCTGGTGGGACCAATCAAACCATCAATCTCGGCACGTCCACCGCCGGGACGCTGACGGTTAATTATAACATGTACCTGATTCAGGCCGACGATATGCAGGTCTATTATGGGGATACAAATGTTGCCGGTGGCACCGGGGTTTTAATTTACGATACCGGCAGTGTCTTAGGCACCAACAGTTTTGTGCTTCCCTTTGGTCCGACCAATGGCCTGACCACCAATTTCATCACCATCGTCATGGATCAAGGCACGGGCCAGACCGGCAACCAATGGGCTTACAACGGCACGGTCACCATATCCGCTCCCTTCAATGGAATATTTGCCGGCGGCGCTTTTGCCGTGAGCGGCCAGAGTTACAGCGACGTGGCGCAATTCAACAGCGATGGTTCGCTGGACACCGCCTTCAACCCCACTGCCGGAGCGAACAATCCGGTCTACGCCCTCGGTTGGCAGCTTGACGGCAAGCTGGTCGTGGGCGGCTCGTTCACCCTTTTCAACGGCAGCGCCATGAACCGCATTGCGCGGCTGAATGCCGATGGCAGCCTGGACATCACCAACTTTTTTGTGGGCCTGGGCGCCGACAACGTGGTTTGGAACATCACAATCCAACCACTCGACGGCACGATATATGTCGGCGGGCAATTCGCGTCGTTCAACGGCACGCACCGTCTCGGTTTCACCCGTCTCTATCCCAACGGCACGGTGGACACCACGTTTCTGGACACCGCCTACAACCAGTTTGCCGGTTTGAAACGGATTTATTCCTCCGATGCGCCGACGGTCCTTGCCTCGGGTGTCCAAAGCGACGGCAACGTGATCATTGGCGGAACATTCGATCAGGTCGGCGGCGGCCAGGCGGACACCAACGTTTGCAACAGCTTGGACGATGAGCTTGGCATAAACGAAAGCTTCAGCGACCCGAACCTGTGGGTGGAACCCAAAACCCGCGATGGCGTTCGCAACCGCAGCAGCGTGGCCCGGCTGATTGGCGGTTCAACGCCGGGGCCGGGCAACATCGGTCTGCAGACCGCCAGCTTCGCGGCCAACAAGAGTTCAAGCGGCCTTTCCGTGGGATTGGTGCGGACCAACGGCGTGTTGGGGCCGGTTTCAGCCAACTTTTCCGTCCAGCCCAGCACGGCCCTGAGCGGCAGGGATTTTTCCTACGACAGCGCGCCGCCCTTGTTTTGGATCGCCTGGCGTTACACCACGTCAACCCAAACCCGCCTGCGCACTGATGGCCTGTTTGGAAACAATGGCCTGCTGCAGGATGTCTTCAGCAGTTTGTCCCTGGCGGACGCCCTCATTAACAACCTGTCGGCCGTCCCGGTCAGCGTCATCAACAACCACCAGACCTCGGGCAACCTCGACGCCCAGTTCCAACTGGCCAACCCCAGCGGGGCCAGTGAGTTTTATCTGGGCGGTGAAAATATTCCGCTGGGCAGCGCGCTGGGACCTTCCGCCGCGCCGTTCACGCTGATTGATGACACCGAGAACGCCGGCACAGTGGGTTTTGTCTCTCCGGTTTATACCGCCACCAATATCGGCGCCGTCATCAGCCTGGTTCGCAGCAACGGCACTTATGGCACGCTTACCCTGGACGCTTCCACCACCAACGGGACCGCCCTGGCGGGCATTGATTACAATGGCATCACCAATTTGACCGTGTCTTTCCTGCAAGGCGTGGTCACCAATTCGTTCACGGTTACCAACCTGCCCAATGGCCTTATTTCCACGAATTTTGTGGAGAAAGACCTCAACCTGTATCTGAACGCCCTCACCGGACCGAGCGGCAACGCGACGTTTGGGTTTGGATTGTCCAACGCCGTGCTCCGCCTCATCAATCCCAATTTTCAGGGTTATTTGACTCTCAGCGCCACCAATTACACCGGCAGTGAAAGCGCGGGCTTCATCAGCTTTGTGGTCAATCGCGTCGCCGGCAGCGCCGGCACCCTCACCGTCCAGTACGCCACCACCAATGGCACGGCGACCAACAACGTGGATTACTTCGGGTCCACCAATACCTTGCAATGGAACAACGGCGACGCCTCGCCGCGCACCGTCAACATTCAACTCATCAACACCGACACGGTCGGCACCAACAAACAATTTGGCGTTTTGTTGTCCAATCCCACCCTGAACGGCGCGAGCACGCCGTCGCTGTTCTATGTCGGCACGCCGCCCACCAATTCCATCACCAACGCCACGCTGACCATCGTCAACGACAACAGCTACGGCGCGGTGCAGTTCAGCGCCTCCAGCTATCTCGTCGATGAAAACGGCGGCTATGCCACCATTACCGTCGTCCGCACGGGGGGCACGGCCGGCCCGGTTTCCGTCAATTACACCACCCGCGACGGCAGCAATACCTCGTCCAATGTCAACTACGCGGCCACCAGCGGAACACTCACCTTTGTTACCAATCAAACGGCGGCCAGCTTTCCCGTGTCGATCACGAACGACCTGGTGCAGGATCCCACCAGCTTCTATTTCAATGTGATCTTGTCGAACCCAACCAACACCGTCTTGGGTTCGCCAACCAATGCCCAGGTCAACATTTTGGATGCCCAACGTTACAACTGGCCACCCGGCTCGCCGGACGGCACCTTCCTGGCCGGCATGAACGGCGACGTCCTGGCGCTCGTCTTGCAGACCAATGGCCAGATCCTCGCGGGTGGCAACTTCACCTTCGTCAACGGCGCCCCCGATAGTGGCATCGCCCGGCTGAATGCCGATGGCTCGCTGGACAGCGCCGGCTTCCTCGACAACGGTCTTTATTCCGGCGCCAACGGCGCCGTGCAGGCCATTGTCTGCCAGCAGATGGACGGCCGGGTTGTCATCGGCGGCGCGTTCACCAGCGCCGACGGGATTGCCCGCAATAATATCGCCCGCCTGATGACGGATGGTTCCCTGGACACCAGTTTCAATCCCGGTCCCGGGGCCGACGGCCCGGTTTATGCCCTCGCGGAAACCGTTATCAATGGCGGGAACACGCTTTACGTCGGCGGCTCGTTCAATTCCATCAGCGGCGGCGCCAGCCCCAACCTTGCGCGCCTCATCACGGCTGGTTCTGATAATGACGGGACGCTGGATCCGTCATTTAACGCCGGCTCAGGCCCCAATGCCACGGTCTTTGCCGTCGCCGTTTATCCGACCAATTCTCCGTTTGCGGGCAAGGTGCTCATTGGTGGCGCCTTCACCAACGTCAACAATTTTACCCTCAATCATATCGCGCGGCTGAATGGGGACGGTTCCGTGGATACCAACTTTGACTTGAACTCGGGGGCCAATGACACCGTTCGCGCCATTGTAATTCAAAATGACGGCCGCATCCTCATCGGTGGTGACTTTACCAATGTCAACGGGGTTGCCTTGAACCGCATCGCCCGCCTGAATACCGACGGGTCGTTGGATGCCACCTTTACGAACAACGTTGGCGCTGGCGTCAACAGCACCGTGCAAGCGATTGCGGTGCAGGCTGATAATCGCATTGTGGTGGCCGGCCAGTTTACCCAGGGCAATGGGGTCACCCGCAACCGCATCACGCGGTTGCTGCCGACCGGCGCAGTGGATACCACCATCAACTTCGGTGACGGCGCCAATGGCACCATTGACGCGGTGGTCATTCAGCCGACGAATCAAATGTTGGTCATCGGCGGCAGCTTTTCCCAATACGATGACCAGCCCTACGCGCATATTGCCCGGATTTACGGCGGTTCGGTGACCGGTTCCGGCTTGTTGCAATTCTCATCGCCCGCCTATCAGGTGGATGAAAACGGCGGGCAGGCGCTCATCACTGTTAGTCGCACCGGCGGCACCAGCGGGCCGAATGCGGACGGGACGGGAAACATCACGGTGTATTTCTCCACGGCCAATGGCGGCACGGCCGTGGCCGGTACAAATTATTTGAGCGTCACCAACTACCCCCTGGTTTTTCCGCCGGGCGAAGTCCTGGAAACGGCGGTTGTTCAGGTGATGGACGATGGAGTTGTGACCCCCAATTTGACCGTGAACCTGGCCCTTACCAATGCCACCGCCCCGGCGGGCCTTGGCGCTCAATCCACCGCCGTTTTGACCGTCATCAATGACGACAGCGCCGTGAGCTTTTCAACCGCAAATTATTCGGTCAGTGAAAATGTTTTGACTGGTTTGGCGCCGATTGATGTCGTTCGTTTGGCCACCACCAATGGCATCTGCTCGGTGGATTTCATCACCACGACCAATGGCACGGCGGTGGCCGGCGTGGATTTTATTCCGACCAACACGACCATTACGTTCAATCTGGGTGCCTCGAACCAGCTGGTCCAGGTTCCAATCATCAACAACGGCCTGCCCCAGGGGAACCGGACGGTGGTATTTGCTTTGACCAACGTGGTGAATGCGGTCCTGTTCAGCCCGTCGAACGCCACCCTCACCATCTTAAACACGGTCGTTGCCCCCGGCCAGTTGTGCTTCTCAGCAACCAATTACGTGGCCGACGAGGGTGCTGGAATTGCCTTCATCACGGTCGTGCGTACCAACGGCACTTCGGGCTCCGTCTCGGTGGCTTACAACACCGTTCCCGGCACGGCCCTGCCGGGGGTGAACTATACCACCACCAGCGGCACCCTGACCTTCAATGCCGGCGACACGACCAAGACCTTTGTCGTGCCGCTCGTGCTCAACAGTCTGGTGCAGGGAACAGTGAATTTGTCCGTGGTTCTCTCCAGCCCCACCGGCGGCGCAACCTTGATTGCGCCCACCAACGCAACCCTGAACATCTTGAATGACAATGTCGGCTTTAATTTCCTCAACGCCACCAATTATGTCAGCGAAACCAATGCCTATGCCTCCATTTTTGTCCAGTGTCTTGGCAGTCCCGGCGGCCCGGTTTCCGTCAGTTACACCAATTTGGCTTACACCTCGACCAACTACGGCCCCGCAATTCCCGGAGTCAATTACACCCCGGTTTCCGGCACGTTGACCTTTACCCCCGGCGAGACGCTTCAGGCGATTCTCGTTCCGCTGATTGACGATCCGCAGGTGACCGGCGATTTGGCGTTTACCGTCAACTTGTACAATCCCACCAACGGCACGCAACTGGCGGCGCCGAGCAATACGGTGGTTGTGGTGCAGGATGCCGATGCGGGCTTGAGCTTCACCAACCCGGCTGTGAGCGTCTTGAAAAATGCCGGCAGCCTGGTCGTCGCCGTGGTCTGCTCCAACCCCAGGGTCGAACCGCCGGTGGTGTATTCCAACGGCGTGCCGGTGACGACACCTTTGTCCGTGTATTATTCCACTAAAGACGGCACGGCCTTGGCGGGGTATGACTATACCGCCGTAAGCGGCACGCTGGTCTTTACCAATGGCATCGCGACCAACACCTTTACCGTGCCCATCATCAACAACAGCCTGGTCATGGGCGATCGCACGTTCACGGTAAGCCTGGCCAGTCCGACACCGCCCGGACAACTCGTGCCGCCCAGCGTGCAAACCGTCACCATCATTGACAATAATTCCGGCCTGAGCTTTTCCAGCCCCGCTTACACCGTGCTCAAATCGGGCGTGGCGGCAACGATTACAGTTTTGCGCACGGACAACACCAACCCCGTGTCTTCCGTCAACTTTGCCACCGCCAATGGCACGGCCCTCGCCGGTTTGGATTACATCGCCACCAACGGCACCTTCACTTTCACCAACGGTCAAACCAGCCAGACCTTCTCCGTGATCGTGATTAACAATACGATTGTGCAACCGGATAAAACCGTGTTGCTGCAATTGTCCAACCCGGCCGGCGGCATCCTCCTGGCGCCCTACGCCGCCACGCTCACCATCCATGATACCAGCGGCAGCTACGTGGTTCCGGCGGGTTCCACCCTGATTTATGAATCCGGGCCGACCAACGGCATCATTGATCCGGGTGAAACGGTTTCGTTGTTGTTCGCCTTCCGCGCCGCCGGGGGCAACAACGTGACCAACCTCTTTGCCACGCTCCTTCCCACCAATGGCGTCATGCCTTCGCCGACGAACTTTCAAAATTATTACAGCCCGCTGATCGTGGGCGGCCCGTCCGCTTCGCAGCCATTCACTTTTACCGTGAGTCCGGGTTATACCAACAGCCAGCAGATTGTGGCCACCTTCCAACTGACGAATTTCGTGAACGGCGTCGGCACCAACCTCGGCACCGCCGGCTTCAGCTACACGCTGGGCACCTGGACCACCACTTACTCGAACACGGCGGCAATCATCATCAATGACATGGCCATCGCCACTCCTTACCCGTCCAGCATCAACGTCAGCAACGTGGGCGGGGCGGTCGTCAAAGCGACGGTCACTTTGACCAACCTCAGCCACGGTTCGGTCTATGATATTGATGCGTTGTTGTTGGCGCCGAACGCACAGGATACTTTGCTTATGGCGCACGTGGGGACCATCGGCATTAGCGCCAGTCATATTACGCTCACCTTTGATGATGCGGCGGCCAGCTATTTGACCAATTCGGGGGCCATTACTTCCGGCACCAACAAACCGACGGCCTATCCGCCGTTGCCACTCTTTCCCTGACCGGTATGAAAATGACTGAAGAAAAATTCATGTTCATCCCGGCCGGCGGTGGTGAAATGTTCGGAGATCCTCAAATATTGACCGCTTGTATGAGGAAGACTTTATTGACGATTGGCTTGGGCCTGGCTTTGTCCGGCATCATCACTTTTTCAACCCCGGCGGCAGGTGCAGGCATGGTGACGTTGCCCGGCCACGTGCCGGCGGCGGTGTCGCGGTTGCAGCCGAAAGGACTTTTGCCGGCGGCCACCAATCTCTATCTGGCCATCGGCCTGCCGTTGAGAAACCAGGAGGCGCTCACCAACTCGCTGCAGCAAATCTATGATCCCGCAAGTCCGAATTATCGTCACTACTTGACGCCCGATGAGTTCACCGCACAGTTTGGCCCCACGGAACAGGAGTACCAATCGGTGATCGACTTTGCGAAGGCAAACGGATTGACGGTGGTCAACACGCACCCCAATCGAATGTTGCTGGATGTGAGCGGAAAAGCGGCGGACATCGGGAAAGCGTTCAATGTCACCCTCCGCGTTTATCATCATCCGGCTGAAAATCGCGACTTTTTCGCGCCGGACACAAATCCGACCGTGGACGCCTCGCTGCCCATCCTGCATGTCAGCGGCTTGGATAACTATTCGCGGCCTCGTCCGGGAATCAAAGCCCGGCCTCTCAGCCAGCCGGCCGCCGGAACGCACGCCGCCGGTTCCGCCCCGGGCGGGACGCCCGCCGTTGGTTCCGGGCCGGGCGGGACTTATGAGGGCAGCGATTTCCGCACGGCTTATGTGCCGGGCACAACTCTGACCGGCGCGGGGCAGAATGTGGGTTTGTTCCAATTAGACGGATTTTATCCCAGTGATATAACGGCCTACGAAAATCAAATCGGCCTGACCAGCAATATTCCGAATCTGGTGGTCGTGCCGGTTGATGGCGGGGTGCCGACGCCGGGATTTAACAATGATGAGGTGTCCTTGGACATTGAAATGGTGCTTTCCATGTCGCCGGGCGTTGCGAACATATACGTTTATGAAGGTCCCAACTCCTCCTCCATGAGCATTTATACCATATTTGAAGATGTCTTGAGTCGGATGGCTGACGATAATTTGGCCAAACAGCTCAGTTGTTCGTGGTATATTTACGAAGGCCCGCCTGACCCGGTGGCCGAACAGATTTTTCAGCAGATGGATTTGCAGGGACAGACGTTCTTTACCGCCTCGGGCGATTCTGACGCCTATACCGGCCTGATACCGTTTCCGTGTGACAGCCCGTATATTACCCTGGTTGGAGGAACGACTTTGACAACTGGCTCGGGTGCCAGTTACACGTCGGAAACAGTGTGGAATTGGGGGATTGAATATGGTGACGACGGTGTCGGCAGCAGTGGCGGCATCAGCACCACCTACTTAATACCGACCTGGCAGGCCAGCATCAATTTCACCGCCAGCCAGGGCTCGACGACCATGCGGAATGTTCCCGATGTGGCGCTGACGGCTGATTATGTTTGGGTTATTTACGGTGCCGGCAGTTCCGATTGGTTTGGCGGCACCAGTTGCGCCGCGCCCTTGTGGGCCGGGTTCACCGCCTTGGTCAACCAGCAGGCGGCGAACATCGGACGCGGGCCGGTCGGCTTTATCAACCCGGCCGTTTATACCATCGCTGCGTCGGGCAGCTACACCAGTTGCTTCCACGACATCACCACCGGCAACAACACCTGGAGCGGCAGTCCAACCCTGTTTTATGCGGTGCCCGGTTACGACCTTTGCACTGGTTTGGGCACTCCCAACGGAACCGGTTTGATCAATGCCCTCGCGGCCGGAGGCAACACCTTTGCTTATATTTCCCCGCCGCCGCCGCCTTATGGCACCAACCTGGCCGCCTTGAATGGCGGCAACCCAAGTGGCACGTGGCAGCTTTTTGTGCAGGACAACGTGCCGTTGGATTCCGGGATCATTTCCAATGGCTGGATTCTCACTCTGACCACGGCCAGCCCGGTCGGTTCGGCGGCGGACATTCAGCTTTTGATGACGGCCTCATCCACCAACATTGGGGTTGGCGACAGTGTGACCTATGGCCTGACGGTGACGAATTACGGACCGTCCGCTTCCACCAATGTGCAGGTGTCAGGCTCAATGCCCTCGGGCTTCACGCTCGTTTCGAGCTATAGCACGGTGGGTTCCATAACCCGCAGCGGGTCAACGGTGATTTGGAATATCAACGTGCTCGCCACCAATGCCGGCGGGCAGGCCACACTGACGATGCAGGCCAATAACGCGGGCAACTTCATCAACTCCGCCACGGTCAGCGCGGCCACTCCTGACCCCAACCCGGCTGACGCTTTCGCTTTCACCAACATCACCGTTGGGGTTGTGACTCCGCCACAAATATCTGGACCGGTGGTGAACATCAACGGCACGTTCCAGTTCACCGTCAACGGCCAGCCGGGGCAGGAATATATTGTTCAGGCGTCCACCAACCTGTTCAACTGGGTGCCCGTTTATACCAACCCGCCGCCGTTCGTTTCACCCTTCACGTTCATCGATTCAAACGCGTCGAATTATCCCGACCAGTTCTATCGCGTGGTCCTCGGGCCTTGACCGTCCGCATCGAACTTTCAACCAATGAAAGTCTGCGGTCTGACCGGTGGCGTGGGCATGGGCAAATCCACCGCTGCCGAATTCCTCCGCGCCCGCGGCGCGCAGGTGGTGGACACCGACGAACTCGCGCGGCAGCTCGTTCAACCCGGCCAGCCCGCCCTCGCCGAAATTCAGGCTGAATTCGGCAAAAAAGTCATTGCCCCGGACGGTCAATTGCGTCGTGATGAACTGGCGCGAATCGTTTTTGCCGATGCCGCCGCCCGCAAAAAACTCGAAACCATTCTCCACCCGCGCATCCGCGAACGCTGGCTCGCCCAAATCGAAGCTTGGCGCGGGGAAAACCGCGCGCTCGCCGTCGTTGTGATTCCGCTGCTGTTTGAGACCCGGGCCGAATCGTCCTTCAACAAAATCATTTGCGTTGCCTGTTCCGCCCCGACACAGCGCCAAAGGCTGCTGAGTCGGGGGTGGACGCCGGAGCAAATCAAGCAGCGCCTGGCCGCGCAATGGCCGGTGGAACAAAAAATTTCCCGCGCCGATTTCGTTGTCTGGACCGATGGCGCGCCAGACACGCACGCGCCGCAGCTCGAACGCATTTTCGCAAGGCTTTGATAAATGAGTTCACCAATAAGGGAGGCCTTCCGGATTCACTGAAGGGCCCTTTTGCCTTGTCTTGATCCGTAATACAATGACAAGAGTTCGCGCATTTTGAACAAGAATTTTGACCGCAGATGGACGCAGATAAACGCAGATGAAACCGATTATATCTGCGTCCATCTGCGTTTATCTGCGGTTAAGACCTGTGGTTGCGGCACAAGCCGCGTTGGGTTTATCCGTGTCCATCCGTGGTTTAGAGCGTTTACAGTTATGATGTAGCGCAGGCTTTCCAGCCTGCGGGTTCTGGCGACTTTCCAGTCGCCACTTTCGTACGGATGGAACACGGGACAAGAATGTCCCGCAAACCCGCAGACAAGAAT
>JBAVOO010000082.1:0-9951 GCA_049692125.1 Verrucomicrobiia bacterium | reverse complement strand
ATAAGCGCGGCACGCCGCTTCGTCGCTGAAACGCTGCTCCATTTCCAGCAGTGTGCGCGGATAGTCCTCGGACATCACGCGAAATTCTATTCGTTGTAGCCAGTGGAGTCACGTAAATAGCCCTATTGCAAATTGAGAATGCAACTTTATCATTTCGTATTCTGGAAAAAACTCCGAATGATGCCAGTGCCCAATGTGGAACATTGTATGGATGAGGAACCCAATCTTGAGAAGCAATTTGAAATCTCAACAGAAAAAGGTCTCCTGTTGGAAATGTGCCAGGCGCTATGCCCAATAGTTCCAATAGGCGATTCATTCTCCTTGAAGACCTGAAACCTATTCCTCCGCCCCAAACTTTTTTAGGGAACATATACGGTTTGGTGAAAATCAAGCGGTCGGCAACCTTTCCAGTGATAAGCATCTTTTCTGGAGTAAGTCCGGCAATTCGGCGTTCGAGCGTGGCGTCCATGTCCGCACGAGTTCCATATGACTTTTTTAGAAAATCAACCAACTCCGAAAGTGCAGCGTCATCTTTGGTCGGTCTTGCTTCGTTTAAGACATCGCTCATCTTTTTACTAATTAGTTTAAGCGACTTTCGTTTTTGGAATTATTTTCGCCGAAAATCTGGTCGAGCATGACTTTGATTTTATTCCCAAGCTTTCCTGTTTATTTACCACGCCGCCTGCCTCTGGCTGGCCGTCCCGGCGCTCCGTGCGGAGGCCGCGTAAAGCTGCGCCACGCGGCAGGGCGCGCGGCCGGTTTGCGGTCTTCCGCGAGACGGAAGTCCACCTGCTTTTTGAACATGTCCACCTTGGCCACCGACACGGTCACCTGGTCGCCGAGGCGGATGACGCGGCGGGTGCGGCGGCCCACGAGATTGTTGCGCCCGGCGTCGAAGACATAAAAGTCGTCCTCCATCGTGGACAACGGCACCAATCCGCTCATGGCCAGCCCGGGCACATCCACGAAGAAGCCGAAGTTGCGCACGTCGGTCACCAGCGCGGAATAATGCTCCGGCCGGCCGGATTGCAGTTGCGCCTTCAGGAACGCGAACAACTTTACGTCCTTGCTGTCGCGTTCGGCGTCGGCGGAATTGCGTTCGGTGACGGAAATATGTTCGGCGGTTTCCTTGAGCGCGGATACCGGCGCATGGTTTCTCTCGAAGAGCGCCCGATGCACAACGAGGTCGGCGTAGCGGCGGATGGGAGAGGTGAAGTGTGTGTATTTTTTCTTGGCCAGGCCGTAATGTCCCAGCGGTTCGACCGCGTAGCGCGCGCGCATGAGCGATTTGAGAAATCCGATCTTGAGCGCGGGGCCGATGGGCAGGGTGTCGAGCCGGTGCAACAACTTCTGCACCTCGGCGGTCTGGCGCAGGTTGCCGCACGGCACGTTGTGGCTCAACAACTCCTCGCGATACTCTTGCAAACGCCGCTCATCCGGCTCTTCGTGGACGCGATAAACCGCCGGCGTGCGCTGGCTCATCAGCCGCGCCGCCACCGCCTCGTTCGCCAGCAACATGCATTCCTCGATCAACTGGTGGGACACGTCGTTCACGGTCTTCTCGATTCGCAAAATGTTTCCGCGTTCATCCAGCCGGATTTTGGTTTCGGGAAAATCGAGGTCGAGCGAACCGGCCTTGAACCGCAATCGCCGGATGCGCTGGGCGAGTTCATTCGCCTGATGCAGCATCTGTTCAATCGGATCGGACGTGGGTTTGCGCTGAAGGATCTCCAGCACCTCGCCGTAGTTGAAACGCCGCTGCGAACGGATCACGGCGGGATAAAATTTCGCGTTCAACACCCGCCCGTCATTCGACACGAGAAATTCGACGCATTTGGTCAGGCGATCCACGTTTGGCTTGAGCGAGCACAGTTCGTTGCTCAACGCCTCCGGTAGCATCGGGATGACGCGGTCCACGAGATAGGTCGAGTTGCCGCGTTTGCGCGCCTCGACATCCAGCGCCGTGCCGGCCTTCACGTAATGCGACACGTCCGCAATGTGGACCCACAGCCGCCATTGCTCCGTTGAAACGCGCTCCAGGCAGATGGCATCGTCGAAATCCTTCGCGTCGTCGGGATCAATCGTGACGACCCGGTGACGGCGGCAATCCACGCGGCCCGCCCCGTCGCGCGCGTGAACCGTCGTGCCGATGCCGTGCGCTTCGTGCAGGACGGCTTTGGGAAAATGCAGCGGCAAATCGTATTGGCGCAGCACCGAGAGCATGTCCACGCCTTCCTCGCCCGGCGCGCCGAGGACTTCGACAATCTCGCCTTCCGGATTCGTGTGGCGCGATTCCCATTCACGCAATTCGACCACCACCTTGTCGCCGATGCGCGCGGGCCGGCCCAGGTCGCGCGGCTCCGGCACATAAATGTCATGCGGGATGCGCGGGTCATCGGGAATCACGTAGAGAAATTTTCGCCCCCGTTGCAGCGTGCCGACCATCTGCGTGCGCCGCCGTTCCAGGATACGAACCACCGTGCCGGTGTCCGGCTCGATAGCGCCGGAGCGCAAGCCCTTGGGCCGGACATCGCGCCGCACCAGCACGCGATCTTCGTGCAAGGCCGTGCCGGTCGCGCCTTCGGGGATGGCGATTTCCTTGAGACCGGCATCATCCGGCTGGAGAAAGCCCTTGCCCTGGCGGTTCATCCGGATCCGGCCCGGAATCAAATCCGCCTCGCGCGGCAGGATGTAACGGTTGCCCTTGATGCGGGCAATCTGGCCCGTTTGCTCCAGTTCGCGGAGCGCGCCCTGCAACGCCTGCTGACGATGGGGCGGCAGCCGAAGCAGCCGGAGCAATTCCGGGACATTGGCCGGGACGTAATCTTTTTGGCCCAACAGACGGACGATCTGGTCTTTCATGATTTGGAATTCCGGCATGTCTTTCTTTTAACCACAAAAAGCACAAAGGGTTCAGAGAACGGAACCGGAATTCATCATCTTTGTGTTCTCTGCGTTCTTTGCGGTTAAATCAATAGCCTGCGCCGAAGTCCGTCAACAGTATGGTGAATTACGGGACCTTGACCAGCCCCACCTTTGCCCGGTGGCGACAGACAACGACCGGAACGATCCGGCTTTTATCTTCTTCTCCACTTTGGGGAGCGGGGTAGTGTCTTATACCAAAGTGCGTTCAATTGGCTACGAACTGCCCCTCGCCCCGTCCCTCTCCCCGCCGAGCGGGGAGAGGGTGTCCGTTAGGATGGGTGAGGGGTATTTGTGCCCGATTGAAGGCAAATCAGTATTAAAAGTTCTACAAAGTGAGAACTCTGCAAAACAGGCGTGGCGGCTTTCGGCAGAAAGCCGGACAATTCAATTTTCCCAAGAAGCGCGGCGGTCTGCCGACACGCCGCTACGATGAGGCAGGGGTTTTCAGAGGTCTCAACGCTTGAATCCGTTCCATCGCCCAGCGGGCGTGTTCGGCAATCAGTGGTTCGGAATCTTTGGCCGCCTGGCTCAAAGCGGGCAAAGCGGATTCGTCACCGATATTTCCCAAGGCCACACATACATTGCGCAGCAGGCCGCGACGTTTCGTCCGCAATATCGGCGTGCCGGCAAAACGCGATTTGAAACCGGCCTCGTCCAGTTGCAGCAATTCCATCAAGTCCGGTGCAGTCAGTTCCGGGCGCGCATGTTCCTTCATCAAACTGCCTTCACGCGCGAAGCGGTTCCACGGACACGCCGCCAGGCAATCATCACAGCCGAAGATGCGGTTCCCGATGGCCGGACGCAGTTCAACCGGGATGGAACCTTTCAGCTCGATGGTGAGGTAGGATATGCAAAGCCGGGCGTCGAGCTGGAACGGCGCGGTGATGGCGCGCGTGGGGCACGCTTCGATGCAGCGCGTGCAGTTGCCGCAGTGATTTTTCTCCGGCGCGTCCGGTTCCAGTTCGAGCGTGGTGACAATCTCCGCCAGCAGGATCCAGTTGCCGAAGCGCCGGCTGATGACATTGGTGTGTTTGCCGATGAAACCAATTCCGGCGCGCTGAGCGAAGTCACGTTCCGGCAACGGCCCGGTATCCACCTGCCAAAGCGAATGTGTTTCCGCGCCGCCAAGTTGATTCATGAACTGTGTCAACTGCTTCAATCGTCCGCCGAGCACGTCGTGGTAATCTTCACAGCGGGCGTAGCGGGCAACGGCGGCGTGACATGTGACACGTGACGCGTGACAAGATGCCAGCGGCGTTTGATTCATGTCACTTGCCACCTGCCACTTGTCACCTTGCGCATAGCTGGCGGCCAGCACGATGACGCTTTTCGCGCCGGGCAGGACTTTCTGAGGATCAATCCGCTTCGACGCGATGCGTTCGAGCCAGGCCATCCCGCCGTGTCGCTTTTCGGCCAGCCAGTCCTGGAATTTGTCCGCGCTCGCGGGCGCAGCGGCGGTGGTGAACCGGCAATCATCGAATCCCAGTTCCCGCGCCCGCTGTCGGATCTTTTCTTTCATGGCGTTGTCTCAAACTGCACCAAATTAAAAGGGGGCGCGGGCCTCTGGCCTGCATGACTGCCGGTTTTTTCAGGCGGGACGCCGGCGCTGCTTTCTCCGACGGGACCATCACCGCTTTCATCGCCGACGGGAGGCTTCGAGTCGAAATTGATGCGCCACCTGCTGCGTCACTTCGCGGACGGAGCGCAGCTCGGTGTTCAACAGCACATCGGCCTGGCGGTAAAACGGTTCGCGCGCGGCGAGCAGTTCGCGGATTTTTTTCTGCGGATCGGCATCGTGCAGCAAAGGCCGGTGCGTCTGGTTTTTCACCCGTTCCCAGATTTTTTCCGGCGACGCCCACAGGCAGACGACCAGCGCGTGCGTCTTGAGACTCACAAGATTTTGCGGATTCATCGGCAAACCGCCGCCGGTGGCAATGACGGTTTTGGTCCGCGCGGCGAGTTCTCCCACGAGTTCCGATTCCATTTTGCGAAAAGCCGCCTCGCCATCGGCCGAAAAAATTTCCACGATGGGCCGGCCCGTGCGCGATTGAATGAGTTCGTCCGTGTCGAGATAATCGAAATGCAACTGGTCGGCGACGAGCCGGCCAACGGACGTCTTGCCCGTGCCCATGAAACCGATGAGTGCGATGTTGACGACGCGCCGGTCGCTTTGCATGGCCATGGATTAGCCGAATGGGAAGCGCTGCGCACGCTTCAAATTGCAAGTGCCGCATCGCGGGTCCTCGCGCGACGGTTTGGTGTCCCGCGTTTACGCGGTCCGGACAAGGCGGTGCCGCCCGGGAAACAGCCTGAAGGCTGGACACCAAACGGTGGAGTGCGTTGCGCCGGCCGGTCAAGTCTCAGGCTCGACGCTACAGCCGCGCCGCCTGGACGAACGCCTGGAGATTGGCGGTGGTCACGCCGGGAGGCACACCGCCGCCGCACGAGAGAATGAGCCGCAACGGGTCCTTCGCCTCCGCCAGCAGTTTCTTCACGGCGGCGCGCACGTCGTCGGGCGTGCCCTGCGCCAGCACGTCGCGCGGTGGAATATTGCCAAGGATGGTGAGCTGGTGGCCGGAGAGCCGCCGCATTTCGGTGAGCGAGGTCTGGATGCCGGGGTTGTAAAGGTTGATGCCGAGGTCGGGATAATATTTGATGGATTTGGCGCACGGCGCGTCGTTGTGGAAAAACTTCACCGCGACCTTCACGTCATACAGCTCGCGGAAATAGGGCAGGCCGAACTCGACGAAATCCGGTTCGCCCATGAAACCCACGATGTCGTCGAGCATCAACATGCCGTCAATCGTGGGGAACGTCTCGCGCTGGAGCGCGTGCCATTGCTTCAGGAAATCCGTGATGACCCGCAACAACCGGTGCACCGGTTCCGGGTCGGTCTTGAGCGCCATCAGGAATTCGGTCGTGCCCATCAGGAACGTCGCCACGTTCAGCGGGCCGCGCGAGACGGAGAACCGGATTTTGTGGCCGAGGTTTTCGATGCGCGGGCGCGCCCAGCGCAGGCGATTGAGCATGAACGGCAGCAAACCGTCCGTGACTGGATTGGGAACCTTGAGATCGGCGATCTGTCCGGCATCAGTGATGATTTTGTCGGCGAAGGGAAATTCATTGCGCGGAAAAACGCAGCGGCTGCCAAACGCGGACGGTTCGGTGCACATGCCGAACTCGGACCAGAACCCCGGCAGGAACCAGACCTCGGGAAACGTTTCGATGGCCTTGCGGTTCGTCTCGAACCAGAGCGTCTCGCTCGACAGGTAATCGGCAATGTCCAGCCCCTGCCAGCCGGGCAGCCACGGGCAGTCAATGATGAAGCCCACGGGCGGCGGGCGCAGCACTTCGCCGCGCAACACGGCGAGCAGATCGTTCCATTGTCGGTCGGTCATGGCAGGGTTTCTTTTTTGCAAAACTCATTAGCGCAATTCCCGCTCCAGTGCACGCTTCAAATTGTAAGTGTAGCGTCGCGTGTCCTCACGCGACAGTTCGGAGTCCCGCGTTTACGCGGTCCGGACAGGCGGCAACGCCAGGGGAACAGCCTGAAGGCTGGACACCAAACAATGAGACGCGGAGTTGCGCACCCTCGACACTTCAACCGACATTGCTTAAATTTGCCGTGTGAATCTGCCGCCGCTCATTCTTGCTTCGGCCTCGCCGCGACGCGCGGAATTGTTGCGGCAATTGAAAGTGAAGTTTCAGGTTGCTTCCAGCAATGCAGCCGAAATTCTGGATGAACAACTGTCGCCGCTCGAACTTTGCCAGATCAACGCCCATCGCAAGGCGCGCGTGGTGGCAAAGAAAAATCCCGATTCGCTCGTGCTCGGGGCGGACACGCTGGTGTTTCTCGGCGGCGTAATCATGGGCAAGCCCATCAGCCGCGCCGAGGCGGAACGGATGCTGACGCGGCTGCAAGGCCGGACCCATCAAGTCGTCACCGGCATCAGCCTGATTCATTTGCGCGCGTACCGGGAACGCATTTTTGCCGTGAGCACGGACGTGACGTTTCATCCGCTCGACGCCGGGCAGATCCGCGATTATCTGGCGAAGGTAAACCCGCTGGACAAGGCGGGAGCTTACGCGATTCAGGAGCACGGCGACAAAATTGTCGCGGAAATCTCCGGGTCTTACAGCAATGTCGTCGGTTTGCCTTTGGAGCGGCTGAGAGAGGAAATCCAGTCATGGGCGGCGAGTTGACCAAGGCGCAAAGAATCTACGATCAGCTTTGGCGCAGAACGAGAGCGGCTCTGGAATCGGGCGGGTTGCGGGTTGATCCGCTTTTGCGTGAAAAAACCGGCGATCCCCGGCGCGGGGCCACGTTGGTGGCACGCCCGAAGGCGGGCGTGCGGAAGCGGGTGGAAACATTTTTGCGCGAAGCCGCGGCCATCTGCCCCGACCAGTATTTTTATCAGCCGGCGGAATTACACGTGACGGTGCTGGCGGTCATTCCCTGCTCGGAATCCTGGCGTGAGGAAATCCACCGGTTGCCGGTTTGCCGGACGGTCCTGGACGAAGTCTTGAAAAATTGCCGCGCCTTTTCGGTGAAATTCCGCGGTGTGACGGTTTCGCCGGAGGCGGTGCTGGTTCAAGGATTTCCCCAAGACGACGCCCTGGCGCGGCTCCGCGACGAGTTGCGGAGCGCGCTGCGAAACCGCGGAGTTGGCGAAAATCTGGATCGCCGCTACAAAATTGCCGCGGCGCATCTGACGGTGATGCGTTTTTCCAATCCGAAAGCGGATTGGAAACGGTTGCTTGATTTTCTCCAGGCGCATCGGGAAACCAAATTCGGCGAAACACGCTTCCAATCGTTGCAATTGATCTGGAACGATTGGTGTGCCTCTTCCAGCGTGACACACACGCTCCAGAAATATGCGCTGAATGATTAGGCGCTACGGCCGGATCAGCCCGACAATTCCCGCCACAAAAGCGCGCTCATGCGCTGGCCTTTGGCGAAGCAATCGAGGTTGAACTTTTCGTTCGGCGAATGCGCGTTCCCATCCGGCAAACCCAGACCCAGCAGCAGCGAATCCGCGCCGAGAATTTTTTTGAAATCGTTGACGATGGGAATCGAGCCGCCTTCCCGCATTAGCACCGGCTGGCAGCCGAACGCGGCTTCGAGCGCGCGCAATGCCGCCCGCGCCCGCGCGCTTACGGGTGAAACCAGATACGCTTCCGCGCCGTGACCGGCCTCGATTTCGAGCCGCACCGTCGGCGGACAGATTTTTCCGATGTGCCGGCAGACGAGTTCGCGAATCTTCGCCGGCCGCTGGTTCGGCACGAGGCGGCAGGTGATTTTCGCCCGCGCCCACGCCGGCACAATCGTCTTGCTGCCCTGGCCCTGGTAGCCGCTCGTCAGGCCGTTGATCTCGAACGTCGGGCGCGCACTGCGTTGTTCGGTGGGCGTGAAGCCGCGTTCGCCGAATAATTTTTTTACGCCGAGCAATTTTTGGAGGTCGCGGTCCTTGATGGGCAACCGGGCAAATTGTTTCCGTTCGTAAGCCGAAAGCGGCGCGACGTCGTCGTAGAAACCCGGAATGGTCACGCGGCCGTTGGCGTCACGGAGTTGCGCGAGCAGCCGGCTGAGGGCCATCGCCGGATTTTCCACGGACCCGCCGAAGACACCAGAGTGCAAATCGCGCGACGGGCCGTGCAGGGTGATTTCGAAGGCGATGATGCCGCGCAGCGAGTAGGCCAGCGCGGGATGTTTGGGGCTGGGAATGTCGGTGTCGGAGACGACCACGGCGTCGCAGCGCAACTCCGCGCGGTGCGTTTTAAGAAATTTTGCGAGGTTCGCGCTGCCAACTTCCTCCTCGCCTTCGATGACGAACGTGAGGTCGCAGGGCAGGGGAGTGCCGGTTTGGAGATAGGCCTCGACGGCTTTCAAATGCGCGAAGTTCTGGCCTTTGTTGTCCATGCTGCCGCGGGCGTAAATCGAGCGGCCTGCGATGCGCGGCGCGAACGGCGGCGACTTCCACAATTCGAGCGGCTCCGGCGGCTGCACGTCGTAGTGGCCGTAAATCATGAAGTGCGGTTGCGGCTTGCCGCGCCGAAGCGCAGCGGAGGCGGGGGTTTTGGCGACGACGATGGGATGGCCGGCGGTCGGGCACAGGCGGGCGTCGAGGCCGATGCGCCGGCAATGGTCCACGAGCCATCCGGCACAAGCGCGCATGTCCTTTTTATGCTGCGGCTGCGCGGAGACGCTGGGGAAGCGGAGGTAATCGCACAATTCGGCCACGAAGCGGGCCTGGTTGCGTTTCAGGTAATCGAGCACGACTTGCATGGCGTCTAGTTAATCCGTGAACGGTGCGCTTGCCAAAACAAAACTCACGGGTGGATCCATCGCCGGCTTGACAGGACGGCTGCCGTTGATTCAGCCTTGGCCGGAACGGCAACATGAAACCTTCCGAACTTTTTGGCGTGGTCGTCCGGATGATCGGTTTTCTGGTCATCCTCTACGGCTTGTGGAACGTGTGGGCGGGCTTTGAAAACATCTTTGAAAACATCCTGCCCATGAATGAAAGCGGCGATGCCGACCTGCCTTCGTCTTTTTCTTATTTCGCGTTTGGTGTCCCGGCGCTGGTGCTGGGGACCGTTTGTTTCTTCCTGGCCGACTGGATTGTCAAACTGGCTTACCGGGATTCTTCACAATAACGCGGCGCGGCGGAGCCGCAACTAAACGGAAACGCCCCCAACGCCGAGACGCCGAGGACGCCGAGGACGCCGCGCTTTTTCTTTAACCACGGAGGGACCCGGCGTAAAGCCGCGTGGCGGCCACGCCGCTATCCGCGGCTAAACCCCGATAAGGGCGAGACGCGAATTTCGCGAATTGACGCGCCTGCCGTTGGCGATAATTCGCGCCATTCGGGTCAAACCTTGTGCTCCCCGCTTTCCCCTCCGTAATACAATCCTGCAACTTCGCGCACGGACGACAAAGATTTGGACTGCGGTGGCAGAGCGCAGCGGCGACACCGCTTTCCGTAGGCAGCCAGTTGCATCCAAAAGCGGCGTGGCTCCCGCTCT
>JBAVOO010000081.1:0-4267 GCA_049692125.1 Verrucomicrobiia bacterium | reverse complement strand
TACGCGGAGGCGCATTACAATCTGGGCGTGGCGCTTGGAATGCTCGGCCGGCTGGACGAAGCGGTCGGGCAGTATCGGAAAGCCATTAAGATCAAGCCCGACTACGCCAACGCTCACGGCAACCTGGCCAATGTTCTTGCCGCTCAAGGCAAGCTGGATGAAGCCATCACCGAGTACCGGCAAACGTTGGAACTGTTGCCCAAGTCCGCCCAAGCCCATTTCCGATTCGGCCAGGCGCTGCAAACCCAACACAAATTTGAGGCAGCGGACCTGGAGTATCAAAAAGCCCTGGAATTGGAACCCGGGCACTTGCCAGCCCATCTCAGTTTGGCTTGGCTGTTGGCGACCTGTCCGGAGGCATCCATTCGCAACGGTGCCAAGGCGGTGGAACTGGCACAACAGGCGGTGCAACTTTCCGGCGGCAAGTCTCCGGAGATTCTGGACACACTGGCCGCCGCTTATGCCGAAGCCGGCCGTTTCCCGGAGGCGGTTGAAACGGACCGGCAGGCGTTGGATCTCAGTATCGCGCAAAACAACAAACCTCTGGCTGAAGCCATTCAAACCCGGCTCAAACTCTATGAAGCCAATTCGCCCTATCATGGAAAACCCTAATCTGGTCTGCCGGGCGCGTCCGGATTCGGTTGTTGCCCGGGCGAAAAAATCCCCGGTGCTGGAAATCAACTCTTTTTTTCTCAGACTGTGAACAGCATCATGAAATTGTGGCAATCTTCGCGGTGCCGGAACTGGCTCCTGGGTTTGGGCCTGGTCGCAGTGACGTTTGTGGTGTACCTCCCCGCCCTGCACTGTGGGTTCATCTGGGATGATTACAGTCTGGTGATAAACAATCCCCTGATTAAAAGTCCGGACGGCCTGTACCGATTCTGGTGCACGATGGAAGCTCCTGATTACTGGCCGATGACCTCAAGCACGTGGTGGTTGGAATGGCGTCTGTGGGGAGACAACCCCGTGGGTTACCACGCGGTCAATGTGATCCTGCACGCCCTGAATGCGGTGCTGTGGTGGCGGATATTGGCAAAGCTCGGGGTTCCGGCGGCCTGGTTCGCCGCCGCCCTGTTCGCCGTGCATCCCGTCAATGTCGAATCGGCGGCATGGATTGCCGAGCAGAAGAATACGCTCGCGATGTTTTTCTGCGCCTGGGCGCTGCTAGGATATGTCAGATTCGACGATACGGGACATCGGCGCTGGTACTGGCTTGCACTGGGCGCGTTTGTCCTCGCGCTGTTAAGCAAGACCGCGGTGGTGATGTTTCCCTTCCTGCTGTTGGGAATCGGATGGTGGCGCCGGGGAAGGATTGATCGCAGGGATGTGCTGCGCAGTCTCCCGTTTTTTGCAGTGGCGGGACTGCTGGGCTGCGTCACGTTGTGGTTTGCGCCCCTTCGGGCCGTAGGGGTGGATGTGGTGCGACATGACAGTTTCTGGTCACGGCTGGCCGGGGCGGGCTGGGCCGTGTGGTTCTATCTTTACAAGGCGGTGCTGCCTCTGGATCTGTGTTTTGTCTATCCACGATGGCAGATTACCGCGCAGAATCCCCTGTCGTATGTCCCGGGACTGCTCGTACTGGCGGGGTTGCTGGCCGGTTGGACCTGCCGGCAACGGTGGGGCAAGCCCTGGTTGTTCGGCTTTGGCTATTATTTGATCATGCTTTTCCCCGCCCTGGGGTTCGTAAACATCTACTTCATGCGGTATTCGCTGGTGGCCGACCACTACCAGTATTTTTCCCTCATCGGCCTCATCGCCCTGGCGGTCAGCGGAGGCATTGCGATGGGACGGCGAATCGGAGAAAGGGGACGATTTATCGGTCGGCTGACCGGCACGGCCGTGTTTCTGGCGCTGGGCATGTGCACATGGAAACAAGTGCACATTTATCGCGACGAGGAAACGATCTGGCGGGACACCTTGACAAAGAATCCGGACGCCTGGCTGGCCCATAACAATCTGGGTCTCCTCCTGAGGCAGGCGGGCCGGACGGAGGAAGCGTTGGAGCACTTCGAACAGGCGCTGAGGATCCAGCCCGATTCTCCCGAGGCGTGCGATAATGTGGGAGCCATTCTCTTCGATCTGGGCAAGACAACCGAGGCGATGGGGTATTACGAGCAGGCGTTGCGTCTCAACCCTCGCCGGGCCGAGGCTTGCTATAACCTGGGAACCGCCTTGGCCCGACTGGACAAGTACGAAGAGGCCGTCAGCTACTACGAATCGGCACTGCAGATCGAACCCGATTATGCCGAAGCCCACAACAATTTCGGGAACGTTCTGTTCCGGTTGGGGCGCGTATCGGAAGCCATCGGGCATTATCGAAAAGCCATTGAGTTCAAACCGGACTACACCGAGGCGCATTTCAATTTGGGGGTGGCGTTGGTGTCGGCCGGCCGGTTGGATGAAGCCATCGAGCATTACCAGCGGGCACTGGCGTTGATGCCGAACTCGGCACAGATCCACTTCAGGTTTGGCCAGGCATTGCAGGCACAACACAATTTCGTGGCCGCGATGGCGGAATATGAGAAGACCTTGGTCTTGGATCCCCGGCACATGCTGGCGCATCTGAACCTGGCCTGGGTGCTGGCAACGTGTCCGGACGCGTCACTGCGGGATGGCAACCGGGCAGTGGAACTGACAGAACAGGCCCGGGCGCTGGCCGGAACCGAGTCGCCACAACTTCTGGACACCCTAGCAGCAGCGTATGCCGGGGCCGGACGATTTGGTGAAGCGGCCGAAACGGCCAAACGGGCGCTCAACCTCAACGCCACGCAAAACAACCAACCCCTGGCCGACGCCATCCAGTCCCGTCTCAAACTCTATGAAGCCAATGCCCCTTACCATGAAAAACCGTAGCCATCATCCGCATGGCTCACCGGGGGCGCTGGTAGCGTGGCGCAGCGCCGGGTTTGGCTGAGAACGTGAAGCCAGGCCTGCACCAGACAATTTTTATTTGCGAATCAGTTCTAACTGTTTGACCCGGCGGAGATTTAATTTAGGCTTGAGAGGATAAATGAATCCGCCGCCTGTCCCGGCACAGCGTTGCAGCTAAAACCAGATTTGCCCAACAGCACATGAGTGATCCGATTCCCCAACCCCGCCCGCTTTCGTTGCTGTCGGTGGTCATTCCGGCGCGCAATGAGGAAGGCTGCATCGGTTCCACGGTGGAGCACCTTCATTTGGAACTGCGGCTGCATAACGTGCCGCACGAGATCATCGTCGTTGACGATGGCAGCACCGACCGGACCTGGGAACTGCTTGCCCAGATCAAAGCCAAACTTCCCGAGCTGGTTCCGGTGAAAAACGAAGACCTGCACGGCTTCGGTCGCGCGGTCGTCCGTGGTCTCGACCACATGACAGGCGACGCGGTGGTCATCATGATGGCGGACGAATCCGATGATTGCCGGGACGTGACACACTACTGGCAGGAATTGAACAAAGGCTGGGACTGTGTGTTCGGCAGCCGTTTCATCAAGGGCGGCGGCACGGTTGACTATCCAAAAATCAAGCTGGTCATTAATCGGATTGCCAATCTCTTTCTTAAAACCCTCTTTGCCATCCGTCTGAATGACACGACGAACGCTTTCAAGGCCTACCGGCGTGAAGTGATTGACGGGTGCCGGCCACTAATCTCGCCACACTTCAATCTCACCGTTGAACTGCCGCTCAAGGCCATCGTGCGCGGATTTTCCTGGGCCGTCATTCCCGTCACCTGGCGCAACCGGCGCACCGGCGAGGCGAAGCTGATGATGCGCGAGATGGGCAGCCGTTATCTTTTCATCTGTCTTTATATCTGGCTGGAGAAGTATTTCAGCCGCGGCGACTACCGGAAAAGAAGCCCGAAATGATTTTGACCCCGGTTACGGATACGCCATCCGGAAAAAGACGCAGCCGATGGTTGAATTGATGAGGATGAAAAACTGGTTGACAGTCGTGGAATTTTGAACGTTGACCCAGTTGGTCCCCAAACCGGCGTTGAGACTGTTGGTTTGAATCTGCAACTGCCAGCCGAGATGATCCTGCGGCCAGGACAATTGCAATTGGCCACTGCTGACCTGCGCGACAATATTGGTTGGCACCGATGAAGGCAGCGGTGCGGCGCTGGCTTGCAAGGAGTTGGGACTCTCGCCGCTGGAGTTTGTTGCCGTGACGACGTAATAATACGTCACACCGTTGGTCACCGCCGCGTCGGCATAATTCGTCATGGTCAACCCGCTGAAAACTGTTGGATACGGCCCGCCGTTGGCCGTCCCGCGTTTGAGATTGTAAG
>JBAVOO010000080.1:0-5242 GCA_049692125.1 Verrucomicrobiia bacterium | reverse complement strand
AGAGCGGGAGCCACGCCGCTTTTGGATGCAACTGGCTGCCTACGGAAAGCGGTGTCGCCGCTGCGCTCTGCCACCGCAGTCCAAATCTTTGTCGTCCGTGCGCGAAGTTGCAGGATTGTATTACGGATGAACCCAACGCGGCTTGTGCCGCAACCACGGGTCTTAACCGCAGATAAACGCAGATGGACGCAGATAAAATCTGATTGCTCATTTTGGGAAACACGGTTGACTGGGGCAAGGCAACGCCGATCAGAACAACTTGCGTCGTGACCGCCGGATTTGCCCGGGGTTGCCGCAAATGAACGAAGCGAAAAAGTGATGGAACAATTGGACGCACCCGGTCAACCACCGGGCCGGAAATTCTCGAAGCTGGCCATTGTGCTGGCGGGCATCGTATTGGGACAATTCTTACTGTATGGACCTTCGCTGACGGGCCGGAAGGTTCTCCTGCCGCTGGATTGTCTGGCCTTTCCCGGCAGTTATCTGGCCAACACATTGCAAACGCCGAATCACTATCAGGATCTCGCGCCCTTGGATCTTGTGCTGCAATTCGAGCCCGACCGGCGTTTTGCCATGAGAGAGATTGCCGCGGGCCGTTTTCCATTATGGACGCCGAACCATTACGGTGGTGTTCCATTTATCTGCGCCAAGTATTCGCCTTTCTTTCTGTTCAAGTGCCTGGCGGCATCCCCGGTCATCCTCGCGTGGGCGCAACTTCTCGCCGCGCTGGTTGCAGGCACGGGCGCCCATTTATTTTGCCGGCGCGTGATTCAAGTAAGTTTCTGGCCGGCAACGCTGGCCGCGTGGTGCTATCCCATGACTGGTTTCTTTATTTTCTGGCAAGGGCATCCTGTCAGCGCCCCAGTCTATTGGCTGCCCTGGCTGCTATTCGCCGTTGACCGGACGGTGCGGGGGAACCGCATCGCGGCGGCGGCACTGGCCCTGGTGACCGGGCTGGTTCTGGTCAGCGGCCATATTGATGTTGCGGCCCTGGTGCTGCTGGTCTCGGGCATGTTTGCGTTGTGGTGTTTGCGCGAGGTTCATGGCCGGCAGATATTTTGTCGCCAGGCGGGAAAGGCGGCATTGATCCTGACGTTGGGTTGGGGTCTGGGTTTTTTGCTGGCCGCGCCGAATATTCTGCCGTTGATGGAATACGCCAGGACCGGCCACAGGGTGTTGGAGCGATTCAACGGCAGTCAGGAACGGCCTCCGGTGGGCCTGGCGGCGCTGCCGCAGGTGGTACTGCCGGACATGTATGGATCAACCAAAAACGGCAGTTTCCCGCTGTTTCCCGAAGGCCAGCGCAATGCGCCGGAAAGTTCGGCGGCGGCGTATGCCGGAGTGCTGGCGACACTGTTGGCAGCGCCTTGGGCGTGGTGCAGCCGGCGGCATCGCTCGCTGAATCGGTTTTGGATATTGCTGGCGGTTTTGGGTTTGAGCTGGTGCCTGGATTTGCCGGGCGTGGTTGATTGCCTGAGCCTGCCTGGAGTGAACCTGCTGTCTTACAACCGGCTGGTGTTCGCCACGGCGTTTGCGATTCTCGCCCTGACGTCCACCGGTCTGGAAGCCATGTTGAATGGGGAGTGCCAATGGCGGCGGGGGTTTTGGCTGCCAGCCGCCTTGCTGGCGGGGCTTGGTGCCTGGTGCCTCTATCGCGCGGAGGTTTTGCCCGAGCCGTTGGCGACCCAGTTTGAAACGATGGTCCGGAGCGGACAGCCGGTTCTATGGATCAAAGATGTTGACGGCGTGCGACAGGCGCAAGCCTGGTTTGCATCGCACTACAAAATGTCAGCCGCGTGGTGTGGCGCGGGCCTGGTGATCTGGCTGGTTTTTCGGTTTGGCCGGTTAAGCCGGCAAAGGCTGGCGGCCGTGGCCGGTGTTTTATTGCTGGGCGAGCTGTTATGGTTCAGTCACGGGCGAAATTACCAGTGCGATCCCGCACTTTATTATCCGGAAATTCCCGCGTTGCGCGCCGTGGCGGGGGCCGCTCCGGGCCGGATCATCGGTTACAACTGTTTTCCAGCAAACCTCGCAGAAGCCGTTGGTCTGTCGGATGTACGCGGATATGACGGGGTGGATCCCGCCCAGTGGGTCTGTTTGGTTAACGCAACGGCTGACGAGAATTCTTCCAAAACGGAAGGCAGCGCGACGTCATGGTTGACCCCCCGCATGGAGATTACGGAGACCAATACGGCGCGACTTTCCCCGATACTCGACATGTTGGGGGTACGGCATGTGATTTTTCGAGGGTCACCCCCGCCGGGAGTCAAACCGGAATTTCAGAGTCCCGACTATTGGGTTCTGGAAAACCGTTCCGCCCTGCCACGGGTATTTGTGCCCCAACATGTCGAGGTGGTGACGGATGACAATGAACGGCTTGGAAAGCTTGCGCTGCCGGAATTCAACCCCCGCGAAGTGGCTTATGTGGAATCCCCGGTAACCCTGCCGCCCGAATGCCGCGGGGTCGTCAAAATCCAGAGCGAGATTCCCACGCGGATTGTGGTCACCGCCCAAATGGAAACACCCGGACTCCTGGTGCTGGCGGATCGTTGGGATCAAGGCTGGCGGGCTTATCTGAACGGCAAGCCGGCGCCGATTTTGAAAACGAATTACGCGCTCCGCGGAGTGGTGTTGCCAGCCGGAATCGCAACGGTTGAATTTCGGTATCAATCCATCGCGGTTGCTGTTGCGTTTCTGCTGGCGGCCGGGGCGCTGGTCCTATTGCTGGGCTGGCTGGCGATGGCGGCATGGCTTGGGCGAAAGAGTCCAGCCACCGTGACGAGCGAACCACCGGACGAGCCGGACCAGAAACTTTAACCACGGATGGACACGGAAAAAGAGCCGAAGGTTGAAAAATGAAGACCGAAGGCCGAATCCCGATGGCCGAAAGAAGACCGAAGGCCGAAATCCGAAAGCCGGCCTGCTTCCGCCTTCGCCTTGCTTCGGCGCGACAAGTCGCGGAAGCTTTTCCGGTTCGAGCTTCGGTTTTCGGATCCCGGATTTTGAAGTCAGAGACTCCCTTACCCGCCTTCACCTGGCTACGGCGCGGCAAGCGTCGTCTCCTGCGAATTTTTGAAACCACGGTTCGGGTTCGCAGGCAAATTCCATCGGCCGGCCGCGCCAGAAAAAGCGCACGGCGCAGGCGTGCAGCGCCTGGTGCGGCAAAATGAGCCGGGCGAGCTGCTCCGGCGTCAGGCGATTTTCGACCAGCGCCAGATATAAATCCTCGTCGCCGCCGTAAAGTTTGTCGCCGACGATGGGATGGCCGAGGTGGGCGAGGTGAATGCGGATTTGATGTTTGCGGCCGGTGCGGGGGATGAGGCGGAGGAGGGAAAAATGAGTTGAGAGTTGAGAGTCGAGGGCCGAGGGCAGGCCCACCTCACCCGCAACAAACGGTGTTTCCCCTTCAACCCTCACCCGGCCTTCGGCCACCCTCTCCCGCTCCCGCGGGCGAGGGGTCTGGCCCTCTGCCCCGCAAGCGGCGGAGAGGGAGAATTTTCCGCCGTCACACTGCCGTTTTTCGTCCTGTCGATTTCCACCATCACACGGCACAATATATCGGGCAAACCGCCGCTCGACCCGGAATTCGGTTTGGGCGGGGGCGCCATCGGGGCGGACGCAATCTTTGACGGCGACCTGGCTTTGCCCGTCTTTGCCGAGCGGCGCGTCAATCAGGCCGTGGTCGTCGCGGACGCGGCCGTGGACGATGGCGAGGTATTCTTTCCCGACGGCACGGGCTTCCCAGATTTTTCCCAGCTCGCCAGCCAGTTCGGAATTTTTGGCGACGACGACGATGCCGCTGGTTTCCCGGTCGAGGCGATTGACGAGACAAGGTGAGCGGATGGTTGAGGGTTGAGGGTTGAGAGTTGAGGGTCTGGGATCTGGGGTCCCGGGTCTGGGGTCTCGGATCCGGGGTTTTGAATTTTGAAAAGCCGGGGCCGGGCCGGATCCCGCTTCGCCAGGGCCATGCAGGACAGGGGCCGGCGCTCCGTTCAGATAAAGGCGGACGCGGCTGATAAGGCTGGAAAATTCATCGCCTTTGGTCGGATGACAAACCAGTCCCGCCGGTTTGTTGATGACCAGCAGGCCGGCGTCTTCGTGGAGGATGGTGAGCAGGTTTTCCAAGCGCGGGGAGATTTTAACCACGAAACACACGAAGCACACGAAATCTTAACCACGGATGGACATCCATCCTCCGTCCTGCAATACGGGACTACGGAGGACGGGCGGATGGACCTGGATTTTTTAAAGGCAAAAGACGGCAGAAAAAGCCTGCGTGCTGGCCGAAAAATCGGGTGAACAAAATCGGTTGCAAAAAAATCAGGAACTGCCGGCTTTGTATCGCGCCCACCAACCGTATCATGAGGCGGTCGAAAAGGTTGCTCCCGCCGCGCCCTAGCGTTCCCGCTCCTTTACGGTGTTGAGGGTTGGAAAACTCTTAAACCCTCAACTCTCAACCAACAACCATCAATTTTTTGAATCTCTCAACTCTCAACTTCTTGGCGCGCCGAAACTTGGTGAAGGCGGCTCAACTTTCAGCTATTGCACGTCCTCACCCAGGCACGCAGCCAAAGCGGCGCCGTCAACCGCGCCTGGAATAACCCGTGGAAAATTTAGGCTTTGCAAGCTCTTCAGTGGCTATAAAATAGCCGCTAAAATGTTGAATGCAAAGCTTGACCCTTCTTTTACATGATTCCATTTCCGCTGGAAAAACTGTCAATCCGTGGGACTCCTTTTACTCTTTTCATGAGCGGAAGATCGAAGGAAAAAGCCCCAGCCGTGCGTTCGAGCCCGCCCGTTTCGCCGGCCGGTGAAATGCCGGGAGGAGCCGACTCCCGCCCGCCGGAATCCGGACGCCGTCCGGCGGGTTTGAATGACCGCTGGACGGTCCCCGGCGTCTGCCTTTTTCTGGCGGCGATGACGTGGCTGGTTTTCGGGCAGACGGTTCACCACGAGTTCGTCAATTACGACGACGAAGCTTATGTCTGTGAAAACCCCGTCGTCCAAAAGGGTCTGACCTGGGAGGGATTGCGCTGGGCGTTTACCCACATCGTGAACGTCAATTGGACCCCGCTGACGGTGATCTCTCACATGCTGGACTGCCAGTTCTACGGATTGCAGGCGGGCGGCCATCACTTCACCAGCGTCCTCCTGCATACGGCGTCGGTCATCGTGCTGTTTCTGGTTTTGAAACGAATGACGGCCGCACTTTGGCGCAGCGCTTTTGTGGCCGCGGTGTTTG
>JBAVOO010000079.1:0-13364 GCA_049692125.1 Verrucomicrobiia bacterium | reverse complement strand
GTCATGTCGCCACTCATCACCTGCGCGATGAACTTCGCCTTCGTCTCCAACGTCTGCCACATGTAGGCGTCAAAGCTGCCCTCGGTGACGTAACGGAACACCTGCACGACGGCATTTTTGTTGCCCTGCCGGAGAATGCGCCCTTCGCGCTGCTCAACGTCTGCCGGTCGCCACGGCGCGTCGAGGTGATGCAAGGCAATCAATCGCTCCTGCACGTTCGTCCCCGACCCCATCTTCTGGGTGCTGCCGAAAAGCACGCGGACTTTGCCCGCACGCACGTCACGGAACAGCGTCAACTTGGAAACGTCCGAGTCGTATTCCTGAATGAAGGCGATTTCGTTGCCGGGGATGCCAAGACGTTCCAACTTTTGCGCCATGTCATTATAGACGGAAAAGCCCCGGTCTTTCGGCGTGGAGAGGTCGCAGAACACAAGTTGGGCGGAACGCTCCGGCTTGGATTCCTGCCAGATGTTGAAAATCTTTTCGACCGCCAGATTCACCTTACCCTGCGGTTCGTCCGGTGCAGCCGGTTTCATCAATCGAAGATCCAAAGCCGCCTTTCGTCCCTCCGACGTGATTTTGAGCATGTTGTCTTCGCTGGGGTCAACCCGGCCGGTTTTTAATCTCTCGGCGCGGGCGGCGAGCGATTGCACGAACTCCTTCAATTCCTCCGTGGCCGGTGCATTACGGATGGTCGGCTTTTCGCCGTCCAGTTTCGGGCGCGGCAGATTCAGCATTGCGGCGGTCTGCACGTCGGCGGACTGGCGGAACATCTGCATCAATTCCGGCACATTGATGAAACGCGCGAAGCGCGTGTTCAGCCGGTAGCCTGCCCCGTCCGGTGAAAGTTCCATGGCCGTCACCGGCTCGCCGAACGTCGCCGCCCAGGAGTCGAAGTGATGCAGGTTGTGTTTCTTCAGCTCGTCATGCTGGAGATACCGCTGCATGGTGAACATTTCGGCCATGCTGTTGGCGATGGGCGTGCCGGTGGCGAACACCACGCCGCCCCCGCCGTTCAACGATTGGACGTGGCGCACTTTCAAAAACATGTCGAACGCCCGCTCGCTGGCCGTCTGCGGCAGACCCGCAACCCGCGTCATCTTGGTGACGTAAAACAGATTCTTGAAATAGTGCGCCTCGTCCACGAATAGCCGGTCCACGCCAAGTTCTTCAAAGGTCAACGTGTTGTCCTTTTTGTGTTCGGCTGCCAGCGTTTGAAGTTTGGCTTCGAGCCGCTTCTTCGCCTTTTCGAGTTCTTTCACCAGTCGCCGGTTGGAACTGTCCGCGTGCTGGCGTTTGATCATTTCCAATTCGTGAAGCTGCTCCTTGAAAAACCGCTCCTGCGTTTCGCGTGAAAGGGGGATGCGCTCGAAGCCGGAATGCGTGACGATGACGGCATCCCAATTGCCGGTGGCGATGCGGCTGAAAAGTTTCCTGCGGTTCTGCGACTCGAAATCCTCCTTGCCGGCGGCCAGGATGTTTGCGCCCGGATACAACGTCAGCAACTCGGTGGAGAACTGGCCGAGCATGTGATTGGGGACGACAAACATCGGCTTGCCGGACAAACCGAGCCGCCTCGACTCCATCGCGGCGGCTACCATCGTGTAAGTTTTGCCCGCACCAACAACATGGGCGAGCAGCGTGTTTGGTGTCTGCAAAATGCGCCAGACACCGGCCTTTTGGTGCGCGTGAAGTTGAATCGCGCCGCTCGCGCCTGGAAGTGTTAAATGATCGCCGTTGAACGTGCGGACGCGCGTGTGATTGAACGTGTCGTTGTAGAGACGGCAAAGCCGTTCCCGCCGTGAATCATCCGACCAGACCCACTCTTTGAAACGCTCCTTGATGCGTTCCTGTTTTTCGCGCGCCGCCTCGGTTGACTGCGCGTTGACGACGGGTTTTTTATCCACCGTGTCATAGACCGTGGGCGTTTTGAGATTGAGCGCGTCTTCAATTAATTCGAGTGCCGTGTAACGGTCAGTGCCCCAATCTGTCGTGTTCGCGGTCGCGCCTTTCGCCTCCCAATTCGCGCTGATATGCCACGCGCCCAGCGCGTGGATGTGGCCAATCTCAACACCGGACGGAATGTTTAGCAGCGTATTCGTGAACTGCTGCACGTCTTCCGGTGGCAGCCAGGCAGCGCCGAGCCGCACGTCAATTTCCGTGGCCGCGAGGTCTGCCGGTTGAACGGATTTCAATGCCTCGACGTTCTCGGCGAAACGCGGGTCGGTCACTGACGCTGCATCCGCAACTGAAAGTTTCTCCCGCACGTTGCCGGAGAGATACTGGTCGTCGGTTTCCCATTGGTTTGTTTGCGGGTTCAGAAAAATGATGCCTTTCAAGTCCGGCAAAAATTCCTGCACCGGTTTGTTGAGCAAGTCGGCCATGTGGTCGAGGTCAACGCAACCATGCTCGTTCAAGGTAACGAGCAACGCCTCTTTCGGTGTGCCGACCGATTCAACCGGCTGCCGGTGATGAATCGTGCGTTCGGTGAAAATGGTGGCCTTGGTCGCGCGCTTCGTCTCGTCGTTGTAGTTCTCCAGCGAAAGCAGCAACGGCAAATCGGGGTCGCCGTCGAAAGCGCGCTGGTTGGCGCGAACATTCACCGGACCAAACCGCCCGACAAAACGGTCGTAAGCCAGGTTGAGTTGTTGCCGCGTTTCGACGACGTGTTCCTCGGTGCTGCCGTCCATCTGCGACCGCAGACAATCACGCACTGCATCCCGCACCGGAATCAAATGACGGATGCGCGAGCGCATATCGCTGGGCATGTCGGTGAGCGGGCGCAAAACATTTTCCTCGCGGATGCAGACCATGCCATCGTGCAGACAGTAGGCGTTGGGTTTAACGAAATCGGGCGCGGGAATGGATTCTTCGAGCGTCGGCTCGGCAATCTTATGTGACTGTGCCTCGTAAACGCCCTGCGGTAGCTGTTCGACTGCTTGAGTCAGTGCCTCCGCCAAATTGCGACCGTCCGGCTCCAGCGTCGGTTCGTTGCCGCCATACATTCCACCGGTGAGGCGCATTTGACCGAGCATCATTTCCGGCCGGGACGTGAAGAATTCGTTGATGGTAAATTCCTCGCCGCCATCGTTGGCATGGCTGGCGGTTTCCCTCCACGCCGGGCCAGTGGGCGTTTCACCTGGGGGCAGCTTGCGAAGCATCACGATGTCGGTCGTGACCTCCGTGCCGGCGTTCTTTTTGAAAGCGTCATTCGGCAGACGGATTGCACCCAACAATTCCGTGCGCGTGGAGAGCAGTTCACGCAGCGTGGAATCGAGTTTGTCCATCGTGCCCCGCGACGTGATGAACATCAGCAAACCGCCGGGGCGCACTTTTTCCAAGGCCGCCGCGAAAAAATAATCATGGATGGAAAATTTGTAATTGTTGAAACGCGGGTCGTGAACGGTGTAATCGCCAAACGGAACATTGGAAACGGCGAGGTCGTAAAATCCATCGGCGAGTTTGGTTTGCTCAAACGGCTGGGCACGGATGTCCGCGTCGGGATAAAGTGCTTTGGCGATGCGTGCCGTCAGCGGATCAATTTCGATGCCGGTGACAGTCGAGCGGCGGAGCATGTCTTCGGGCATGAGGCCGACGAAGTGGCCGATGCCGCAGGCGGGTTCAAGCACGCGCCCGCCTTTGAAGCCGAACCGCTCGGCGGCATGATACATCGCGCCGATGACGGTCGGCGCGGTGTAATGGGCGTTGAGGGTGGTGGCACGGGCGGAACGGTGTTCTTCATCCGAAAGAATTTCCGAGAGCCGGAACTGCTCCTTGCTCCAGTCGGTGTTGTCCACGTCGAACACCTGGGGCATTGCGCCCCAGCCGACGTATTTTACAAGCGTGGCTTTTTCCTCCGGGGTCGCCGGTCGTTCCTCGGCATCGAGTTGCCGCAACGTTTCAATTGCGGCGATGTTTTTTTGGAACTTTAATTTTGGCCCGCCGTCGCCCAGGCGGTCAGCCTCGGTGATGCGGTAGCTGTTGAGATTCTTCGGCGGTTCTTCCTGATGGCGTCTGGCTATTCTTCGGGCGGGAGCAGGATGTATTTCTCCCGCACCATTTCCCACGCCTGCGTCTGCGCTTGTTGCGCCGTTTTTCCCAGCTTCATCAATTCCATCCGCAGCGTGACCATTTCGTCCTTCGTCTTTTCCTCCGCTTCGAGAAGCATCTGGTGCAGAAGCCCCTTCCGTTCCAGGTCGCGCACCATTTTCGAACGGTGTTCGCGCCAGTGTTTCTCCGCCATTCGTCCGTATTGTGTCAATGTTGTCATTGGTCGGCCTTCGCGTTGAGAAAAGGTCTAGCTGCTGGTTTAATTCTACATGGTTTCGCCGGGTTGCCATGATTATCTTGCGGTATTTTTGTGTCGCTTCATTTCACTTTGGGAAAAGGTCGCCAATTGGCACTTTCAGCGCCTTTGCAAGAAAGTAAGCGTGTTTGTCCGTGGCTACATACTTCTGCAACTCGATATTGCTGAGCACATCGCGGGTGATGCCGAAGTAGTTCAGGACCTCCACCTTCGCAACCAGCGTTTTTTGGGTCAGCCTTTGTTGATCACGAAGCCGGGCAACATTGCGGCCAATGAGATTCGCGTCGCGTCGCATAATCGTTTTGGTTCATTTATAGGATTATTTGTCCGTCGCCAGTCGTGCCTGGCACACAAAATCAAATGCGATGCGGGAGGATCGAAAAAATGGCGGCGACTCTGAAACCTGTGCGGCGGCGACGGTGAGAATGCCCATGCAAAACAGGCGGCAAGCCGCCCGGAGAAGGTCTGATTGGTGGTCACAACTGAAAACGCTTGATTGAGCATCGGTTTTCATATTTGGAATGTTTTTTGGGTTCGCGTCCAATCATAGGGTTCCGTCTGACGCTGCCAACGGATGTTTGCGGCCACGATCCGGTTTGCGGCGTCAAGCGTGGAGGGCCGGTTCTTCGTCTGTCCGGTTGGCTGAAACGGTCAAAAGTTGTCCCTTGAATGATCTTTCAATTTAACGTGCGTGGATTAAAAATCATCGGTATGAGCACCAAACCCGCATTGCGTTTGAGCACACTGATCGCCAATGAAACCTCCGGCGCGATCACATTAAACCGCCTGGCAGAACTGATCAACGAAGCCAACCGGGAAGCTGGAACCGGTTGTTTTTTGAATCGCCGGACTTTGGCTAAAATCAAAAACATGCCGCATAAAGTCGGGCTGACCTATAACATATTGGTCGCGCTGAACACCTATTTCAAAAAGCGCGGGGTGGGATTGCAACAGTTGCCGATTCTTGAAACCCGTGGTGTTTTGGAAGTTTTGGTGGATTCCCCACGTGTGGTTTTCATGCTTGGTGCAAAAGCCCGGCCTAAAGAGCGGACTGACATGAGCCGGTGGGATACGCGTTCATTGGCCAAGCTGCTGACCCAGACTTCCAAATTCGACCTGCATCGCGAATTTGACATTGAAGATGTGCTTTGGCGGAGTCCGGTTGAACCGGCGGCGCTCCAATCCGAGCGCTGGCATCACATTCTGGATGAAGACCGGGCGTCGGTGGTCTCCATCGGTTCGCCGCTGGCCGCCTTGAGCAGCGAGGTCATGCTCGCCCGAATGTTCGGGGTTCAGCCATTTGACAGACCGCAGTTCAAGGCGGGCCGGCAACTGCCGTTCTTCTTTAGCTGGCTTCCACAAAAAGCTGGAAATTTTCGCAGTGCTTTTGGGCTGACGTGGCGTGAACTGCAATCCGATTTGCCCGCGATTGCAAAACTCGTGAAACGTAAACAGGCGGGAGCATTTATCCTTGATGGCGTTCCACACGGTGTTCTGGACAAGGGCAAAGTCTGGACCATGTATGGCGTCATTGCCGCACAACGGCGCGCGGCTGGCAATGTGTGGCTGGTTGTGTCCGGTTATGCCGGGCCGGCCACTTATGCGACGGCGAAAATGGTCAAGGAAATTGCCGCCGAACTGCCGGGGACAAAAGGACACGCCTCAAAAGTTCTATGGATGCCGGTGAAGGTGAAAATCAAGGCTGGCGACTCCGCCTCTTTGGTGGGTGATGTCCGCGAAGTGGTGAGCGCGGAATTTGACGGCGAACCACGCCTGTGGCCGGTGTAAACGCCGGTTGAAAAGTGCGGCGGGTGAATACCGGCACAAGCCATCAGCGCACCGGTTTCGAGCGCCTCACTTCTGCCAGCGCTTTGATTTCCAAGTCGCAGTCAGCGGCTTTCCTTTTGCCGCCGCGTCCAGCGGAGGTTCCAGAAATTCGATCAACAATTGGATGACGGCTTCGAGCGTCGGGGCTGCGGCCTTTGGCCCGGTCTTCCGCCAAAACACCTGCCAGCCGCGAATTTTTGCCGGGTCGGTCCCAAACATGGGCGTCAAACCAGTCGGCAGCCCTTCGGGAAACGCGGTGCCACGGCGGGCAAACGTCCCCGCGATGGACTTGACCAGCAATGCGCCATCGAAGGGGAATTTTTGCGCGAGATAATGCAGGTCGAAATAATCTTTGAAACGCGAGTTCAGCATTCCCAATTTCACGATGGCCTCCAGTTTCTCGGCCACGACGGTTTCGCGCGAGTAGGCCCGCAGTTTGGGTGCCGCCATGCCGAGCATCACGGGAAAAGTGATTTCCTCCGGTGCCACGGGCAGCGCGTCTCCAAAACCAACATCCACCTGCAACGGCACCACCGCCTTGCCAACGGTGGCCCGCAGTTTCACGCGGATACCGGCGTATTCATCCTGGGCGCGAATGTCCTCGCACCCCACCGAGCGCGAATCAAAAACAACGCCATCGGCTTCGACCTCCAGATTGCACAATTCTTTGAAAATGTCTGCCAACCGCTCCGGTGTTGATTGTCCGAAACCCAACAGATCCAAATCGCGGGTGGCGCGGTGCATTTCCGGTTCCCAGAGCGCAAAGAGCATCGCGCCTTTCAAGACGAATTGCTCCCGATGTTTGGAAATGGAAAGTCGGTAGAGCAAACGCTCCAAGGTGAACCGCACCAGCAGCACGTTGTAATCTTCGCCCGTTTTGGTCCGACGTTGAGCCAGACGGGCATGGACGGATGCAGCGGGATTTTTCATGCGAGGCTGTCGAAATAGGGGCGCATGACATTGAGCACGCGGCAGACCTTGGCGTAATGCCAGAGTTCCTCGGAGGTGGCCTTTTTGTTCCGCCACGCATCCCGCAGCGCCTCGACCGCGATGTTGACGCCGATGCGATTGCGAAAACGGAAACAGTCGGCCACCGTTTTGGCGACGCCATAGACGGGAACGGACACGCCTTGGATGACGTGCGGTTTGATTCCTTCGGTCATCATCTGTCCTGAAAGGGTCACGACGCGCAGCGTCGGGGTGGTGGATTTTGGCGGTCGCGTTCCGCGTGGAATCGCAATCCAGACCTCGGCGGGATTCTCGGTGGTGAGACCATGAAAACGGAGGGCGGATACCAGGCAGATCACGCCTTTCGGCGACCGTTTGGCCGCTTCCGCCAGCGAATGGTTTTCTGTCATCGGGGCGCTGGTTTGGACGTAAAGCCCCCGTCCGGTCTTCAGCAAATCGCCGCGCTCAACCAGTTGTTTGAGATAAGTTCGCGGAACGCCGCTGGATTTCAGGTCACGCGGGCGCAGCACTCCCAGCTTGCGCGTGAGCTTCAGCACTTTTTCCTGGTGGTTCTTTGCCACAGGGCAATTATTACATAATGTATGCAGATAGCAACAAGTGAATACATTCTGTAAAATGGCTATTTGAACTATTGCCACGGGTTTTGCAGGGGGACATACCGGAAAAATACACGGAAGCCTGCTGGAGCGACAGGCTTCCGTGTTCGGCTGCGACCGTGGCAAACGGAGGGCTGATTCAGACGCCAACACCTTCCGGCCTTTGTTGCTGTTGTCCTTGGGTGCGGGCAACAGCCCGCCGCGCCGTGCGGGCGATTTGGGCGATGACGCCTTCCTTCTGGTCTTCGGGCAGGTCTTTCACCAGCGTTTCGTAGGCGTTCTTGAGCGCAGGGTTGGCATTGATGCGTTTCATCATCCCCTCACGCATCCTGTGCTGGCGATCCAGTTCACGCACTTCGTTGAGGACGACCGTGCGTTCGAGCCGGTCGCGGGGCATGGCTTGAATGTAGTTCCAATACTTCGGGTTCTCTTTGATGTGGGCATCAATTTTCGCATCCACTTCCGGGTTGGTCCGAAAGTTGGGTTCGTCTGCTGGGGCGGCATTGCCGCTGGCGCTCGGTGGCGCGGATGTTTTTGGTTTTGTGCTCATAATGAGTTTGTATGGTTTATGTTTGTTTAGAATTGCCGGTTTGCTGAACCGGCAAAGTGATTCACGGACTCAATGGGTCATCGGTTGCATTAGTCGTGGAAAGATTGCTTGCCGGGGATTGCACCGGGGCGGATTCAAGGGCGTCGAGGCGCTGTTTCATATCCTTCACCGTGGCGCGCAACACCGCCGTTTCCTGCAAATTGGTTTTGGTCTGTTGCAACGCGGCTTGAAATTGCGCCAGAGCTGCTGACAAGGTTCGGGCCTGCATCATGATTTGGGTGGTGGCGAGCCGCTGCGAATTGACCTCGGCCAGAATGTCATCGTTGACCGGAGCCGGGGCGAACGCCGCGTCGCGCGACGGCAACGCGGGCAGGTTGCCGTCAGCCGGGCCAGGATGAAAATCCCAGCGCGTATTTTCCTCGACGCGATAGACGACGTGCTGCTCGTGCATGATCAAATCGTCATTCGGATCGGCGTAGCGACCGACGTGATAGGCGTGGAGGACTTCGGGATAACGAATGCCGTCGGCGTTCGTCGCTGGCGGTTGCTGTGGCCGCAACACCAGCTTGGGTGTCGTGGAGCACGCGGAGAGAAACAACAGTGGAATGAGATAATAGGTTTTCATGGTCTTGATTTGGTTGGGAGTTGTTCGTCGTTTTCCTGGGTGACGGGAATGGCGGTGCCGCCGAGCGAGGCATCGGCGGCGTCAATGGTTTGCAGGACGTAGAGATAAAACTGTTTTCCGCTCGGCACGCGGACGTAAAAACCGTTCTTTTGAATCGAATCGAAGATTTGTTGGGCGTAGGTTTGCAACACCGCCTGCGCGCCCGCAAAGGGCGCGTTGTTGAGCGTGGGACTGTTGATGGGACCGAAGACGGTTTGTTGTTTCTCCGTCAACGCGCCCGCCGCGCCGGACAGGAACGTGGCGGCAAACAGTTTGATGTCGGCCAGGTTGTCAGACTTGATGACTTCGCCACGCAGCCCGGCGCTGCCGTCGGTGATGGCCCAGCCGGTCTGGTTGGTGTCATTTTCAAACTCGCGGTCAAGGGCGATGGCCTTGATTTGCATTTCCATCCCGTTCTGCCAGATCAGCGTCCAACTATTGCCGCTGGCGATGCGTTCACGTTGATGGTCGGTTTGCGCCGTCCCATGAATCTCCGTGCCTGCCGGGATAACCAATTTGCCACCATAATAGATGTTCTCGGTGATGAGGCCGACGATGGGTGTTTGGATGGAAGCCGAGTCCACCGTGATGACCGTCTCACAGGGAATCAGCCGTCCGAACGGCGCAAACACCGCGCTCAATTTTTTGGCCGGCGCAATTCCGGCCGAACTGTCGGCAAACAAACTGATGGGCGAGAGCGTTGGTGCTTGGTTCGCGGGAACCACTGGCAACGGAGCGGGTTTCGGAAAAGCAGACTGCGGCGATGACGGCAACGTCGTTGGCTCCGGCTTGGGCGGCGGCGGATAATAAACCTGCATTGGCCGCGTGACGGACTGCACCACCTGGGGCTTGTCCGTGGCGTTGGTGGCCAGAGCCGTGACATTGACCGCATTTTCGGCAGACGGGTTGTGTTTGCGAACAACACTGAAAATGATCAGTGCGGCGGCGAACAGCGCGATAAAGGCAATGAGCTTGCCGGTCTTGGTTTTGAAAAAATTGAGAAAATCGCGCGGTTTCATAGATGGCCTCTGGGTGAACGGATGGGTTTCACGCTGGGGGTATTGGTAACAGTGACGACGGGGGGCGGCGGTGTCGGTGATACTCGTGTCACCAAAACCGTGAAGGCATTGCGCAAGGACAATTCGTTGCGCCCGCCGTCCGGCGTGCCGCTGACGGCGAAATAAACGATGCTCCGGCCTTTGGGCGGCACGGTGCCGTCGGCGTCGCTGATTGACTGCGGATAGAGCCGGTTGCCCGCGCGCAGCGTGAAACTGTCCGGCTGATAAATCAGCGGCGCGTCAATCTTGTTGGTGATGACGAGGCGAAAAACCAGTGTGTCCTCGGCGTTGAATCGGAAGGTTTCTTCGATCTGGATTTCGTAGTCGTTGAAATCGCTGACGAGCGGCTTGCCGTCGTAGGTGGTGAAGTCCACGTTGGCGACACTGTCGGGCTGCTGGGCTTTGAGCAACGGAAACGCCTTGGCCTTGTCGAGCAGCGCCAGCAGTTTAATCGGACTGACTTCGGGCGCATGGCTGACGCCTTCCTCCTCCGGCGTTGGCGGCGCTGCCAGGTTGAGGGAAAGCACCGGCTGGTCACTTTCGGTCAGTTCAAAAACGTAGGTATGGTCGTTCCAGCGGATGTTGAGATTGGCGGACGCCTTGGGGAACAGGGCGCGCACGGAAAGAAACGCCGAGCCTCGGGTGTGGGCGAGTTGAAACAGGCCCGGCGTTTTTCCGTCCACCGTGATGCCCGCGCCGTCTATGGCGGTGATGGCACCGGGGAAACTGATGGTGGTGACGCGGTTGGTGGCAACCGGCACAGACACGGCGGTGCGGTCGTCGAGCAAGACCTGTTGGATGGCCGGTGAATCCGCCAGCGCAACGGCGGCTGTGAACACCGATAGGGTGAAGGACAGGATTTTAGTGGTTGATTTCATATTTGAAGTCGCCCACGGCGGTGGGGAAGCGTCCGTTCAAGGCCATGTTGGGGTTGCGGATGAGGCGGAGCCGGAGCGTGAACGGAAACGCCTCGGTGAACGCCTTGTCTTGAAAGATGCCGCTGCGAATGATCTGGCCGGTGACGGCGGCGAGCACCTCGTTGTCGCGAGTGGCCAGAATGTCTATCTGGCCAATCTCGGCTTTTTGGTGCAACTGCTTGGCGCGAAATTCGACCATCTCCTTGACGCGCTCATCCTGCGCCTTCGCCAGCGCGGGTTTGAGAAACATCAATTTGAGCAAGTCGGGATTGTCGAAGTCCTTGGGATTGCGTTCGAGGAACGCCATCGTTGCGAGTTCGGCCTGTTGGACGTGCAAATCCCTGGCCTCCGAAAACTGGAGCAATGGACTCAAATAGTAGGTGCCGGCGGGGTCAATGATGACGACGCGCTCGCGCTGTTTGAACTGTGAGACGATGTGGTAGCGGTCCATCGCCGAGAGCAGCAACACGGCGACGGTGAAGAAGAACCAAAACCACGGCAGCCGGTCGCGCTGGGTCAAAAGCCGGGTCAGATCGAAGCGGCGCGGCGTGGGCTTGGTGGCATTCGCGCTTTTGGTTTCGGTGGTTCGTAATTCGGGGGTGTCCATAGGTCAGTAATAATTAGGTTTGGATTTGGCGATGAGTTCACGAACGGCCTTGTTACCGGTGATGTCGTCTCCGGGCCGACCGCGCGCGGAGCGCGGCGGCAGGCCGGACCCGGCGATGATGATGGCGCCCGCACTGCCCATGTTGGCGGCGGACGACATGGTGCTTAACAGCGCGGCGATGCCCGCCGCGCCAGCGGTGACGGCAGGAATGCCGGTGCTGGAAGCGGTCGCGGCAGCGCCCGCAGTCGTGGCGGCAGTCTGGAGAAAACTGCTGACGCCGCCCGCGAGCAACGCCCCTCCGGGCTGAATACCGTGCGCGATGACATTTTGAATGATGACGGGCGCGGCAACGGTGCTGAAAATTATCCAGAAGCCAACCACGGCGACGCCGATGGTTTTCTGCAAATCGGGCAAGGTGGAAGTGGGGTCAATGTATTCAAAGCTTGGGTCGGTCATAAAATCGAGAATGCCCTGGGTCACGAGCGCGGCGAGCGCCCAGCCCAGCGGCCACAACAAAACGCCGACAAGATTCATGAGGTAGCGGTTGCCGGTGTGCTTCAACGCCGGAATCGCCATGAAACCGATGAGCAAGGGTGAGAGCGCGTAGCCGAGGTTCAGGATGATCGTCTGAAAGATGTAAGCCCAAAACATCATCAGCGAAGCAAACTGGCCGACGAGCCAGAGGACGGCCGAGATGATCAGGTCGGTGGTAAAATTGTGGAGCTGCGACATGACATTCCACCAGGACGATTGCGTGGCCGGGTCGCGTTTGATGATGAGCAGATGATTGAACTGCTGATAGACGTTGGCCGGGTCAACGCCCAGGCCGGAGAGGATTGAAGTTTGCAGCAAATTTTGCAGGGTGTTGCCCCAGGCGGGCAGGAACACGAGCAAGGACGTGAGCAGCAACAGGCGCACAAGCAAATCCAGAATGGATTTGTGCGAAGAACGGTGCTTCACGGTGACGATGACGCCGACAATGAAAAGCGCGAAGGCCACGCTCAACAGCAGCGTGTGGAGTTCACCACACTTGGCGAGGAATGTGGGAAAGATGCTGTCGAACGTGGCCATAATGAACGCAGGGTTGACGGTTATGGATGGTGGTTACGGCGTCGGGAATACGGTCGGCGCGTTGAGCAACTGGAACTTCGCCGAGTAATTGCTGACGGATTCCTCGAACTCGGCGTTCTGCTGTTCGGTCAACGCCTGAATTTGTTTCTGCTGGTCGTTCCGGTTCTGGATGTCCTGCACCATCGCGGCGGACGCGGCCTGATTCACCTCGTCATCCGTGCTGGCAAGGTCGCTGTTCAGGCTGGTGAGAACGCCATGCAACTTCTGCACCTCGGCATCGGTTGTGGCGTTTTGTAGCTGCTGGGTGGTCTGGGCGATTTGATCCTTGATGGCCGCACGCCGTTGCGCCGCGTTGTCGGCGACCGCGACGTAATTGCTGGCGGTGTTGATGATGGCCGAGAACGGTTCGTATTGACTGGCGGGCCGCTGGACGGTTTGACCACGAGGCGTCTGGAAGCTCGTGCCCACCGTGGCGTAGATGCCTGAATCATTAAAGTTCAGGGCGATGTTGCCGTTGGCATTGGCGACGAGATTTTCGAGGTTCAAATTCGGCTCAAGGCTCTGCAAGTCGGCGTTCAATGGCGCAACCATTGACAGCACCACTTGAGACGGATTGCCGAACAGGGATTCATAGTTCTTGAACTCACTCAACTGGCTGGTGAGCGTGTTGATTTGCTGCACCTGGTTGTCAATCATGGTGACGTATTTGGCGATGCTCTCGGCTTCATCCAATATCTGCTCGATGTTCATCGTCGGGTCATAGACGATCCACTGTGCGCGGGCGGAGAACGCCAGCGGC
>JBAVOO010000078.1:0-72433 GCA_049692125.1 Verrucomicrobiia bacterium | reverse complement strand
TGACCGAATAGTTGAACAGTTCGGATTGGGATTGGTGGATGCCCATCATAGTTGCCTTTCAGACATTCCCGCCGCCCGTTCCTTCAAACAAAACCGCAAAATAGTGATTTGGGCAACACGCCCTTGACACTGCGACAAACAAAGTTGCATTGTTTCGGAAGGAACGCCGGATTTATCCGGCAGGCATTCAATCAAGCGAGCCCGCTGCCGCATAAATGTGGCGTTCCGTCGCAGTGTTCAGGTGCGCCCATCTGTCTCCGGGTTTCCGATTTTGCCTTTACAGTCGAGAACCCTTCGGGGCATTCTGAGTGCAGAACTGCTGCGCAGCGCCAGCTACCCCATGATTATTGTCGGCCAAATCAAGAAAGGCGCTTACTTCGACTCCGTAACGCTGATGCGGGTTGGAAAAGAGTTGGCCGGGCTTCCAGGCGTGGCTGATGCCGCAGTCGTGATGGGGACCAAATCCAACAAGGCGATTCTCCACTCCAGCGGCTTGCTGATTTCCAAATTCGATGCGGCGGGTGATACCGATCTGCTGCTGGCGGTAAAAGCCAGGACTCAACCGACGGCGGATACGGCCCTGGCCTCGGTTGATGGGCTGCTCACCAAAGCTACGCGCAAGGCCGGCACCGATGGCGAGACGCGCCCGTCGAGCCTGGCTGCGGCGCTCAAGGTGTTGCCCGAGGCCAACCTGGCAATAGTCTCGGTGGCGGGGCGCTATGCGGGTGATGTTGCCAGGAGCGCCCTGGAAAGCGGCCTGCACGTCATGCTTTTTTCGGACAACGTGCCTCTGGAAACAGAGATCGCGCTGAAGAAGTTCGCCCGAAAAAAGGGCCTGCTGGTGATGGGCCCGGACTGTGGCACGGCAATCATCAACGGGGTTCCGCTCGCCTTTGCGAACGTGGTCAATCGAGGCTGCATCGGCATCGTCGCGGCGGCGGGGACCGGCTTGCAGGAGGTCAGTTGCCTCATCTCCAATGCCGGGGCCGGGATTTCCCAAGCCATTGGCACCGGCGGACGCGACGTGAAGCAAGAGGTTGGCGGCATCATGTTCATCGAGGCGCTCAAGGCCCTGGCCGGGGACAAACAGACGCGCGTGATTCTGCTCGTCTCGAAGCCCCCTCACCCGGAGGTGCTGGGGCGGATCGAAAGGGTGATAAAGGGAATCCGCAAACCCATCGTTACCCTGTTCCTCGGCGCCGGGACGCGGAAGGGCGGCCCGTCCACACTCGAAGAGGCGGCGCTGCAGGCAGTGGCGCTGGCGCGCGCGCAGAACCCGGACGAGGCGGCTTCGCAGCTCGCCGTCCGAAACCAAGACCTCAACAAGCTGGCGAAACGCGCGGTGATCAGGAGAAAGCCGGGCCAGAAATACCTGCGCGGCCTTTTCAGCGGTGGCACCTTTTGCGCCGAGGCACAGGTTCTCTTCCGGGCTGTGCTTAAAAACGTGTTCTCCAATGCGCCGATCCGCGGCATGAAGCCGCTCCGCAATTCTTTGGTCAGCCAAAAGAACACCGTCATTGACCTGGGCGAAGATGAATTCACGGTAGGCCGGCCGCACCCGATGATTGATTACTCTCTGCGGAATCGGCGGATTCTTCAAGAGGCGGAGGACCCTGAGACAGCGGTGATTTTGCTCGATGTGGTTCTCGGCTACGGGGCGAACCCGGAGCCGGTGGCGGAGCTTTCGAGTGTGCTGCGTCGGGCCGCGGCGAAGGTTTCAGTGATCTGCTCCATCACGGGCACGGACCAGGACCCGCAGAACCGGAGCCGCGTTGAAGCGGCGCTACGAAAGACAGGCGCAGCCGTGATGCCCTCGAACGCCGCTGCGTGCAGTCTAGCCGGCCGCATTATCCAATTGTTATGACCACTTTGAATCAACTGTTCGATAGCGAGTTGAAGGTGATCAACCTTGGGCTCTCGGGGTTCAAGCAGGCGCTGGACGATGTGCAGGTGACCGCCGTGCAGGTGGACTGGAAACCGCCCATCGAAGTGGATGGCCGGCTGCTGGTGAAGGTGAAGGCGTTGCAGCCCGCAATCGACGCGGCAAACGCCACCGTAACCAAGGTTATCCTGAGCGGCATGCCGCATCTGGTGGGTTTGGAACGAGCGGTTGAAGTGGTCCCGGGCATGAAAGAAGACATGCTCCTGCACGCTGGACCGCCGATTACCTGGCAACGAATGTGCGGGCCGATGCGCGGAGCCGTCATCGGCGCTCTGTTGTACGAAGGCAAGGCCCAAACCCCGGAAGAAGCCCGGCAACTGGCGGCGTCGGGAGCCATAAAATTCTCGCCTTGCCACGAACATGCCGCCGTCGGTCCCATGGCCGGAGTCATCTCCGCTTCAATGCCGGTCTTTGTTTTGCAAAACGAGGTCTATGGCAATTACGCCTATTCCACGATGAACGAAGGCCTGGGAAAAGTGCTGCGCTACGGCGCCTACGGCGAGGCCGTGATTCAGAAACTGAAGTGGATGGAGAATCTGCTTTATCCGGTGCTGAAGAAGGCCGTGGCGAAGCTCGGCAAAATCGATCTCAAAAACCTCATCGCCCAGGCGCTCCACATGGGCGACGAAGTCCACAACCGCAACCGGGCGGCGACTTCGCTCTTTTACCGGACGATTGCTCCGGTCGTGGTAAGGACCTGCGAAGCGCCAGGGACCGCCGCCGAGGTGCTGGAGTTCATCAACCATAACGACCATTTTTTCCTGAACCTCTCCATGGCGGCTTCCAAAGTGACCCTGGACGCGGCGCGCGGTGTCAAGCGCAGCAGCATCGTGGTGGTCATGGCCCGCAACGGCACGGACTTCGGCGTGCAACTTTCGGGCACGGGCGACGCCTGGTTCACCGGCCGGGCCGATGTGCCGGACGCGCTTTTCTTCCCCGGCTATTCCCGCGCCGACGCGAATCCCGACATCGGCGACAGCGCGATCACCGAAACCAACGGACTGGGTGGATTTGCCATCGCCGCAGCGCCGGCAATCGTACAGTTCGTCGGCGGCAGCAGCGAAGATGCCCTCCGTTACACGCGCCAGATGTATGAGATCACCGCCGCCGAGAACAACATCTACCGGATTCCCGGCCTGAACTTCCGCGGCACACCGACGGGCATCGATGTACGGAAGGTGATCGAACGGAACATCCTGCCGTTCATTGACACCGGCGTCGCGCACAAGGAACCGGGCATTGGCCAGATCGGCGCCGGCGTGCTCAATGCGCCGGTCGAGCCATTTAAAAAAGCTTTCGAGGGGTTTGCCAAAGGGCTACACAACAAGTGAGATTATGAATACCAATCAATTCCTCCAGTTCATGACCAAAGTGCGGGTGTATGATCTGACGCAGCCGTTGAGCATTCACACTCCGCCGTGGCCGAGCTATATGCCCCTGGGCATTCAGTACTTCAAACGCATCGCCGGCGCGCACATGGGGCAAGGCGCCAACGGCCAGATCATCACCACCAGCAACCATGTCGGCACGCACATGGACGGCGAAATCCATTTCCACTCCAGCGGCCGGGCGATTGGCAAGGTCCCCCTCGAAGAATGGATTGGCCCCGGGGTGGTGGCCGACATTTCGAAAGACGTCGGCGATTACGACCTCTATTTCCCCGAGACGATCACCCGGAACGTTGAGGTGAAGAAAGGGGATATTCTCATCATCAACACCGGCTACCACCGCTATGCCTGGGATCAGAAACAATCAGACGAGGTGCGGTATTTCGTGAAGCACCCCGGGCCCGGGCCGGGTTTCCACCAATGGGCGCTCGACATGAAGCTTAAATGGATCGGCGTGGACTGCGGCAGTGCGGACCACCCGATGAACACCATCATCCGCAACTGGCACCCCGCCCGGTTTGCCGAGGCCGAGAAGAAACTAAAGGCGAAGTACGGCAAAGGCTGGGACGAAATGTTCCCGCCGGACGAATATTACCAGGTGATGCACTTGAAACTGTTCCCCAAAAAGCTCGTCCATGCGGAGAACGTCGGCGGCGACATCGAAAAAATCGGCAACCAGCGGGTTTGGATCGGCTGCTTCCCGTTGCGCGGCATCGAGATGGAGTCGGCGATGTGCCGGATTGTGGCGCTGCTGCCGCCCAGGTAAGGAGGCCGCCATGGCGATTGCCCACCAGTTCGAATATGTGAAGCCGGGCAGCCTCCGCGAAGCGGTCAAAACCCTGGCGCGCCACGGAAGCCGCGCCCGAATCCTGGCGGGCGGGACCGATCTGGTCAGCCTGATTGCCGAAGACATGGTCAAACCGGAGGTCGTAGTGGACATCAAAGGTCTTCCGGGTCTGAACAAGGTTGAGTTTAAGGACGATGTTCTGTCAATTGGTGCGCTGGTCACCTTCAGCGACCTGCGCGATTCGCCGGCTGTCGCGAAGAAGTTTCCGGTGCTCCGGGAAATGACGGGCTGGCTCGCCTCGGTAGGAATTCGGAACCGCGCCACGATGGTGGGCAATCTCTGCTCGGCAGTGCCGTGCTGCGACAGCGGGCCGGTGCTTCTGGTTTATGATGCGATGGTGCTGGTGACCGGCCCGGGCGGAAAACGGAAAGTGCCACTGCGCGACTGGTTCGTCGGTCCACGCAAGACGGTGTTGAAGCAGGGCGAGATTGCGACCGGTGTGGCGGTGCCGCTGCCCGGGAAGAAGCATGCGGCGTGCTTCGTCAAACTGCGGCGGTACGAAGGAGAAGACCTTGCCCAGGCCAGCGTGACCGTTCTCGCGCTGGCCGGGAACAGTTACCGTGTTTCGTTCGGCTCGGTCGCCCCGCGCCCGTTGCGGGCGGGACGGATCGAAGTCCTGCTGGAGGGCAAGGCGCTGTCAGATGAGTTGGTGGAGCAAGCGGTGCGACTCGTGCCGCAGGAAATCGCGCCGATTACCGACATCCGAGCGACGAAAGAATACCGGACACTCATGGCCGGGGTGATGCTCGAACGCGGACTGCGCGCGGCGGTCGCACGACTCGCCGGCGCTGGACCGGCTTACGGGACAAGCTTGATCTAGGAGCTGGCAATGAACAAACGAATCACCCTCAAGCTCAACCGGGAACAACGCACGGTCGAGGTGGAACCGAGTGACATCCTGCTGGACATCCTGCGCGAGAAGATCGGTGTCAAAAGCCCGAAGATCGGCTGCGAACGCGGCGACTGCGGCGCCTGCACCGTCCTGCTCGATGGCAAATCCGTGCGCAGTTGCCTCATTCTGGCCATCGAGGCGGATGGCCACCAAATTACGACGGTCGAAGGACTAAGCCATGCCGGCCTGACGCCGTTGCAGCGGTCGTTTCTCAAGCATGGCGCCTTCCAATGCGGGTTTTGCGCACCGGGCATCGTGCTTTCGGCGACCGAGCTTCTGGGAAAGAATCCGCATCCATCCGAAGCGGAGGTCAAGGAAGCCATCGCGGGCAACCTGTGCCGATGCACCGGCTACCAGCCTATCCTCGACGCGATCCTCGCCGTGTCCGCGCCCTCGGTCAAAGCTGGAGGTTTGAAATGAGCGAACCACTGAAATTTGTGGGCAAATCGCCCAGCCGCATTGACGGACTGGACAAGGTCACCGGGGCGGCCACTTACGTGGATGACCTCCCGTTTGGACCAAACCTGCTGCACGCGGAGATCGTCGAGAGTCCGTACGCCCACGCGCTCATTCAGAGCATCGACACATCAGCGGCGGAAAAGGTGCCCGGCGTCGTACGCGTGGTGACGGGAAAGGATTTCCCTTACCGGTTCGGCCTGTACATGCAGGACCGGTTCATTTTCCCCACCGATCGGGTTCGTTTTGTGGGTGAACAAGTCGCCGCGGTTGTCGCCCACGACGCCAAAACGGCAAAACGCGCCGCGAAGCTGGTCAAAGTAGTTTACCAGGAACTCAAACCTGTCCTCGACCTCACCGAGGCGTTGCGGGACGACGCGGTGCTCGTTCACCCCGACCTTGGAAACTACACCCGTTGCCCGTGGTTCTTTCCCCAGGCCGGCACGAACATCGCGCATTTCCGAAAAACCCGGAAGGGCGACCTCGAGCAGGGCTTCAAGGAGGCCGATTTGGTTTTTGAAGATACCTATACGGTTCCGCGGTACGCGCATTGTGCGATTGAGCCTCACGCCATCGTCGGCCTTTATGATTTAGCCGGACGGCTGACCCTCTGGTCGGCTTCCCAGTCTCCCTACACGCAACGGCACGTGTTTGCACAGGCGCTCGCGCCATTGGGTCTGGCGCATAAGGACATCCGGGTCGTGACCCCCTATGTCGGCGGCGGTTTCGGGGGCAAGGCGGGCGTGTCAATGGAAATCATCGGTGCCGCCCTGGCAGTGATGGTGAAGGGCCGGCCGGTGAAGGTCCGCTGGTCGCGGGCGCAGGAGTTCTACAATACCTACCAGCGGCAAGGCGTCATCGCGCGCATCAAGCTGGGCGTGAAGAAAGACGGCACCATTACGGCCCTCGAGCACACGCTGCACTGGGATGCGGGCGGTTATGTCGAGTACGGCGCCAACGTGGTCAATGCCGTCGGCCTCTCGGCCACCGGTCCTTACCGTGTCCCGAACGTCAAGATTGACTCGGTCTGCGTCTATACCAACCTGCCGCCGGGCGGCCCCTATCGCGGCTTTGGTTACTCGGAATTCCATTTCGGGTTGGAATCGCACATGACGCGGGTGGCCCGGAAGCTCGGCATGGACCCCGTGGAATTTCGCCGAAAAAATGCGATCCGCGAAGGCGACACCCTGGCCTACGGCGCGCAGATGAACCCGAGCGGTCTCCATGAAGCCATTGACCGCGTGGCCGCCGAAGTCCGCTGGGGGAAGAAGGAGGTTTCGTCCGACCCCAACAAAGCCATCGGCAAGGGTTTTGCCTGCTTCTGGAAGGCACCCGCGATGCCGCCCAATGCCGCCTCGTCGGCGTTTATCAAGTTCAACGAAGACGGGAGTCTCAATATCAGCGCCTCGGGCATGGAGATTGGGCAGGGTTACCTGACTGTGATGGCCCAAATTGCCGCCGAAATTCTCACCGTGCCGGTGGACCGCATCCGGATTGAGCCGCCCGACACCGACCGCAATGCTTACGAGTGGCAGACCGTGGGCTCGCACGTGACGTGGGGCTGCGGCAATGCCGTCAAGGCCGCCGCGCTCGATGTGCGGGAGAAGATGTTCGCCGTGGTCGAACGGGCACTGGGCTTGTCCCGCGACACGCTTTACCTTGAAGCCGGGAAGGTCAGGTGCCGAACCCGCCCGGACTTTGAACTGCCGTTGCGGGACTTCGTCATCAGCGGCATTCAGACGCCGCAGGGGAACTTTATTGGCGGACCCATTCTCGGCAGCGGCGTGTTCATGCCTGAGTTCACATCGGCCTTGAGCGACCCGGAAACCAGCCAGGGCGGTCACCCCAACGTTCACTACACGGTGGGCGCCGCCGCCGCCGTTTTGGAGATCGACAAGCAAACCGGCCGGATGCGGGTGCTCAAAGCGGTCCTCGCGGTGGATGCCGGCAAGGCGATTCATCCTGAATTGGTGAAAGGACAGGTCGTGGGCGGGATGCTGCAAGGCCTGGCGACGGTCCTCTACGAGGACATCCGTTACGACCTGAGAGGCAAGTTATTGAATGCCAATTTCACCGATTACAAAATTCCGACGGCACTGGATCTGCCGGACGAGATTGTGCCGATTATCGTGGAGGTGCCGCAGCCGGACGGTCCGTTCGGGGCGCGTGGGATTGGCGAACATACGATGATCCCGGCTGCGGCCCTGGTGGCCAACGCCGTGGAAGATGCCGTCGGCCTGAGAATCAGACGCCTGCCGCTCACGGCGGAAAAGGCGGCCCTGGAGTTGCGCGGGATTTCATATGACGACGTGAAAGGGTCATACATGGGGCTGTGCTTTGCGGGCCAGCCCGATGCCTACGATTTTCGCACAACCGGTGGACGGAAAAAGTAACGAGCGCCGAGTTCGGCAGCGGCTCCCTCGCCGCGTGAGGTTGAAAACCTTTTACGCGGGCAATTCTGGCTGAACCTGCAAGCACATTACGATCTGGAGGTCGAGGAGGAACACCTGGGCAAGCGGCTGGGGCGTGAGGTCAAGGTGATGGCGGTTGCGTGAATGCCTGCTCGCAACACCGACTTTGTCGCGTGTTCGCGGAAACGGAGTTTATCGGAGTTGGATATTTTCCCATTTCAGCCTTCAGCCATTCCCATTCCGCCATCTTCGCCTCTGGGCCGCCACAAAAAATAAACCGGCACACCCGCCAGCACGATCAACAGCCCGGGCCAGGTGGTCTGCGTCTTGTAAAAGAGCAACACGACCATGACGACGCTCGCGCCCATGATGTAGAGCGCCGGCAACACGGGGTAACCGAACGCGCGATACGGCCGCTCGGCCTCCGGCCGTTTCCGGCGCAAAACAAAAATCCCGATGATGGTGAGCACGTAAAACACCAGCGTGGCGAATACGACGTAATCGAGCAGGTTGCTGTACAGATTGCCGTACTGCTCCGCGTGCGTTGACGGATCCAGCAAGGGCGCGCCGGAGGCGTCGCGCAGACGGATCCGGGGCAACACCAGCAGCGACGCCCACACACCTTGCAGCACGAGACCCGCGGCCGGCACGTGGCAGGCGTTAAGCCGGCCCGTGGCCTTGAAGAACAGCCGGTCGCGCGCCATCGCGTAATAGACCCGCGCCCCGGTCAGAATCAGGCCGTTGTTGCAGCCGAAAGTGGAAACCAGGATGGCGATGGCCATGATCCCGGTACCGGCGCCGCTGAACACCGTGTTCATGGCGGCCGTGGCGACACGATCGTCGGGCGCATGTTGAATTTGATCCAGCGGCAGCAGGCAGAGATAGGCCACGTTCACCAGCAGGTAGAGCACGATCACCAGCGCGGTGCCCCAGAAAAGCGAAAGCGGGAGGTTGCGTTTCGGCTCCTTCACCTCCCCGGCGGTGAACGTGATGCTCTCCCAGGCCACGGAAGAAAACAGCGAACCGACCTGGGCGACACAGAAGGCGATCAACAACCCGAATCCGCCCGCCGCCGTGACGGTGGAAAGGAAAGGCAAATCCGGCTTGATCGGCGTCACGCCGCGCGGCGTCCACCAATCACTGAAATTGGAACGCAACGCATCGGCGTTGCGTCCGATCAGCACGCCAACGACGATCAACGCGATCAGCGACAGGATTTTTGACGAGGTGAAAATGTTCTGGATGATTTTTCCGAGCTTCAATCCGCGGGTGTTGATGCAGGTCAGCAACACGATGAGGAGGATCGCGACCAGTTGCTGCGTCGAAAGGCTGAGGGCATAACCGGCCGGGAGATTCACCGGCCGGATGATCCAGGCGGTAGGCGAAACCGACGGCAGCAGGACGCCCAGAAACCGGGCGAAGGCGACCGCGACCGCCGCGATCGTTCCGGTCTGGATCACCAGGAACAGCGTCCAGCCGTAGAGAAAACCCCAGAGCGGACTGTAAGCTTCGCGCAGATAAACGTATTGTCCGCCCGCTCGCGGCATCATGGCGGCCAGCTCGCCGTAGCTCAGGGCGCCGATGAGGGTGAGCGCGCCGGTGAAGAGCCACACCAGCAGGAGCCAGCCGGCCGAACCGACCTGCCGCGAAATGTCCGCCGAAACGATGAAGATACCCGACCCGATCATCGAGCCGGCGACAATCATGGTGGAATCCAGCAGGCCAAGGCCTTGAACGAATTTATTGTCGGTGCGGGCGGCGTTGGCCGTGTCGGGCATAATCTGGCTGGTCAAGGGTTGATCGCTGACGGGTGGATTAAACCATCTGGCATTGGATGTTGGAAGTTGGAAGTTTGATGTTCAACGGTCGATTTCGGATGCGGTTTTCAGAAGCCATCCCGTGTTCTTCGGGATTCGATGTTGGATGTTTCTTTCCCTTGCCCCAACGGGGCAACGTCAATCAGCCCGGGGTTAAGCGGAGTGATACCCTGGGAACCATCGGACGATTCTCCTGAGCAATTCAAAAGGGTGACGAATGGCCAAAAGAAATTTCCGCCCGGTTCCAGTTTTTCATCCTCACGGCGCAAGAACCCAAACCCGGGACGCCAAACCGATCAGAGGAAAAATGTGTCATTGCCGGGGACCGGCCTCTTTTTTGCCGCGTGGCGCAGCTTTACGCGGTCACAATTCTAGGACCCTTTCACTTTCACAATTGCGTCAAGACTATGGTTTGACCCCTTTCTGGGGTGATTATTGCGTTTTCACAATGAAGCGACTTACGCTACGATGTGCAAACGGAAAAATGAAGCAATCCAAATCCCAATCCCGTATGTTCGGGTCGGCTGACGCCTTCATTGACCAGCGTCTGGCCTCGGGGCGCGTGGCTTTTCCGCTGGCGGATTTGGTCAAAGAAACCGGGCTGTCGGTGACGGCCGCCAGAAATCAGTTGTTGCGGCTGGAAAACGCGAAGTTGGTGAGATTTTTGAACGGGAATTACCGGGATTTCCTGACGGAATTTGAGGCGATAGCGGCGTCGGAAGGGGTGTGAAAGATAAATTCCACCTTTCCGGCGACATGGCGGCGTGGCAGGATTGGCTCATGGCTAAAGAGACGAAACAAAGCAAAAATCCGGCGGCGGGCATGTGAAATGAAGGGCGAGTACGTGAAGAAATGGTTGGGGAAGCTGACAAAACTGAATGCGGCCTCGGGGCGCGGGGAATATCAGGGCAAAGCGCCGCACAAGCCGCTGCTCCTGCTTTGCCTGCTCGACATGGCGGAAGCTGGGGAACTGGGCGGGCGCACTTTCACACGAACCGCCGGGCTCGTGCTGCGTTTCAAATCCTACGGCGCACTGGTGTCAGAACGGTGGCCGACGCGGCTGGATTTGCGAATGCCATTCTTTTACCTGCGCACGCAAGGATTCTGGCAGGCGTTCACGTTGGAAATGACGCCGGCGCAGTCGCCGGAGTCGTGCTTCGTTTGCGATCTGCATGAGGAGTTCTTTGACCTGCTCGCCGACGCGGACTTTCGTTTGAAGGCGCGTCTGCTGTTGGTGTCACGATACTTTGAACCGCGCGAGCGAGTCGCAATGCTGGTGAGTATGGGGCTTTGCGCCGACGGGATGGAGAAGACAGAGCAAAAAATATCCGTGTTGAATGAGGAGGCGGAGGAGGCAGCGCGCAAGAAGGGACGGGGCGCACGATTCGCGGTGCAAGTGGTGTCGCGTTACAAGTTTACCTGTGCGCTGACGGGGTTTTGCTGCGTGACGGCTGATGGCGGGACGATTGTGGATTCGGCGCATATCGAACCATTCGCGGAATCGCAAAATGATGATATTGAAAACGGCCTGGCGCTCTGCAAGAACGCGCACTGGATGTTTGATGAAGGGTTGTGGTCGGTGCGTGGTGACGAGCGGGTGGTGCTTGCACCGCAGCGGTTCACTGAGAACGGGCCAGAGGGATTACGATTGCAGCCGTATGCCGGCCGGTTGCTGCAATTCGCAGCGGGAGTTTCGCTGCGCCCGAATGCGGAATATTTCGCGCGACATCGAGTGTTTCATGGGATGCATGATTGAATCCTGACTACTCGCGATTCATGGCGCGGATGTGCCACTTCGATTTCCTGATACCCCTCTTTATTTTCAAATCCAGCGCGACCAATTCGCCATCGCATACCTGCATACCGCGACGAGTTTTCGCCATAATTACAACTCCTTCCGGAATATCCTGCGCTGGCAATACCAAGAATGAAAGGTCAGGATTTGTTCGGGAGATTCCCATACCCATGCTGATTCGACAGTATCGTAAGCCGCTGCGGAATTTAGGCAATCGCAAAACCTTGTGCCGAAAAGGCTTTTGCGCCGGTCGTGTCGCCGTTTTTTGGCGGCAGGACGGCAAACAACACGCATGCGCTTTTTTTGGGTCCATCAACCAATTTGCACGCATTGGCTGGAAACTCGATGCTGGCTTGACCGGACACCCAAATGAAGCAAATTTGCAATTGCTATGGAACCCAAATTCACTGCGGTCCAAATCGCGAAGCCTGAATCCATCAACTTCATCCTCGGTTACAAACTCTGAGTGTGCCCCGGCGGCGTATGCCGGGTGCGAAGCGTTGCCGGAGCGCCTGAAGATGAAGCTCATCCCAATCCAGGTCGAATGTTACGCCGGAACCAAGGCCGACGAGACGCCGCGCCGCTTCTTCCGGGAAGAACAGCCCGTCGAGGTGGAGGAAGTCCTCGACCGTTGGCATCAGGCCGAGAGCAAACCCGAATGGCCTCGCGCCGATTATTTCAAAGTGCGGGGCGCGGACGGGCATGCGTATCTGCTCAAACACGATCTTGAAGCGGATGAATGGTTTCTGGGACGGCGGTGGTGACTATGCGCCAAGTGCCGATTGATGAACTGCTGAACCGCATCCGCTGGGACGCGGAGTTTGCGCGGGGGAACTTCGAGCTGGGTTACTTTGACCGGGTTGAGGAACGGATCATTGTGGTTCCGTTTGGGAAGGTGAGTTTTCCCCGCGATGACCCGCAAGCGTTCCGGCTTGTGGATGGGGAGGGGCGGATTCATCGCGTGCCATTTCACCGTGTTCGGGAAGTGTATAAAGACGGCCAGCGCATTTGGCACCGGCCAGAGGGGACGCAATGAATGGCCGTTTCCTTGCAGCCCGCTGTCCGTTGGCTGGCGCGTGCTTTTTTCAGGGTCGCTCCGCTGCCCTGCGGGAATTGGCAGGAACCCCCACCCGGGCTGTGACCCGCTTCTTCAGTTTGCGCGGGCGAGGGACACGGACAGCGTTCGCCGAGGCGGTGAAAATGAACGCGCAGCGGCTGACGCCGAACCGCGCCGCGGTTTGAAAAGTGGAAAAAGGAAAACCATCCGCTGCTGGAGGCCATCAGGCGGAATCAGTGAGCGGTGGGGCGTGGGGCGCGAAACCCTGCAATTTGCATTGAGCAAAGGCGCGCGGATGCGTATTGTAGGTTTGCCCTGCGCGAGTAGCTCAATTGGATAGAGCGTCGGCCTCCGGAGCCGAAGGTTGTGGGTTCGACCCCCGCCTCGCGTACCAGCCATCGCTGGCCGGCAGCGGCCAGCTACGGCCCGGCAAGCCATCATTTCGTGTTTGACGGCGGGGCGCGGAAGGGCGAAAAGAAGCTTGTCCATGAAACTTAAAAAGTGGGTTCTGTGGTTGTGTGTGGTGGTGCTTTTGGCCGGCGAATTTTTTCTGTTTTCGGCAAACCGGCAGAAGGACGCGGCCCAGGTTGCCTTGCGCGAGGCCAGACAGGAGACCGATCAAATGCGCGCCCAGTTGGACCAGCTCAAGAATTCGAGTGTCGCCACGTTGAGCGCGGAAAACGCCCGCCTGCGCGCCGAAAATCAGAATTTATCCCAAAAATTTTCCCAACTGCAAAATGAGAACAACCGGTTGCGCGGGACGAATCAGCAGCTAACGCTGCAATTACAGACCTCGCGCGATTCCGCACAACAGCAGCAGGAGCAGTTGCAGCAAATGCAGGCCGAAAATCAGCAAGCCAACACCGCGCCTGAACCATCAGCGGAACAACCGATGTCGCCAGCCGCCCAGCTCAACGTCTGCCTCAACAATCTCCGGCAAATTGAGGTGGCCAAAGAGCAATGGGCCTTGGAAAATGACAAAACTGCCGATGCCATTCCGTCCGCCGAGGACCTGTTGCCGTATTTATCCAACATGGTTTTCCCGGTTTGCCCTTCCGGCGGCACCTACACGATCAATGCGGTCGGTGTGCCGCCGACTTGTTCAGTCCCCGGCCACGTCCTGCCGCAGTGATCCGCCTTTTTTCAATTTTCATTCTTGGCTTTTGCCGTCATTCACCTAGACTCTTCGTTTCATGATTGACACAGACATTGAATTACTGAAGGGCATCGCAAACCAGTTGCGGATTCACTCGATCACCTCAACCACCGCGGCAGGCAGCGGACACCCGACTTCGTGCTGCTCGGCGGCCGACGTGATGGCCACGCTGTTCTTCGGCCACATGCGTTACGACGCGAAGAATCCGCATTATTACAACAATGATCGTTTCATCCTTTCCAAGGGGCATGCCGCGCCGCTCCTGTATGCCGCGTGGGCGGAAACCGGTTTGTTCCCGGCCAGTGAGTTGTTGAAACTCCGCCAGTTCGGTTGCGACCTCGAAGGTCATCCGACGCCGCGGCTGCCGTTCGTGGACGTGGCGACCGGCTCGCTGGGCCAGGGCTTGAGCGTTGGCGCCGGCATGGCGCTGGCCGCGCGGCTCGACCATCTGGATTACAACACCTACGTCCTCCTCGGCGACGGCGAAATTGCCGAAGGCGCGGTCTGGGAAGCGGCGTCGTTCGCGGGTGTTTACAAGCTCAACAATTTGATTGCCATCGTGGACGACAACCGTCTCGGCCAGAGCCAGGCAACGGCGTTCGGCCATGACGTCGGCGTTTATCGAAAACGTTTTGAAGCCTTCGGCTGGCGCGTCGAGGACATTGACGGCCACGACATCGAGGAGATCCTGGAAGTGGTCGGCGGCGTCGGGCTGAACGATCAACCGCTCTGCATCATCGCCAAAACCTACAAGGGCGCGGGGGTTTCATTTTTGCAGGACAAGGACGGCTGGCACGGCAAGCCCCTGAACAAGGAAGAGGCCGGGAAAGCCGTCGCCGAACTTCAGCCCAGTGCAAAATCCGGCATCGGCGTTCCGATTCCCGCGCCGGCCCAATTGCCCGCGCCGAACAACGCCGCGCCCGCGGGTTATCCGCCAATCAATTACAAACCCGGCGACCCGGTCGCGACGCGCGAAGCCTACGGCGCCGCGCTCGAACGCATCGGCGGAGTGGACCCGCGCGTTGTGGCGATGGATGGCGACACCAAAAATTCCACGTTCGCGGAAAAGTTTTTCAAGAAGTTCCCGGACCGTTTCACAGAATGTTTCATTGCCGAGCAAAACATGGTCGGCGTGGCCACCGGTTTTGGCGCGCGGGGCAAGGTGCCGTTCGCGTCCACGTTCGCGTGTTTTTTCACCCGCGCGTATGACCAGATTCGCGTCGCGGGCATTTCGCAGGCGAACCTCAAGCTCGTCGGCTCACACGTCGGCGTGAGCATCGGCGAAGACGGTCCGTCGCAAATGGCGCTCGAAGATATCGCCATGATGCGCGCAATCGCCGGCAGTGTGGTGCTGTATCCCAGCGACGCCGTGAGCACGGAAAAGCTGGTCGAACAGATGGCACAAACGAAGGGGATTTGTTTCCTGCGCACGTCACGTCCGAAGACCCCGGTGATTTACAACAATGACGAACCATTCCCCATCGGGGGTGTGAAAGTGGTGCGCCAGAAGGCGGGCGACAAGGTCACCGTCGTCGGCGCGGGCGTGACGCTGCACGAAGCGCTGAAGGCCGCCGAAGCGTTGAAAGCCGAAGGCATCGGCATCACGGTCATTGATGCTTACAGCATCAAGCCGCTCGGCCGGGATGTCATCAAGGCTGCCGCGCAAAAAACCGGCAACACCGTCATCACCGTTGAAGACCATTACCTCGAAGGCGGTTTGGGTGACGCGGTCGCGGGCGAACTCGGCGTGGACGGAATCAAAGTCCACAAGCTTGCCGTGACGGCGCTGCCCCGTTCCGGCAAACCGGCGGAATTGCTGGCGCACTTCGGCATTGATGCCGCTGGCATTGTGAAAAAGGTCAAATCCCTAGTCTGATTTGGCGCGGGAGGTGCTTTGGGTGGAAGCAGGCAACGAAGCGTTTGCTTTTCGTTGCTGCCGGAATTTTTCCGCAAAGGATCAAACCATGCAACACCACGGGAGATGTCTTTGGATTGTCTTGCTGATGGCCGGTTTGTGTTTTGGCCTGTCGCTGTCGGCGCGAGGAGATGTTTGTGCCGTTTGCGGCAAACCAATTTCCGGCACGATTTACCTTGTCACCGACAAGGTCACCGGTGAGCAAAAAGAGGTCTGTTCTGACTGCATAAAACTGCCTCGTTGTTCCATCTGCGGCCTGCCGGTCAAGGATGGCACCCAATTGCCGGACGGGCGTTACCTTTGCGCCCGCGACGCCAGGACGGTGGTGCTGAAGGCTGACGATGCCAGACAAATTTGCAGTCAGGTCAAGGACGACCTCGACCGGTTGTTTTCCCGTTTCACTTCTTTCCCGACGAATGTGGATGTCTCGGTCATCGATCGCGTAGATGTGGATTCCATGTTCATTACGGAAGGCCATAATTTTGAAAGCCCCGACCTGCTGGGTTGCATCCGTCCCGAGACGGTCAACAACCAGACCCGATACAAAATGAGCCTGCTGACCGGGCTGCCGCTGGCCCAGTTGAAGGAAACTTGTGCCCACGAATATTCCCATGCCTGGGTGGGCGAAAATGTGCCCAAGGAGCGGAGGGCGAGATTGGGTCGCGACGCCGAGGAGGGTTTCTGCGAGCTGGTCGGTTATTTGTTGATGGATTCACAAAACGAAGAGGTGGAAAAAAAGCGGGTCCTGCAAAATCATTACACGCGCGGCCAGATTGACCTGTTCATTGAAGCGGAGAAGCGATACGGGTTCGATCAAGTCCTGGACTGGATGAAATATGGCGAGGCCGCGCAATTGGAAGCAGGTCATGTGGACGAACTGAGGGACGCCAGGATGCCTGCGGCAAAGCCAGTTGCCAATAATCCCGCCATTTATATAAACAACAATAACACCAACCAGCCGGCGACTGCCCCGGCCACCATCAAACTTCAGGGGGTTTTGTGGGGAAACCAGCCCGTGGCCATCATCAATGGCCGTTCCTTTTTTTCCAATGAACTGAAACAGGTGAAAATCGGGGGAACCAATGTGACCCTTCGTTGTCTGGAGATCCGGAAAAAGTCGGTTCGTATTCAGAACATTGATTCTGGAGAGGAACGGGAGCTTCTCCTGCCACCCAATTGAAATTCCGGGCGCCACGGTTGCCGGAACCCGGGCTTTCTTCCCGTTTTCCTTCAAGCTTTGCCGCTTTGCGTCCTGGCAGTTCAAATTTCCACATTCAAATTTCCACCCATTGCCAGCAACGTATTTCTGAGGCACATTGACAGTGGACATGAGCGAAACCGGAAAATTCCTCAAAGGCAAATTGCTGCTGGACGGCGGCGTTTTGCGCGGCTCCTTTTTCCATCACACGGTGGTGCTGGTTTGCGAGCACAACGCCGAGGGGGCTTTTGGCCTCGTGCTCAACCGCGCCGCCGGCAACAAGGTGGGGGAAGTGCTCGTGGCCGACCTGCCCGACCGGCTTCGGGAAGCGCCGCTTTTTCTCGGCGGGCCGGTGCAGCCGACCGCGCTGAGCTTTTTGCATGCGGACAGTTTCCTTCCCGACGCGAATGTTTTTCCGAATTTGAGTCTCGGCCATTCACTGGATGATCTGTTGGAAATCGGCGAATCGTTTTCACCGGGGAAAAAGGTCAAGTTGTTTGCGGGTTACGCCGGCTGGTCGCCCGGCCAGCTTGAAATCGAAATCAAACGCAAGGCGTGGCTCACGTTTCCCGCGTCGCTCGAACTCGTCTTTGAAACGCCGCCCGAACAACTCTGGCAGAAAATCTTGAAAAGCAAGGGCGGCTGGAAAAACAAGCTGCTTTCCCAAATGCCCGAGGATTTGTCGCAGAATTGAAATTGCAGCCGCGGAGCGGCGGAAGACAGCAGCCCACGGCGACCAGCCGTGGGTTTGTTTTGTGAAAAATTACAAGCCCCGGCTGGGGCGACAGATAAAGCCCATGACTTATATTTTTCTTTCGGCCCATCCGGGGCTTATGACCACCCCACGCTTTTTCCTGCGCCGTGGGCTGCTATCTGACGCACCTCCGGTGCTCGAACCACTCAAGTCGCCTCGACGCGCAGCCAGCCGGCGTCCGCCTGCGCAGTAATTTCCGTCCGCTCCAGGCACGCCGGCACAAGACAAAACTGGCCAGCGGACAATTTTACCGAGGCCGGACCGCTTTGAATTTCAAGCCGGCCGTTTAATCCCGCGATGATTTGCAGTGCGCGCGGTTTTAATGAAACGCCTGCGCCGGCATTCATTCGCCAGGCCTCGACGTTGAAAAGCGGATCGCACACAAGTGGACGTTTTTGAATTGGGTCTTCGCCGGTGAATTTGTTTTGAACGAGCGCCGGCTCGAAGTCATTGAAATCAATGCTGGCGAGTGATTGGGCAACGTGCAATTCGCGGGGTTTGCCGTCCAGCCCGATGCGGTTCCAATCGAATACCCGGTAAGTGGTGTCCGAGTTCTGCTGGATTTCAAAAATCACCAAGCCGGCGCCGATGGCGTGGACGCGGCCGCTGGGCAGAAACATCGCGTCGCCTGCGCGCACGGGAACCCGATGAAAACATTCCGCCACTTCACCGGTCCGGACTTTTTTCCCGAATTCCTGGCGCGTGACGCCGCGTTTGAGCCCGACGAACAGTTCCGCGCCGGGCGCGGCGTCGGCGATAAACCACATTTCGGTCTTCGGCTCGCCGCCAAGTTCCACGGCTCCAGGTGCGGGCGGATGGACTTGCAGTGAAAGTTTTTCCCGCGCATCGAGAATTTTGCAGAGCAGCGGAAAGCGGTTTTCGTTTGCCGGTTTCGCATCGCCGAGCAATTCGGCCCGATGATTTTCCATCAACCAGCGCAGATTTTTCCCGGCCAGCGGGCCATTGGCAATGACGCTGACGTCGCCCGGCCGGTCGCTGATTTCCCACGATTCGCCAATCGGCCTGCCCGCCGGCAGTTTCTTTTTGTAGAGCCGCTCCATTTCGCGTCCGCCCCAAACGCGCTCTTTAGAAATTGGATGAAAGGTGAGCGGATAAAGCACTGGGAATTATGCGGCCGATGCCTGGGGAACAACACCGTTCATGGCCGGTTCGGTGTTTTCGATGAAATGCCCGTGCGCGCGGAATTTCTCGTAGCGTTTTTTTAGTCGTTCGGCGACCGGCACCGCAGCGAGTTCGTTCAAATGTTTGAGCAGATGGGTCTTCAAATGGGCGGCGGCTTCATCGGGGTCGTTGTGCGCGCCGCCCAGCGGTTCGGGAATGATTTCATCCACGAGTTTGAATCCGAACAAGTCCTTCGCGGTGATTTTGAGAGCCTCGGCGGCTTCGGCGGTGGCGTCGCGGTCTCTCCACAAAATCGCCGCGCAACCTTCGGGGGGGATGACGGAATAATAAGCATTTTCCAAAATCAACACGCGGTCGGCGACGCCGATGCCGAGCGCGCCGCCTGAACCGCCTTCGCCGATGACCGTGGCGATGATGGGCACCTCCAACAGCATCATTTCGCGAAGATTGACGGCGATAGCCTCGGCGATGTGGCGTTCCTCCGCGCCAACGCCCGGAAACGCGCCGGAGGTGTCAATGAGCGTGATGAGGGGCAGGCCGAATTTGTTGGCGAGCCGCATCAGGCGCAGCGCCTTGCGGTAGCCTTCAGGATGGGCACAGCCGAAATTGCGCAAAATGTTTTCCTTCGTGTCCCGGCCTTTTTGCGTGCCGATGACGACGACGCGGTCTTCGCCCAGTTTCGCAAAGCCACCCACCATCGCGCGGTCTTCGCCAAACAGCCGGTCACCGTGCAGTTCATGAAAGTCGGTGAACGTCTTTTCCAGGTAATTCAATGTGTAGGGCCGTTTGGGATGGCGCGCCAGTTGGACGCGCTGCCACGCGTTGAGGTTGGAAAAAATCTGCCGGCGGGTTTCCTCCAGTTTTTTTTCGATGAGCTGAATTTCTTCCTCAAAGCTGATGTCCAGCGAATGCATTTCCGGATGTTTGCGGAGTTCGTCCAGCTTGTCTTGCAGTTCGATGATCGGCTTCTCGAAATCGAGCTGGTGTTTCATGCGTCGGGAAAATTAAATGTTTTTCGCCCTGCAATCAATGCGAATTCCATAAATGCAAAAAAAAAAGGCCGGACTTTCGTCCGGCCCCCGCGGTGACGAGGTTTAAACGCCTTCACCGAGGCGCTCAGAAGGGTGGCGCGACCAACTTGGGGTCGCTGTCCGAGCCGCGCCACGAGCAAAACCTCTATGCCAACCCTAAACGAACAGCGAAATCCTTCATTCGCTACTATTCCATAGACGTAGTAAGAATGCAAATGGTTCAAACATTTGTCAAATTTTTTTGTACGTTTGAACCACAAAAAAATCACTGAAAATTTTCGTTTGTGTCCTAAATTGAGTCACTCGCGCCAAAGGCGTGCAGTTTTTGCAGAAAAGTGACTCATGTAACATTGTTTTTTTGCCAGTGCCCGACACCAGAACCCATACCTGCCTTGCCGCCGCCATGGCGGCGTAGCCAAGCGTGACACGATTTTGTGGCGGCTTGGGTGAATTTTTTATCGCGCGATACACAACCTTGCTGGCTGCTGCCCTTTCGGATTCGCCGGGAAAAAGCGACGCCACATGGCCGTCCTCGCCCATGCCGAGAAAAATCAAATCCAAAACCGGCTGGCCGTTTTCATTCACCGGCGCGATTTTGGAAATTTCTGTTGAAGCTGCTTTCGCTGCGGCTTCCGGTGAAACTTCACCACGGATGCGGTGAATTTGGGCGTCGGCAATTTTCAGCGGCGCGAACAGGAATTCTCGGGCGATGGCAAAATTGCTTTCCGCATCGTCTGGCGGCACGCAACGCTCGTCCGCCCAGAAAAAATGCACGTTCGCCGGGAGGGACGGTGTGCCGCCGTCCCCAATTTTCCGTGCCTTTGCTTGTTCCACGACCGAAGCAAAAAATTTCCGCGCAATGCGTCCGCCGGACAGCGCAACGCAATATGGTTTGGCCGCGCGGTTGGCCGCCGCGATTTCATCCAGCCACGCGCCGGCGGCGGCGCGGGCCAGTTCGTCGGCGCTGGCGAAGGAAATCAGTTCAAAATTGTGCATGAAATGACATAGCGTCGTTCGCGGGTCCATGGAAGATCAAGTAATCATCTGCGGTTCGTGCCACGCGTGGCCGCTTTGCGCGAGCAAATCCTCGGCGGCGACCGGTCCCCACGTGCCGGCGGCGTAAAATTCGCGGTTCGTCAGCGGCTTGCCTTCCCAGTTGGCGCGGATGGAGTCCACGATTCGCCACGCGGTTTCGACTTCGTCGCGCCGGATGAACAGCGTTGCGTCGCCGGCGATGGCTTCGAGCAGCAGCCGTTCGTAGGCTTCGGGCGTGTAGGCGCCAAACTCGGCGTCGTAACTGAAGTGCATCCGCACGGGGCGCACCCCGAGGCTCATGCCGGGCACCTTGCCGTTGAAGTGCAGGGAAATTCCTTCGTTCGGCTGGAGCCGGAGTGCCAGCGCGTTGGCGTCGAGTTTTGGGCCGCATTGCGCGGCAAACAGCACGTGCGGCGTGGGGCGAAATTGAACCCGCACTTCGCTCGCGCTTTGCGGCAGGCATTTGCCGGTGCGCAAATAAAACGGCACGCCGGACCAGCGCCAGTTGTCAATGAACAGCTTCAAAGCGACGTAGGTTTCCACGTTGGAATCGGGCTTCACTTTCGGTTCCTGCCGGTAACCCGGCGCCGGCAGCCCGTTCACCGTGCCGGCGAAGTATTGGCCGCGCACGACCTGCTTCGCCACATCTTCGGGCGTCAGCGGACGGATGGATTTGAGCAGTTTCACCTTTTCGTCGCGAATGGCCTCGGCTTCGAGCGACACGGGCGGTTCCATCGCCACGAGCGAAAGGACTTGGAGCATGTGATTTTGCACCATGTCGCGCAACGCGCCGGCCTCCTCGTAATAACCGCCACGCTGGCCCACCCCGGATTTTTCGCTGACGGTGATTTGCACATGGTCAATCAGGTTGCGATTCCAGAGCCGCTCGAAAACGGAGTTGGAAAAGCGGAACATCAAAATGTTCTGCACCGTTTCCTTGCCGAGGTAATGATCAATGCGGCAGACCTGCTGCTCGTGCGCGAAGCGGGTCAGTTCCCGGTTCAGCGCCTGGGCGGAGGCGAGGTCGTGGCCAAACGGTTTCTCGACGACGATGCGTTGCCAGGCGGAACCGTCCTTGTTTAACAGGCCGGCGCGATGGATTTGCTCCACAACTTCGCCGAATTGGCTGGGCAAGGTTGCCAGATAAAACAAGAGCTTCTCCCGCAGCGGCGCGCTGCCGAACGAGGTCAGCAATTCTTCGAGCTTTTTGTAAGCCGCCGCGTCGGTGATGTCGCCCTGGCAATAAAACAAGCTGGCCGCGAACTCGCGCCACACCTTTTCATCCACCGGCTGGGTGCGGGAAAACTGGTCGAGCGCGGCGCGCAATTCCGCGCGCCACGATTCATCCGTCTTTTCCCGCCGCGCAAAACCAATGATGCGGAACGCGGACGGCATCTGCTTTTCCTTGCAGAGATGGTAAAACGCCGGGATGAGTTTCCGCGCGGTCAAATCGCCGCTGGCGCCGAAGATGACGATGGAGCAGGGTTCGAGTTCCTTGCGTTCGGAACCCATGTGGCGGGGCGGCGCATCGTCCAGTGAAATCGGATTATTCACGGGCCAACCATGGCGCAACCGGCGGCTAAATTCAACGCTTCTTGTGGCGTGCGTCCCCAAAAATGTTTCCCGCTCAAAAATTGCTCGCCCGGCGCAAAATTTTCCCGCAAAATTCTGTCGCGCGAGCATGAAAGCAAAAATCATCATCACACCCAAAAAGGCCGTGGTTGATCCCCAAGGCAAAACCGTCCAGAACGCGCTCGAACATATGGGCTACAAGGACGTCACTGGTGTCCACGTCGGCAAATACATCGAAATTGACCTCGCGCCCGGCACGAACCTGGCTGCCGCGGAGCGCGTGCTTAACGACGCCGCTCACAAGTTCCTGAGCAACCCCATCATCGAGGACTACAAACTGGAAATTGAATGAACCAAGACATTTACGATATACGATTGACGATTGACGAGCCCTGAGCCGTTCGACGCGTAAATCGTAAATCGTAAATCGTAAATCACATGAATTTTGCCGTTCTCCAATTTCCCGCTTCCAACTGCGACCAGGACGCCCTCCACGCCATCCGGTTGCTCGGCCACCCGGCGCGTTACGTCTGGCACAAGGAAAATTCCCTTGGCGACGCCGACGCTGTGATTGTGCCGGGCGGTTTCAGCTATGGCGATTATCTGCGCTGCGGCGCCATCGCGCGGTTCAGCCCCGTGATGCAGGCGGTGAAGCAATTCGCCGACAACGGCGGCCCCGTCATCGGCATCTGCAACGGCTTTCAAGTGTTGACCGAAGCCGGTTTGCTGCCCGGTGCGCTCATCCGCAATCGCGACCTGCAATTTCACTGCGAGCACATTTTTCTCAAGACCGCCACGACCGATTCGCCGTTCACGAACAAAATTCCGCCGGGCAAGTTGCTGCGCGTGCCCATCGCGCACGGCGAGGGCTGCTACTTTGCCGACGAGGAAACGCTCGCAAGGCTCAAAGTCAACCACCAGATTCTCTGGCAATACTGCGACGCAAACGGAAACCTGACCGACAAGGCGAATCCCAACGGTTCATTGCTGAACATTGCCGGCTTGTGCAACGAACGCCGCAACGTGGCCGGCCTGATGCCGCATCCTGAACGCGCGAGTGAGGAAATTCTTGGCAGCGCCGATGGACGGTTAGTTTTTGAAAGCATCTTCGCCGCGCTGCAAAACAAAACCGCCGCACAAGCGGCTTAAACATTTGAGCAATGGCGAACGACTGGTTCAGAAAGACAACTTGGAAAGAAGCTGACCAGGCTGATTTCTTTGCTCGTCTCAAACGAAGCCGCACTATTGGCAATAAAGCACAGTATTTGCGAATCCAAGCCAGTCATCTTGAAGAAGTCGGTTCGCCGGAACTCGTTCGGGCTGCGCTAACACTTTTAGAAAAGATTCTTACCGAATTCCCGGCGCAGTTCGAATTGGCTTCCACTTATAGTCAAAAGGCAAGTTGTCTGGCCAAACTTGGCGAAATTGACCAAGCCCTAGCATGTTATCGTTTCGTTTTTGATACAGAAAGAAAGTTTCCGAATGTTCGAACACGTTCGTATATCAAATTTGGTCGGCTTGTAGTTGAAAACAAGTTGACACAATTTTTCGACGAAGCACTGGCAGTGCTCGATGAACTCCATCTAAACGGAATAGAATTTCCTGCGGATGTTTATGAGACGTTTGGAATTCGCGCAATCATAGCTGCACAAAGAGGAGAAACCGAAAAAGCAAATGAGTTAGCAAACGTTGCGCTTGAGGCGGCCGCTAAAGTGCATTCAGGTTTTCGTTATCATCCGGCCGCAGGATTGGTGCGAGATCGAGAATCAAGCTTTTACAAAACAATTGAAGCGATTACTACAAATCACATTAAATAATTTGCCAAACGATTTTTCCCATGACCGAACTTGCCATCACGCCTGAACTGGTTGCCAAACACAACCTCACGCCGGACGGACGCGCGGTTTCCCTGAAAGTTTGATTCCGTGAAAATCCGTTCGACCCAGCGAAAGAATTCCGCCGTCGCCCGCGCGAGCCAAAGCGCGGGACGGCCGAATTACACCGCGCGGTCGGGCGGCCTCGCGGCGCTGCTGGACGGAACACTCCCGTTTCGGCAGACGCTCGAATCGGAAATTGAAAAGACGCGGCGATTGCTGGAATCGCGCGCGAATTGATAATGATTTTTAATTCGCTCATCTTTCTGCTCTTTCTGGCGGTGGTGTTGCCGGTTTATTACCGGCTCAAACATCGCCCCCAAAACTGGTTTCTGCTCTTCGCCAGTTATTTTTTCTACGGCTGGTGGGACCCCCGGTTCCTGGGTTTGCTCTGGTTCACCAGTTTCTTTGATTATTTCTGCGCCAAGTGGATTGATAAAACCGCCAGCCCCATCCGCCGGAAGTGGTTGCTGGGCGGCAGCATGACGGTGAATTTAACCGTGCTTGGCTTTTTCAAGTATTTTAATTTTTTTGCCGACAGCGCAGCCGGGGTTCTCAACTTTTTTGGTCTGGCGGCGCATCCGCTGGCACTGCACATCATTCTGCCCATCGGCATCTCGTTCTATACGTTTATGTCCATGAGTTATACGATTGACGTCTATCGCCGGGAATTAAAACCGTCCGCCAGCCTGTTGGATTATCAACTCTTCGTCTGTTATTTCCCCCACCTCGTGGCTGGACCGATCATGCGCGCCTCGAAACTTCTGCCTCAATTCCAGACGGCGCGCGTCATCAAGAGGGAGCAGGTGGTGAATGGATTCTGGCTCGTTCTGCTGGGTTATTTCAAGAAAGTGGTCATCAGTGACCGCCTGGCGCAGGTGGTGAATTGGGGATTTGGGGGGCCATCGGCGCCGTTTGCGGACATGAATTCCTGGTTTGTCATCTACGCGTTCGCGTTTCAAATTTACGCGGATTTTTCCGGTTACTCCGACATCGCGCGCGGCCTGTCGAAAATCATGGGTTTCGAGTTGATGGAAAATTTCAAGTCCCCCTACCTTGCCGCAAATCCTTCCGAGTTCTGGAGAAACTGGCACATCAGCCTGTCCACCTGGTTGCGCGATTATCTTTACATCCCGCTGGGCGGCAATCGCCGGGGGACGTTCCGGACTTATCTGAATTTGACGATCACGATGCTGCTGGGCGGCCTGTGGCATGGGGCCGGCGCGGCGTTTGTGCTGTGGGGATTCTTTCACGGAGTGTTGCTGGCCGTTCATCGGGCCTGGTCGCAATGGCGCGAACGAATTGCCGCGCCACCAACTGTTGCCCGGAGCGGCTTCGCGGCCGCCATCCCGGGTTTTGCCCGGTTTGCGTCGGTGGTGATTTTCTTTCATTTGACCTGCTTGGGGTGGCTTTTCTTCAGGGCGGGTTCCGTGCCGGCAAAAGTCGGCCAGTTGAACTTGATTGAATCTTTCCTGCGCGCCCTGTTCACCCCCTGGCAACACGGTTGGGATCCCATTTGTTGGGGGGTCTTGTTGTATGGCGGGATCGGACTGTTTTTGCAGTGGAAGAACGGGCTTATGGATCGCTTTTCAGAATGGCCGGCCCGCTGGCAGGCTGCGGGCATGATAACCGTTCTCCTTGCCATTGCCGGTCTCGGCGTGTTCGAGGGTGCGCAGTTTATTTACTTCCAATTCTGAACCCATGAAACGCTGGCGAACTCAATTGATTGGCGTGGGGCTGACCGGTATGGTCTGGCTGGGATACGCCTTGTTGGGGAGGCGGGTCGCGCGGTATGTCTTCGCCCATTTCAGTGAAACCGTCATGTGGCTGACCGTGGGAAGTGTCATGGACGCCGAAAAATTCGTGCAAAACCGCTTATGGGAGGCGGCGTATCTGTTTTCGGCACTGGTAGCGGTCATAATCATTCACAATCTCCTCACCAGGATTTTTCTCAAGAAAACCAGCGGACAAAACGCGCACTGGATTTTCCATGCCATTGTGGGTTTCGTTCTGGTGAACCTCTGGCTCGCCGTTGCCTGCCACACGACGCTTTTCTGGTTTGCGTTCTGGCAAGGCAAGGAAGGAACGACCGGTTTGGCGCGTTTCCAGGTCAAATATCATGTGTTGCGTGAGAGCCGTGCGCTCCCGAAAGCGGCCATCATGGGCAGCAGCCAGGCGCACCGCCAAGTGGATGACCAGCTTCTCAATGGCTATCTCGCCCCCAACCTGCACACGGGCGAACTGGGCTGGCCCGGGGCGCGCGCGTATGACGTTTATCTCATTCATCGCGGCCTCGATCCCTCCACCGCACAAATAATCATTTGGTACTTCTCCGAGGCGGATTTCTACCTGGGTCTTTCCGGTGACACCGTCCCGCTGTTCTTCGGCTTCAAAGACATTCCCGATTGCCGAAAATTCGATCTGGAGAAACATATCCCCGTTCGCATCCTCAGCTACGGTTTGCTCAGTGACCTTCTGCCGGCATTTTATCTGCGCGACGTGTTATCGCAGCGAATCCTCGGCCCTGGCGTGGCCATGATCCGGCAGCGGCAACATGATGCCACTGTGAAAGACAATCTTGATGCCGGCGCCGCCAAGTTTTCTCGAGGGTTTCAAATCAACGCGGAAAGCGCGTTGCAGAAATCAGCCCTTGCCAGCCTGGCAATGGATTGCGCCAAACGTCAACAGCGCCTGGTTCTCATCGCCGGCCAGCTCAACCCTCTGCTCGGACGGCGTCTCGACCCGGCATTGCGGATCGACATGCTCTCCTTTCTGCGCGAACTCCAGCGTCAGCACCCGGACATCGTTTTGATCACCAACCCGCCATTTCAAGAAGTGTCCGACTACATCGATCTCACGCATGTCAATGATGAGCGCCGGCGCGCCTTCACGCGATTTGTGGCGGAACAATTAAAAGCGACCGTCTTGACCAATGTTGCCGCCTCGGCTTCAATCATGCCGTCCGGAGTTTTCAAAACCACAAACTCGACACCGTGACCGAACCCGCCATCACGCCTGAGCTGGTTGCCAAACACAACCTGACACCGGACGAATACGCCCACGCCAGGGAAATCCTCGGACGCGAGCCGAGCTACACCGAGTTGGGCATCTTTTCGGTGATGTGGAGCGAGCATTGCAGCTACAAAAACACCCGCCCGCTGCTGAAAACATTTCCGACCAGGTCCAAAAAAATCCTCGTCGGCGCGGGCGAGGAAAACGCCGGCATCATTGACATCGGCGACGGCCTGGCCATCGCGTTCAAGATCGAATCGCACAATCATCCGAGCGCGGTCGAGCCGTTCCAGGGCGCGGCCACGGGCGTTGGCGGCATCGTGCGCGACATTTTCACGATGGGAGCCCGGCCAATCTGTTCGGTAAATTCCCTGCGCTTTGGACCGATTACGGAAGATCGCCCGCCGCACCCCGGCCCTCTCCCCCCTCCGGGCGGAGAGGGAGGAGCCATCAGCGACAGTGGGAAAGCCCGCACGAATCTTACAACGACTCCCGCTGGCAGTCTTCCTCTCCCCGGGGGAGAGGGGCAGGGTGAGGGCGAGCCGTCTTTCGCCGAAGGCGCTAATTCCAAAATTGAGAATGGCAAATCGCAAATCGCAAATAACAAGCGTTTGTTCGCCGGCGTTGTGGCCGGCATCGCACATTACGGCAATTGCTTCGGCATCCCGACCATCGCGGGCGAGGTTTATTTTGACAAATCCTACGAAGGCAATCCGCTCGTGAACGCCTTCTGTCTCGGCGTGCTGCGCCACGAACAAATCGCGCGCGGCGCGGCCAGGGGCATCGGCAATCCGGTGTTTTACGTCGGCCCGGCCACGGGCCGCGACGGTCTCGCGGGCGCGGCGTTCGCGTCGCAGGATTTGACCGAGGAATCCGCCGAGCAACAACGCGGCGCGGTGCAGGTGGGCGATCCGTTTATGGAGAAACTGGTTTGCGAAGCCTGCCTCGAGTTGCTCGCCACCGGCGCGGTCGCGGGCATTCAGGACATGGGCGCGGCGGGCCTGACCTGTTCGACCTGCGAGACCGCCGCGCGCGCGGGCACAGGCATTGAGATCGAACTCGACAAAGTGCCGCAGCGCGCGCCGAACATGTCGAGCTACGAGATTATGCTCTCCGAATCGCAGGAGCGCATGCTCATCATCGTCCACAAAGGCCGCGAATCGGAAGTGAAACGGATTTTCGACAAGTGGGATTTGCCGTGGTCGGAAATCGGCGTCGTGACCGACACCGGCCACATGGTCGTAGGTCATCACGGAAAGATTGTGGCCGACATTCCGGCGAAGAAAATCGCCGACGAATCGCCGGTTTATCAGCGCGAATCGCGCGAGCCGGAGTATTTGAAAGCGGTCCGTGCCTTCCGGCTGGATGGAATTTCCGACACCCAGGACGCCAAAGCCAATCTCCTGAAACTTCTGGCGTGGCCGACGATTGCCTCAAAAAATTGGGTTTATCGCCAATATGATCACATGGTGCGCGACGGGTCCGTGGTCTGCCCGGGCAGCGACGCGGCGGTGCTGCGCATCAAGGGCGATTCGTTGCCGGAAGTTGGCAGGGCCGGGCTGCTGCCCGGCCAGGACGCGCAGCAGCGCGTCCCTGCCGTGCCCGAAAAACTCATCGCCCTGACCGTGGATTGCAACGGAGCATACGTTTATCTCGATCCCTACGAAGGGGCGAAGGCGGCGATGGCTGAGGCGTGCCGCAATCTGGCCTGTTCCGGCGCGGTGCCGCTGGGCACGACCGACAATTTGAACATGCCCAGTCCGCTCAAGCCGGAGTTGTTCTGGCAGATGAAGGAATCCGTGCGCGGCCTGGCCGACGCGTGCCAGGCATTCAACGCGCCCGTCACCGGCGGCAATTGCTCGCTCTACAACCAAAGCCCGGCCGGTCCGATTGATCCGACGCCAACCGTCGCCGTCGTCGGTATCATCGAAAAACCGGAGCACGTCACGACGCAGTGGTTCAAGGACGAAGGCGACGCGATCATCTTGCTGGGCGACGCGGCGGACCAGGACGATCCGCTGCTCGGTCTTGGCGGCTCGGCGTATTTGCAGGTGGTTCACGGTCAAAAAAACGGCACGCCGCCGCGCTGCGATTTGGAAACCGCCAAGACCCTGCATACGACGCTGCTCGGATTGATTCAAAGCGACCTGGTAAAGAGCGCGCATGATTGCAGCGAAGGCGGTTTGGCGGTTTGTCTTGCGGAAAGTTGCATCAGCCAGCTTGTGGCGCGCGAAACGCCAAAATTGATCGGGGCGACGGTGGATTTGACGGCAGTGTCACAACAGCGTGCTGCCGGCGTCCCGCCGGCAGAACCATCTTCCACAAATAATTCGAAAGGTCAGAACTGCCGGCAAGATACCGGCAGCACGTTGCGCCTCGATGCCCTGCTTTTTGGCGAGACGCAAAGCCGCGTGGTCATCACGTGCAAACCGCTTGCCGCGGTGAAGGTGGTCGAGCGCGCGAAGTTGATGGGGGTGCCCGCCGCGCAGATTGGCAGGGTGGGCGGCGACCAGTTGACGATTAAAACCGCCGCCGGGGAATTCAGCGCGCCGTTGGCCGAACTTCATGACGTTTGGTGGAATTCCATCGCTCGTGCGATGGCTTGATTTTCATTTTGAACAAAATCGCCCGCTGGACGCTCCATTTCCCTGAAAACTCAATTATGGCCCTCGTATCGGATGGATTAACCGTTGGCAATCAGGCGCCGGGGAATTAACCTTTCGGCCGATATTCGATATGCGACAATTTTTAACCATCGCCACCAATGCCTTCATGGAATTGATCCGGCAGCCGGTTTTTCTGTTGCTGATGACGGTGTCGGTGCTTTTTGAAATTTTTCTGGCCGTGCCGTATTACTTTGCACTGGGTGACGAACCGAAGCTGGTCTCCACCAGCACGCTGGCGGTAATGCTGCTGTCGGGGCTGCTCGGCGCGGTGTTGAGCGCGTCGGCATCGCTGGCGCACGAAATCCGCGCGGGCACGGCGCTGGCGGTACTGTCGAAACCGGTCGGCCGCGCACAATTTTTCCTGGCCAAATACACCGGACTCGCCGCTGCACTGACGCTGTTGTCCTACGTCAACCTCATCGGCGTGCTGCTCGCCAACTGGATGTCGTTCGACGCCTACGGCAGGACCAATCTGCCCGCGCTTGGCATTTTTGCGGCCGGAGTGGCGGTGGCTTACGCGCTGGCGGGCTTCAGCAATTTTTTCCTGCGACGGCCGTTTGTGAGCGACGCGATCCTGGCGCTGGTGGTGACGGCGACCCTCGCGGCGTTTTTGGTTTTCCAATTCATCCGGCAAATGCAGACCGTGGGGGTGCAGGCACACGTGGACTGGCGGCTGGTGCCGGCCGGGATCCTGATTTTGTTCGCGCTGTGGATCCTGGCGGCGCTGGCACTGGCGTGCTCGACGCGGCTGGACACGATTCCCACACTGGCGATTTGCTCGGCGTTCTTTTTGGCCGGTCTGATGTCGGATTATTTTTTTGGCACCCGCGCGGAGGCGGGCAAATGGTGGGCTTCAACGCTTTACATCATCGTTCCAAACTGGCAGTTTTTCTGGCTTGCGGACGCCCTGGACATGGGCAAAAGCACGTTCCACTGGGGTTATGTCGGCAAGGCCTTCGCCTATGCGGTCGCTTACGCGGGCGCGGCGCTGGCCGTGGGCATGGCCCTGTTTGAGGAACGGGAATTGAGTTAAGCATGGAACGCAACGTTCAAAAAAACGGTCTGGTGAACCTGGTCGCGGCGGTGGTGATCTTCATCGCCGCATTTGTCGTGACCAGCTACGTGAACTCGCTGGCGGGTCAGGCGTGCGCGATTTTCCTCGGCCTCGGCGTGCTCGTGGCGTTCGCCGGCTGGTTCCAGATGCGGCTCGAGGAAAACGAACGGCTGGAAAAACTGGAGTTCGAGGAACTGGCCCGCGCCCGGGGCGAAACGACACTGTTTGCAGCGAAGGACGCGGAGATTTTTCCGGCGCAACGCGCGCGCGCGCAATTCGAAAAGTTTTTTGTGCCGGGTTTGGGCGTGCTGCTGTTCCTGCTCGAAGGGGGCGCCGCCTGGCTGCTCTGGCGCTGGATTTCCAAAGCGGACAACGGCATTGAGTCCGACCGCGCCATGAAGTCACTGTCGTTGTTCGGAATTTTGGCGCTGTTGTTGTTTTTGCTCGGACGGTTTTCCGTGACCATTGCGCGGCTGGAAAATCACCGGTTGCTGCGGCCCAGCGCGAGCTTTCTGCTGGCCGGCGCGTATATCTGCTTCGTGACCGCGCTCGGCATCGCCGGGACCCGGGCGGAATTTCCGAGGGTGGATTTTTACGTTGCCCGCGTTTTGTGCCTGCTGCTCGGTTTGATGGCGGCGGAAATGCTCCTCACGCTGTTGCTGGAAATTTACCGGCCGCGCCTGAAAGGCAAAATCGCCCGGCCCATTTACGACAGCCGGCTCGTCGGCCTGCTCGCGCAACCGGAGAGTTTGTTCACGACGGCGGCACAGGCGCTGGATTATCAATTTGGCTTCAAAGTTTCGGAGACCTGGTTTTTCCAGTTGCTCCAACAAAATCTGCCCGTGCTGCTGCTGGCGCAACTGGCGGTGCTGTTTTTGTCCACCGGCGTCGTGTTCATTGACGCGGGCGAACAGGCGGTGCTCGAGCGGTTCGGCCGGCCGGTCGGGGTGCTGGAGCCGGGCGCGCACCTGAAATTACCGTGGCCGGCGGACAGAATTTATCTCTATCACACGGAGCAAATCCAGATTTTCGACGTCGGTTTCACGCCGGACGCGCAAAGCGAGCAGGCAAAAACGATCTTGTGGAGTGTGAGCCACACCAAGGAGGAAAATTTCCTCGTCGCCAACCGCGAGCCGGTCGCGATTAAAAACGAAAACGCCGACACCAATGACACACTCAAGGCGCCGCCGGTAAGCCTCATCACCGTCAGCATTCCCGTTCAATTTCAAATCACGAACGTCCTCGCCTGGGCTTACACCAACGCCGAACCGGCGAATCTGCTCCAGGATTTGGCGACCCGCGAAGTTGTTCATTATCTCGCCGGCGTGGATTTGAACGACGTGATGTCCCACACGCGCCTGGAGGCGGCGCAGGAATTACGTTCACAAATCCAGGCCGCGGTGGATGAGTATCACCTCGGCGCAAAGATCATTTTTGTCGGGTTGCAGGACATTCATCCGCCGGTGAAGGTCGCAGGCGATTACGAAAAAGTTGTCGGGGCGGAGCAGACGAAGCTGGCCAAAATTCTTGATGCCCAGGCCATGGCCATTCGCACCAATGCATTGGCCGGAGCGCAGGCGTTCACGACGACGAACGTGGCCGATGCGACGCGGCAGCGGCTCACGGTTTCGGCGTTTGCGCACGCCGCGTTGTTCACCAACCAGATTCCAGCATTTGAGGCCGCGCCATCGGTTTACCGGCAGCGCGCGTATTTCCGGGCATTCGCCGACGCCACGGGCGGAGCGCGTAAATACATTTTGCTCGTTACGAACACGCAGGACGTTATGATTTTCGATCTGGAAGACAAAATCCGCGAAGACCTTTTGAATTTGAACGTGCCATCATCTCCCAACAATTCATCGCCATGAAACGTAACCTAATGACCATCGTTATCGGCGCAGTGCTGATTGTGATTTTCGCGCTGCTGCTGTTTGTTTTTCAAGTTCGCCGATCCGAGGTTGCCGTCGTCACGACGTTTGGCAAGCCGACGCGCAACCTCACCGAGCCGGGCGCGTATTGCAAATGGCCCTGGCCGGTGGAGAAGGTCTATAAATTTGATCAACGCGTCCAGAATTTCGAGGACCGGTTCAGCCAGAATCTCACGGCTGATAACAACAACCTGCTCGTGATGGTTTATGTGGGCTGGAAGATTTCCGACGCCAAGGCGTTCTTCCCCAAATTCGCCGGCGGTTCGACCGTGGCCGCCCAAAACATGCTCGAAAGCATGTTGCGCAGCGCCAAAAGCGCCGTGGTCGGCAGGCATCCGCTGGCCGATTTCGTGAACGCCGACGCGAAACAATTGAAGTTTGACGCCATCGAAAGTGAAATCGAGCAGGCCGTCCAATCGCAGTTGCAAACGAACAATTGCGGCATCGAAATCGCATTTCTTGGCATCAAGAAACTCGGCTTGCCGGAGAATGTGACGGAAACCGTGTTTCAGCGCATGACCTCCGAGCGTCAGATTCTCATCAGTCAATTCCAATACGAAGGCGAGGCCGAGGCGCAAAAAATCAAATCCGCCGCCGATCGGCAGGCCGCCGAAACCATTGCGAACGCCGATGCCGCGGCCACGCGCATTCGCGGCGAGGGTGAAGCCGCAGCCGCCAGGGTGCTGCCGGTCTTTCAACAAAATCCCGAACTGGCGAATTTCCTGCTGCGCATCAGCGCGCTGCAACAGTCGCTCAACCAGCGCGCGACTTTGATTTTCGACGAGCGCACGCCACCGTTTGATTTGTTCCAACATCTGCCGACCAACGCGCCGAGCCGGTAAATATGAGCCACGATCACGAACCCGATCACACGCACGAGCCTCCCGCGCCCGCGCCGGTGACGCCGGACGACGCCGGTTCGCAGGCGCTGGCCGAGGCGTTGCACAGCAGTTTCGCGATTGTCAAAGTCGTGATGCTGCTGATGGTGCTGGCATTTTTCAGTTCCGGCTTTTTTACCGTCGGTCCGTCGGAAAAGGCGGTGATTTTGCGTTTCGGCAGGCCCGTCGGCGAAGGCGAAAAAGTTTTGCTCAATTCGGGATGGCATTGGTCGTATCCTTATCCGATTGACGAAGTGGTCAAAATTCCGATCACGGAAATTCAAAAAGTCAATTCCACCGTTGGCTGGTATGCGACCACGCCGGAACAGGAGTTGAGCGGCGAGGAATTGCCCGCGGGCGCTTCGCTGAATCCGGCGGTGGATGGCTACGCGATCACGGCGGACCGCAACATCATTCACACCCGCGCGATGCTTTACTATCACATCGAAAACCCGATTCACTTCGTGTTCGATTTCGTGTCCGCGTCCAACACCATGCAAAACGCGCTGAACAACGCGCTGCTTTACACCGCCGCGCACTTCAATGTGGATGACATCCTCACGCGCGACGTGGCCGGATTCCGGGATGCCGTGCTTCAGCGCGTCAGTGATTTGACCGAGCAGGAACAGCTCGGCATCGCCATTGACCAGTGCGAGGTCCAGAGCATTCCGCCGCGGCAATTGAAGGATGTCTTCAGCCGGGTCACGAGCGCGCGGGAAAATCGCAACAAAATCCTCAACGAAGCGCACAGTTACGAAAACCAGGTTTTGAGCCAGTCCGGGGCACAGGCTGCGTCCATTACCAACGCCGCGGCCGCCGACCGCGCGCGTTTCGTGGAGTCCATCACCGCCGAGGCGAAGCGCTTCAGTGATTTACTGCCGAAATACGAAAGCAATCCGGGCCTGTTCGCGCAGCAAACCCTGGTGCAGATGATGGGGCCGATCCTGACCAATGTGCAGGACAAAATCTTTTTGCCCGGGCGCGCCGATGGCAAACCGCGCGAACTCCGGTTAATGTTGAATCGTGAGCCGCCGCAGCCGAAAACGGCGGCGCCCAATCCGTGAGGGTTAAATGAAAACGACCTTCAGGCAAAGAATGCGAAAAATGATTTTTGATATGCGAACCATTTTGGCTCTCGTCACCCGTCACCGGTCAACCGTCACTCTTTAGTTATGCAAGTCACGTCGCTTTTGACTCAACACGAGCACGGGCCGGAATGCGGCTGCGGCCACGACCACGAACATTCCGTCGTGCATTTGTGGCAGGCAGTGCTGGGCGTCGTCTTCGTCCTTAACGCCTTCATCGTGGACTGGTTGTTTGCACAGGGCGGCACCGTCGCCAGTGCCAGCGCGTTCATCGGCGCGATCATTCTCGGCTACCCCATCGTCGTCACGGCCGTCCAGGATTTGCGCGTCGGCCGATTGAGCATCAACGAACTCGTCGCCATCGCCGTGCTCGCCGCGTTCGCTTCCAGCAATTACAAGGTCGCCGGGGTGGTCGCGTTTTTCATGCTTACCGGCGAAATCATCGAAACCCGCACCGCCGAAGGCGCGCGCGCTTCCATCGAATCGCTCATCAAACTCACGCCGACCAAGGCGCGGCGCATCAAAAAGGACGGCAGCGAAGAGGAAATCACCGCGAGCGAACTCGCCATCGGCGACGTGATTCGCATCCGTCCCGGCGACAACGTTGCGGCGGACGGCATCATCGTCAGCGGGCAAGGTTCGTTCAACCAGGCCACCATCACCGGCGAATCGCTGCCGGTGGACAAAAAGTCCGGCGATGAAGTTTTTGCCGGCACACAAAACCTGACCGGGGTCCTGGAAATCAGGGTCAGCCGCGCCGGCGAAGACACGACGCTGGGCCGCGTGCGCGAACTGATTCTGGCCGCCGAGAAAACCAAACTCCCGATCATGAAGATTGTGGACCAATACATGGGCTTTTACACGCCGCTCGTGCTGGTCATCGGCGCGCTGGTCTGGGCGTTCACGCATGATCTGGACCGCGTGATTGGCATGTTTGTCATTTCCTGCCCGTGCGCGTTCATCCTGGCGACGCCCACCGCGATGGTTGCTGCGCTGTCCGCCGCCGCCCGGCTCGGTATTTTGATCAAGAACGTTGCCGACATCGAAACCGCGGCCAGAATCAACGCCTTCGTCTTCGACAAGACCGGCACGCTCACCACCGGCGAACTGGCCGTGAGCCGGCTGGTGCCGCTGGGCGAAATCAAACCGGCGGAACTGCTGCGCTGCGCGGCCTCGGCGGAAAAATACAGCAACCATCCCACGGCCAAGGCGCTCGCGCAGATTGCCGGCGAAGCCGGTGTGCCGCTGGCCGAGCCGCAGAACTTTGCCGAGACCGCCGGCCGGGGTGTGAAGGCCGAGGTGGGCGGAGCCAAAATCCTGGTCGGCCGCGCACAGTGGCTCAAGGACAACGGCGTGGACAGCCAGTTCGAGAAATCGGTTGACCTGAACGAAACCGAGGGCTGGAGCCTGATTTTTGTGGCGCGCGACGGCCAATGCATCGGCTGGATCGGCCTGCAGGACCAGACCCGGGCCGAGGCGAAGGAATCCCTCGCCGAGTTGAAGGAAGCCGGCGTGCGCCGGGTGGCGATGGTCAGCGGCGACCGGCAGGCGGTGGCGACCCGCGTGGCGGCGGAAATCGGCTGCGAAGAGGCCCGGGGCGAATGTCTGCCGCAGAACAAGGTGGAATTTGTGCGCGGCATGAAGGCGAAGGGTTACCGCGTGGCGGTGGTCGGCGACGGCGTGAACGACGCCCCGGCGCTGGCGGCGGGCGACATCGGCATTGCGATGGGCGCGGCGGGCAGCGAAGTGGCCATCCACAGTGCGACGATTGCGCTGATGAACAACGACCTGCGCCGGCTGCCGTTCCTCGTGAAACTGTCGCGCAGCACCCGCGCGGTTATCAACCAGAATTTTTCGTTTGGTGTCGCGTTTATCATCGTCGGCTGGATGGTGACCGTGTCGGGGTACATCGGCCCGATAGCCGCTTCCATTCTGCACGTTGTCGGTTCGCTGATTGTGGTTTTCAACAGCGCGCGGCTGGTGCGCAAGGGCGAGGAACTGGAACATTACCAGCCCGAACCGGCGGCGCCGAAACCCGGGTCCGGTTCACGCCCCGAAGCGCCCGGCCAATTGACGCCCAAGCTGGCGTAACCGCCGCTGTCTGCATCTGATCTATGCCCGTTGCCGAATTAAATCCGCAATCGCCAGTCGCCAATCGTAAATCCGAAGAAGTGGTCGTCTCCGTCCGCGGCCTGACCAAGGTGTTCAAGGATTTCTGGAACCGGCCCAAGGCGCGCGCGGTGGACAATGTGGATTTCGACGTGCGGCGCGGCGAAGTGTTCGGTCTGCTTGGCCCAAATGGCTCCGGCAAATCCACCACGGTCAAGCTGCTGCTCGGTTTGCTTTACCCGACGAAGGGGCACATCGAGGTTTTCGGCCATTCGCCGCGGCATGTGCAGACCAAGTCGCGCATCGGTTATCTGCCGGAGGAATCGTATCTTTACCGCTACCTCAACTCGCGAGAGACGCTCGACTTTTTCGGAAATCTTTTTCATCTCGGCAAGGGCGAGCGCGACAACCGCGCCGGGCAACTGCTCGAAATGGTCGGCCTGAGCCAGGTCCACCTGCGCTCCGTCGGCGAATTTTCCAAGGGCATGCAACGCCGGATTGGGCTGGCCCAGGCGCTCATCAACGACCCGGATCTCGTAATTCTCGATGAACCGACGTCCGGTCTCGACCCCATTGGCTGCCGCGAAGTGAAGGATTTGATCCTGGCACTGGCGCGGCGCGGCAAGACGGTGATTTTGAGCAGCCATTTGCTGGCGGATGTTGAAGATGTGTGCGACCGCGTGGTGATTTATTACGGCGGCAAAATCCAGGCGATGGGCATGCTCAAGGATTTGCTCGCCACGCCGGACACGATTCGCATCACCACGCCTGCGTTGCCGCGCGAAACCATGGAGCGCGTGCTGGAAATCATCCGCCGGGACGTGGCGGGTGACAAGGTCAGGATTGACACGCCAACGCAGAATCTGGAGAGCTACTTTCTCGACGTGGTGCAAAAAGCGCGCCGGGCCGCGCCGGAAACTTCGGGCGTGACTTCCGGCGCGCGCGTGGCGGCTTATCTGCGCGCCGGCATTGAAGAAAGACCGCCGGCCGAGAAAATTCTTGAACGACTGGCTTTGCCACAGGCTGCCCAGCCGGTTGCCCGGCCAAAACCGGCGGTGCCGGTTGCCACCGTGCCGAAGGTGGACGACAAAAAACTGGAAGCGCTGACAAAAGCCGCCGAATCAACGCCGTCGGCCGGCAAACCGAAGGCCGCAGCGGAAGAAAAGCCGGTGGATTTGTCAAAGGCGGACGAGAAACTCTCATCGTTGCTGGGTAAACCGAAATAATGATTTCAAATCCGAATTCCGAATTCCGGATGTCGAAAGAAGTCCGAATACCGAAATCCGAAACCGCCGCGAGTTGGCCGGTTGCTGGTGGGATGGAATTGGCTTGTTCGGGCTTCGGCATTCTTTCGGATTTCGAGCTTCGGGTTTCGGGTTTTTGTTCACGTGGCCATTGACTGCTTTGATTTTTCGTGCAACGCCTTTTTGCCATCGCCTGGTTGACCTGGAAAGCCGCCTTTCGGTTCCGGTTGTTCCTGGTGATTGCGGTGTTGTTGCTGGCGGCAGTGGTGGGCCTGCCGATTTTGATCAAGGACGATGGCACGGCGCGCGGGTTCACCCAGATTCTGCTGACGTACACGTTGAGTGTCATCACCGCCTTGCTCGGCCTTTCCACCCTCTGGCTGGCCTGTGGCACGCTGGCACGCGACATCGAGGAGTGCCAGATCCAGATCGTGGCGACGAAGCCCATCGCGCGCTGGCAAATCTGGCTGGGCAAATGGCTGGGCGTCATGTCGCTGAACGCCGCGCTGCTGGCATTGTCGGGCGCCGGCGTTTACGGATTGCTGCAATGGCGGGCGGCGAAATTGCCGGCGGCGGAACAAACCGTTTTGCGCGAACAGGTGCTGGTGGCGCGTGGTTCGGCGAAGCAACCCAACAACGAGGCGGCCATTGAGGCGGAAACTGAACAGATTTTACAGGCGCGTTTGAAGAACAGTCCCGTGGACAAGGCGGATGTGCCGGAAATGCGCCGGCAAATCCGCGAGCTGGTCCGGGCGGATTTCCAGCTCGTGCCGCCGGGATATCAGCGCGAATGGCGGATTGATCTGGGATTCGCCAAAAATTTCCTGCACGACAAACCATTGCAACTGCGCGTGAAATTCAACTCCGCGCAAAAAAGTCCGTCCGGCACGTTCGTCGCCTTGTGGCAGGTCGGCGTGCCGGGGAAAACACCGTACAAGCGGTTGGAGCCGATGAGCCTTGCGCCGGACACGTTCCACGAGTTTCAAATTCCGGCGAACCTTTTTGACGACCGGGGCGTGTTGACGGTTGATTTCGTGAATCCGAACGATACGTCGCTGTTGTTCCCGCTCGAAGACGGGATGGAAGTGCTGTATCCCGAAGGGGGCTTCACCCTGAATTTTGCGCGCGGTCTGGGAATCATTTTCTGCTGGATGGCGCTGCTGGCGGCGTTGGGATTGATGGCCGCGAGCTTTCTGACGTTTCCCGTCGCGGCGTTTTTTTCCCTGGCGGTGGTGGTGATGGTGCTTTCCAGCGGCACGCTGGCCGAGGCGGTGGGTGCGGGCACGGTCGTGGGCGGCAACGGGGAGACCGGCACCATGGGGCATTCGTCGTTGGACATGGTGTTGATCCCGCTGTTCAAGGCTTTTTTGACGGTCATCAATCTCGTGAAAGTTTTTTCGCCGGTGGATGCGTTGAGCAGCGGGCGCAGCATTTCGTGGACGGAACTGGGCACGGCCTTCGGGCAGATCGTTTTGCTGCTCGGCGGCATCATCGGCGGCATCGGCATCTTGTTGTTCAACCGGCGTGAACTGGCGACAGCGCAGGGAAACCAGTGATGAAACCCGAAATCCGAAATCCGAATACCGAAGGAAAACCCGGGGCCGAAATTCAAGGGCCAAAGCGGCCGGCGGGTTGTGTTTTTCGGGCTTCGGCCTTCGGCCTTCTTCTCACCGCGCTGTCGCGCTGTCGCAGCGGGTCGGATTTCGGATTTCGAGCTTTGGATTTGGAGGTTTGGTCATGACCGCCCGGCTGAAAAAGGCCCTTTTGCTGCTGCTGGCGGCGGTGTTGCTGGCCGGTTCCGGCCGGGTGCAGCAGTCGTTGAACCGCGACCGCGCCCGGCTGGGATTGACGCGCGCGTCGGTGTTGACGGGGGCGCCGCCGTTGCTGGTGTTCACGACGGTCGCGCTGGGCGGTTTCCGCGGGTTGATTTCCAATTATCTCTGGATTCGCGCCAACGATTTGCAGACGGACGACAAGTTTTTCGAGGCGGCACAACTGGCAGACTGGATCACGGCCCTGGAACCGCATTTCACGCAGGTCTGGCTGTTTCAAGCGTGGAACATGGCCTACAACATTTCGGTGAAGTTCAAGGAGAACAGTCCGGGTGTCTATGCCGATCGCTGGCGCTGGGTGGAGCGGGGCATCGAACTGCTGCGCGACGACGGCCTGCGTTACAATCCCAACGATGTCCTGATCCATCGCGAACTGGCCTGGTTCTTTCAGCACAAAATGGGTCAAAACCTCGATGATGCGAATTTGTATTACAAGCAGCAGTGGGCCAGGGAAATGATGCCGTTCTTCGGCGCGAACGGGACGAATTTCTCTGAATTGCTCCAGCCGCAAAACACCAACGCCGTGTTGCTCCGCGAAAAATACAAAATTGACCCGGCCTTCGCGGAAGAATTGAACGCGCAATACGGTCCGCTCGACTGGCGGCTGCCCGACGCGCACGCGATTTACTGGGGCGCCCTCGGCCTGGAAAAGGCGAAGGAAAATCCCGGCAAGGTGAAGGCGGACGATTTGATCACGGTACGCCGCATCATTTATCAGTCCATGCAGCAAGCGTTTTATCACGGACGGTTCATCGCCAATCCCTTCAACAAGTCGTATGAGCTTGGTCCAAACCTCGACCTGATTCCCAAGGTCAATGACACCTATGAAACGATGATGCGGGAGGACGAAAAAAACCGCGATCATATCGCCATCGCCCATCGGAATTTTCTGCGCAGCGCGATCTATTTTCTTTATGAAGACAATCACATTGCCGATGCGGCGAAATGGTTTCGTTACCTGGGCGAAAAATATCCCGACAAAATCATTATTGACGGCGATCCCAATTCTTTTCCGCGAAACGTCACCCTCGACCAATACGCCGTCGCGCGGGTGCAGGAGGACATCGGCGACACGTCGCAGGAGCGCACGACGGCGGCGATTCAAGGCCTGCTCGCACGATCCTATTATGACCTGGCCATCGGGCAGGACGACCGTTATGCCGGATTCAAACTGCTCGCGGCCAGGGTTTACGAGCACTACCAGGCGAAAGTATCCGATCGGAAAAGCAACCTGCAACGCATCGGCCTGCCCCCATTCGCCGACCTCAATCGCGCCGTGCTCAACCAATTGCTTGATCCGCAACAAGGCGCACCCTACGCCATGCGCGCCGTCATCCGCTCGCAACTGGGCCTGCCGGGGGAAACCAATGTGCCCCCAATGACGGTTTCGACGAACACACCCGCCGCGGCAACTGTTTCCAGCAATGCGCCCGCTGCGGAGCCGTCAGGTTCCGCCAAATAAATTGTCGGGCCGACGCGCCGAACGGCAGAAGAAAAATGATCAAGCTGCCAAAGTCTCGCAATCCTCCATGCGCTCCCGCGACCATCCGCGAAACCATGGCCGGGCGCTGTGCGACGGCGCAACCTGATGGCCACGGTCATGAAAAACCTGAAGGCAGACAACCATCAATGGCGCAGGGGCCCTGGTTGAAAGATGGGCTGTTGGCGCTGCTGTTGCTGCCGGTACCGGAATGAATCTGACACAAATCAACCTGGCCTCGTGGTAAAGACAGTTGCCGGTCTCGCCTGCCTGAGGCAATCTTTCAAAACATGACGGGAGTCGGCGCACGATTTGATTCTTTGCGGCTCAGCAGCCCCGAAATGCGGCGGCTGGGCCTGGCACTGGCGTTGTCGCTTACGGTGCATTTGTTCGCGTGGGGTGGTTATGAAACGGGCAAACAACTCGGCTGGTGGCAGCGATTGCATTGGCCAACGTGGCTGCCCCGTCTGGCCATCATGAAAGTCGTGCCGGTGCCGCCGCCTCAAAACAACGAAGAACAACTGACGTTCGTGGAGGTGGCGCAACCGACGACCGAAGCGCCCCCAAACGCAAAGTATTATTCCAGCCAAAATTCCCGCGCCGCCGGCCAGACGAAGGGGGACAAGGATCTTCCGCAATTGAACGGCAAACAAACCGAGGTCGCCAAAACCGAGAACGTGCCGCGCCCGGACTTTAACAAACTTCAACCGGCACCTTCCGCGCCGCAGCAAAAATTGCAACCGGCGATCCGGCCGGGCGATTTGACGTTGGGCAAGCCGGAGAACTCTCAGCAGCAGGAGCAACCGCGTCCGCGCACCATCAAGCAGGCGCACGAGCAGCAATCGCATCGTTTGCCCGGCGTGCAGATGAAGCAGGAGGGCGGGACGCGTCGTCCGGCGCTGGTGCCGTCGCTTGACGTGAAGGCGACGCCGTTTGGCGCGTATGACGCGGCATTCATTGAGGCGGTGACGCAACGTTGGTATGATTTGCTGGACAGCCGGCAATTCGCGATGGATCGCACCGGCAAGGTGATGTTGCGATTTCACTTGAATTACGACGGAAGCATTGCCGATATGAAGGTTCTGGGAAACACCGTCGGCGATGTGCTGGGCTATGTTTGTCAAAAGGCGGTGACGGATCCGGCGCCGTTCGCGCCGTGGCCGGGCGACATGCGGCGGATGATCGGCGAGAATTATCGCGAAATCACGTTCACGTTTTATTATTACTGATGCGGGCGGCGGTGAATAACAGGAAATTTTTATGGAAATACCGGTTTACATCATGCTGGGACTGACTTCGGTCGTCGGATTGGCGTTCATCGTGGAACGCGGACTGGCGTTGCGCTGGCGCAAAGTCGTGCCGCCGAAAATCACCGCGTCGCTCGCGTCGTGCGAAACGCGTGAGGACGCGGACAGGCTGCGCCGCGTGTGCAAACAAAAACCGTCGCCGCTCGGACGCCTGCTGCTCCTCGCCGCCGACCATCTCAACTGGCCGAAAGCCGACAACGTGGACGCGCTGCAAACCGCCGCGCGCCATGAAATCGTCCGGCTCGAACGCGGCCTGGTCGTGCTCGAAATCATCGTCGGCATCGCGCCGTTGCTCGGGCTGGTCGGCACCATCGCGGGCATGATGACGCTGTTCGGCGACATCGGCCTGACCGGCTTGAACGACGCGGCGCGGCTGGCCAAGGGCATCGCGCTGATTTTGAACGCAACGTTGATGGGCCTGCTCATCGCCATTCCGTCGCTCATCGCCTGGAGTTATTTCAGCAAAAAAGTCGAGGTGTTTGCCGTGGAAATGGAGGCGCTCTGCGCCGACTTCATCCGGCGGCAATACCGCGAATCAGGCTCTGGCGTCTCGGGTCTGGGGTCTCGTGCCTCGGATCGCGGATCGCACTCTACCCCAGACGCCAAACTCCAGACGCCAAACCCCATTTGACATGCGTTTCCTCGTTCACAAAAGGCGGAGCGCGCCGGCGGTCATCATCGTCGCGTTGGTTGACGTGCTCATCGTGCTGCTGATTTTCCTGATGGTGACGACCACGTTCAAACAGCAGCCGGCATTGAAGCTCGCGATCCCCGAATCCTCGCAGGGGCAAAAATCCGGCGCGAATGAAAATCCGCCGTTCGTCGTCAGCATTGACAACAAAGGAAATTATTATCTGGAGACGTCGTCGGTGACCTTCGAGCAATTTCGAAACGAACTGCTGAAGCAAGCGGCGAAAAATCCGCAGCTCGTGCTGGCCATTAACGCGGAAACCAACGCGCCGTGGGGGAAAATCGTGAAAGTGCGCGACGCCGCTGCCGAGGCAAAAATAAAATCCCTCGTCGCCTACACCAAAGAAAAGGCGACACCGTGAATGGTAGGGCGCGTCACTCCGTGCGCGTCGTTTGTCTTGCGTGTTCGGCGGGCAGAGGACTGCCCGCCCTACCACAAAAATCAGCTTGTCTAAAATCCCAGCGAGTGATTGATTAGTTCAGAGTCAGCAAATGAAACTTTTCAAAAATCTGCTGCTGGTTTTGGTTGCGTGGCGTGGCGCGAATTCCGCGTTCGCCCAAACGTGGACGCAGACCAGTGCCTCCACCAATCTCAACTGGGGGAGCGTTGCTTGTTCGGCGGATGGAACCAAACTGGCGGCGTTGGCGTCAGATATTTACGGATACTACACCAGTTGGGTTTCTACCAATTCGGGAGCCACTTGGACAGCAACCAGTCTGCCTAACACGACTGATGTCATCGGAAAATTATTATTATCAGCCGACGGAACCAAGTTGGTCGCGTCGGATACCGCCGGATTCATGTACACCTCAACAGATTTGGGAAACACTTGGATCAGCAACACTGTTCCCACGGGATTTCTTTTACCCATCGCATTATCAGCCGATGGAACCAAGATGGTTGCAGAGGGCGATACGTCCACTAACGACGTCATTTTCACCTCGACTAATTCGGGCACGACATGGGTGTCAAACAACATACCGGTCAATTCAGCGCTATTTGGAGCCACTTCAGCCGATGGAATCAGGATGGTGGTGACAGGTATGACAATACAAGGCCCCAGTTACGTTTTTACCTCGACGAATTCCGGTGCAACGTGGAGCGACGGTGTGCCTGCGGGCGGCAATCTTTTATATTCTGTTGCTTTTTCGGCGGATGGAACCAAATTGGTAACGGGAGGCGAGGCCCCTTCTGAAACCCCATTTATGCTCACTTCAACAAATTCGGGCGCGACGTGGACTTCAAACAGCTTGCCGAGTCTGAGTGCAATGTGGAAATCCTTCGCTTTGTCTGCGGATGGAAACACACTGGTGGCCGTGGCAACCAGTGTTAATCTGGACTTGAAGCTGGAAGGCCATATTCTCACATCGACAAATTTGGGAGCCACTTGGAGCTTGGCCGATGCTCCCGTTGAATGCTGGAGCGGCGTCGCTTGCTCGGCGGATGGGTGCCAATTGGCAGCTTCGGCGTTTGCCGAGGCTGCACCACCGTTCTCCCTCGGCGGCATTTACACTGCCCGAACCATTCCTGCGCCGCGATTGTGCCTCTCACCGAAGAGCAGTAATCTCCAGCTTTCGTGGATTATCCCTTCGACCAATTTCATGATGCAGCAAAGCGCGGATTTGCAAAACTGGGTGGACATGACCAACCAGCCCGTGCTCAACCTCACGAATTTGCAAAACGAAGTAATTCTCCCGCCGCCCGGCAGCAATGTCTTTTACCAGCTCAAAACGCCGTGAAATAAAAATCGGGAGGGACGGCGTGCCGCCGTCCCAAATTTTTCAAACACAGTTTCAGGGACGCCGACACGGCGTCCCTCCCAAAAATCACTTCAACAGTTCTTCCGCGATCTGCACCGCGTTGAGCGCAGCGCCCTTGAGCAGTTGATCGCCGCTGACCCAGAAGCACAGGCCGTTGTCCAATGCGCAATCCAAGCGAATGCGGCCGACTTCGCAGTTGTATTTCTCCGAGGTGAACAATGGCATCGGATATTTCTGGTTCGCCGGCTCGTCCACGACGTCAAGTCCGGGCGCTTTCTTGAGCACGGTGCGCGCGGCGTCCACGCTCACCGGCTTTTCAAACTCGGCGCTTACCGCAATCGAGTGCGAACGATAAACCGGCACGCGCACGCACGTCACACTCGCCTTGAATGCCGGGTGATGCATGATTTTGCGGCCTTCGTTTTCCATCTTCATTTCTTCTTTGGTGTAGCCGCTCGGCAAAAAGACATCCACCTGCGGCAGCACGTTGAAGGCGATCTGGTGCGGATAAACCTCCTTCGTCACCGGCTTGCCGGCGACAATTTCCTCCACCTGCCGCTTCAATTCTTCAATCGCCTTCGCGCCGGTGCCGGAAACGGCCTGATAGCTTGAGGCGAAAATCCGTTTCACGCCGAACGCCCGGTGCAGCGGATACAGCGCCACGAGCGTGATGGCCGTGGTGCAATTCGGATTGGCGATGATGCCCTTGTGCCACTTCACGTCGGCAGCGTTGATTTCGGGAATCACCAGCGGCACGGAATCGTCCATGCGGAACGCGCTGGAGTTGTCCACGACCACGCAGCCGGCCTTGGCCGCGATGGGCGCAAATTCCCTGGAAATGCCGCCGCCGGCGCTGAACAGCGCGATGTCAATGCCGTTGAAGGAATCTTTGGTGAGTTCCTTGACCGTGATGTCGGTGCCGCGAAATTTGAGCTTTTTGCCGGCGGAACGCGCCGAAGCGAGCAAGGTCAGTTTGCCCACCGGAAAATTTCTCTTTTCCAGCGTTTTAATCATTTCGATGCCGACGGCGCCGGTCGCGCCGACCACGGCCACCTGTGGATTCCGGTTCATAAAAGGGCGGATTATAACAAAAACCAGGCCCGCGTCAATCACGCCAGCGACCGCGCAACACATTTTCTTTTGCTTTCCAGTTGACCGGACTTGGCGCTTATGACGAAATACTACTCTAAGTTTTTTCAGATGTCGAAAATTTCAATCAGAAACGGAACGGGCACGACGAAATACGACGCGCACCACAAGGTGCTGTCGCAAACCTACGGCGCGTTCGCTGATCTGCGCCGGGAACTCTCGGACTCGAAGGCAACCGTCAACGGGCGCGAGGACATTCTGAAAAGTTTCGCGACGTGCCCCGATTCGCAGCGTTCGTGGCTGTTGCTCGAGGATTATTTTGAAAAACTGTCGCTCTCGCGCCGCGATTTCCCCGACACGCACTGGTGGCCGCGCTTGCTGAACGCCCAGGGCAAGGCGCGCCTGGAGGAACTCGCGTTTTTATTTCTCCGCGCCAAACATTCCGTGCCGCCGGAATTGCAGGTGCACGCCAGCCTTGATCGTTTTGCCCGGGCCGAGGAAACTGAGAAGGAGCAAAATCTCGTCCAGGAGCTCGAAAACTGGCTTTCGCCGCCGGCATTGCCGCTGCTCGACACGCCGCGCGCCACGTTGCGCGTCGTCTGCCGCGTGCAACCGGACGACGAAGAACCGTCGCGTTACCGCCTGGCCGTGCAATTCCTTTTGTTGCGCCCGCGCACCGGCGAAAAGGCGCGCACGCTGCGGGAGCTGATTGACCTCGTCGTTCGCGCCACGCACGAGCAGGAATTATTTTCACCCGCCGATTGGGAGTTCATCCAGTGGCTTGCCGACACGAACCGCAATTCCGCATTGCGGGACGCGGACACGCTGGTTTTGTCCGACGCCGAATTGCTCCAATGGCTCGCGCGCTGGGGGCACTCGCCCCGCCTGGAATGCGATGGCCGGCCGCTCCATTTTCACGGCCAGATTGCCGCGCTCACACCGCACCTCGACAACGGCGACAAGGAACTGTCGTTCACGCACCGCATTGAACTGCCCGGCGGTGAAAACCATTCCATTGCCGACGCGAAATTTTTCAACCGTCAGCCGCCGCTCGCGCTGGTCAACGGCACGTTTTATCTGCTGCGCAACGCGCCACCGCCGCCGGTGCTGAAATATCTCGCGCACAAACCGTCCGTGCCGGTGCGCAAACTGAGCCATCGGCTCCTGTTGCACCTGCGCAAGACGCAGTCGAATCACGGCGTGGATTGGGAGCAGCTTTGCATCGCGCATCCGGCCAGGCCGCAGTTCGTTTTCGAGCTGCTCGACGACACGGTGCGGTTGCGGTTGCTGGCCAGGAGTCTCCGCGACCAAAGCGTCTGGTTTTGGAACGGCCACGAATGGGTCGCGAACGAAGCGAAGAAGCGTCCGGGCGACAAACCGGAAATCCTCGACGACCCGCACCTCGAACCCGCGATCCAATGGCTGCGCAAATTGGATTGGTTCACGCCCGAACCCGGTTTGTGGATTGGCGACGCGAACGAAAATTTTCTCGGCACGCTCGCGGCCGTGTGGGCGGAACGTCCCAGCGAAGCGGAATTTCTCGGCAACCCGGCGTTTCACCGCCTGTTCCTGCAACCGCGCCAGCTCAAGCCGCGGCTCATCGTCAAGGGCAGCGGCATTGACTGGCTGGCCGTTTCCGCCGAATGGGAGGCCGAAGGTCTCAAACTCAGCAAGGCGGACCTCGAACGGCTCGCCGCCGCCACCAGCCGTTTCGTCAAGCTGCCGAATTCCGGCTGGGTGGAACTCGATGTCAACGCCGTGCAGGGCGCGCACGAGGCGATGGCCGAGATGGGCGTGGACGGCCTCATCGCCGTGCCGCAAAAAGTCGGCATGGAGCACGTGGCGCATCTGGACGAAAGCGAGTTGACGCGCTTCGCCGATTCGCCGGAAGCGAAGGCGTTGCGCGCGCGGGTGCGGGATTTCAAAGGCGTTCCCTCCGTTGCGTTGCCCGCCGGATTGCAGGCCGAGTTGCGTCCCTATCAAAAGGACGGCTTCGATTTTCTCTGCCACCTCACGCAAATCAAACTCGGCGGCATTCTGGCCGATGACATGGGTCTGGGCAAAACGCTGCAAGCGCTCGCGTGGCTGGCGCGGCTCAAGGAGCGCAACCCGAAAAATCCCAAGCCGTCGCTCGTCATCTGTCCGGCGTCCGTGCTGCACAACTGGCGGCGCGAGGCGGAGCGGTTCACGCCGGGTTTGAAAGTGCTCGTGCTCGAAAGCGGCGCGGCGCGGCACAATTTGCGGAAGCAGATTCCGCAGCATGATTTGATTGTGACGAATTACGCGTTGCTGCGGCGCGATTTGGAGGAGCTGCAAAAATTCGCGTTCCGCGCGGCGATTTTGGACGAGGCGCAGTTCATCAAAAATCCGGGCGCGCAGGTCACGCAATCGGTCAAACAGCTAAAATCCGAGTACCGCCTGGCGCTCACCGGCACACCGCTCGAAAACCGGCTGCTGGATTTGTGGAGCATCGTGGATTTCATCCAGCCCGGCTACCTCGGCAATCAGGAACAATTTATCGAAACTTACGAACCGCGTTCCCAGGCCGGCGACGAAGCCGTCCCAACGGTGGAGACGCGCGGCGAGAAAACCGAATCCGCCCAGCGCATCGCGCGCAAACGGCTCTCGGCCCGGCTGCGCCCGTTGTTGCTGCGCCGCCTGAAGAAGCATGTCGCAAAGGATTTGCCCGACCGCATCGAACAACGGCGCGATTGTCCGCTTGGCGACGAGCAGCGGAAGCTTTACCTGGCCGAACTGCGCCGCAGCCGCGACCAGATCATGCAGACCGTCGCGGAACAGGGCCTCAACAAGAGCAAGATGCACGTGCTGGCCGCGCTTACGCGGTTGCGCCAGATCTGCTGCCATCCGCGGCTCGTCGGCAGCGACACCGCGTCCGGCAAGACCGAGACGCTGTTTGAATTGCTCGATCCGCTGGTGGCCGAGGGACAAAAAGTCCTGGTCTTCAGCCAGTTCGTGCAGATGTTGCTCTTGCTCGAAAAGGAATGTCGCGACCGGCAGATCAACACACACATCCTCACCGGCCAGACCAAGGACCGGCAGCAGGTGGTCAACGCGTTCCAAAGCGACACGCAGCCCGGCGTGTTCTTGCTGAGTCTGCGCGCGGCGGGAACCGGTTTAAATCTCACCAACGCCAGTTACGTGGTGCTTTACGATCCGTGGTGGAACCCGGCGGTGGAGGCGCAGGCGATTGATCGCTCGCACCGCATCGGCCAGACGCAGACCGTGAACGCGTATCGCTTGATTGCGCCCGGCACGGTCGAGGAAAAAATCTGGGAACTGCAGCAGAGCAAGGCGCAGACGATTGCCGACGTGCTGGGCGAGGAAGGCTTCGCCCGCAGCCTCACCACGACGGATTTGGAATATCTGTTTGCGGAGGATTGATTGGGTCTGCGTCTGAAAGTCGCGGCGAAGGTGCAGAGGAAGAAATGAACGGGCGTAATTGCCAAATCGTTACTGTATGGGAGAGGAGCGGAATCTTTGTCGACACCTGATCGCCTTAAAACCTGGCCCGTCAGATTTCTTGATTTGTATTACAACCTCCCTCACCTGTTTCCTCTCCCCACCCGCCTTCGCTGCGCTACGGCGCGGTTTATTTTGGAGTCGCGTCGGAGCGAAGCGGAGACGGAAGGAGAGGACATCCCGACGCAAGATTTCCGATTGGCGGAAGATTGCGCGGTCAATCCAGTCGCACAATATTACAAAAACGCGGCGAATGATTCTCCTTCTCCCCGGGGGAGACTTGAACCGATTGGGAATCGGTGAAAGGAATTCGGCGAAGCCGAAGGCCCGCAGGGCCGAGCGAGCGGGCGCGAGCGAGTCAACGCCGGGTATGTGGGCGGGCGTTCAAACCATTCTTGTCCCAATTTATTCGTATCTTAGCGATTCAATCGGATCCAGGTTCGCCGCCTTGTAGGCGGGGTAAGTCCCGAAAATAATTCCGACCAGCGAGCAAATCGCCAGCCCGAGCACAATCCAGTCAACCGGAACGGCGGGCGGGGCGCTCATGTACCAGGCAAGGCAGTTGCCGCCAAGGATGCCCAGCACCACGCCGATGACGCCGCCGATTTCGCAGAGCACGACGGCCTCCATGATGAATTGGGTCATGATGTTCCGCTTCTTGGCGCCGATGGCGCGGCGGATGCCAATCTCCCGCGTCCGTTCCGTGACCGAGACGAGCATGATGTTCATGATGCCGATGCCGGCGGCGAGCAGGGCGATGGAACTCACCACCGCCATGCCAATGCGCACGGCCAGGGTGAAGGAATTGAACTGGGTGATCATGGAATTGTTGGACAGGATCTCGAAATCATTCTCCTCCCCGGGCGGCACTTTGCGGATGGCGCGCAAAATGCCGGTGGCTTCCTCCACGCACGCGTCGTAGCTGGCCTTGTCGCGCGCCTGCACCAGAATCTGAAGACTGCGCCACCAACTGCCGCCGTAGCGGTTCAGCCCGGTGGTGATGGGGATGACGGCAAAATTATCCTGGTCGCCACCCAGCGAGTTGCCCTGGGGTTCCAGCACGCCCACGACGGTGTAATTGATGCCGTCAATTTTCAATCGTTCGCCGATGGGCGAGACGGACGGGAAAAGGTTGGTGGCCAGGGTGTAGCCCAGCACGCAGACATCGCGCACGCCCTGCACGTCCGTGTCCGCCAGAATCCGCCCGTCGGACAGGGTCCAGTTGCGCGCGGAAAAGCCGCCGGGGGTTTCCCCGAGCATTTGCACGTTGGGCGCGGTTTTGGCGTGGGCCGTCTGGATTTCCCCCGCCCAAAAGTAGGACTGGATGCCGACGCTCTGCGCCAGCGTGACCTTTTCCTGGAATCGCAGGCCCTGCTGGAGCGTGATGTTCTTGCGGCGCCGGATTTTTTCGATGCCTTCCGGCAGGGTGAAAAAAATTGCCGGCCATTTCCGAATCATGAACGTCTGGCTGCCCAGGGAGCTGATCTGGGCTTCGACGCGGCTTTGCAAGACGCGCATGGCCGTCATCACGACGATGATGGAAAACACGCCGATCAACACCCCGAGCAACGTGAGCGCCGAGCGCAGCTTGTGCGCCGTCACGGCATTCATGGCCATGAGGAAACTCTCGCGGACCTCGGCCAGCAGAAAGGTGCCACGGCCATGTTTGGGGGTGACGCTGCTCATGGTTCAAATCCGAATGCCGAATGCCGAATGCCGAAAGAAATCCGAATGCCGAATGCCGAATCAAAACGCTCAACTGCTCCGAAAGATGTCGTTTCGGGTTTCGGATTTCGACATTCTTTCGGCATTCGGATTTTGGATTTCGTCATTTTTTTCACTCGCTCCTCAATGCGTCCACCGGATCCATCCGCGCCGCGCGCCAGGCGGGGAAAATTCCGGAAAGCAGACCCGTGACCAGCGAGACCAGCAGGGCGATGCCGACGACAGTGAGCGACATCGTTGCCGGCAGAAACCGCTGCACCACCAGGGTCAACGGCCAGGCGATGCCGAGTCCAATCAGCCCGCCAATCAGGCAAATGGCCGCGGCCTCGATTAAAAATTGCAGCAGGATGGTCCGGCGTTTGGCGCCGATGGCCTTGCGGATGCCGATTTCGCGCGTCCGTTCGGCCACGGACACGAACATAATGTTCATGATGCCGATGCCGCCGACGAACAGAGACAAGCCCGTGATAAACAGGCCGACGGTGGCAATGACCCCGGTCACCCGATGCACCATGGCCAGAATCTGGTCCTGCTGGTTGATGGCGAAATCGTCCGGGTCGCTGGGCGCGAGATGGCGGATTTTCCGCATCACGCTGTGCAATTCGTCCCGGGCCTCGTCCAGGTCGGCCACGGCCGCCACTTTCACCTGAATGTGGTCCAAATCACGTTTGTTCACATAGCCCGAGAGCATTTTTGGCATGGGAATGATCGCCTGGTTGTCAATGCTGCTGTCGAGGAAAGTGCCCTGCTTTTCGAGGACGCCGATGATTTCAAACGGCTGCTGGTCAATTTTGATTTTTTTCCCCAGGGGCGATTCCTTCGGAAACAGGTTGGTGGCGACCATGGAGCCGATGACACACACCGGCCGTCCGCCGTCAACCTCCAGCGCGGAAAGAAACCGTCCCTGGGCGACGGAAAAGCCGCCGGTGAAAAGATATTGTTCCGTGGTCCCGACGATGGTGACGCCGCTCGCGCTCCGTTTGTTGTAACGGATCCGTTCCCCCGAAGTGATGACGGGAGCCACCGCCTGGGCCTGTTTCAGTTCTTTTTCCAACGTACCGGCCTGCTCCAGTGTAATCGGGCGGCGTTTTCGCATTTTCAGCCATTCCTCCTGCGAATGCGGCGCCCAGTCGGTGGTCTGAACGTAAAGCACATCCGCCCCGATGAATGAAATGGTGTTCAGAAAAGACCGGTTCAATCCCTCGATGGCCGTGCCCATGAGCGTGACGGTGACGATGCCGATGATGATGCCGAGCGTGGTGAGCACGGACCGCATTTTGTTGGCGCGGATGGCGTTCCACGAGATGCCGAAGCCTTCGCGGATTTCGGCAAGGAGTTTCATCGGATTGGTGGATTAATGGATTTATGGATTGGTGGGAGGCAATGTGTTCTGCCACTCGTTCTTTCGGCGTTTGTTTTCCAACGATTCGATAAGCCGCAGAAGCTTGTTCTCCACTTCATAATGCAGTTTGTCCAAATCCTCAAAGTCATCGTTCGAAATGAGTTTGACGTTTTGCAATCCAATTGCCCGGGTGAGCGTTTCGGCAAGAGAACCTTTGGCAGTGTAAAGGAATTGCAGGTATTCGGGCAGTGAACGCCGGCCATAACCTTCCGAAATATTTGCTGAAACGGACTGTGCGGCATCTCGGAACTGTGATTTAAGCTTCAAGTCCAACACATCTTTGGACAACCGGAAGGCCATGACAAACAAATCCATTCCACGCTGCCAAGCTTCGAGTTTCATATAGCCGCGGTTCAAATTTCGTCGCTTTGTATATTCCATAAATCCAATAATCCAAGAATCCATTTATCCGGTTTGCCTTTCGTCGCTCGCGATCAGGCCGTCGCGGAGGCGGATGATGCGGCGGGATTGTCTGGCAATGTCCTCCTCGTGCGTAACCAGGATGATGGTGTTGCCGGCGCGCGCCAGGTCCTCGAACAGCGCCATGATTTCCGCGCCGGTTTTGGAATCGAGATTGCCGGTCGGTTCGTCGGCCAGCAGGATGGACGGTTTGTTGACGAGGGCGCGGGCGACGGCGACGCGCTGGCGCTGGCCGCCGGACAGCTCATTGGGTTTATGGTGCATGCGATCGGCCAGGCCGACCTGGGAAATGGCTTCCAGCGCAATCCGGCGCCGCTCATCGGCGGGTATGCCGGCGTAAATCAGAGGCAACTCCACGTTGTGCAGTGCATTCGAGCGCGGCAGCAAATTGAAGGTTTGAAACACAAAGCCGATTTCGCGGTTGCGGACTTCCGCCAGTTGATTGTCGTTCATCTCGCTGACCAGAACGCCGTTGAGTTCATACTGCCCGGACGTGGCTGTGTCGAGGCAGCCGATCAGGTTCATCAGGGTGGATTTGCCGGAGCCGGACGGGCCCATGATGGCGACGTATTCGCCGCGCTGGATTTCGAGCGACACGTCCCGCAGGGCGTGAACGGTTTCCGTGCCCATCTGGTAACGCCGCGAAACATTCTGAAGGCGGATCAGCGCCACAATCAACTCTTGGGTTCTTCGCCGGTTGCCGCGCCCTTGCGAATTTTTTTGCCGTCGTCGAGGTCGTGGCTGATGGCGCGGAATCCGCCGGAAACAATTTCGTCGCCCTCCTTCAAACCTTCGACGATTTCCCAATGTGTCTCATCGCTGATGCCGGTTTTGACCGGCGCCATTTTCACGTGATCGCCTTCCACTACGAACACCACGTCCACCAGCTTCTGTGATTCAGCGGTTTTTTTACCGGCCTTGGCGATGTTGGTCTCGCTGCCGCCAGCCTTGGCGATGTTGGTTACCTTGCTTGCCGGCGAAACCGAATTGGTTTTTTGCGACCTGCCCGGCGGTTTCGGCGGTGGTTTCGGCGGCCGCGCCGTGACACTGGCAAAGGGCACGGCCAGCACATTCGTGCGGGAGCGCGTCTCGATTTCACCGGTTACGGACATGCCGGGACGGAAGGATTCCTTTTCGTTGATCCGGATGCGGATCTCAAATTTGGTCGCGTCCTGCGTGGTGGAGGAGCTGGCGGCGGACAAGGAGTTCAATCCTTCCGAAGAACTGGCCACGTCCGTGACGGCGCCGGTAAATTTCTGGTCTTTGAACGAATCCACCTCCAACGACACATTTTGTCCGGGCCGGATCAGCACCACGTCCATTTCGCCGACGTCCACCCGCGCCTCCATGGCGTTCAAATCGGAGACGACCATGATGTCCGTGCCGGCGTTTTGAACCGTGCCGAGGACGCGTTCGCCGAGCTGGGAATTCAATTTGCTGACGGTGCCGTCCAGCGGCGAAACGATGGTGGTTCGCTCGAGTTGCTCCTCGGCATTGTCCACGTTGGCCTTGGCGACGTTGACCTGGTCATTGGCGCTGTCGAGTTGCGCCTTGGCCACGTCACGGGCGGATTTGAAACCGATGAAATCCGATTCCGAGAGCAGCTTCTGGTGGAATAATTCCTGGTTGCGGTCGTAGTCCGCCTGGGCCTTTTCCAGACTCGATTCCGCCGAGGCTTTGGCGGCGAGCGAGGCTTCGTAACTGGCCTTGGCCAGATTGACCGCGGCGATGTAAATGTCCGGGTTGATCTTCACCAGCAAATCGCCTTTTTTGACCCGCTGGCCTTCCTTGACCGGCAATTCGATGATTTCGCCGCTCACCTCCGGGCTGATGTGGACCTGCACGACGGGATAAATTTTGCCGTTGGCCACGACCGTCTCGATGATGTTGGTGCGGATGACCTTTTCCGTCTGGACCGTGATGACCGGCTGCTTTTTCCTGAAGACGGCCACCAGCGTCAGCGCCAAAAGAACCACACCGATGATCGAAAAAATGATGATTTTCCTGCGTTTCTTGGGATTTGCCATGATCGTTATGTATTAAGACAGGCCTTTCGGGATTTTGTTTCGTTTGATCTGGGGCCATCGGTAAATGCTGCCGGAGTCAGCCGCCAAACGCCGCCCGTATCGCTGCGCCAAATCCAATCATCGCGCTAGTGAAGACGATCCAAATCGCGAAAATCCATGCCGCCGCTTTCCCGACGGAAGCGCCGCTCAATCTGGCCAGGCCGATGGAACGAACCGTCAGCAGCCACAAAACCATCACATCCACCATGGCCAGCAGCGAATGGACGGAATTCTGCGGGTCAAAATCCTTGACCAGGAGCGCCAGGCTGGGCGAGGCAAACAAATTGCCGGTGATCAGAACGAGCAGGGTTTTAACAATGACACTTAGAGCCAGAATCATGTTGGACAGGCCGGCGACTTCCACGGCTTTCATATAGGAGAAAGGCCCCTTCAAGGCAAAAACGCCGACCAGCCAGAGAATCAGCCCTCCAAAAAAGGGCGAGGCAAACGCCGCAAAAACCGGTGCAACAGCGGCTCCGATTTCGTAACCGACACTGCCAAATTTTTCCGCCGCCGCCCGGGCCTGGTCGGCCTGCGCGACGGATATTTTCCCCTTTTCAACCTGCCGGTCAATGGCTTTGGTTGCCAATTCACTGATCTGCTGGCGGATGGCCGGCTGGGAAAAAATCAGACCGGCACTCAACCAGCTCAGGACCATGAACAGGAGTGCCGGCACGAGCCAGTTGGCCACCGATGGCGCGGCGGTTTTGACTTCGCCGAAAACATCCCCCGGCGCAGCAAAGACATTGATCAGGCGTCCGGCCAGTGACGTTGCGGGTGCTGGCGGCGCGGCTGGCGGCGGCTCAGGTGTTGACGGAATGGGGTCCACGTTTAATCCGGTTTTATCCAATACTTAGGCAAAACCCGGCCAAAGTTACAAGAAATGTCGGTGTTTTTTTGATGGGTTGCCAACGAACGAAATTCACAAACTGCCCAAAAGGCAGGGCGCGTCACTCCGTGCGCGCCGCCCTTGGTGTGCGAACGAACGGCGGGCAGCGGACTGCCCGCCCTGCCATTTCAGCACCATCAGAGCGGTAAAAAATTCAAACCTCCGCTCCAAACCCTTCAATCGTTGTCTTCCACCGCTTTCACCGCCCAGTCCGGATAAGGGCTTTGCGAACCTTTTGTCGCACGCCAGAGAATATGGTTGAACAAATCCTCCGGGCACTGGTCCTCCTTGTCGAGCGGCAGGCGCGCCGAGACATAGGCGTCTTTGCGCAAGAGCGGGTCGGAAATGAGTTTGGGCAGCGGGTTCATCTCGTCGAGCGGCACATTGTTGGTCACGGCGTCGAACGGTGTGAAATCCGGCGTTTCGGTGAAACAGTCAAACATCGGTGTGGCCGTCGCATCCATCTGATTCATCGGCGGCAGACCGAGCATGAGTTCCATCGTGCGCAACAGGCTGGTCTGATTGTATTGCGTGCCGACCACCGTGCCGCGTTTTGTGTGGGCGCTGACGACGTAAGCCGTCGTGCGGTAGCCGCTTACATGGTCCCACCCGCTTTGCGGATCATCCTCGATGGCAAAGATGCACGTGTTCGTCCAGAACCGGCTGTGGCTGACGGCTTCGACAATCTGGCCGAACGCCAGGTCATTGTCCGCCACTTGCGCGGCGGGCGTCGGTGAACCGAATTTCACGCCGCTGGTATGATCATTCGGCAGCCAGATGATGACGAAGTTGGGGAAGTCGCCGGCGGCCTCAAATTGTTTCAGTTCCTTGATGAATTGCGCGGCGCGAAAAACGTCCGGCACATCCAGATCCCAGCCAACCGTGTTCGTCGCGAGATAAGGCCGCAACGATTCGATGTCCGGTTCACACCCGATGGCCAGGTCGTCCGTGCCGTTGAGGAATTCACGGTAACAATCGGGGAAATGCGGTTTGTCCTTGCGCGCGGAATTTTTCCAGCGCGTAACGGCGGTGGCGAATTCGCCGTAATCGCGCAGCGTTTTGCCATGCGCGAGCGCGTTGTTCCAGATGAAACCCGCGGGTGAATAGGCCAGCGCGTCGCGGGTGTTCTCGCCGTCGCCGCCGCTCGGATAGCTGCGCGGCCAGCCGGCGAACTCGCGCTCCAGGTAATCGGTCGCGATGGCGCTGTCGGACCAGTTGTGGCCGTCCGCGCTCAAGATGCTGCAGCAATAGGTGTTGTCCAGCAGCATAAAATCGTGGACGAGCTTGTGCTGATTGGGCGTGACGCGCTCGCCGAAAATGCACAGATCAGCATTGCCGTTGCCCGTTTTCACGTCGCCGAGCACCTGGTCGTAACTGCGATTTTCCTTGATGATGTAAATGACGTGCTGGAAGACGCTGGGTTCGCCGACGCGTTCCGGCACGGGCTGGGCGGGCCGGTTTTCGCGCGGCGGCAATTTCGCCTGCGCGAGCAGCGGATAACGCAGATTGGCCAGCGCGGTTTGCGTAAGCGCCGCCAGTTCTTTTGCCGAGGGAACCGGCACCAGCGAGAGCGAGCCGGCGTATTGTTTGGTGTTGAAGCCCGGACCATGGCCGAATCCTGTTCGCGGCTTTTCCATTTTCGCGCCGATGCTTTTGATGTTGGCCACATAAACTTTCCCCTGCCTTGCGTCGAACGCGATGGCGCCGGGAAACCAGCCGGCGGGGATCAGGCCGAGCAATTTCGATTCGCCCGGTTTGAATTGGAAAACGGCGACGGCGTTTTGCGTGCCGTTGCAAACAAAAAGTTTTTCCCCGGATTTGTTAAACGCGAGTGCGTTGGGCTGCGCGCCAAACAAATCGCCCGGGTTCTGCCGCGCGCAAATCGTTTCGACAATCTGGTCCTTGCGGGTATCAATGACGCTCAACGTGTCGCTGCCGGTGTTGGCCACGACGAGCCAGCGTCCGTTCGGCGACAACGCGAGCGCGCCGGCGTGCAAGCCGGTCACAATTTCTTGGATTGGGTGGGGCGAGGCTGCTGACGAGCCGGTGTTGTCGCGGCTCGCGGGGACGCTCGCCCCACCTGCTTCCGCAAGGTCAATCACCGACACCGTGCCTTCGCTGGCGATGGAGCGGGAATCCACACGCACCTGTGTGCCCTGTCCGGCGGGACCGGTGACACTGTCGGCCTCGGGCCGGCGGCCACCCCAATTGCTGACGTAAATTTTGTGGCCGGCGAGCGCGACGTCGTAAGGCGCCACGCCCACGTCCCAAATTCGCAACACGCGGCCGGTCGCGGCGTCCAATTCGGCCAGGCGGTTGGAAAGGTTCAGCGCAACATAAAGTTTTTTGCCATCTGGTGAAACCGCAATGCCGGCCGGAATTTCCGACGCGCGTGACGGTGCCTTGGCCGGCGGCAGCGGAATGGAAAACAGCGGAACAATTTTGTGATCCGGCTGGACGCCGAAAACCTTGATGTCGCCGTTGACGTTGGAAAGATAAATTCGCGAGCCGTCCGGCGAAAAGACGAGACCGGTGAAACTGACCTGTGCTTTTTCGTCCGGCGAAAGGATTGCGGGGGAGACCGGGGCTGGTTCCTGCGTCTGGTCCGACGGGAAGGAAACGTGCTGCAGGATTTTTCCGGTTGCCGGATCAACTACCACCACTTCGTGCGTCAGACCGGCGGTCACGAGCAGTTTGCCGTCGGGACTCAGCGCCAGCGCCAGCGGTCTCATACCAGGAAGTTCGATGAGGGTGCCGGCAGGCGTGACCAGTTGATTGACCGGGGTCTCGAAGCCGTTGGTGCTGCGGCCAACAACTTTAGTCGTTGCGTCGAAATTCTCCAGCGAAGCGGCCGCCTGCGCCGCCGTCAGGGCGAAGGCGGCCAGCAGGCAATGGATGGAAATGTTCAATTTCATTCCCGCTTAAAATGACAATAAAACCCGACTGCTGGCAAGTTACATGGCGATGAAGTTAATCAGGGTCTGGCGTCTCGGTTCCGGGGTCTGGGGGAAATTTGAGCTTCGTTACCCCGGCTCCTGCGAAATTTACGCCACCGCCGGATCAAGCCGCCTGGCTGGCAAGAGATAATTGCGGACGTAATCGCTCACGGAGTCTTCCAGCAATGGAACGGGTGCGGTATAACCGGCGGCGCGCAGGCGGGACAGATTCGCTTGGGTGAAATACTGGTATTTGTCGCGGATGGCTTCCGGCATCTCGATGAATTCAATCTTCGGCTTGCGTTTCAACGCGGCAAAAACGGCACGCGCCAGGTCCAGCCAGGTCCGCGCCCGGCCACAGCCGATGTTGAAAAGGCCGCCGGCCTTTTTGGTGGCGGCCAGATGCAAGGTCATCGCCACGGCGTCTTTCACGTAAAGAAAATCGCGCTTTTGTTCACCGTCGCGAAAATCGGAGCGGTAACTTTTGTACAGCCGGATGACGCCCCCGGCCTGCACCTGCGCCGTGGATTTGTGGACGAGCGACCGCATGTCGCCTTTGTGGTCCTCGTTTGGGCCAAAAACATTGAAGTATTTCAAACCGACCGTTTGATTTAAAAACCCGGCGCGTTTGGCGTACAGGTCAAAAAGTTGTTTCGAGTAACCGTACATGTTCAACGGACGTAACTCGCCCAGTTTGCTGTCATCGTCGTCCATGCCTGCCGAGCCGTCGCCATAAGTTGCGGCGGATGACGCATAGACAAACCGCGTTTTTTGCCCGAGCGCCCAGGTGGCGAGGTCCCTGGTGAATTCGTAATTGTTGCGGATGAGAAAACTGGCGTTGGTCTCGGTCGTGGATGAGCAGGCCCCCATGTGCAGCACGAGGTCAAATTTGCCCAATGCGCCGCTTTGCAACCGCGGGAGCAGATCATCGGCCTCGACGTAATCGGCGAAGCGCAGCGGCGTGAGATTGCGCCACCTTTCGTCCGTGCCGAGGCGGTCGCAGACGACGATACGTTCGCAGCCGCGGCGGTTCAGCGCCCAGACCAGCGCGCTGCCGATAAAGCCCGCGCCGCCGGTGACGAGCACCTGCGCATCGGAAAAGTCATTCGGCTTCATATTTCACCCGTTGAGCACGGTGAGCATGACGCGAACCAATCTGGAATTCAAGTTAATGCTGTCTTTGCCGTTGGCGGAGCGGGACTCCCGGTGGGCCGCAACTTCGACGCTGCCAGACAAATTTGTTTTTGACCTTCCAGCTTTGGTATAAATTCTGCTGAAACTTTGTTAAAGGTTTGCAGTTTGGAACTGCGCCAACTCCGAATGAACTTCATGCCATCTGCAAAAATCCTGGGGCTTATCACGGCCGTCGTTTCGACAGCCCTGTTGCCGTTCCTTGGCCTTTCACAAACAACGCCGGTTACCCGTTCGTTACCACCGCCGAATTTGGGCGACGCGCCAAAGGCACCAAAGGATGTTTCGGGTTTGCCGGGCGGCGGGCCGCGACCCTTGGATGTCACCGGCAGTTTTAACGTCAATACGGGTTCCCGCGAGCAGGTGCGTGAATTTTACAATGCGGTGTACACCTCCTCCGAGGGCATCGCCATGAATTCCACGGCGGTCACGACCAACTGCTTTCCGGGCACCAATGCCACCGCCTTTCAAAACGCGACGTTGCGCCGCATCAATTGGTTCCGCGCCATGGGCGGCATTCCGGCCGCGGTCACCTTTTCTTCGAATGAGTCCACGCAGGACCAGGCCGGGGCGCTCATGATGTCCGCCAACAATACGCTTCAGCATACCGGCATACCGGACACGTGGAGTTGTTTCACCACTGCCGGCACCAACGCCGCGGCCAACTCGAATCTCGCCCTGGGTTCCGATGGCCCGGACGCCATCACGGGTTACATCTGGGATTTCGGCGCGAACAACACCGCCGTCGGCCACCGGCGCTGGATTCTCTATCCGCAAACCCAGGTGATGGCTGCGGGCGACGTACCTGCGGAAGGCAGTTACGAGGCAGCGAATGCGACCTGGGTTTTCGACGCCAACCTTTTTGGTCCGCGCCCGGCCACGAGCCAGCCTTTCGTCTCCTGGCCGCCGGCCGGTTTCGTGCCCTACCAGCTCGTGTTTCCCCAATGGTCATTCGCGCTGTCGAATGCGGACTTCAGTGCGGCAACGGTCAGCATGACGAGCAACGGCGTGAGCGTGGCTGTGATCATTCAGCCCTATCAAATCAATGTCGGTGAAGACTCGGTCGTCTGGGTGCCGATGGGTTTGGACGCGACCAGCGAGGGGACAACTTTTCCGTTCAGCGGCACGGACACGGTCTATAGCGTCACCGTAACCAACATCGTCGCGCCCGGTGGCGGCAACGTCGGCTTCACCTACAACGTGACGTTGTTTGATCCTGCGGTGCCGGGAACGGATTATGTCGCCACCGTCATCGTCGGCACGAACACGCCCTATCTCAACACCGGCAACCCCTACGCCTGCGTGCCGGGCGCCAACCCCAACACCACCGGTTACCAGTGGCTCACGGCACAAACCACCAACGGAAATCTCACGGACAATGCCACCAACGGCCTGACGAATTTCACAATCACACCGCCGCCGATTTATTCGGTCATTACCAATCCGCCGACCGGCTCCGGCAAGTGTTTCCATTTGTGCCACACCAATCCGGTGTCACAATATTTGCAGCTCAACGAAGTGCTCCTGCCGGCGACCAATACGACGTTTTCGTTCAAGAGTTTTCTGGGTTATGCAACGACCGACGAATCGGCCCACGTGCAGGCTTCCACGGACGGCGGGGCAACCTGGCAGGACCTCTTCGTTGAGGTCGGCAACAACGGACAGACCGACACTGTATTCACAAATCGCTCGCTGTCATTGTCCAATTTTGTCGGGCAATTGACGCTGGTGCGCTTCGATTACGCCTTTACCAGCGGCAGTTACTATACTGGAAATGATCCCATTGTTGGCTGGTGCTTGGAAAACATCATGGTGACGAACGTCCAGCAGGCCGTCGGCATGGTCACTAATTCCACCGCCTCAACCAATTTCACCTTCACGCCCACGCAGGCCGGCAATTACACCCTCGCCGCCGCGCCGGTGTTGTTCACGCAATTCCCGCTGGGTTGGGGACCGTTCAAACTGGTGACCGCCATCACCAATCCCACCCCGACCATCGTTCTGGGCCAGCCCGTGTTGACCAACAACCAGGTGTTGCTCAACTTCACGATCAGCGGTGCGGCCAGCACGTTCCACCTCCTGCAAACCACACAGTTGAACACCTCGTGGACCACGAACACGACCGCGACGTTCACGACGAACATCCCGGGCAGTTCGTATCGCTTCACGGCCACAAACAATTCATCCTTGCGATTTTACAGGGTGCAAACGCCTTGACGGCGTCCACAACCGAAAGTTGGCGCGGCTGCAATTACACATCGCTGAAACGTCCGTTTTGGTGGGGCGAGTGCCTGTCGGGCCGTAGCCTGGCGAAGGCTGATCCTCACGCGCCGGGACAGCAACCGCGAAACACGCGCTTGTCGCGCCGTAGCGGGCGAAGGCGGGGAACACGCTAAATTTCTGCCGCAACTTGTCGCGCCGTAGTCCAACGAAGGCAGGAAGAGGCGCAAAAAGCACAAAATAAACCGCTGATGACGCGGATGACACGGATAACGCAGGACAGGCGTCTCGCCTGAGTGGTTTTATGGAACGACTCCCCAGGGCGTTGCCTTGGGCTATTGTCTTTCGGGCCGACAGCCCTTTGCTTTCGCGGCGGAGTTTTGCATTTTCGTGTCTATGCGTTGAATGAATTCGAGGACGAGGACGACCCGTCTTCGCTGCGCTACGCCGCGGCAGGCAACGAGGACGATTCAAGCCTTTACTGGTTCACATGCACGACGTTCGCGGGCGGGAAGCCGTTGAACCAGGTCGAGGATGCGTGGCTGTAGGCGCCGATTTGTTCGCTGTAAAGCAGGTCGCCCAACTGCAGGTCGCCCGGCAGTTCCTCCGCCATCGAAACCACGTCGAGCGCGTCGCACGTGGGGCCGAACACCGAGCAGATCTGGGTCGGGCCGCGTTTGAAGGATTTCAAATGGTAATGGCAGTGGTCGAAGATGACGCCGGAGAAGGTGTGATAGACGCCGTCGTTGATGTAGTAACAGAGTTTGCCTTCGCGCACGGCCTTCCCGATGATTTTTGAGACGGCGGTGGCGGCGGTGGCGCAAAGGAAACGGCCCGGCTCGGCGAGAATCTGGATGTTCTTCGGGAAAAGCCGGTCGAGTTCGCGGTTGATGATGCTGGCCAGCTCGCGGAACGGTTTCACCGTGTCGTCGTAGGGCGCCGGGAACCCTCCGCCGATGTCGAGCAGGTTCATCTTGGTGTAGCCGTGGTCCCTGGCTTCCTTGAAGATATTGGCCGCCAGGTTGATGGCGGCAACGTAATTCTTGAAGTTGGTGGTCTGGCTGCCGACGTGGAAGCTGATGCCTTCCACGGTCAGCCCCGCTTTGTCCGCTGCCAGAATCAAATCCACGGCTTCACCGGGCGCGGCACCGAATTTCGATGACAATTCGACCATGGCGCCGGTGTTGGGCACCTTCAGCCGCAACGCGAGGCCGGCCTGCGGGGCGTGCTTCTTGATTTTGCGGATTTCCTCGTAATTGTCGTAGGTGACCAACGGCTTGTACGGGTTTAATTCCTGCAATGTTTCGTTGGCCTTGATGGGGTTGGCGTAAATGATTTTGTCCCAGATCCAGTCCTGCCGCTGTTTGTCCGGCATGTCCTTGATGTATTCATAAACGATGCGGAATTCCGGCATCGAGGCCACGTCGAAGCTCGCGCCGGTTTCGAACAGCGTCTTGACGATGGCGGGATCGGGGTTGGCCTTGACGGCGTAGTAGGCCTGGATGCGCGGCAGGTATTTTTTGAAGGTGGCGTAGTTGCGCCGTAATTCGTCATGGTCCACCACGAACAGCGGCGTGCCGTGTTGTTCGGCCAGTTTTTTGAGCGTTCTCTTGGGAATCATTTAAACAACCGGAACGATTTTCCCGTTCCGGCGGGAATGAAAATAAATTTGGCGATTTACCGCAAGAATTTACGCCACCTTTTTGGAGTATAGTGAAGAGCGCGTGTTACTGTTTCCAACTCAAACCAAAAAGGCGCTCAACCAAGGAAAAGAACACATCCGCATCGTGCTTCGTGGAAATAAAAAAATCCTGTCGCCAGACCAAAGTATTTAACAATCGCTCTCCAAGCGTTTTTGGCGTCTCGTATCCCCAGTTGGGTTGGGTCACATCTCCTTATCTCGTCGGGTGAAAGATTGCTGTTGAATGGAGGATTTATCCTTAGTTCACTCACAAACCGAGCATCCGTTTCAACACCACTTCAATCTCCAGCATTTTGTCGGCGGGAAATACGGTGAGGCGCCGTTCGATTTTGGCGTTGTCCACGCCAGCGATGCCGAGCACGTTCACGACGGATTCCTGCCGGAGCCAGGCTGGCTTGGGAAACCGAATTTCACATTCGCCGCCGCGAATTTCCGTTGTCAGGGGCACAACCACGGACATGTTGCGCTGGCGATCAGGTTGACCGACGGAAACCACCACGCAAGGGCGCGTCTTAGCCGTCATCCCCAAATCCACCACGACGACGTCGCCGCGATTAAAGCTTGGCATAGTCCACTTCCGGCGCCGGCCCCAGTTTTTCCCAGGTGTCCGTGATGAGGCCGTCCATCGGAGCTTCCGCCTCGCGCTGGCGTTCGAGGAATTTCAGGTAACGCAAGATTTCACGCGCCACCGTTTCCGGCTGGCGCTTGATTTCTTCAATCAGCATTTCTTGCGCGCTCATAACAGAATTATCGCCGCAAACGGGATTTCAGCAAGCGGCAAATTCACCCCGCGTCGTTCAGCTGACTCAATCTCCGTCGGTAATCAGGAAGTTTTTGAACTGCCACGGATCGTCCCGGTCAATCTGCGGATTGTTGTGCCCGTTGAACGCGTTGGTGTAGTGCTTCAGCGGCGTCCAGTCGGACGGCTTGGAAATCCATTTGCCCAGATACGGCCTGGAAATCTTCAAGATGTATTCGTGCGGCAGGTCGTCCGGCACGCAGACGCCCTTGGCTGGATTCTCAATCATCCACATCGCGGCGGCGATGACCGAAATGGCGACCTGCATGGTGGTGGCGTTCTGGTGCGGCACCAGCCGGCGCGATTCGCCGATGCTGAGATCGCTGCCCGTCCACCATGAATTGTAGGCGTGGCCCATCAACAGCGCGCCGAGAATGTCGGAGCCGCTGATGATTTCGTCGTTGAGAATGCGCTGGTTCTTCGGAAGCTGGTAATCGTAACCGCGCAGTTCGTTCAGCGACACGATGGCCACGTCGGCCGGGCAATACGCGTAATGCACCGTGGGCCGGTAGATGGCCCTGCCGTTTTCCCAGACCGTCAGCCGGTCGGAAATGGTGAACGCCTCGCCGTGACGCACGACCATGCCGTGGATGCAGTAGTTGGGCACCCAGGACGAGACCCAGGTGTTGATGCCCATGCGGGCGAGGCAAATCTGGTTGCGCGGGCCTTCGATGTGCTCGTAGGCCAGCGGCGGCAGTTCCTTCTCGTGCGTGCCCCAGCCCATCTCGGCGGTGGTCGTGCCCTCCTCGCGGAAGCCCTCGACGCTCCAGGTGTTGACGAATTCGTCCACCTGCTTCGGCCGGTCGGTGATTTGCGTGTCGCGTTCGCTGCAATGAATCACCTTCACGCCGAGTTTCATCGCCAGGCGGTTGAACCTTTGTTCCGCGATGAGCTGCCGGATTTCGTCGGCGGCCTTGCCCACGACCTTCCTGTCCTTGATGGCGCGGTTGCCGATGTCAATCAGGCCCTGTTTGGTGAAATGCGAGATGAGACCGGGATTCGCGCCATGTTCGAGCACCGCCGTCGGGCCGGGTTTGCCCCATTTTGAAATCATGCGGCGGAGGTTCATGTGCCGCCAATAGAGCGTCATCTTCTGCGGCGGCGCGCCCTGGGCGTTTTCGTAGGGGTCCCACAATTCGACCGACGTGTTGATGTAAAGGATGCCGCGGTCGTGGCACCACTGGAGGATTTCGCAACAGTCAATGTTCCAGGCCAGGTCAATCAGAAGGTCGCCGGCCGCCAGATATTTGCCCAGCAACGCGCCCATGTTCCCGCGCGTCACGCGCTTGCGGGCGAACTTCACGCCGCGCTTCAGCCACGGCGCCAGCACGTCACGGCGGTCTTCGAAATCCATGACGGTGATGTTTGAATACGGCGTCTTGAGATGTTTGACCAGGATGGGGAGGGCGCATTGCGCCACGGCCCCGTAACCGACGAACAGGATTTTATTTTTGAATTCCAACATGGCAAAAATGTTTTGGCGCGGCACTTTGTCCGAATTTTTTTTGTGTTACAAGAGTTTATTGAAAAAGGGCGCCGGACGTTGAACAGATTCGCGGGGCCGGTTTGGCGCGCTGCAGCACGGCACGGCCACAAATCACTTCACCGCGTCGTGCGGAACGATTTTGATGCTGATGATGCCCATGCGTTTGTCGGGGCGGTCCTGCGGATGCGTGGGCGTGGTGCCGATTTTTTCCAAAACGTCGCCGCCTTTGATCAGCTTGCCGAATGTGGTGTATTGATGGTCGAGGAACGTCGGGTCGCCGTGGCAGATGAAAAACTGGCTGCCGGCGGAATCGGGATGGTTCGAACGCGCCATGGAAACGACGCCGCGAAGGTGCGAGCGGTCATTGAACTCGGCCTTGATCTGGTAGCCTGGCCCGCCCGTGCCCCACATATCCTCCTTGCTCGCATCTTTCGTGAGCGGATCGCCGCCTTGAATCATGAAACCTTTGATGACGCGGTGAAAACAGGTGCCGTCATAAAAGCCTTTTTGGGCGAGCGTTTTGAAATTTTCGACGGTCTTGGGCGCGACCTCGGGCCAGAATTCGATGACCATTTCGCCTTCGGTGGTGTTGATGACGGCGACTTCGCTCATAAATAATTATCTGATTATGTCGTTCTTGGCGGGCAATTCCTCCGACACGATGGTCGCGGATTTGATGTAATCGAGGTTCGGAAAATCTTTTTTCAAGTAGGCGTTGCCTTCGGCCTGAACGCGGCCTTGAACCGGCCCCTGCCCCTGCGGCGGTCCGTCGCCATATTCGCCGTTGATCTTGTCCACCACATCCATCCCCTCAGTCACTTTGCCGAAAGGTGAGAACCCCATGCCGTCGAGATTGCTGTTGTTGCCGAAGTTGATGAACAACTGTGTGGTGCGGGTGTTGGGGCCGGCGGTGGCGAAGGTGATCGTGCCGCGCGTGTTGCTGCCTTTGACGGGGTCATCGGCAATCGCCGCCGCGCGCCACTTCGCGGAGACGTTCGGGTCGCCGTGGATGCCGAACTGGCACATGAAGCCGGGGACCACGCGAAAGAAAGCGATGCCCTTGAAGTAGCCGGAACGAACGAGGTTGTAAAAGCGGTCCGCGCCGTTGGGCGAGAGCGACCGGGTGACTTCGATGGTGAACTTCCCCTTGGTCGTGTCGAACTGCGCCTTGAAGGTTTCGGGCGCCTTCCCGGTGAGTTTGGCGGGATCGGTGAAGCCCGGTGAAGCGGCCGAAGGTTTCTCCTCCTTCCCGGCATCTTCGGCCTGAACGATCGCAACGGCGGCAAAAAGGCCGAGCGCACACAGTAAATGAATTGTTTTCATGGCGGTGAAATTTTCCAGACCCGCGGCCAAAAGTCACGCACGGAATTGGACATTTCAAGTCATCGGCGGCGGGAATTTTTTGTCCTCGCGCTTATCCTCCTGCTTATCCTCCTGCTTATCCTCGCGCTTATCCTCCTGCTTATCCTCGTGCTTGCCCGTGTCTTTGTCCTCGTTCATCGCGCGTGTGATGAGGCTGGCGTGGTCGGCTTTGCGCGCGCGACGCAGCATGAAAACCGCCAGCCCGCCCACCACCGCCAGAAATGCCACGCTTATGGCCAAAACCCCACTCCGGCCGATCCCGGAACTTTCGGACGGTGGCCCAGCGGTAATATTGGATTGAGCGGGAACGGCACCGGTTTGCATCAATGACACCTCATTCGACGGTCTCACTTCGCCGGCAACCGCGGGTGCGGACGTTGATGTGATCATCGGCGGCGGGGTGATGGCATTTGTCGTTGTCAGGGGCGCAGCGGTGATATTGGGTTGAGCGGGAACGGCGCTGGTTTGCATCAATGGCACAACGACCGGTGGTTTCACCTTGTGGGCAACCACGGGTGCGGGCGCCGACGTTGCGGTCATCGGCGGCGGGACGGCAACTTCGTTGGTGCTGGCGGGAATGCTCATGGTTTCGCCGGTGTGCGTGTTGGTTTTGGTTTCGTCAGCCAAAGCCGTCAGCATTCCGGCGGCAAAGACGATGGCGTAAATGTAAATCCATGCTTTCATGGGCGGGAATTTTCCAGACACGCGGTCAAAAGTCACGGGCGGAATCAATTCTTTTTCATCGAACAGTTGCCGGGGTTGTCGGCGCCGCCAGAAATGCCGCGCCAACGGCCCAAGCGCCTTTATGGCCGGTCTTGGAACTTTCCGGCGGCGGGGGGCGCTGGCATTCGTCGTTGTCAGTGGCACAGCGGCGATTTTGGGTTGAGCGGGAACGGCGCTGGTTTGCATCAATTCAATGGCACAACGGCCGGTGGTTTCACCCCGTTGGTAACCGCGGGTGCGGGCGTTGATGTTATGACCTTCGGCGGCGGGTCGGTCAGCGCCGGTTTCGGCGCGGGCGGCAGCACACGATTGGTGATGGATGTGCCAACAATAATAAGCGATGGGACGCTGGATTGTGGCGGACCTGGCGGTGCGGGCGCATTCGTAACCTTTGGTGGCTCAGGGACGGCTTCGGGCAGGGGAGGAAACGCCGGAAGACTCACAAACTGGGGTGGAAAACTCATCATGCAACCGGTGTATTGGCCGCGTTGCGAGCGCAACCCGATGACGATTGGCAACCGCGCCTTCTGCCGTTCGCTCTGACGTTGCTGGAAAATTTGATTGATCCCAACGTCGTATGGTGTTCCGTGGATTTCTCCTTTGCCGTCGCAGAAAATCAGCACCGTCAACCGCTCGGACCTTTCCACGATTTTATTCAGCAACGGCAGCAACGCGTCAAATCTCGTTGTTTTTGTGTAACGCTGTTTGCCGACGAACGCGGTGAGGCTCGACGCAATCACTGCCGCGTTGTCCGGCTCCCAGTATTGCAGTGGAAACCGCCCCGTGTGTAAATCCTGGTCGAACGTCCATACGCCAATGCTGTCGCCTGAATGTAACGGCCCGTTCGTGCCGGCTGCCAGCACGTCGTTGACCGCTTTTTGCACCGCCGGCAAGCGCCGCTGCATGTTCGACGAAGTGTCAAAAATGAGCAGAAAACGATTGTCCACATTCGGCCCCGCCGGTTGCGCCCGCAACGCCGGAACCAAAAAAATTCCAGCGAGCAGCACCGCGAAAATGAACGGGCGGCGGACCATTTGATTTTGGTGCGTTGGTGTCTTCATTTCAAATCGCGTTTGTGACTCCGGTTAAAACGGTTTCGTTCCGCCCGATTGTGATTTTGCAATTCATCCTGCAATTCCGTCAGCGCATTTTCAACCATGCGAATGAAATTCGCGCAACTCGACGCCAGGACACCCAGGCCCGTGACCGTGTCGCGCTCGGCAACATCGTCCGTGACGGCCAGTACTTCACCGTAGGCGCTGAACCGGTGCGCCGCGCGCTCAATCATGTCATCGGCGGTCTGCCCGGCGCACGAAAACAAAACCTCAACCGCCGGATTCGATTCCTGCGGCGGCGTTCCCGCCGGTGCGCCTGAACCGTCGAAGAAAATCGTGACCGGCGTGCCCGTCGCGTCGTGATAGCGCGTGAGCACATGAACCAATTCCTCGCGCACGCGAGCCGAATGACGCGGCCGGCCGGGAGCCAGTTCCGGCCAGTTGTGCAGCAGGCTGTAGCCGTCCACCAAAATGCGCGCCAGCGCCATGTGCGCATCGTAGCCCTTCACCGCATAAAGGGAAAAGAGAAATTCCGCGCCGGATGGGCGCTACCACCTCCTCACGGGTGATTTGACTCATTTTCGGGTGCCTGGCCCGGTAACACCCTTTTTGAGTCAACGCAGGGTTTCCTCAAACCATTTCACCTTCCTCCGGGCAACAATCTTTTTGAGTCAATTCGGCGCAGAACAAGAGTCACATTTCCATTGCGACCCGGCTTAAAAACATTAGGCTTATACTTTCCGCCCCGAAAGCCTTCGGGCTGAAGACAAAAATTCATGAAAAGTTACAACATTGCGGTCATCGGCGGCGACGGCACCGGACCGGAAGTCACCCGCGAAGCCCTCAAGGTTTCCGGGGCCGCGGCCAAAAAGTTCGGTTTCAAGATCAACTGGCATCCTTACGATTTCGGCGGCGAACGTTATTTGAAGACGGGCGAAGCGCTGCCGGACAGCGCGGTGGACGAGTTGCGCAAGTTCAAGGCGATTTTCCTCGGTGCGGTCGGCCATCCACAGGTCAAGCCGGGCGTTCTCGAAAAGGGCATCCTGCTGCGTCTCCGCTTCGAGCTGGAGCAATACATCAATTTGCGTCCGGTGAAACTTTACCGCGCCGCCGACTGTCCGCTCAAGGACAAGGGGCCGGAACACATTGATTTTGTCGTCGTGCGCGAAAACAACGAGGGTCTTTACACCGGTTCGGGCGGTTTTGTGTTCAAAGGCACGCCGCATGAAGTCGCGATCCAGGAGTCGGTGAATACGCGCCGCGGTGTGGAACGTTGTTTGAAATTCGCCTTTGACCTTGCCAGGAAACGGCGCGGCGGCAAGCCGTGGAAGGGCCTCAAGCCGGAGGACATCCCGGCGGGCAGGACCGCGCAACTCACCCTTTGCGGCAAGACGAACGTGCTCACGTTCGCATTCGATTTGTGGGAACGCGCGTTCCACGAACTCGGCGCAAAGTATCCGGCGGTGAAGCGCGATTACGCCCACGTGGACGCCACGGTCATGTGGTTCGTGAAGAACCCGGAATGGTTTGACGTGATTGTCACGGACAACATGTTTGGCGACATCATCACCGACCTCGCCGCGATGATTCAGGGCGGTCTGGGCGTTGCCGCCGGCGGGAATATCAATCCCGAGGGAACGAGCATGTTCGAGCCGATGGGCGGCAGCGCGCCGAAATACACCGGCCAGAACGTCATCAACCCGCTCGCGGCCATCAACGCCGCCGGGATGATGCTCGACTTCCTCGGTGAGGCAAAAGCGGGCGCGGCCATCGAAGCAGCCGTGGTGAAAATCATCAACACGAAAATCAAGTCGCTCGCGGCCGGCAAAATGGGCCACGGCACGCGTGAAGTCGGCGATTTGGTGGCGGCCGCGGTTTGACGATGAGGACGGTGGATGAAAAGCCTGACCGAACATCTCTGGTTTGAAGTTCCGAATCGCCGCGGGTTCGTCAACCTCACCGGCACGGTTGAGGAATTGGTCAGAAAAAGCGGGGTCAAAGAGGGGATCTGTCTGGTGAATGCCATGCATATAACGGCGTCGGTGTTCATAAATGACGCTGAAGATGGTCTGTTGCATGACTACGATGTCTGGCTGGAAAGGTTGGCCCCGCACGAGCCAACATCGCAATACCAGCACAACCGCACCGGCGAGGACAACGCGGACGCGCACCTGAAACGCCAGGTCATGGGCCGCGAGGTGGTGGTGGCCATTACGAAAGGCCAGCTCGACTTTGGCCCGTGGGAGCAGATTTTCTACGGCGAGTTTGACGGCCGCCGCCGCAAGCGTGTGCTGGTGAAAATCATCGGCGAATGACTCCGCGTTTCGTTTGGATGGAAACTTGAAAGGCGCCCCGGTCGGAACCGGGACCTCCTGGTTGCCGAAGATGCCGTGCCGTGATCCGGCGGCGGTTGCGCGTTTGTAAACGCGATATTAGAGCGTTTACAGTTATGATGTAGCGCAGGCTTTCCAGCCTGCGGGTTCTGGCGACTTTCCAGTCGCCACTTTCGTACGGATGGAACACGGGACAAGAATGTCCCGCAAACCCGCAGACAAGAAT
>JBAVOO010000077.1:0-42998 GCA_049692125.1 Verrucomicrobiia bacterium | reverse complement strand
GGCCCGCACCTTGGAGGATCTACATTCAACCTTGGCGACGACCCTCGACTCCTTCTCAGCCACACACTGTCGAGGCTTCTTTCGTCACGCTCAATATGCGTCTATCTAAATAGAAAATGCTCTATTACTCGTTGAACGTGGCCAACAGCACCTGGACCATCAGCGTCAATTGGAACGGCGGCGGCGACGACAGCCTGCAAAATCTGGGGAATTACGAATGTCCGAATAACCAAGCCATCACGATTTACAACAACAACGGCCTGGCCAATTTCACGGTTCAGACCAACCTGAACGTGGGCGGAACGCTCCAGGTGACAACCACTTCGTTGCCTTACGGAATCGTCGGAACGGCTTACGACCAGCAATTGACCGCGGATGGCGGCCAAGCGAATACATCCTACAGTTGGTCCGTGATTTCCAATTCATTGCCGCCGGGCTTGAGCATGGATTCGGGAGGCACGATTCAGGGAATGCCGACGCTCAATACCACCAATACCTTCACGGTGCAGGTTCATGACAATAATGGCAACACGGCGACGCAATTGTTGTCGCTGACGATATACGGGTTGCTGCAAGTAACGACAACTTCACTGGGCGCAGGCACAACCAACGTGCCCTACAACAGCCAGCAGCTTGCCGCCACCGGCGGTCTGCCGCCGTATTATTGGTCGCTGGCGTCGGGCGTGCTGCCGTCTGGATTGAGTTTGTCCACCAACGGGCTGATCAGCGGGACACCGACCAACGCCGGGACTTTCAGTTTCGGTGTGCAGGTGACGGACAACCTGTCGGGGACGGCGACGCAGGCCTTGTCAATTGTCGTCTATACGTTTTCAACTTCCGTGACGTTTGCGGTCACGCCCCCGGCCGTGAGCAACTTCTACAACGGAACCATTACCCTGCAGGTGGGCGGGTTGGCCAGCGGCGAGACGGTTCTGGTCGAGAAATTCCGCGACGTCAACGGCAACGGGATTATAGACGCGGGGGATACGGAGGTGCAGCAGTTCCAGTTGACGGATGGCCAGGCGAGCGTGTTTTACGATGGAACCACCGCGGTAACGAACTTCAACGTTCCGGGCGACCTGACCCCGGTGGATGGCGCTGTCACCGCACAATTGCATCCTGCGCTCAGCGGGGCGTCGCAGTTGGCCGTGGCCCAATACGCATTCAGGCTGTCCAGTCCCGTGGGCCATTTCGCTCCGATCACCAACCTCTTCAATGTCACGAACTCGGCCTATGCGCAGTCGTTCACCGGCAACGTAGTCTGCAGTGGCACCAATGTCCCCCATGCGCTGGCTTATTTGTTTAGCCCGCCGTTCACCCCGAACAGCACTTTAATCGCCGGCGCCCAAGCCGATGGCAACGGCGCCTACCGCCTCAGCGCCCCGCCCGGAACCTATGCGCTCTGCGCTTTCAAGAGCGGCTTCACGGCTAACTCCGGAACCTGCCCGGTTCTCGCGCTGGGCGCCAATGCCACGGTCACCACGAACCTAAGTCTGCTTCCGGCGACGTGCAGCATCTCCGGCAGATTCGTGGATGCCGCCAACACGAACGCCGGACTGCCGCTCGTCAAAGCGGATGCGGGCTCGGCTAACGGCCTGGTGACAGTCGGTTGGGCGGATGGCAATGGAAACTTTACCCTGGGGGCCACGACCAATTGGTGGGCGGTTTTGGGAGACAGTCAGAACCTTGATTTTCAAGGTTATCTTGGTTTGCAGTCCCTCACCCTCGTCAACGCCAACACCGGCAGTGTCGCGGGCGTGACCATCGCGTTGGCCCGGGGAACGGCCTTGTTCTATGGCACGATCCAGGATGCGCAAAACCATCCGCTGGCAGGTGTCCGGCTCACCGGCAGTCAAAATGACGGCACCGGCCCTAATGTGGGCGACGCCACCACCGACCAAGATGGGAACTACGCAATGCCGGTCAATGATGCCGGGGTGTGGAACGCCGGCATCAGCGGCAACAATCCGGCCTTTCCCAATTACGTGTGGTCTGCCGGGCCGGGGGATACGACGTTCGCCTATGGCCAGGCGGTGCAGTGGAATTTCACCGCCCTGCTTGCGACCAATTACATCACCGGCACGGTCAAGGACAACAATGGCAACCCCATCGTTGGGGTTGGCGTGTACGCCAATGCCACCATCAACGGCACGAACTACCAGGCGAACTCTGTGGACACCGATATTAACGGCAATTATTGCCTGAACGTGGCCAACAGCAATGCTTGGAACATCAGCGTCAATTGCACTGGCGGCAGCGACTGCTTGGACAACCTTCTCGGCAGCGGCAATTACGCTTGTCCGACCAACCAGTCCGCCGCGATTGCCGGCAACAATGCCACGAACAATTTCATCGTCCAGATTTGCGGCACCATTTCCATCGGCACCACATCCCTGCCCGCCGGATCGGTTACCGTCTATTACGACCAGTTTCTCCAGGCTGCGAGTTGCTCTCCACCTTTCAACTGGTCGGTGATAAGCGGTTCATTGCCGTCAGGTTTGACCCTGGCCGGCAACGGCGAACTTTACGGCACGCCCGGCGCCAACGGGACATTTAATTTCACCGTCCAGGTCACCGATAACAACAGCCTGACCACCAATCAGGCATTGTCGTTGATAATCAATCCATGCACTTGGACAACCAATAACGGCACGATCACCATCACCGGATACACCGGTTCCGGCGGTGCGGTGACCATCCCCGGCACGATCAATGGCCTGCCAGTCACCAGCATCGGAGTCAATGCGTTCTCCAACTGCACCAGCCTGACCAGCATCACCATCCCCAACAGCGTTACCAATATCGGGGATGGTGCATTCTATCGCTGCGGCCTGACCAACGTCACGATCCCCTGCAGCGTCACCAGCATTGGAGACTGGGAGTTCACCTGGTGTTGGAACCTGACCAGCGTGACTTTTGGCACCAACGTCACCAGCATCGGGGACTGGGCGTTCGCTGGCTGCGGCCTGACCAACGTCACAATCCCCAACAGCGTCACCAACATCGGGGATTGTGCGTTCTATCAGTGCTGCTTGAAAAGCGTGACGATTAGCACCAACGTCACCAGCATCGGGATCGAGGCGTTCGAGGAGTGTGGCCTCTTGACCAACGTCACGATCCCCAACAGCGTCACCAGCATTGGGGACTCTGCGTTCCTGGACTGCACCAGCCTGACCAACGTCACGATCCCCAACAGCGTCACCAGCATGGGGGAGTCAGTGTTTTTAAACTGCATCAGCCTGACCAGCGTCACCAGCCTCTTGGGCACGTTCGCTGGCTGCACCAGCCTGACCAACGTCACGATCCCCAACAGCGTCACCAACCTCTTGGGCACGTTCGAAAGTTGCATCAGCCTGACCAGTGTCACGATCCCCAACAGCGTTACCAGCATCGGGGACGGAGCGTTCGAATACTGCACCAGCCTGACCAGCATCACGATCCCCAACAGCGTCACCAGCATCGGGTATGGAGCGTTTAATGACTGCACCAGCCTGACCAGTTTCACGATCCCCAACAGTGTCACCAGCATCGGGGACGATGCATTCTATTGGTGCACCAACCTGACCAGCGTCACGATCGGCAATAGCGTCACCAGCATCGGGGAATATGCGTTCTGTGACTGCACGAGCCTGACCAACGTCATAATCCCCAACAGCGTTACCAGCATAGGGGATTATGCGTTCATGGGCTGCGTCAACTTGACCAGCGTCACGCTCGGCAACAGCGTCACCAGCATCGGGACCGAAGCGTTCTGTAGCTGCACCAACCTGACCAGCGTCACGCTCGGCAACAGCGTCACCAGCATCGGGTACTATTCGTTCTGGTATTGCACCAGCCTGACCAACGTCACGATCCCCAACAGCGTCACCAGTATCAGCGACTTTGCGTTCGCTGACTGCACCAGCCTGAGATGTGTTACAATCGGCAACAGTGTCACCAGCATCGGTCAGGAAGCGTTCTGTAGCTGCACCAACCTGACCAGCGTCTATTTCAAAGGCAATGCCCCCAGCTTTGGTATGGATGTGTTCTACGCTGACAATAATGCGACCTTCTATCGCTTGCCTGGGACGACGGGCTGGGGGAACGACTTTGGCACGATGGCGTTATGGTTGCTTCCGTACCCGGTAATCCTGAACAACAACCCCGCTTTTGGCGTGCAAACCAACCAGTTCGGTTTCATCATCTCCTGGGCCACCAACCTCTCCGTTGTGGTGGAGGCCTGCACGAACCTGGCCAGTCACACCTGGTCTCCGGTGGGAACCAACACCCTCAGCAATGGCACGGCCTATTTCAGCGATTCTGCCTGGACGAATTACTCCGGCCGTTTCTACCGCATCCGCTCGCCATGATTGATCATCACGCAGGAAAAGCCTGTTCCTTCAGCTTGGTGCCACCCCACTGGGTGCCGCAGATGACCAATCACGCCAGCGCGAGAGGAGCGCTGGTGTTCACCAATACGCCAAACAAGGGCACCAACAATTTCTGGCGCATTCGTTCCGTGCCGTAGTGGCGCTGGCGGGTGATTCGATTCGATCGGCGCATAGCGCCGACACCACGACAGGGCTGCGGAAGTTCTCCGCGGCTTTGTTGTTGCGGCGAAATGCTTTGACCTCGGTGCGCGGCTTTGTTTTGCTCGGGTCAATTGGGATGAATTCACCTGCACCAGCCGTTGCCGCCCGTATAAAATATCCCCCGGGATTCCGCCCGCGGCGCGGCCTGAACTGGTTCATTCTCGGCCTCATGTACGCCTCGTTCTACATGTGCCGCTACAATTTCCGGTTCGCCACGCCCGGCATGGTTGAGGAATTTCATTTCACCACCTTCCAAATCACCAGCATCTTGAGCGCGTGGTCGGTCGCCTACGGCTTCGGCCAGTTGCTCAACGGCCTGCTGACCGACCGCATCGGCGGACGCGCGGCCATGCTCATCGGCGCGGCCGGGACGGTTTCACTCAATTTTATTTACGGCTTTGCCTCGTTCACCGGGACCTTCTCAACGTTTGCGCTCATCTGGCTGGTGAACGGCTATTTCCAATCGTTCGGCGCGCCGGGCATGATCAAAATCAACACCGCGTGGTTCAACCGCACCGAACGCGGAACGTTCGCCGGCATTTTCGGTTTCATGATCCAATCTGGCCAGGTCGCCATCAACATTTTGGCGCCGTTTATCCTGGCCGGGTTCGCCATCGGCGCGTGGACCATCGGCCAGGGCGAATGGCGCTGGCTGTTCCGCCTCCCGCCGCTCATCACCGCCGCCATGGCCGTGCTCGTGGTGTTGATCCCCAAGGAAACGCCGGAGCAGGCAGGTTATCCCGGCTTGATTCACGACGAACTCAGCCCGGGCGACACCGGCACGCGGGTGAGCATCAAGGATTCCTTCGTCACCATCTTCACCCATCCGCTGGTGTGGTTTTACGCGGCGGCGTATGCCTGTACCGGTGCCGTGCGCAACAGTTCCGACCAGCTCGCCGTGCTTTATTTTGTGGAGCAACTCAAGCTCGACATTGCCACCAGCCGCGCCGTGCATTGGACGATGTACCTGATGCCTTTCGTTGCGGTCTTTGGCTCGCTGGCTTCGGGGATCATTTCCGACAAATTTTTCAAAGGTCATCGCGCGCCGGTGGCGATGGGCCTTTATTTCCTCCTGTCCCTGTTCGTTCTCATCGCCGCCGGAACCATTTTTTCCGGCATTGTTGGGCCGACGCCGCTGGGGATTTTCCTCGGGTGCCTGTTCCTCGTGCTGATTTCACTCGCGGTCAATTCCACGCACTCGCTGCTCGGCACGGCAGCGGCGATGGACATCGGCGGGCGCAAAATGGCCGGCTTCGCTTCGGGGGTGATTGATTCCTTCCAGTACTTCGGCGCGGCCATTGCCCTGCCGGCCACGGGTTGGTTGATTGACCGGTACGGCTGGGTCGCGTGGTATCCGACAATGGCCGGTTTCGGCATCATCGGGGGCTGCGCCATGTTGATGGTGATGCGCAAACAACAGCGGCTGGCCGGGCGGCAGGCCAAACCCTGAGGGAAACCGGCTGGAACCGCTGGTGTGAACCAGCCAAAATGGTTCCGGCAAAGCCAAAAGATTTCCGCAATCATTTTGTCACAACAAAGTCTTTGACCGGCGCGCCCCGCTCTGTTTTGCTTCACCGGGTCTGGATTTAACGTGAATCCGAAAACGGCACAGCCCTGAGTTTTTTCCGGGAAATTTCCGTGTACCTCGGCACCATTATTTTTTGTCTGGCGGCGATTATTGCGCTCTATTTTTACAATAATCCGATGGGCCACAACCGTTGGTTCATGCTGCGCCGCTTCATCAACTGGTTCCCGCTGGGAATGACTTACGCGTTTTTATGCATGGGCCGCTACAACCTGATTGTGGCCAAAAGCGCCCTGGGAACGCTGATGTCCAAGGAAGACCTCGGGATCATTTTCGGGGTGGGTACGTGGGTTTACGCGTTGTCCTTCCTGGTCAACGGCCCGCTCATTGACAAAAAACTGGGCGGGAAACTCGGGATGATCATTTCCGCCCTCGGCGCCTCGCTGGCCAACATCGCCCTCGGCGTCCTGACCTGGCTCATTGTCGCCAAAAATCTGAAGGTGAATCTCGTCGCCAGCTTCTCGGTTCTTTATGCGCTGAACATGTATTTTCAAAGTTTTGGGTCCATGTCCATCATCAAGGTCAAGGCGTATTGGTTCCATGTGCGCGAACGCGGCGTCTTCGGCGCCATTTTCGGAGCGCTCATTTCCATCGGCACTTATTTCGCATTCGATTGGGGAAATGCGATCATTGCGCTGACCAGGGCGGATGCTTCCGGCCTGCTCCACACGGTTTTTGCACCCGCCGGCCCGCCCTTGGATGCGACCTGGGCGGTGTTTTACATTCCGGCGGCCATTCTGATCGTCTGGGTGTTCCTCGACTTGTGGCTCATCAAGGACTCGCCGGAGGAGGCGGATTTCCCGCACTTCGACACGCACGACGCGTCATCCGGCCAGATGCACGTCGAGTTCAGCACGCTCGACCTGCTGAAAAAAGTTTTCGCCAGCCGGCTGATGTTGTTGATTGCCTGCGTCGAACTGGCAGGCGGGGTCTTCCGCTACAGCATGACCCAGTGGTACACCATTTTTGCCGATGAAATAAAACAGCCTGGGGCGGAATTTTTCAAGAATCACTGGGGCTGGCTCTTGTGCATTTTCGGAATCATCGGCGCATTAGCGGGCGGATTGATTTCAGACAAACAGTTCCAATCGCGCCGTGGACCGCCCGCCGCATTGCTGTGCGGCTTTGTCCTGGCCATGGCGGTGGTGATGTCCCTGTTCCTGTTTTCCCAACCCATCGTGGTGGGCTGGGCGGCGGTGTTCATTGTCATGGCCTCCATCGGCATCACGTCGCTGATGTCCGGCACGGCGGCAACGGATTTCGGCGGACGCAAGGCGACGGCGACGAGCATGGGCATCGTGAACGGCTTTGCCTATGTGGGCAGCGGCATCCAGTCCTTCAGCCTCGGCTTTTTGTTGGCGAACAAGGGGGAAAGCTGGCATTGGTTGCCGGTTTTTGTGATCCCCTTTGCAATCATCGGAACCTTCATTGCCATCAAAATCTGGCATGACCTGCCTGCCGCCACCCGCAAATATATCGACGAAGTTGAACAAAAAACGGTGTAAAACCCGCAAAACCGGGCTTGACTCCGCCGTGAATTCCATTAAACTGAATACGTAATGTTGATAATTAATTCACAAGCAGTTAAACTGGCTGTCGTCGTTGTAGTTAGCGACGCCGTTGGCGCTTGTTGAATGGTATAATTTAACAAGAACCCACGGCTCCAAAACGGCCGTGGGTTTTTGTTTAATCCGCGACCGTCAGCCACAACCAAAACATGAAACTGGATTATTGGATTTTTGGATGATTGGATGGGTGGGAAAACGCCCCGAAGCGTCGGCCCATCAATCCAACAATCCACCCATCCATCTATCCATGACAAACGTATGAGCAAGACAACTGAAATCGCCGGAACGAAGAAAAAAACCAACGCCACACGCGCCGAGGTCGGCCCGACCATGGCCGGCTGCGACATTCTCGTCGAGGCCCTCGAACGCGAAGGCGTGGAGGTCATTTTTGCCTATCCCGGCGGCGCGAGCATGGAAATCCACCAGTCGCTCACCCGATCCAAAATCCGCACCATTCTGCCGCGCCACGAGCAGGGCGGCAGTTTCGCGGCGGAAGGCTACGCCCGCGCGACCGGCAAGGCCGGCGTGTGCATGAGCACCAGCGGCCCCGGCGCGACGAACCTCGTCACCGCCATTGCCGACGCCTACCTGGATTCCTGCCCACTCATCGCCATCACCGGCCAGGTCAACCAGACCATGATCGGCCGCGGCGCGTTTCAGGAGACCGACATCATCGGTGTGACGCTGCCCATCGTGAAGCATTCCTATCTCATCACGGATGTGAACGACATTCCGCGCATCGTGAAGGAGGCGTTTTACCTCGCGCAATCCGGACGCCCCGGCCCGGTGGTCATTGACGTGCCGAAAAACATCCAGCAGGCCAGGACCCAGCCGGTGTGGCCGACGCTCGAACAAATCAAAAAGGGCCTGCGCGGCTACAACCAGCCCGACCTGCGCGCCGACGACCTCGCATTGCACGAAATCATGGGCCTCATCGAGAAGGCCGAACGCCCGGTGATTTATTGCGGCGGCGGCATCATCAGCAGCGGCTCGGCGGAGGAATTGAAAAAGTTCGCCGAAGCGGCGCAGATTCCCGTGACCACCACGATCATGGGCATCGGCGGCTTTCCGGAAACGCATCCGCTCTCGCTTCGCTGGCTGGGCATGCACGGCGCGGCGTTCGCGAACTGGGCGGTCAACGGCGAATACGAGCATCGCAAGTCCTTTAACGACCCGATGGTGAAAATCAAGGACGGGGCGGACTTGCTGCTCGCGTTCGGCGTGCGGTTTGACGACCGCGTCACCGGCAAGTTCGAGGAATTTTGCAAACACGGCACGATTGTTCACCTGGACATTGACGCATCCGAGTTGAACAAAAACCGCCGCGCCAATCTTGCCGTGGTGGGCGACATCAAGGACGCGCTCACGCGGCTCAACGCAATGCTGGCCAGGCGTCCGCTCAACAAGCAGCATACCGCGTGGCTCGAACAAATCGCCGCATGGAAGCAAAAGGGGCCTTTTGCCTACACCATTACGCAGGAAATCGCCGGCAGCGACCACATGAAAGACCATCTCAAAGGCCATGAAGACCAGATCATCCTGCAACAAATGGTGGTCGAGGCGCTTTATGAGCTGACCAGGGGCGAGGCCATGATCACCACCGGCGTGGGCCAGCATCAAATGTGGGCCGGCCAGTGGTATAAATACCAGTTCCCGCGCCAGTTCATCACCAGCGGCGGGCTTGGCTCCATGGGCTTTGGCTACCCGGCGGCGCTTGGCATCAAGGTCGCGCATCCGGACAGGGAAGTGATTGACATTGACGGCGACGGTTCATTCCTGATGAACATCCAGGAACTGGCGACCGCACACGTCGAGAAAATCAACGCCAAGGCCATCATCCTGAACAACCAGCACCTCGGCATGGTGGTGCAGTGGGAGGACAAGTTCTATGCCGGCAACCGCGGCCACACCTATCTCGGCGATCCGGACAAACGCGCGGAGATTTATCCCGACTACGTGCGCGTCTGCAACAGTTTCAACGTGAAATGCGAGCGCGTGATGTTCAAAAAGGACTTGCGCCCCGCCATCCAGCGGATGCTCGACGCCAGGGAGCCGTATGTGCTCGACGTGATCGTGCCCTACACCGAACACGTGGTGCCGTTCGTTCCGGCGAACCGCACGGTGGCGGACATGATCTGGAAGGCGTGATTGCGTTTGCCTCGCAAAAATAATTGCCGGCCGGGTGACAAATATTTTGCCCAGGGCTGCTCTGAGCTTTTCTCTAACTCTCTGGGAACAAAGCCCGAAGCCCGAAGGCCGAAGCCCGAAACGCAGAACGGCTCGTGAGCCGGTTTGTCCTTCGGATTTCGGACGTCGGGCTTCTTTCGGCGTAAAGCCGCGTGGCGGCCACGCCGCTATACGCGGATCTCGGATTTCGACCTTCGGATTTATGCCACCCCAACGATTTGCGTGTTTATTTAGAGCGGCCCTGAATTTTGCCCGGCCGGTTTTTGTTTTCCATTGACCGGGACCAAAACTCAAATCTAGACTCGCACCTCTATGTTCGAAAACACCATTCGCCGGATGCCGCGGCCCCAGGATGTCGCGACGATGACCACACAACAACTTCGGGAGACTTTCCATGTCGCCGGGCTTTTCGCGCCGGGCGAATTGCGCGGCGTGTTCACCGACCTCGACCGGCTGGTGGTCGGCGGCGTGATGCCGGTCAAACCGGTGGAACTGCCGAATCACAAGGAAACCGGGCACGCTTTTTTCCTTGAACGCCGCGAGTTCGGCGCCATCAACGTCGGCGGGGCCGGGGCGGTACATGCGGACGGCAAGACGTTTTCGCTCAACCGGCTGAATTGCGTTTATCTGCCGATGGGCACCAGGTCGGTCACGTTCGAGAGCAAGGACGCGAAGCATCCGGCGAAGTTTTATTTTCTGAGTTGTCCGGCGCACGCGGCTCATCCTGCCGCGGCGATGAAACCGAAAGACGCGTCGCCCGTGCCGCTGGGTTCGCAAGCGACGGCAAACAAACGAACAATTTACAAATACATCCACCAGGGCGGCATTCAAAGCTGCCAGCTCGTGATGGGGTTCACCGCGCTGGAGCAGGGGAGCGTGTGGAATTCGTTCCCGCCGCACACCCACTGGCGGCGCACGGAGATTTATTTTTATTTCGACCTCGGCGAGAACGTGTTGACGCATTTCCTGGGCGAGCCGCAACAGACGCGGCACCTGTTTTTGCACAACGAGGAGGTCGCGCTGTCGCCGAACTGGTCCATCCATTGCGGTTGCGGCACGGGCAATTACCGGTTCATCTGGGGCATGGCCGGCGAAAACCAGACGTTTGATGACATGGACGGGGTGAAGCCGGCGGATTTGAGATAGATATTTTCAACCCGGTAGGGCTGTGCTGCCGCACAGCCCAAATTTCAAGGACGCGCAGCAGCGCGTCCCTACCGGAAAAGGAAACCAAATACAAATTATGGAAACGAAACGTTTTAGCAACAAAGTCGCCGTGGTCACCGGGGCCAGTCGCGGCATTGGCCAGGCCGTTTGCCTTGCGTTTGCCCGCGAAGGCGCCCATGCCGTCAGCGTGGACGTCGGCGACCAGTCCGAGACCGGCGCCCGGGCGAAAGCGATGGGCGCCAGGTTCAACGCCTATACCGAGGATTTCGGCAAGCTTACCCAGAAGGGCGCCGCCGACCTTGTCGCCAAAATCATCAATGACACCGGGCGCGTGGACATTCTCGTGAACAACGCCGGCATCATCCGCCGCGCGCCGGTGGTGGATCATCCGGAAGCGGATTGGAATGCCGCCATTCAAATCAACCTGACCGCGCCCTTTTTCCTGAGCCAGGCGGTGGCCAAGTGGTGGCTGACCGGCGGACGGGAAAAATCCCCCGAGGACGCGCGCCTCAAAGTGATCAACATCGCCTCGATGCTGTCGTTCCAGGGCGGCATTTTGGTTCCGGGTTACACTGCCAGCAAGAGCGGTATCGCGGGCATCACCAAGGCCTTTGCCAACGAGCTGGCCAGGGAACGCGCGAATTTCAACGCCGTGGCGCCCGGTTACATCGCCACAGAAAACACGAGGCCGATCCGCGAGGACGCCAAGCGGAACCAAGCCATCCTCGACCGCATTCCCGAAGCCCGCTGGGGTTCGCCCGAAGACATCGCGGGGGCGATATTGTTTCTCGCCTCGAAAGATGCCGATTACATGAACGGCACCATCATGAACGTGGACGGCGGCTGGCTGGCGCGATGAGAAATCATGAAAACCATGTTTGCTCGCATCGGCCTTTTGTTCGGCCTGACTTGGTCCGGTGCCGTTCTCGTTTCCTGTGCCACCCATACAGCTTCCCCCCGCGCATTTTCCGGCGCCACGCCGCTGCAATGGTCAGTGCGGCTGGCCGACTCGGAAATCGTCCGGCGCGGTGACAGTCTGGTTTGGAAGCAAGGCGGCACGGCCAAATGGGATTACACCGCGGGCCTGTTCACGCTGTCGCTGCTCAAGCTGGATGGGCAGGTGCACAATCCGGACTACGTCAAGTCCGCTGAAAACACCATCGGTTCCTTCATTACGACGAACGGCGACATCCGGGGCTACAAGGCGGCGGAATATCAGCTCGATACAATCAATTCCGGCAAAACGGTGCTGGCGCTCTGGCTGCTCACGCACGACGAGCGTTATCAAAAAGCGGCCGCCTTGTTGCGAAAGCAGCTCGACACCCAGCCGCGCACAAGCGACGGCGGGTTCTGGCACAAGCAACGGTATCCGCACCAGATGTGGCTGGACGGCCTGTACATGGGCGCGCCGTTTTATGCCGAGTACGCAAAGCTTTTCAACGGGCCGGTGTCCGACTATGACGACATTGCCAAACAAATCCGCTTGGTGGCCGCGCACACTTACGATCCGGTGACAGGTTTGTTTTATCATGCTTGGGATGAAAGCAAGGAGCAGCCCTGGGCGATCAAGGCCACCGGCACGTCGTCCAATTTCTGGGGCCGCGCCATCGGCTGGTATGCCATGGCATTGGTGGACGTGCTGGATTATTTCCCGACGAACCACCCGGCCCGGCCGGAAATCATCGCCGCGTTTCAGAAACTGTGCGGCGGGGTGGTGAAATATCAGGATCCGAAAACCGGGCTGTGGTGGCAGGTTATGGACCAGGGCGGCCGCAAAAGCAATTACCTGGAAGCGACGGCTTCGAGCATGTTCGTTTATGCGATGGCGAAGGGCGTCAATCACGGTTACCTGCCGCAGGATTATGTGCCGGTGATTGAGAAAGGCTACCGGGGAATTATTGGCCATCTCGTCAAATACGACGGCGACCGCAAATGGTCGCTCACGCAATGCTGCTCGGTGGCCGGGCTGGGCGGGGCGCCGGGCAACGGCCGCGCGCGCGACGGGAGCTTCGATTATTATGTGAGCGAACCCATCGTGAACAACGACCTCAAGGGCGTCGGACCGTTCATCCTGGCCGGAATTGAAGTGCAACAACTGACTGGAACAAAGATTCAATGACCATTTTATCTCTTCGACATTTAAAGTCGCATCTGTATCCAATTAGCCATTCACCATGAAAAATCCTCTCACTCGTTCCGCCGGGTTCATGGCGGCAATTCTGTTCCTGACCAATTTCCAACTGTGCGCGCAGCAGCACGCGCCAGACATTATTACACCAACGCCGCATGTGCCGCCCAATTTGGAGCAGCCGAATATCCATCACGAACGCCTGGAAGGCGCGCTCATCATGCCGCTTTCATCTCAGATTGCGCCGCACGCCGTTCTCAAGGCGATGCAGCGTGTGGCGGACTGGCAACTGGCGCATCCTGCGACCAACGCAGCCACCGGTTGGATTCAGGCGGCGGGCGACGCGGGTTTCATGGCGCTGGCCGGCATTTCCGGCGACCCCAAATACCGTGACGCCATGCTCGCAATGGGCGGGACGAACAACTGGAAACTCGGGGCGCAGCTTTACGACGCCGACGACCATTGCATCGGCCAGACCTGGGCGGAGCTTTATTTTCTCTACCGCGAAAACAAGATGATTGCGCCGCTGCGTGAAAAGTTTGATGCCATTCTCACCAAACCGCCCGAGGTGCAGAGCCTTGAATTCACGAAGCCGCAGATCAAGGCGCGTGAAAACTGGTCGTGGTGCGACTCGCTGTTCATGGGGCCGCCGACGTGGCTGCGGCTTTACGCGGCAACGGATGATCCCCGCTACCTTGATTTTGCGGTGACGAACTGGTGGCGCACGACGGATTATCTTTACGACAAGGACGAACACCTCTATTTCCGCGACAGCACTTTCTTTAAAAAGCGTGAAGCGAACGGGAAAAAAGTTTTCTGGAGCCGCGGCAATGGCTGGGTGATGGCCGGCCTCGTCCGCGTGCTGCAATACCTGCCGATGAACCATCCCGACCGTCCGCGCTTCGAACAATTGTTCAAGGACATGGCGGAAAAAATTCTGACGTGCCAGCAGCCGGACGGACTCTGGCGCGCGAGCCTGCTCGACCCGGCCAGTTATCCGGCGAAAGAGACCAGCGGCTCCGGCTTTTTCACTTACGCTTTTGCCTGGGGCGTAAATCAAGGTCTGCTCGACCGCGCGAAATTTGAACCGGCCATCCGCAAGACGTGGGCGGCGCTCGTCGGTTGCGTGGATGCCGACGGCAAACTGACGCACGTTCAGCCCGTCGGCAGTGACCCGAAGAAATTCAAGGAGGACTCAACCGCACCTTTCGGGGTTGGCGCATTTCTGCTGGCGGCCAGCGAGATTTATCGGATGGCGGCTTGGTCGGCAGTCAAACCAGTTGAAGTTAAAATCACAAATCCGTCCACTTTCCGACGCGATTGTGAAACTGTAGAACTTCATATTGGAAGTGTTGGAGAGAATTATTCTGATGCTGGAGCTTCATTTCCTGGTGGATCTGACAAAATTCTATTCATCCATCAGCAAGGCAATTATGGCATTGGAAATTTCAAATTAGTTTTAATGGACGGACTTTCTTCGCGTATTTTGGATTCGCAGACTTGCTCCGAGTCAAATTCAGCGCCGAACCAATTACTGTTCCAGGTTGACCTTGCGCCGGGCGAGACGCGGACGTATTACATTTTGGACGCCTCGGCCCTGGCCGCCGTGCCACCGCCCATCGTGAAGACGCTGGCGCGTTACGTGCCGGAGCGCTTCGACGATTTTGCGTGGGAAAGCGACCGCATCGCGCACCGCACCTACGGCCTGGCGCTCATCCCGGCCGAGGGAACCATCAGCAGCGGCCCGGATGTATGGATCAAAAAGAACCGCGGCCTCATCGTGGACGTGATGTATGCCACCAAGCATTATCACGAGGATAACGGCGAGTTCATGGACGACTATCGCGTCGGCAAAAGCCGCGGTTGCGGCGGCGTGGGCATCTGGGACGGCCAAAAGTATCATGTCTCCAGCAATTACCGCAACTGGCGGCTCATCACCACCGGCCCGATCCGGTCGGAATTTGAGCTGACCTACGACGCGTGGGACGCCGGCAACGGACGGAAAGTTTCCGAAACCAAACGCTACAGCATCGACGCCGGTTCATGGTTCACCAAGGCGCAAAGCACTTTCGGCAGCGACGACAAATCTCCTCTGACGATCGGCGTCGGGCTCGCCGAGCGGGCGTGCCCAACCAATCGCGAGGAATTCATCACGCACGATCAGGTCGAAGGCTGGCTGGCCTACTGGCAGCCGGAAGACAAGCCGAAAGGCATCATCGGCGACGCCATCATCCTGGCGAAAGGCAGCGTGCAGGAGTTCACGAACGATGATCCGGACATGCCCGATTCAAAAAAGCACGCCGCCGTGCCGCAGCCGACACACGAAGGTTATCCGCCCATCCGAAACATGTTGGCGATTTCGCAAGCCGAGGTCGGCAAGCCGTTCGAGTATTATTTTGGCGCGTGCTGGGATCGCAGCGGCGATTTTACGAACCACGTCCAGTGGGAGGCTTACGTGAAACGCTTCGCCGAACGCCGCGACCAGCCATTGCAGGTGACCGTGGGAAATTAAGATGGTAGGGCCGCGTTGCCGCGCGATCTGGCTGACCGGCAGGTCAGCCCTACCGTTTCAGGGTTTTGTCTGAGCGATGATCTTCATCGCCTCGGCGGTGAGCGCGGTGATTTTCGGCCATGCCTTTTCCGTGACGAGCTTGCGCTCGGCCATCCAGGAACCGCCGATGGCCGCGACCTGCGGCAACGCGAGATAATCCGGCAAATTCGCGGCGTTGATGCCGCCGGTGGGGATGAAATTGACACCGGTGTGCGCGAACGGCCCGGCCAGCGCCTTGAGCATGGCCACGCCGCCCGCTGCTTCCGCCGGGAAAAATTTCAGATGTTTCCAGCCGAGGTCCAACGCGCGACCCGTTTCCGTCGGCGTCATGACCCCGGGGAAAAACGGCATTTTGTTTTTGTGCGCCGCGGCCAGGACCGCCTCGTTCAGGCCCGGTGACACGCCGAATTGCGCGCCGGCGTCCACCGCGCGCTGCACCTGATCGGCAGTGAGCAATGTGCCGGCGCCGATGGCGACGGCAGGCAGGCTTTTGCGGATGCGCACGATCGAGTCGGCGGCGGTGCGGGTGCGGAACGTGACTTCCATGACGTTCAACCCGCCGGCGAGGAAGGCCTCGGCGAGCGGCACGGCGTCGTCCGGTTGGTCAATCACGGCCACGCAAATCAGCCGTTGTTTGAGGATGGATTCGGTGTTCATAAAACTCGTGGATGGAGGTTACAGGATTCCGGGCGCGAGTGAACTTGAAACTGAAATCACCGATTAAAGCGGCGGAGGGCCGCCGCAGTCCAGGACGCTGCCGCGCGGTTCCAAAGAGCGTTGGTGTTGACTGTGCTGGCGACCGCATCCGGATGACGCGAATTTGGTTTTTCAATTCCCGGTGATCCGTATAATCTGCGGTTAAATTATAACCATGAACCTTTCCCTTGAACACATTGCCATTCCCGCCACGAACCCCGTCGCCTTGAAAAAATGGTATGAACGCGTCCTCGGCGCGCGACCGATTTGGGACAACGGCCAGAACCCGCCGGTCTGTCTCATCGAGCTGCCCGGCGGCGTATGGCTGGAAATTTACGCCACCGATTTGCCGCTGGCCGATCGTGGCAACAACAAGCTTGCGGGTTTCCGGCATCTGGCGCTGCGCGTGGATTCGATTGACGCGGCGAAGACCGACCTGGCCCGGCGCGGTGTGAAGTTCGATGACGAAATCCGGCAGGCGGCAGGCGGCGGAAGAGTTTTATTTTTCAATGATGGCGAAGGCAATCTGCTGCACCTGGTCGAGCGACCGAAAGATTGGCAGCCTGGCAAAGTGTGATGAAACGTCGGGTTGCGAAGTTCGGCAGGCTTGAGCGATTACGGCGGCGGCTGGTGTCGGCCGCAGCGTTCGAGGTGTTTAACGAACGCGGAGTGAAGTTTGATGAAGAAATCCGACCGGCGGCTGGCGGAGGAAGGGTTTTATTCTTCGAGGATGGCGAGGGAAATTTGCTGCACCCGGTTGGACGTCCGAAGGATTTTTGTGGCGGCGGTCTGTGACCGCCGGAACGAGAAAAGATGCGGCGCTCACAGAACGCCGCTACAGTTATTTTTTCTGCGCGCGCACGAGGAGGATGGGGATCGAAGTTTTGTGACGGACTTCGGTGATGGTACTGCCGTGAAATAAATCGCCGAACATTTGGCCCGTCGCCACAGCTTTTTGCGTGAACCAAGTCAGGAATCGACGGAGCTCAACCATCCGATGAGGTCTCATGTGGCGGAGACGGTTACGAGCAATTGTCCTTTTTCGTTCACAAATACGGGGAGGATCGGCAGGTCACGCTTTGCCGGCCCTAACGTTACCTTGCCGCCGGGGTCGAAAGTTGATCCATGACATTTGCAGTAAAATGAATGATCAGGCTCGCCGATGAGCTTGCATTTCCTGTGGGTGCAAATGGCGGAAAGGGCAAACAGCTTTTCACCGTTCCGGATCACAAAGAATCCCTGATCGCGAAAGTTATTGTAAACTCCATCGGCGGCATAGTTGCCGACTGGTCCCACGTCCACCACTCGTTCCCTGTGGGCGGCGATGGAACGATTGCCGTCGTCCAATGCGCGGCAACCGGTGGCCACGGTTGCCGCTGTCAGAATCAGGAACTGTCTCCGGTTTATGTTCATGGCCATACCCTTGGAATTTTTTGCATCACGTTCTCAAAATTCGAATACCAAGCTGGCGACGATGCCCCAATGCAAGTCCGCGCGCGCTCCTTCGTCAATTGGAAAGACAAATCCGAGTCCAGGCCGCGGTTGGATCGAACCGATGGTTTTGAGGTTGAGGCGGAATCCCAGATTGCCAATAAGGCTGTTATGGCCGGGGTCGTACTTGTTCAACTGCGTTTCGCCGTCCAATTCGAACATGGGGATGAACTGTTGCACACCGGGCAATGGTAGTTCCTCATGCGGAATCGTGTAGCCGAAAACGAAGCCGTATTCGAACGTCTGCAAGCCGCCGTCATCTCCACCCCCGAAGAACGTGGACCAGCCAAGGATGGACTGGAGGGTGAAATGTTCGCCCAGCCTTAAATCGTCAAATATTTTTGGAACGACCTCGGTGTTTTTGCTGACGACTGAGTTCACCGGAATGCCAACTTCCATTGCGACACCCAGGGTCGAGTCCACAAATCCATTGCCGGAGACGAACTGGCAAACCGGATAGCGCGCGCCCAAATCAATATTGCCGACGCCTTGCGAAGTCTGGCCGGACGCCGTGTCGCGTTCATAGGGAACTTCCAATTCCAAGGTCAGCAGGCCAAAACCTTTCTCCACCTCGGCGGTAACGGTGTCGCTGTGTTGACCGTTTCCTCCGGTATGCAACCAATCAAGGCGCGCTTCATCGGTTTCCAAGTCCGAGTCATCCACCAGAAATGGCTCCGGAAACACCCCCTGGCCATATTCGCTGCGATGATCCAGCCAGTCGAAAAGGCCATAGCGCGTGCTGGCCGATGGGGTTGCGGTGGATGATTGTGTGGCGGATGAGGCGGGTGCGGCCGGTTCGTCCGCCCTGACCGGGGTGGGAACGAATTCCACTGCGACCGCACACAAGCAACTGATGATCAAAATGTTCTTCATGCCGGCGAAAATAACCGGTGCCTGAAAATCCCGCTGTCGCTGGCTTGCTATTTTCTGGCGATGCCTTGCGCCGGACATTTTTTGCACTGTTGATAACAAGTTATTGCTAGGTGCGGAAAAAAATGGCACAGTGTTGCCCATGCCTGCGATTTCTAGACGGCTCGCCGAAGTGGGCCGGGAACCCGAAATCAGCATCGCGCCCGTTTTCACCGAACGGCCGGTGTGGAGCGGGGTTGGCAATGGCTGGCGGCATTTGCACGGCAGTGTGCACGGCGCGGGCGTAAGTTTCGAGTGGCACAACTTCGAGACCCACAATGAATTCGATTGGGGCAAAAGCTTTCATCCCGGCAGTGTCGAAATGTGCCTGAATCTCGCCGGCAACGGGCGGGTGGCTTTCCACCGCCGCGAAATCGCGTTCACACCGTTGACAGTGGGCTTTTACCGGCGCGGGGAACAACCGTTGCGTGCAACGCGGCAAGCGCATCAGCGGCATCAATTTCTCACTGTCGAAATGTCTTTTAATTTTTTGCGGCAACATCTAGGCGACTTCGTCCCGTCGCTGCATCCGCTCGTGCGTGACGTGGTGGCCGGACAATCGGAAAAATCCGCCGTCACGCCGCCAACGCGATTGACGAGCCGGCAGCAGCAATTGTTATCGAGCCTGCGCGAAGCGCCGGTGCTCGCGGTGGCGCAGAAACTCTGGTACCAAACCAAGGCGCTGGAACTGGCGGCGGAATTGTTCTTTCTGGCGCCGGGCGACCGGGAACTGTTCTGCCAGCGACAACAACGGCTCGCCTCTGAGCGCGTGGAAAAAGTCATCGCGCTGCTTCGCAAAGATCTGTCGAATCCCCCGAACCTCGAAGACATTGGCCGGTTGGTGGGTTGCAGCCCGTTTCATTTGAGCCGGACATTTTCGGCGGCGACGGGCCTGACGATTCCGCAATACACACGGCAGTTGCGCATGGAGCGTGCGGCGGAATTGCTGCGGTTGGGAAAATTCAACGTTACCGAGGCGGCGGTGGAAGTTGGGTATTCGAGCCTGAGTCATTTCAGCCAGGCATTTCACGAGACGTTCGGTTGCTGTCCCGGACTTTATCCACTGCGAACGCCGACGCAGAAAACTTCACTCAAGCGGCAAGGAAATAACACAGTTCAACGCCCGACGGTGAATCTTTAGGCGTAGCTGCACGATATGAAAAAGACGAAAAAGACTCTCGCACCAATCTTGATAGGCGAAGAACAAGGCTTTGCAATCTTCAATACAATTCAAGTGAGAGAGAGCGTCTGTTTTGTGTTAGACCGGGGGGACCATGATAGTAAACCGGTGTTATTCCATCCAAACGAGATTTATCTGACTCCTTCGTCAAAACAAGAAGGGGTTGACTATGAGTATTTTGGTGACCCCATTCAAGTCGAGGAATACCAGCAGCTTGAGCCAGATCATTCTGGATTCGTTCAAATCGGATAAACGCCTCCGACTGCGAACTCCAAGACTTTGGGCGGCGGCGGCAGCGACAGCGGATAATTAGCCGAAACCACCGTGCCTTTTTGAAGATGCCTCCCATGATTTATTTCGCTCGAAGAAGGAGAACCGGCACGCTGATCCGATGCTGAACGCGGCTGGCGGTTGCGCCAAGAAAGATGTCCGCGATAAGGCGGTGTCCGTGCGTGCTCATCGCCACCAGGTCGCATCCCTTTTGCCCGACCCACTTGACGATTTCATTAGCCGGCTCGCCGTAAGCCAGTTCCGCGTCAGCGGGAATGCCGGCGGATTGAAACTCCGACCGAACCCTGTTCAAATACGCGGTATCTTCGGTGATCTCGGGGCTGACCGCGTCCGGTCCAAAGGTTCGTGCGGCCCAACCGTCAGCCACGTGGAGCAACACCACACGCCCTTGCGTGAGTTTCACAAGCCGTTTGATGTGTTCGATAATGGCACGGTCGGTTGGCGTGCCGTCCAACGTCACGAGAATGGTCTTATACATACGTCAGCCTTTCTTAGTTTATCCGCCTTTAATAACATGCCAAGCCTGTTTCACGGCGTCAGGCAGACCGTAGAAGTCGAAGGCCGTAATCAGCAACGCCGAACCCCACCCGGCGATGAGCAGAAGCCAGCCGATCCGCCATTGTCTCATCCGCTTGCGGGAACTGGCGAAGTGCAGCAGGGGGAACATCGCAAACGGAAGCTGCAGCGCCAGCACCACCTGGCTCAAGACGATCAGATCGGTGATGTTATTGGCCCCACGGATGCCGATAAAGACAGCCGTGGGGATGATGGCCAGCGAGCGGGTAATCAGCCGCCGCAACCACGGCTTGATTTTCCAGTGCATAAAGCCTTCCATCACCACCTGGCCGGCCAACGTGCCGACAATGGTGGCGCTTTGCCCGCTGGCCAGCAGGGCGACGGCGAAAAGCGTGCCTGCGGCAGCCGTGCCCATCAGCGGCGCCAAAGTCAGATAGGCCGCTTGGATCCAGTCCGTTGAATCATTGAACTGGACCACTTGTCCGCCGGCGACGGTGACGCTGGTCTTGCCGTAAAAGACGATCGCGGCCAGCACCAGGATGGCGGCGTTGATCAGGAAGGCGACCGACAGGTTGCCGATGACGTCAAAGGTGTTGAAGCGAATTGCCTTTCGGATGGATTCGTCGTCCTTCTGGAATTTGCGGCTTTGCACCAGGGCGGGGTGCAAATACAGCACGTGCGGCATGACCGTTGCGCCGATGATCCCAATGGCCACGTAAACCATGGTGGACGAACCCAAACGGGGCAGGATCATTGCCCGGCCCATTTCCAGAAAGCTGGGCTGCGTCTGCGGCAAAATAAAAATTTCGATGTAGTAGCAAACGCCGATGGTCGCCACCAGCAGCAGCACGATGGCTTCGATGGTCCGCATTCCGAACCGCTGCATCGCCAGCAGCAGCAGCACGTCAACGCCCGTAATGATGACCCCCCAAAAAATGGGGATATGGAACAACATGTTCAGCGCCACCGCGCCGCCCAGGACTTCGGCCAAATCGCACGCGATGATCGCAAGTTCCGCCATGAGCCAGTTCGGCACGCGCGTCCACTTGGGATACCAATCGTAGCAGCACTGAGCCAGGTCGCGCCCGGTCGCTATGCCGACCCGCGCGGCGATAATTTGCAGGAAGATCGCCATCAGGCTGGCCAGACCGACCACCCAAAGCAGTCCGTATTTGAACTGGGCGCCGCCTTGGAGATCGGTTCCCCAGTTGCCCGGATCCATGTAGGCCACGCTGACCAAAACCGCCGGGCCAAAGAAGGCGGCCATTTGCTTCCAGAAGCCAGCTTTACTGTCAGGCACTTTTACGCTGCTGTGCATTCCTTCCAGCGACATTGCGCCGGGGCGTGGAACCACAGCGACTTCGGGTGCCGCAGGTTCGCTCAAGTCCGTGGGTGGGTTGTTGTCTTTACTCATAAAGTCCGATTCATTTGTTAAAATCTCACGGTAATTCCGCAAAATGGATTGTAATCGGCCGCCGCCGGCGTCACGCCAAAGAAACAACTGGCATCAAGCTGGATGTTTTTCGTGACCAGATATTCAAAACCCGTATCGACGGTGCCAATCCAGCCTGCGTGACGTTCCGTGGTAAAGTTGCTGAAAAATTCCAAATAGCCACTCAACTTGCCGATAATTGGATGGTCCAAACTGGCCGAAGCGATGAATTCCTCGTGGTAGCCGCCGTTGTCATCATTTTTCATCAAGCCGGCTGCCGTTTCCATGCTAAGGTCAAAGTCGTGCGGCAAATTTACCGCCAGCGGAAAAATGATTCCGCCTTCGATGGCATTGTTGCCGAGATTGTCCGTGGCTGTTGGAAATTTGACATAAGGTAGAAGCGCAAACGCCGTTTTGCCGCCATCGTCGCCCCACAAATTGATTTTCAGCCGGGTGGTGAAATCGCCGAAGCCGGACTGGGTGGTGGAATTGCCCGAACCGTCTTTCGTCTGCACGTTCAGGTAATTGTCATAAACGAACTGGACATCCACGTTGTTGAGCAATCCGGCCTTGAAGTTGAAATCGCCAACGTCCCACACCTTCGTGGTCGTGCCGCCCGATTTGTCGTAGGTGAAATTGACAAAATCCATTTCCAACTCGTAATGGCCGGCGTCCACGGTGTAAGCCGACTCGGTTTCGTCCGGTCGGTCGGGACTTAAATCGCGCATCAAATTTGCCGGCACGGGATTGAAAAGATTGTAACCGCTCTTGTCCGGCGTTGGCGCTTCCTGCGCCCGGATGCTGAATGCAATCAAGCCGAAAAACAGCCAGGCGGCCACAAAAACTTTTACCATAAGCAAAATTATGTAGCTTTAGATACAGTTTTGAGCCTGGGTTGTCAACAAGAATTTGTATCTTTGACTACAAAATAAAATCTCGACTAAAAACCCGCCGTTTGCTTCATTTCACGAAACATGCCGCGTTCCATTCGCAAATCGCCGGCTGCCGCGCGCGTCCCGCCCGTGCGCCCGGTGGTGCCGCAGGCCGAAACCTTCCGCCGTTCGCGCCGCGACCGCGCGGCGGAAACCGCCCAGGATTACGTCGAAACCATCGCTGATCTGACGACTGCCGTTGGCGAGGCCAGGGTGGTGGATCTGGCACGTCGGCTGGGCGTGACGCATGTGACCGTCAACCGCACGCTGGCGCGCTTGCAACAGGCCGGCTACGTGAACACCAAACCTTATCGCGCCATTTTCCTCACGAACGCCGGGCACCGGCTGGCCGGGGAATGCAAGCGGCGGCATGAAACGGTGGTGGCCTTTTTGCGTTCGCTCGGCGTTCCGGAAGACGCGGCGGAAATGGACGCCGAGGGCATCGAGCATCACGTCAGTCCCGAAACGCTGGCCGTGTTTGAACGCTGGTTGAAGAAAAGTTGATGCGACCGGTGGACATTCAACCAATCGGCAACGAACTGGCCATCAAATGGGATGATGGCGGCGAGGATTTCATTCCGCTGGAGAAACTGCGGCGAAGTTGTCCGTGCGCGGGTTGCAAGGGCGAGGTGGACATCCTGGGAAACGTCTATAAAAACCCGGGAAAGGTCCTGACCCCGAAGGCCTTTGAACTGGGCCGCATCGTGATGGTGGGCGGTTATGCGGTTCAGCCGGTTTGGGCCGACGGGCATTCGACGGGAATTTATTCCTTCGATTACTTGAAACGGGTGGCAGGCGAAAATTTGGATGGTTGATGCCATTTCTCAACGATATTCGGAACAAAGCCAAACGCGCCCCGCACCCCGCCTTCTCCCTGCTGGGCGGGGAGAGGAGTCCGTCAGGACCGGAGAGGGGTTCCACAGAATCATTGAATATGCTGATTGCTTTGGAGAAGTGGTGTAAAAAGGAAAACGGCGCGCTCGGATGAACGCGCCGTTGAAATAGGAGATACAGGCTTCGCGTGTTACTGCGCGCTCACCCGATAGAACCGGATGCCGCCACCCGTCGTATCATGGTATTCCATGAAGGTCCCGTCCCCGCTGTTGGTGGAAACCGGAATCCAATTCGGCGGGAAAAGGCTCGATGAGCGTTCAATGACATATTGCTTGCCGCTCACGCTCGGCCAGTCTATGACGCAGTCCTGCTGGCTTTGGGCCATGGGCTGGTCGAGGCCAGCGGTAAGTATGGAGGTAGGATCCGTCGGATCAAGGCCGGCAGTATATTTCTGCCAGTTGTTCATGCCGGTGCCGTCCGCGTCGGCATTGGAAACCGACAGGTAATTGTAAATGGTGCCGAAGTAACGCAGCCGCCACGAATCCGGGATGCCGTCGTTGTAATAGGAATTGGTGCGGCTGGACAAAGTGATCAACCCCGTCAGCGTCCGTTTGGGGAATGAGGCGATGCCGTTGGGCGAAGCCGAGGCATGATCGAAATGGACCGCATAGGCGGACAAGCTGGTGGCGTTCGTTGGAATGGTGACATACAAGGTGCCAATGGAGGCATTGCCCGTAAGCCCGGTGATTGTACTGTCGAGCCAGACAGCGGAATTGTTGCCGTTGCCCTGCTGTTCGGTCGTCCAAGGCGTGCCGAGGGCCGGATTATACGAGAATGAAACCGTGGTTGTCAACGCTGGCGAACCGTCGAGCGGTACCACACTGAGGTTCAGCATCAGCACGCGCAACGGATAATTGCCGAAGATATTGGCCGTGATGGGAATCTGGATGGTCTGCCCGGCTGTGGCCAGAAAATCACCGGCGGCAAAATTAACCTTGGGTTGGTTGGTTATGGAAACGGGGGAATTGCCAACATTTGCCGCGTTAAGGGATTTGGAGGTGCTCAACGGCTGGCTAACCATACTGGGGTTGAACACATTCGGGACGATTTCCGCCACGCGACCGGAGACACTATGCGCGACGTCATTGGTCCAGTAACGACGGAACCACACCCGGTTCGTATCCAACGAACGGCGGAAGGTGACATATACGTCGGCAACGTCCAGATTACCGTCGCCAAAGGCGATTGTATCAATGGTCGTGTCGTTGGCGTTCCACAAAGCGTTCGGATTGGCGAAGACCCCGGAATTCTGCAAATAACCATAGCCGTTATCAACATAAGTGTAGCCGCAGGAATCCATGCTGTCGAAGAGGTCGCTGCCTTCCAGTTGTATACCCAAGCCATAAACAGCCGCCTCAAACACCTGCGCCACGTCGGAGGCATCCAGGTTGGTGTCGCCAAAATCACCGGCATTGAACCAGCCGAATGGAGCGGCATCGCCGGCGATGTATTTGCGCTGGCCGACCGTGACGTTCTTGACGGTATTAATTGCCCCGCCACTCAGCGAGCCATTGGTGGGGGTGTAGATGAACACAGATGAACCGGGATCCCCAATGCCGTCTGTTGTCGCGGAAGGCCGGCCAATCTGAATTTGATAGGTATTGCCAGGCAAGGCATTGGCTGGCACGAGGAACGAGTAGGCACCAACGATCACTCCATTCGGTTGTGCAGCATTAGGAAACAAATCGTCATGAGCTATGGACATGGTAATCAGATTTTGTGACAAAGTGTTGAAAAGATTTGTCTGGCCCTGGCGTTCCAGCCAGCCCACACCCAGCAGATTGAGGGAGAGGTCAGTAGTCACCAGATTGATGAAATTCGTCCCGCACCAATAGACGATCTGACCCGGCGGCGGCGGGTTGACGGCGTTATTAATAAACATGTATGGGGGAATGACCATAAGTGTTGGCGGGTCGGCGAGGTTGGGTTTCATCAGCATGGACTGGAAACCAAACATCCCGGGCGTGATTGCCGGACCGGGGCTGGGGCCGGCGCTGTTGACCGTCAAATTGAATTGCAAACTGTCCATGACGGTACCGGGCAAAGTGGTTAACGTCACCGGGGCGTAAAAAGTCTGGCCGGGCGACGCGACGAAAGCGCTGGACGCCTGACCCGTGGCGAAACCAAAGCTGATGGTGTTCGGCACATAATTGGCTGCCGTAAAATATTGCGAGGCAATTCCGCTCGGTTGATAACCAGGGCGGAAGGCCTGGGCTTGGAAAAGAATATTGCTGCCCGTACTCAAGGAAAGGGAAAGCGTGACCGGAAGGCCGTTGGTAATCGAGATCGGCCCGATGCTGGGCGGGGCGTTGGTTGGAACAGTGCCGTCAATGGTGTACCATAACGTCACGTTGGTTGTGACGTCGCTGACCGTGAACTGCGCGGCGTTGGCTCCGGTAATGGTTGGATTGCCAACTTCAAATAGGAACTCGGCTGTGACAATCGCGCTGCTTCCTCCTGGGCCGACATTCACCGCTTTGATCACCAAGTCCGGCATTTGCATTACAAAGTCCGGGATTAGAGACTGATACAGCGCGGTGGACCCATTTTGATAAGCGGGCGGAGTGGATCCGTTCGCCGCACTGGGAACAGCTAAAACCGGCTGCGGCCCGTTGGTGGCGATGAAATAGGTCGCGACGCCGTTTGTGGTCGGATCAATGGCCAGGTTCAGGTCATTGTTGGCTATGTACGTGCTGACAGGGTGGAGCACGGTAATCAAGTAGATTACGGCGTTCGGATTCGGTTCGTAATCAAACCAGCCGATTTCCGGCGCCGGCGGCGGCGGGTACGGCGGCGTATAGCTCACTTCCAAAGAATTTGCACTCTCGCCGCCGGGGTTCAGGGCTGAAACAACATAGTAATACGTCGTTCCGTCGAGCGCGCTGGTATCGGTGTAACTTGCGCTGGCCGGGCTGCCAATGGTTGTAAAAGGTCCGTTGGTGGATGTGGAGCTTTTTACGTTGTAGCTGGTTGCGCCAGCAGACGTTGACCAGGTCAAAAGTACCGGCCCGAAGTTATAATTGGTAACGGTCAAGTTGACTGGGACAGGAGAAAACATCGGCGTGGCGTTCACTTCCGAAGAGTTTGGACCCTCGCCGACGATGCTGCTCACGGCTGAAACAACATAGTAATAAGTCGTGCCATCGAAGACGTTTGTGTCGGTATAACTGGTGGCGGAGGTGCTGCCAATGATGTTATTTGTATAATCTCCACCGCTTCCGCCGCTGGATGTGGCGCGTTTTATGTTGTATTTCGCCACATTGGGACTGGCACTCGCCGTCCACGTCAAAATTACTTGTCCATAGCCCGCCGTCGCGGTCAGGTTCTCCGGCGCGAGCGGTGGGAATAGCGGTGGCGAGATGTTGGCTCCCGTTGCTTTGCGGATGACGCTCCAATAATCTTCCGTCACATAAACAGTGCCGTCAGGCGCAATGACCACGCCAAAAGGCAGGCGTGTTGACACACCGCCCAGTTTGTCGGGGATCGCCACAGTCCCGTCCTGCAACCCTGGATAAGGACCGGTCCAGTCATTGGAACTGACGCCATAGAAATTGGTCACGCTGGTGCTGGTCACAACTTTGACGCGATTATTGCCGGAATCGGTAACGATCAAACTGCCATCGCCCGTTTCGGTCACGCCGGAAGGCTGAGAAAATCTGGCAATCGCGATGGGATCATGATTGAGCGTGCTGTAGAAGTCGCCTACGCCATTGAAACCGGCGTTGGTGGAGACGACGCCGTTGGTGGGATTAATGAGATAGATGCCGTTGCGCCCGGAATCGCAAACCGCCAGCCAGCCGTTGTATTTTACCACGAGGCCTTGCAGGAAAGCGCCGGCATTGGGAACGGTGGCGACGACATTGCTGACGCCGGGCGAGGTGATTTTAAGCACCGTGTTGCTCTTGATGGTGACATAAATGTTATCGTTGAAATCCAAGGCCAGGCCGGCGGCGTTGGTCAAGTTTGCCGCGTTGGTGGCAACCAAGGTGGCAAACAAATCTTCGTCAACGGTGAATTCCAAAACGTTGCCATTGTTTCCGTTGCCGCGGTTGAGGACAAAAAGGTTGTAGGAACTGTCAATGGCGACGCCAATCGGATGATTGAAGAGATTGGTTACCAGGTTCAAACCATTCGGAGAAAGAGTGAGGAGCGTACTGGACCAATTAATATCGAACTCAAGCAAGCGAATCACATTATTGCTACGGTCGGCCACGAACAGATAATTGCCGCTAAGATCCACCGCAATACCGCCAGGCGTGTTATATGCCGAGTTGGTGGTAAGGTCGCCATTCACATAACCGGAACTGGTGATTTTAAGTGCGGGATTGGGGCCGCCGCTCACAAGACTTACAGTGGCGGTGGCAAAGAGATTGGTGGCGGCCAGCAGCAATGCGACCATCACGATGGCACCCCGCGACTGCGGGACAAAAGGCGCCGGCCCGAAGGCCCGCCACGCGCGCTTGAGAATTATGGTTCTCATAAAACAGGTTTGGTTGTTATTTTATCCGTCATTCACAGGATATTTTGGTTTACCGACGGGATGAACATGGGTTCATAATGGCTATTGTTTATCAAATTCGCCCGGTATCGGGGCGGGGTTGCTCCAGTCGCCACGCGGTTCGGCCCCGTCCCAAATGGAGTGCGGGTTCATGCGATTTTTCATAACCGGCGGTTTGGAGTGGAGGAACTCGGCCGGGGCGGATGTAGCCGGCTGGAAATCGGAATTTTTGATGATCGAGGGCGTTATAAAAATGATCAAATTGTCCTTGATCATGCTTTTGCTTTCGCTGCGGAAAGCCCATCCCAGTCCGGGAATGTCCCCCAGGAGCGGCACTTTGCTGTAAGTAGCCGTCGGGTTGTCCTGAATCAAGCCGCCCATGACCAGCGTATTGCCATCGGGAATCATCACCTGCGAATCAATTCTGCGGTTATCAAATATCGGAACCGAGTAGGAAGTTGAGGCATTGCCCGACCCGCCCTGTACCGTGATGATTTCATCACCAAAATGGCTGGAAACCACCGGGATTACTCTCAGCCAGATGTAATCATTGGCGGAAATGCGCGGCGTCACTTGCAGGATGGTGCCGACGTTGGAATAGGTGACTGACGAACTGCCCGAGGAGGTTTGAGTTCCGCCAGCCATGTTGATCACCGGGTAGCCGCGGGTAACTTCAATGGTGGCCGTCTGGTTGTCCAAAGTGACGACGCGTGGAGTGGAAATAACCTGGGCATCGTAGGCTGAATTCAGGAAGGAAAGCACGGCACTCGCCCCGTCGGCGTTAAGGAACCCAATCGCCGGAGTCAGGCCGCTGAGGGTATTATAGGACAAGCCGCCACTGCCTTGGGCTATGTTCAAAATGGACTGCACGGTGGAACTGGGCGTTTTGGTTGTGCTGGTGCCAGGAGTGGTGGTGCCAGGAACCGTGACGGTGGTGGTGGTGGCAGGAGTGGTGGAAGTGCCTACAACCGTGGTTGTTGTAGTGGAGCCTGGAGTCGTGGTGCCAGGAGTCGTAGTTGTTACGGGTGTGCCGGGAATATTGGCCACTGTGTTCCCAGACATAAAGCCGTTGCCAAAGGTGACGTGTTGCGCCGCCAGCGTGCCGGTCCAGTCAACACCCTTCGACGTGGAGGGGTTGCTGGAAATCTCGACCAGTTTGGTTTCAATCAACACCTGCCGGGTGGGTTTGTCGAGTTCGTTGATCAGCGACTCCAACGCCTCCTGCTCGTTCTCGGTGGCCACGACCACCAACTGGCTCGTGCGCTCATCAGGCAATACCTTGCTGCGCTTGTCCGTGAACGAAGCCTGGATCGATTGCACCAGGTTTGACGCGCCGGCGTATTTGATTTGAATGACACGGGTGGAAAGCGGAGGCGGCGCCGTGGGATCTTTGGCGGTGATGCGGGCAATCTGGGTCTTGCGATCTTCATTGAGTTGCAAACCGTAGTTGTCGAGCAAGGCCATGAGGGCTTGCCCGGCGGTGACATTTTCCCAACGGATGGAAAGGGTGGGTTCGGGTTTGATCTGTCCATTTTGGTCAGGCTGGCCATAACCGATTTTCGGGTCGAGCAGATAATTGATTCCCGCCTGCCGGGCCAGATTTTCAATGGCGGTGGTAATCGGAACGTCCTGAAATTGGATCAACGGAATGCTCGGAGGCGCTGAAGGCTGAGAATTGGCAGTGCTTGCGGTTTCATTGGTGGTGGTCACACTGGAAGATTCAGGAGCAGGAGCGCTGACCACGGGTGCCGCCGGCGGAGTGGCGGCGCTGGTGTCGGCGGTTGCATTGCTGGTGGTCACAGTACTGGTGGTTACAGTACTGGTGGTTACACTGCTGGCGGTCGTACTGGGAGACTCAGGAGCGTTGACCACGGGTGCCGCCGGCGGAGTGGCGGCGCTGGTGTCGGCGGTTGCATTGGTGGTGGTCACATTGGGAGATTCATTTGCGGTGACCGCGGGTGCCGCCGGCGGATTGGCGGTACTCGTGCCGATGCTTTGATTGGTGTCGGTGGTGATGGCGGGCTGATTCGCGGGCGCAACCTGGTCCGTGACGGCCGGGTTCGTAGCGATGGTGTCAGTTTGGGACAGTGCCCCCTGCTGCCAAACAAGGCAGCCCAGCAGTGTGGCAATTAGCATTTTTGATTTCATACCTTTTCCTCCGGTCTGGCTCTGATTCATTCTTATTATGTTAAACATGGGTTATAACAACATGTGGGAGCGCCAGGACATTTTTGGCAGTCGCTCCTTTTGCCACGTCCGATGAGAGAAGAAAGTTTCGTGCCAGCAAGCGGCTCATTTTGAAAAAGATTTGTCCGGGCCGGCTGGTTGGGAACGAATGTTGTCGCATATATATTTTTGGTTTCAGCGGTTGTTCGCATAGCTCAGTTCGTGTCGCTGTCCGCCGGATTCAATCACCACGGAACCGGCCTTGATTTCAACGCAGCGGATGTGAATCGGGCCTTGGGAAGTGACAAGGTTTTCTTCGTCGCCGACGCCAAAGGTGTGATTATTGATAATGACCAGCCGATGATTTGGCGGGCCGGAAATGCCTTTTAAGACGAGCGATGACACGTCACCGGCATGGGGTCGACCTGCCGATACGGTTTCATACGACCGGGTGGAATTGGGGAAAAATGGATCGCGCCCGTCTTTCGGATTCGTGGGAACGACGAAGACCGAACGTGACACCACCTCCGGCGCGGCGGGTTGGGCAACGGGGGCTGCCGCCACTGGCAGCACCATCACAAACCCGGCTGAGAGCCACGCCGCCACCGCGCTTTTGCTGGAATTAACGCACCAGTTCATTTGATTATAAGGGGTTGGGTTTCACCAATGTGATGATGTCCATTTTAAATGAAAGTTTCTCGCTGTTGCTGTCCGGAGTGGCAGCGGGTTCGATCACCAGACGGACCACCCGGGAGTGTGGAAAGCTATTTTCGAAGTCGGCAATGAATTTGCCCAGGTCGTGATAATAAACCGTGCCATTAATGGTAAACTGGATTTGTTTGTAGGGAAAAGACGGCAGCAAATCCGACTCGCCAATCGTCGGATGGCCGACTTCCGGGATTTCCACTTTATACGATTGTTTAAAGTGGCGGATGGTGTCATAAGTCCAGGAATAAAGATCGCCTGAAGCCATATCCTCTTCGGCCTGTGCCAGCGTAGAGGCTGTTTCGTTCCACTCATTCGCTATCGCTTCGGAATTTGTAATAGCATGCTTGATGCTCTGAAGTTTGTTGACCGCGGCTTTTCTGTCCTTCGCGATTTTGGAAAGGGAGGCAAACTGGGGCCGGATCAAACCGAAACCAATCAGTGCCAGAATCGCCAGCGTGACGAGGATGACAATGACGAATTGATTGCGTTTTTCTCTGGATAACCTTTTCATCGGACGTACTCCGGGAAATTGCATTTCAAAGTGAACAACACACACGGTTTGCCATCAGGGCCTGCCAGTGGCGCCGACAAATTGACCAATTGAACCCCATTTGTTTTGTTCAACGTCGCTTTGAAATAAGATTGATCGGCCACAGCTTCCTTGAATTTATTGACCTGGTCTCCGGGGTTTGCGCTGGAATCCCGCGCGTCAAACCATACGACGATTTTCTCCGTCACCGTGCTGGGGCGTCCCAAGATGACCCCGTTCTTATTGGTCTGCGACGGCGTTCCTGCCGCGGAAAAATAATCCTGGTCCACCTTCAGCCGCGTCAGTCGCACGCCGTCCACGGTGACCTGTTGCAGCGCATTGAGCAGATTGCCCTGCAGAAAACGGCAGTTGGTCATTTTTTTCAACGCCTTCAGCTTTTCTTTCGCGGTGCCGGTTTTTTTCTGGTCTGTCAGCACGTGTTGAAATTCATTGGTGCGCTCCGCAATCGCCATTTGCCGGCCCGACACTGCGTTTTTGGACAGCATGGTTTCGAGCTGGAGCGAACTGCTCCAGACCAGCGTCAGCGCCACAGCCAGCGCCCCCACAAAAATCACGCGTTTGACCGGATCATGCCGGCGCAATTCTTCCGCGGCCTTGGCCTCCGCCAGCAAATTGATGCGAATCGGCATAATTTAATTTCGTTCAAAAGGCCGCCAGCGCGACGCCAATCGCCACGCTCAATTGCGGTCCAATCTGTTCAATTTCCACCGCCTGCTGCCCGGGCAGTGCCAGTTGCAAAGACGCCGTCGGATTCCACGTTTTGCAATCCACGATCAATTCCGTGTGCAACATTTGCAAAATCATCTCCGACCGTGCCGATCCGCCGGTGACATAGACCTGCGACACGGGGCGGTCCTGCTGATGTTCAAAGAAGTCAAGGGACGCGCGCAGTTCGCGCCCCAGCGGTTGCACTTGAGCTTCGAGCATGGCTTGGACTTCCGGCGCCATGCCCACCTTGATGCCCTCGGCTTCGGCGTAGGTGATGTTCATTGCCTCGGCGAGGCCCGCCGTCAATTTGTCGCCGCCGATGTTGACCACGCGGCTCAAGGCCAATTCACCGCGATCCACCACGCAAACCGAGGAATGTTTGAAACCAATGTCCACCAGTGCGACCGATTCGTTGGCAAACGCTTCGGGCAGCGCCAATTCAAAAGCGTTCACCGGGCCGATGATCCCGGGCACAATGTGGTCCGGGATCAACCCGGCGTCTCTAATCGCCGTCTGAAAATCGTCAATCAATTGCTGCTTCATGCCCGCCACGAGCACTTTCAATTTTGGAATCGAACCCGTTTTGGCGGCATCGGGGGATTTGCCCTGTGGCTTCGGGGGAAGTGACTTCGGGGGAAAAATGTGGCAATCAAAAACATGATTCGGCATGTCCTGCTGCAAATAACCCTTGGTGTTGTTTTTCAACACCATCCGCATTTCATCCACCGGAATCTGCGGCAATTCCACCTGCCGCACCACCGAGTCATCCAAACCGATGGCCAGCGTGACCAGCTTGGTTTCCGATCCCAGTGCCTCGGCCACGGACTGCAAAAGTTCGGTCAGCAATTCGGCGGAAATTTTTTTTTCGTAAATCGGTGTGTCGAGCAGCACGAAACGGGTGAGCGCCAAAAGCTCGCCGCGCCGTTCCAAGAACACGGCCTTGGTTGTCCGGTCGCCCAGATCCACCACCATCATCTGAGCCCGCTTTTTCCTTGATAAGCTGTTTAGAAATGACAGTGCCATGTGTTGTTTCTTTGTTAATTGTCTCTGTTTCGGAATTGCGAACGGCAATTCTGATAAAACTGTGGATTGGTTGAGCAACTGCCGCGCCAAGTCGGCCGGCCCGGTCAGTCTGCTGTGGAATTCATTGCCCCGCCCAGTTGAGGTGTGGGAAAAATCCGTCAAAACCGCCGCCGTTGTCCCGACCTAAGGCGTGATGTGTCTCGGAACTTGCCGCGCAGGACTCATGCCAACTGCCGGGCGCTCAGTTTCATTTCGTCCAGAAAAGCCTGCAGCAACGATGTCATGCGCCCACGCCACATCGCACCCACCACGACGGGTGGAAATCCCCGCAAGGGCAAGGCGCGCACGTTGGGCGGCAGCGCTTTTTTCGGAATGGCCACCGACACGCCGATGCCGAGTCCGTTGGCCACGTAGGTTTCGATCAAATCCACCGAACTCGCCTCAATGCTCGGAAACCAATCCACGCCGAGTTCAACGAGTTTTTGCTGGAAATTTTTGCACAGCGCCGTGCCCGGTGGCAGGCAGATCAACCGCTCGTCAATCTTGTCGCGTTTCCACAACTGCTCTGCGGAGGTGACCGCGCTGCCCGTTTCAGCCAGCAACACCAGCGCCAACTCCAGCAACGCCAGCGAGTGGATGCCCGGGGCGGGCTTCTTCTCGATGAGGGTGACGGCCAGGTCAATCTCCTCTTTTAGCAGCAACTCCTCCAGGTGCGCCGGATAGCCTTCGCGCAACGAAACTTTCAAGCCGGGAAATTTCTTTTGCACCCCCTTGAGCAAACGTGGCACGTGATCCCGAAGAATAATCGTTGAGGCCCCAATGCGGATATGCCGCGCCTGCCCGCCTTGAAATTCGTTGGCGATTTTGTCGAGGTTCGAAAAAAAAGGCTGGATAAATTGGTAAAGTTTCCCGCCCTCCGGTGTCAGCGCAAACGGCCGCCGCTGAAACAATGTTACGCCAAGAAATTCCTCGAGTTGCGCCACCTGCGCGCTCACCGCCGGTTGCTGGATGCCGTAGGGAATGTTCCGCACCGCCGGCATGATGCCGCCGTGCCGGGCGACGTAATAAAAAAGTTCGAGGTGATGAACGTTCATTGAGCCGGACGATGTTGGTTCCAGTTTTATCAATTAACACCTTCCCGGCAAGCGCGGATAAAGTGGCAATGAAATCAAATCCATGAAACTGGCTTTCGCAGAACAAATTTACAAGACTGGCTTTGTCACGGACAACCCGCGGCGACCGGTTTCAACTGTTGGTTTCCTGCTTCAAAGACCAGTAGCATTCCGCCATCAAGACGAAAAAGACCGCGTCGGCCACGCCGAACAAGGCGGCGAAGGCGACGTGGGGAAGACCGCCCGCCGACCAGTAGTAAAATGCCGTTGCCGAGTAGGCCAGTTTGTAAAGCGTGCCGATGAGGATCAAATCCAAATTCCGCCGCAGGTCGCCGCGGGCAACCAGAAAGTAAGCGACGCCAATCACCAGCACAAACGCGCCCAGCAGTGTCAGATAGCCGCCGAAGGCCGGCAGCTTCTCGCGGATGCCCAGCGCGTCAAAAGCCCGCGCGGGGAAAAAGGTGAACGTGATGCCGAGGAGAACGTCGTAAACGGCAGCGATCAGGAACAGGCTGCGATAATACTTTTCTTTGGCGGGACTCATGCCTTAGGTTTTAGCACCCAACCCGCTCAACGCAAATGAAATTTCATCTCAATCTGGTCATCGCCTGGCTCTGGATTTTACTCGGCTTTGTCGCCGGCATGGTGCTCGGAATGTTCTTTCACGGCGAAAACTGGCTCGGTGGTTACGGCAGTTTCAAACGCCGGATGTACCGGCTCGGACATGTTTCCTTCCTCGGATTGGGCGTCGTCAATCTCCTGTTTTGTTTGACGGCACAAACTTTTTCCCTGGCCGGCCCGTTCGTCGCCGTCGCGTCGTGGGCCTTCATTGTCGGCGCGATCTCGATGCCCGTTTGCTGCGTGGTGATGGCGCACTTCCCCAAGGCGCACCTGATTTTCGCCGTGCCGGTGTTGAGCCTCATCACCGGCGGAATTTTAATTTTGATGGAGGTCGCAAAATTATGAACACAAAAAAACGCATCGGTTTCATCGCCCTGAGCGGTGTGCGCGCGCACAACGCGGAACTCACGAAGCTCGGTCTCACGCTGCCCGGTTTTGTGGACCGCAACAAAATCATCGCCTCGCTGCCCAGCCTCGGCCTGCTCACGCTCGCCGGGCTGACGCCGGAAAAATTTGACGTGAAGTATCACGAGATTGCCGACCTCAAAAAACTTTCCGAACTGCCGGACCACTTCGACCTCGTCGCTCTCAGCACGTTTACCGCGCAACTTAACGAAGCGTACGAGGTCGCCGGTTTTTATCGCGCCAAAAAAATTCCGGTGGTGATGGGCGGCATCACGGTCACGTCCCTGCCGGAAGAGGCGAAGGAACATTGCACCAGCGTCGTTATCGGCGAAGGCGAACCGCTCTGGCCGCAGGTCCTCGCCGATTTCGAACGCGGCGCGCTCAAGCCGTTTTACACGCCGTCGAAGGAATTCGATCTGGCCGACGCGCCGATGCCGCGTTTCGATTTGCTCGACCCGGACAAATACAACCGCCTCACCGTCCAGACGAGCCGCGGCTGCCCGCACCGCTGCGAATTTTGCGCGAGTTCAATTTTGCTCACGCCGCGTTACAAGGTGAAACCGGTGGAAAAAGTCATCGGCGAAATTCACGAGATCAAAAAAATCTGGCCGCGCCCGTTCATTGAGTTCGCCGACGACAACAGCTTTGTTCACCGCGAGCACTACAAAAAACTTTTGCGCGAGTTGACGAAGGAAAAGCTCCGCTGGTTCACCGAGGCTGACGTGCGCGTGGCCGATGACGACGAACTGCTCGGCCTTTTGCGCGACTCCGGCTGCCAGCAGGTCCTCATTGGCCTGGAAAGCCCCTGCCGCACAAGCCTTTACGGTGTGGAGTTGAAATCGAACTGGAAGCTGCGCCAGCAGGATTTTTACCAGGAAGCCATCGCGAAGATTCAATCCTACGGCATCACCGTCAACGGCTGTTTCATCCTCGGCCTCGACGGCGACACGTGCGACGTGTTCGACGACGTGCTCAATTTCGTGCGCAACTCCGGGCTTTACGAGGTGCAGGTGACGTTCATGACGGCTTTTCCCGGCACGCCGCTTTACGCGCGGCTCAAGCGCGAAGGCCGCATCCTCCGCGACCGCGCGTGGGAACTGTGCACGCTGTTCGACATCAATTTCCGCCCGAAAAACATGACCGTTGAAGAGTTACAAAACGGTTTTCTAGGTCTGGCCAAACAACTTTATTCCGCCGAAGAAACGCACGAACGCCGGAGCAAATTCAAACGGATGCTGAAAACGTCGCCGAATTTTGGCCGCCACGCCCGGCGTGAAGAACAAATCATGGCCGGGTGATTTGCTGGTCCATCGGGCATTTACCCAGACGATGGTCGTCGAAATTTTATCAATTAACGCCCGCCGGCCAAATTGAGTTAAATCATAGCCATGAAACCAAAACGATATTCCGCCTGGTTGGCACTTCTAAACTTGAAAGCCGCGGTCAAATTTACGGGCATAACGTGGCTCGGTCTGGTGTTGGTGGCCTTTGGCCTGCCGTTGAGTGACGGATGGCTGGCGGCGGCCTTGCCTCGCGGCATTTGGAAAAACCGGCGCGAAATCGGGGGATTGATTCCTTGTCCGTTTGGGGCGAAAACCAGTTAGCTCTGGGGAAAATCATGAAATACGCTGACATCCAAAAACTCCACGACGCCAGCCTCATCACCGGCGAGCAACGCGATAAAATCATCGCCCACTTCAACCTGAAGGAGGACGGCGGCAATAAATTTCTCGCCATCGTTTCCATTATCGGCGCGGTGCTCATCGCGGCGGGCATCGCGCTGCTGATTTCCGCGCACTGGAACGAGATTCCCCGCGGCGTGAAAATCGCCGGCGGCCTCGCGCTCATGCTCGGCGCACACGCGGGCGGCTGGTGGCTGTCCACCCTCCGCAGTAGCCCTGCTACGGAGGACGGGCGCGAGGTGCATGGAGAATACCGGAAGACCGGCGAGGCGCTTCACTGGATCGGCTCGTGCCTGTTCCTCGCCAACATCGCGCTCATCGGCCAGATCTACAACATCATCTCGCGTCCGCCGAACGCCTTTCTGCTCTGGTGGATTGGTATTGCTGCGCTGCCGTGGATTCTGCGCTCGAAAGCGCAACTCGCTTTGTTCCTGTTCGCGTTCGGAATCTGGTTTGGCGTTGAGATCAACCAGAGTGACAGCTTTATCCGTTGCGACAACGAACGTCAGATGCTGCTCTACTCGCTGCTCGGTTTGATTTATTTCGGCGCGGGCTGGCTGCTTCGTCGCGGCGCGTTCGCAGATTTTGCGGAGGTGACGGAGAAACTCGGCTTGCTCATGTTCCTGGCTTTCTTCTATCCGCTGACCTGGAAGGAATTTTTCGGCGGTGGAAGCAATCCCGAAACTCCGCGATGGCTTTTCCCTGTTCTTGGTGCGGTCGCGCTTTTGCCGCTGACGGCGGGCGTCAAAAATCTTCGCGCGCTGACGGCGCAATGGCGCTGGACGTGGTTCGCCGCGCTGTTTGGCATGATGATTTTCATGGCGACAGTCTGGTTCGGCTTGTGGCAAATCGCGCCCGTCGCCAGCCCGCGCTATTTTTACTGGGGCGAATCGTGCAGCTACCTCGCCGGCACGCTTGCGCTCTTCGTCTTCTGCCTGCTGCAAATCCAGGTCGGCTTGCAGGAGCGCTCGCCGTTTCTTGTCAACCTCGGCGTCGTCTTCATCGCCCTGGACATCCTGGCCGCCTACTTCGATTTGTTCGGCTCGATGGCGCGCACCGGCCTGATGTTCGTCGTGTCCGGCGTGTTCCTGATTTTGTTCGGCGTTTATCTCGAAAAGAAACGCCGCAAGTTGATGAAACAAATCCATGCGAACTCATCGCTGGTCACACCGAGATGAATTTGGAAATTAAATCAAAATAAAAAATGAAAGGAACAGACTATGAAAAATAAATTGTGGTTGACGGCATTGTTTGGCGCGCTGCTTTGCGGCAGCGCTTGGGCGCAGAATCCGCCAGTGACAGCAGGCATCGCGCCCGAACAACAACGGCGATTGGACACGATGAAATCAAAAAGCGTGGATGCTTCACTGACCATCCTGCCGGTGCGCCTGGCGGGACGACCTTTTGATCGCGTGAGCGAGGTGGTCGGCCTGTTGCTGGAGCGACAGGGATTGAAAAACATCGAGCTTGGGAAGACACCGTTGGAACCTGCGAACTTGGCGGACTTGAACAGTCTTTCCGCCGCCGTCGGCGCGTTGGTGCAAACCAACCCGGTCACGACGGACTACGCGCTCTATGCGGAGTTCAACAGCAACCACCCCGGACAATTGGACGAGTTGCGCGCAGTCGTCGTGGACAAGACCGGCGCCGTCATTTGGACGGATCGCCAGACGCCGCAGGATGAAACGTTCAAGAAATTGGGACAGCCAGACCCGATGGACTTGTCCGTTCTGCTCGTCGAACAATTGGGTCCACAACTTGGCCTCAACGAAGCCACGGCCAAGGCGGCCAAACCAGGCCGAATGGCGGCCATCATGGATCAGCGGAGCGGCCTGCCTCCCGAAAATGAAAGGGCCGCCCTGCCCGAATGCCAGCAGACGATGAAACGAGCGCTGCCCGGCGCGACGCTGCTGGTTTATCCGGCGCGGATTGGCGGGAAGACGGTCAGCGTCCCCAGTGCGACCAACATCGTGAGGTTGCTCAATGAAGCAGGCTTGTGCCAGGCCGTTCAGGCCGACCAGACAATTCTTCTCAAAGCTTCGCAGGCCGATCCAAATGAATTGAAGACGCTGTGGAATCTGGCGCGTGAGTTCCAGGATTTTGTCCGCACCCATCCGCCGGCGACCGATTACGCGCTTTACGCCGATTACGTTTTCAACCCGCAAAACGCGGAGCAGGGATTCGTGCATTTCGTGGTGTGTGATCGCAAGGGCGAGTGGGTGATGGTGGACATGCAAAACTCGCATCATCCGGATTACCAGAGCGTCGGGATCATTTCCCGCGACCGTTGCGACCAACTGCTCGTCAAGCGGCTGGAAGGTTACCTGAAATGAAAAGGATCATACCATGACCCGGTGTGAAATTTTGAAATCAAACCAAAATCATTGAAAGGAACGTGACTATGAAATTCAAATTATGGTTGATGGTTGTGTGCAGCACACTGCTGGCTGCCGCCGCCTCGGGACAAAATGCTCCCGCAGCGGGCGCAAACGCGGATTCCGCGGATACCTGCGTCCGCAAAGGCACGGAATTGATTAACCAACACAAGCCCGGTGAGGCCTTGAAAGCCTTCGAGCAGGCTTCCGCCCTTCAACCGGACAACGAACAGGCGGCGATCGGACAATACATCAGCCTCGTGCAATTGAATCGGACGAATGACGGAGCGAAAGTCCTGGACCAATGGGTGGCCGCCAAAGCCGATGATCCCCGACGCTGGTTGTGCAAGGGCATGGCTGAAGCTGAAACAGACCGGCCCGAGGAAGCGTTGAAGTCTTTTGAGAAACTCACCGGGCTTCAGCCGAACGAAAGTGGCAATTGGGTTGGCAAGGGAGAGATGCTTGAGGCGCTGAAGCGGGATGACGAGGCGTTGAAAGCTTTTGACAAGGCAATCGTGCTGAATCCGAAACACGAGGCAGCCTGGAGCAACCGCGGTGGCGTTCTGAACAGATTGGGGAAGTATGACGAGGCGATTAAGTCTTGTGACAAAGCCATCGAACTCGCTCCCAAGTGGGCCGATCCACTTTACAATCGTGCCTGTGCGTATGCCCGGAAAGGCGACAAAACCAACGCGCTCGCCGACCTCAAGAAAGCCATCGAACTGCAACGGTCGCTCAAGGCCGTTGCCCGGAAAGACGCGGCTTTCAAAAGCCTGAGCAGCGACCCGGATTTCAAGAAGTTGACGGAATAAAACACAATGCGTGGAAAGGATCGGCCATGAAACTCAAGCTTCTCATCCTCGTCCTCGCGCTCCAAAGCGCGTGGCTGCTCGGCACGGTCGCCGTGCAGGAACACGCGCTTGCCACCGGCAGGGTCATCCTGCTGGAAACCGCGCGCATCGATCCGCGCGACCTGCTCCAGGGGGATTATCTCATCCTGAATTACAAAATCAGCGATGTGCCGGCGAACCTGTTTTCGCCGCCGGTGACAAAGGATTTGCCCCACGACACGAAAATCTACGTCGCGTTCGCGCCGGCGACGAACCAGTTTTACGCCGTGGTCAAGGCGAGCACCAACGAGTTCGTGCCGGCGGCGGACGAGGTTTTGTTGAAAGGCAGAAGCACCTGGCCGCGTTGGAATGCATCAACCAATTCCATCCACATTGAATACGGACTGGAACGCTTTTACGTCGCTGAAGGCACGGGCAATCCCACCGGCAAACTCACCGCGCAGGTGATTGTGCCCGCGTCGGGGCGTGGGCGAGTCAAGGAAGTGTTCGTGGACGGCAAACCCTACGCCGAGGCGATGAAAAACACTGTTCGCTGACAATCTGGGGCTGCTAAAGATCGGTCGGATAACGGGATTCGCAGCAAGATTTGCGGGAATGGTGGCGTTTGGCGCGTGAGACAGCCCTGGCTTATGGATTTGGGCGGTGTGAGACTTTGCCAATTCCGAGCAATTCCCAGGCGCTGGCAAAACACGTGGGTTTCTACGTTACCAAGGACAGATTGAATCGCCTGCCCTGCGACAAGGGGTTGCGGACGGTCCGTTACTCACTGAAGCGTCGGGCGGCGACACTTAACTGGCGTTGGTTGGCTGGCCCCTCGGCGGTGTGGCGCAAGGGCTGTTCGATTTTGGGAGCGATTTACGGCACGGATGATTTGTCAATTCCGTTGGGCAGGCGTTGGGCCTGGGAAGCCCGGCAAATCATTTGGCTGTCGGGTCGCAATTAGCAGGTCGGCAAAAAACAGGGTCATGATGGTGGCGAACCAGGCCAGCAATACTGGGAGAAGGTATCGTCCACCGTCCAAATCACTGGTATAAAGGGTCGTTTCGGCCAGACCTTTGATGCTGACAAGGCTGACAAACACTCCGCTCAACGCGGCCGTGGCGCCGACAAACATCGTGAGTATCCAGACAATGACCTGGCGCCGGGCGGGAACGGCAAACCAGAGCGCAACCGTCAGCAACAGGCACAGCCATGCCAAACCGAGTGTCAAATGATTATACAACGATGAAAAGCCATCCCATCGGCCGATCCAGTGGAGCCGTCCGCCTTCTCCACTCCAGTTTGCAAAGTCAGGGCTCACAAAGAGTCGAGCAAGCTGCATCATAAAGATGCCGGGCCAGTTTGAAAGCGTGCTGCCGGGATGGTGCAGGGCATAACCGGCCCAACCCGATTCGTAGTGCAAAGAAGGTATCTGGACACGCAGGCAAATGAAAGGCAGGGCCGCCAGAAAACAAAACGCCAACACCCGCCAGAGGCGTGGCGACGGTTTTAATGAAGGTCGGGCCGAAGGCAGCAGCAACATCCAACTTCCCACCAGTGCCAGAAATATGAAACCCTCAAACTTCGCCATGGCCGCTCCAAACAAAAGGGTCAGTCCAAGCCCAAGCCGGGCGCGGTCTTTTCCAACCAGCCAAAGGGCGCATTGCACGAAACCCATGACGGTGAAGAAGACCATCGGCAGGGTGCCGCCTTCCATCTGGACGAACATCTGGGTGGCCGGCAATAACAATAAACCCAGGAGTGCAAATGACGGGGCATGGAACCAGCTTTTCCCGGCACGGGTCAGCGAGGCCAGGGCGCCGATAAGGAATAGCAGCAGCCAGGTGGGCCAGAACTTGGTGACAAATTCATCCACATGACCGAGCGAGTCATACGTGGCTGCATGCAGCGAAGGCACGAGTGTCGGGTAGTCAAGATGCACATGCGCCAGACGCGGGTTGGAAAGCCATTGCACCAGCTCATTTCCGGTGTAGAGGTGCAGGATCTTCGCCTTGAGTGACCACGCCATCACCGCGTCGAGCTCAACCAGCCCCTGCAGCCCGGCGAGACGGAAGAGAATTAGGAACACAAATAATCCGCTCACAAAGAAGGCCGATTTGCCGGGACTACAAACTGTATTCCCGTAGCCGCCGATAATCCCGGTCAAATAAGGCTTGCGGTTGCGCCACATTTCCGCGATGCCGCCCACAGCGGTCACAGAG
>JBAVOO010000076.1:0-32435 GCA_049692125.1 Verrucomicrobiia bacterium | reverse complement strand
TTGAAACCTGCAGGGATGGGCAAGCACGTCGTGTATCTGGCTCGCGTGCCACTGGGGGAGTTGCGCGCATCGGATGCTTGTGGTCTCCGGCCTTCGGCCAACGCCCACAAGCATCCGACCAAAGGTCGAAAAGTGTAACCTATGTCCTTGCCTCATTGTGTTACCCATGTCCTTGCCCCGTGCCCTCCCCGTCCCTCTCCCCCAACTCCGTTGGCGGAGAGGGGGAAAATGGTGGCAGTATCAAGGTGCTCCCGCCGCTATTCGGGTGAAGAAACCCTCTCGCTTTTTACGTGCCAGTCCATTATCATGGCTGCCATGCAGCCCAAAAGGCCAAAAGGCAGGTAGCCCGATGCGAATACTGATTATTGATGACGAGGAAAACATCCGTCGAATCACAGTCGTTGTGCTCGAAGCCGCAAGGATTTTGGGCATCACCCGGGACACGCTGCATCGCAAGAAGAAAGAAATATCCCGTGCCCCGCACGTTCAGGACGGATAACCTGTTCCCGCACCATGTTGCGCACCCGATTGTTCCTTTACCTGACGCCGTTCGTGGTCATTCTGCTGGCCGTCGGCGCTTATGCCATCGTGCTCTTTGCCCGCCTGGCCAACATCGTTGACGCCTCCATGACGAACAGTTACCAGAGTTTCACCTCAGCATCGGCCATGAGTCTGGCCCTGGCGGGAATGGACCGGGAGTTGTCGTGGGTGATCGCCGGACCACGCGTCAGCGACAAAAATGCCTTGCTGGAATACCGGAAACATTTTGAGACCAACCTCGACTTGCTGCTCAAGGCCGGCACGCTGCCCGGGGAAATGGCCCTGACCCAGCAGGTGGCGACCAATTACCAGGTTTTCCTGAAGGCGGTTGACACCATCAGTTCCCTCGACAGCCCGGAAAAGCAGCGTCAGGCGTATGAACAGGACGTTGTGCCGGGCGGGCAAACGATAAACTTGCTGCTGGGGAAAATTCACGATCTGAACCACAAGGCCATGCTGGCGACCAGCCAGAACCTTCGGGAAAAAACCCAGGAGGTCACGCATCTGATGATCTTCGGCATGGTTGTCGCGCTGCTGATTTCCACCTTTGCCGGTTATCAACTTGGCTGCTCGATTTTGGAGCCGATTCAATTGTTGACCCGGGCGACCCGCGAACTGGGCGAAGGCCGGCTGGATCAACCCGTGCCGGTTACGACACCGGACGAACTGGGTGAACTGGCCCAGGCGTTCAACAAAATGGCGGCCCAACTTCAGGAATACCGCCAAAGCACCACGGAGAAAATCGTCCGCCTCCATCGCACGACGGAAGCGACGCTCGCTTCGTTTCCGGACCCGATTTTTGTTTTGGACAAGGAAGGGCGCATCGAATTGAAAAACCCGGCGGCGGAGGATCTGGCCTCCAGCCTCCACCTGGACGGTCAATTGCCCGACCGGTTGCAGGCTATTGCCCGGAACACCCTCGCCAGCGGCGAAAATTTTCTCCCCGACAGCTTCAACGAAGTCATCACCTATCGGATCAACGACGTGGACAAGTTTTTTTTGCCGCGCGTCCTGGCCATGCGCAACAAGGAGGACGCCCTGTTCGGGGTGGCGGTGGTTTTGTACGATGTCACCCGCTTCCGCCTGCTGGATGCCACCAAGACCGATCTCGTCACAACGATCAGCCACGAAATAAAAAGTCCGCTGACCAGCGTGCGGATGGTGCTGCACATTTTGCTCGAAAAAACCGTCGGGGCGCTTACGCCCAAGCAGGACGAATTGCTCCAGGCGGCCCGGAACGACACGGAACGGCTGTTGCGGATTTTGAACGATCTGCTCGATCTCGCCCGGTTGGAGGAAGGAAACGACGGCTTGCGCAAAGAGCCGGTTGCCCCGGGCGAGTTGCTGACCGGCGTAATGAAGGAAATGGCCGGCAAATTTTCAGCCAAGAGTTTGAATGTGAACTTCATGATTGAACCGGATTTGCCCGCCGTCCCGGTGGATCGGCAGCGCATCAATCACGTTTTCACCAACCTCATCTCCAATGCCATCAAGCATTCGCCCGAAAACGGCGAGATTATTCTGGGGGCCAGGCTGGTTAAAGATAATGCCGTTGAATTCAACGTCACCGACCAGGGCCCCGGCATTCCGGAAGAATATCACAGCCGGATTTTTGACCGTTTTTTCCGTGTACCCGGCCAGCCCCAATCCGGGGCCGGACTGGGATTGTCCATCGCCAGGGAAATCGCTGTGTCACATGGCGGACACATTGGAGTGAAAAGCGCGCCCGGCCAGGGCTGCAATTTTTTCGTGGTTTTGAAAAGCGATGTGTCCCCGCCCGCTTGATCGGAAGCGCAACTTGACCCCCGCACCATTTTTTCTCCCTCGCCTCCCTCAAGGAGGAGAGGGGCGGGGTGAGGAGGCCAATGTTTACAAGTACGAACCCCTCGCCCCAGCCCTCTCCCCGTTTGGCGGGGAGAGGGAGTTGTTTTCATTCGGGCGGGCAAGATGCACTCCGAGGTCGAAGTCGGCCATTATCAGGCTGTAACCGTCGCCATTGATTTCACCGGCGCTCGCCGGGCGCCGCGGCAAATAAAATCCCCTTAAAACTTGCGCCGGTTGGGGACGTTTTCTAAAACAAACCGTCATGTCCGCAAAGACCCAATTCGATTTGCAGCAGTTCCTGGCCACGCGCACCAAAACCGTCAACGCCGCGCTCGATAAATTCCTGCCCAGCGACAAAACCCGGCCCGCGACCATCCACAAAGCCATGCGTTATTCGCTCTTTGCCGGCGGCAAGCGCATGCGCCCCGCGCTTTGCCTCGCGGCGGCTGCCGCCTGTGGCGGACGCGAAGCCGACGCCCTTCCGCTCGCCTGCGCCGTCGAGTGCATCCACACCTACTCGCTCATCCACGACGATCTGCCCGCGATGGACAACGACGATTTCCGGCGCGGCAAGCCGACCAACCACAAGGTGTTCGGCGACGGCATCGCCGTGCTGGCGGGTGACGCGCTGTTGACGCAGGCGTTTGAAATCGCCGCGCAGAGCAGGGGATGGCCGCGCTATCCGCACCAGAAAATTATTCTGGAAATTGCCAGGGCTTCCGGCTCGCTGCAACTCGTCGCCGGTCAGGTGGCGGATCTGGAGGGCGAAGGGAAAAAACTTTCCGTGGCCGAACTGCGCTACATCCATGAGCGCAAGACCTCCGCCCTGCTCTGCTGTTCCGTGCGGCTCGGCGGCATGAGCGCCAATTGCACGGCGGCACAACTCAAGGCGCTCACGGACTTCGGTTATCACGTCGGCCTCGCGTTCCAGGTGATCGACGACATTTTGGACGTGACGCAGACCAGCGAGCAGCTCGGCAAAACGGCGGGCAAGGACACGAGGTCGCAAAAGGCGACCTACCCGGCGATTGTCGGCCTGGAAAAATCGCGAAAGATTGCGGAGAACTTGACGGCCAAGGCGTTTGCCGCGCTGAAAATTTTCAAAGGCAAGGCGATTGCGCTCGAAGCGCTGGCGGAATTTCTGTTGAAGCGGGATAAATAAACTGATTTACTTTTAATGCGCCACGGTTGAAAGTCACGGCAGTGGCGCTGAAAAAACATTTGCCACGAAGCGGCTGTTCGTATAAAAATTAAAATGAAATGCGAATAGATAATTTATTTAGCAATTCCGAGAAAGACTCATTCGTTGCGCTCAATCTTGCATTTCCTGGAAGCATCGAAACTGCGAGATCTAAAGAGGGCGTTCGAGTTTTGCGTAAGGTGTTTGACCAATATCCAGACGCAAAAATTCAGGAAGACAATAAAGAAAAATTTTAAGAGGGATATTGTTAATTGACGGGATGGTTGTAATTCAGGTTGATCTCGAAGAAAAGCATATTGCAATAGCCGCACGACCTGGCGCTCCTTTTGCCGGAATTGATGGCGGGTTTGACAATTTTTATAAGAATGCGAGCAGTGTATTGGCAAGCGATTTTGATATCACGCCCAACGATTTGGAAACAGTAGAATTGAGTACGGTTTTTAATTTTGAGAACACCCCACCTCTACCGTCTTCCGTACTTGATATTCTTTGGGATAAGGAAATTATGAAGGATATCGCCGGTGTTGGTTTGACTCCATTGGAAACGGAACAAGAAATTTTGTTTTCGCCAAAAGAACCCAACTTTCGCTGCCGCCTCAATGCAAGATGGTCAGTGAGAAACATTAATGAAAAGCCAAATGAATCTCGTAAAAGCAAATTGCAATTTTCATTTGGGGTTGCAATGGTAGGCGGATATTCAGCTTACAAAAGCATTCAAGACCTTAATGTTCAATTTTTATTGACGAGTTGGAAATTAATACAAAATTTTCACGATTCAATCGTCACAAAAAAATAGGTTAATCACTCAATCAGATTTAAAATAAATGGATCCTGAATTAGTAAAAGCGATATCTGCGCTGTTTACCACGGCACCCGGCTGGGCGATAGTTGTTTTATGTTCGCTTTGGCTGTTACATTCTGTTATTATTACTTCAATGGGATCAAAATCTGAAAGAACTTTGGATCGTGTCGTTAACACGCGGTTTAGTGAGCTTATTCAAGCGATCAATCAATTGCGTGACGAAATAAGCCGAAAATTATAAGGGTTATGCAATTGTTTTTATCAATTCTTTTCGCAACTCTTGCTGGATTGTTCATCGTATCGCTTGCTTCAGCGCGCAAGCGTGCCGTGCGCATTGCTAATACGGCGCTCGAACTTGAAAAGGCAATTACAACTCTTGTCGGAACGATCTCTGAAACTCAAAAACGAATAAATCAGCCACGCGAGGTTTCTCTATCAAACGAAAAGCAAAATGTAATTCAGATTGCAGCAAGCACCGGACGCTACAAAGGAATTGAACTTATTAGTGGCCCGCACCTAATCCAGCGCATCAGAGACATACGTAAAATAGAATCGAATTATCATGTTTACATGATGTATACTAAAGAAGGTCCGATTTTGCTGCGACATCTAGTGTCCGAGGCCACCGATTATATTACGCAATACGAACGAATCGGATCAGAGCTTCAAGGGACAACAAAGCTTTTTGAAAAGGAGCATGAACAGATTGAGTCGTCGAAGCTATCCGGCCGTAATCTTGTGTCTGCGTAATTTGACACGAGTCTGGGTTCAAAGCCGCTGTCATTGCCAACCTTCCGTCCTGTAAAGTGTGGACTCTTTGTCGCCACCCCAGAAAACCGCCCTCGGCTTCAGCCTAAGTCCGCCCAAATTCCCCAGTTCCGTCGGTAACTCGTGACCGATTTTCATTTCCAACCGGGCGTAGCGGCTTTCGGCTCTCGACTGGCCGGCGGGACGCCGGCGCTCCCGGGAGATTCATGGTGAGGACGTCGTCAAACTCCAATCACTTTTTCGGAGCGCGGCTTTTCCAATAACCCGGACGGTGTTTGAGGTGCATCATTGCCAGAATCCAGATGCGATCGGGCTGCTCGACATAAATCACCGCATACGGAAAAACATTTGAGAAATGCCGTCGCGCGGGCGGGTCAAAATGGTGGAAACGCTGCGGTTCGCGGCGGATGTCCTGGATATTTCATCAAAGAAACGACCGCCAAGTTCTGGATAAATCCGGGTGTAGTAAAATCCGGGTGTAGTAATTGGCGGCGTCCGCGTATTCCTCCGCCGCTTCGGGATGGAAGGCGTGCGGTTTCACCGCCCGACGATTTTGCGAATACGACGATTTACAACCTCACCGGGAACGGCCTGAACCTTGCCGCTTTCCAATTCCGCAAGCCGACGACGGGTTTCCTGTTTCCAGGCGGATTCAATTTCCGGCTCAACATCGGTGTGCAATGCGGATGTGAGGCGATCCACCACTTCGGCCACCTGTTCGCGCGGCAAATGACTCGCTTCTTCGATGATTTGATCCAATGTCATCGGCATAATGGAAAATTACACCGCAACCCCGTCTGCCGCAACGGGGAATTTTCATTTTCAACCGGGCGTAGCGGCTTTCGGCAGAAAGCCACACTCATCATTTTTCCCGAAGCAATGCGGCATCTGCCGATCGCCGCCATTTCGGAGGGCGAGTTACTCATTTGTTTTTACGACCTCCCTCACCTGTTTCCTCTCCCCAAGGAGAGGACATACCAGAGCGAAATTTCCGGCTGAGGGAAGATTGTCCAGCCAATTCCGTCGCACGACATTTCAAACATGCGGCGAACGATTCTCCCTCTCCAGGAGGAGAAGGCCGGGGTGAGGACGGTCGTTCAAACCATTCATGTTTTTGTGCGCCGTAGGCGCGGAATATTTATAGTATCATTCCGCCCAATCGCCCGTGCTCAGGTAGCGTTTGAGCTTTTCCTTGAGCGTTTCGCGGCCGCGATGGATGAGCGATTTCGTGGCCGAAAGCGAGCAGTCCAGCACGTCGGCGATTTCCTCGTAGCTCAACTCCTCCTGCCGGCAGAGCAAAATGGCGCTGCGCTGGTTTTCGGGCAGTTCGGCGAGTGCTTCCTCGATTTTTTGGGCCAGTTCCCCCTGCAACAGTTTTTCCGGCGGCGCCATCTGCGATTTGTCCTCGTACTGCCGCTGTGGCTGATCCTCGTTGTCGGCCTGGGTTTCCTCGATGGATTCGGCGCGATGACGCGAGCGGCGGCGGAGTTCGTTCAGGCAGAGGTTGCGCGCGATGGTGAACAGCCAGGTGGAAAATTTCGCGGTTTGTTTGTACCGGCTGCGGGATTTATACACCTGCAGAAAAACGTTTTGCGCCAGGTCCTCGGCCTCGGTTTCGTCGCGCAGCGAACGGTAAACGAAGTTCATCACCGGCTGCTTGTATTTGTCCACCAGTTCAGCGAACGCCGCCCGGTCGCCGCGTTTGACGCGCAGCATCAGGACGGCATCGGGATCGGGTGGAACCGGCATCGCGGACAAAGTGTAGCAGACGCCGCGCAAACGAAAAGGTTTCGCTGGCTGGAATCATTACGGGGTATTGGAGTGATGGAGTAGTGGAGTATTGGGAAAATACTGTTTCTGCATTACTCCATCACTCCATCACTCCCACCGGCCACAACCTGGCTTGCGTTGCAACACACCCGGCAGCGTTGAAATAATTGCGGCAGACGCGAACCGCCGTTACAGTGCGCCCGTGCAGGATTTAATCAAAAAAATTGAAGCCGATGCCAGGGCGCGTCTGCCGTCGCCGCCAAACAGCAACCCGGCGGAAAGGCTCGCGCGCTACAAAGGCTTCCTCAAGGTCGAGACGCACCGGCTCAAACTGCAGCATCGCGCCGGCGTGGGCGGGCGCGAAATCTGTCAGGCACGCGCGGCGATCCTTGACGCGCTGTTGCGGCATCTTTGGGCGGAAGCGAAAAACAGCCTGTCGCCGCAGGCGCAAAAGGAGTTTCCACCGCTCGCGCTCGTCGCCATCGGCGGTTACGGTCGCGCGGAATTGAACCCGCACAGCGACATTGACTTCATGTTTTTGCACGACGGCCAGGTCGCGGCGGGCAAGCCGCTGCCGCATTTGTCCAAACTGATTGACGGGGTGCTGTATCCGCTGTGGGACACCGGCCTGAAGGTCGGCCACGCGGTGCGGAGCATTGACGATTGCGTCAAGGTCGCCAACACCGACATGCAATCGAAAACCTCGCTCATCGAGGCGCGGTTGATTGCGGGCAGCGAGGCGTTGTTCAAAAAATTTGAAAAGGCGCTCGTGGTCCGGTGTGTGGACGGTTATGAGGGAAAATACATTGCCGCGCGGCTCGCAGACCAGACGGGGCGTCACGGCAAGTTCGGCAACTCGGCCTGCATGCAGGAGCCGAACATCAAAAACGGCTGCGGCGGCCTGCGCGATTTCCAAAATGTGCTGTGGATGGCATTTTTCAAGTATCGCTCGCGCTCGTTGAAGGATTTGCAGGAACGTGAGTTCGTCGCCGAAGCCGAGCGCAAGCAGCTGGAAGCCGCCTACGACTTTCTGCTGCGCGTGCGGACGGAATTGCACTACCACGCCAACCGCCCGCTCGATGCGCTGGGCAAAAATTTGCAGCCCGCCGTTGCGCTCGGCCTCGGCTACGGCGAGCGGTCGCCGAGCCTGCGCATCGAAAAGTTCATGCGCGACCTCTACACGCACATGCGCAACATTTTTCTCATCACGCGCACGCTGGAACAGCGCATGGCCCTGCTCGCGCCGTCGCCGAACCGGCTGGCCTCGCTGCGCGCCTGGCTGCCCAAACGGGGCCGGCCGGTGGAGCCGGTGGATGGTTTTTTGTTCGGGGACGGCGAAATCCGCGCCGCGTCCAGCCGCGTTTTCCGCGACCAGCCGCGCCGTTTGATGCGCGTGTTCCTCCACGCGCAACAACACCGGTTGCAGTTGCATCCCGACCTCGCGCAGCTCATCCGGAACCAGCTTTCGCTGGTGGACCGCGATTTTTTGAACGATGCGCACGTGCGCGAGACGTTTCTGACCATTCTCGAACGCCGCGGCAGCGTCGCGCCGGTTCTGCGCGCCATGCATGAGGTGAATTTGCTCGGCAAATACCTTCCTGAATTCGGCCGGCTCACCTGCCTGGTGCAACACGAGTTTTATCATCAATACGCCGCCGACGAGCACACGCTGGTCTGCCTCGAACAACTCGACCAGATTTGGGAGGCGCCGGACGAGCCTTATAAACATTACGCGCCCATGTTCCAAAGTCTCGACCGCCCCGGCCTGCTTTACCTCGCGCTGCTGCTGCACGACGTCGGCAAGTCCGAACACCACAAAAAAGGCCTCCACCCCGAAGTCAGCGCGGAGATGGCCATGCGTGCCGCGAAACGGTTGCGGCTGGACGGCCCGGCGTCCCGCATGTTGCACACCATCATCGAAAATCATTTGCTCATGGCCGGCGTGTCCCAGCGGCGTGACCTCGACGATCCCGCCGTCATCCGCCATTTCGCCCGGCAAATCCAGACGCCCGAGACGCTGGATCTGCTCACGCTGCTGACGTTCGCCGATTCCCAGGGCACGAGCGACAAGCTTTGGAACGGCTTCAAGGATTTGCTGCTCTGGCAACTGCACGACCGCGCGATGACGCTGCTCACCGGCGGCACGGAATTCGTCCGCGCTTCGCGGACACAACGCGAGTCGCTGCTGCAGGAAGTCCGCGAACTCGTGCCGAAACCAATCAGCAACGAGGAACTTAACGCGCATTTCGCCGCGCTGCCGCAGCGTTATTTTGAAATCCACACGGCGAAGGACATTGGCAACGACCTCGAACTGACGCACCGCTTCATGCGCCGGCAGATTCTGGAAGACGACCGCGTGTTGTCGCCCGCGACGGCCTGGCAGGACGAACCCGACCGCGGTTACAACCTCGTCAAGATTTGCACCTGGGATCGCGCCGGGCTGTTCAGCAAAATCGCCGGCTCGTTCAGCGCCGTCGGGCTGAACATTCTCAGTGCGCAAATTTTTACGCGCAGCGATGGCGTCGCGCTCGACAAATTTTTCGTCAACGACGCCAAAACCGGCAACCTCGCGCCGCGCGAGCGCCAGGACAAATTCACCGCGTTGCTCGAAAAGGTTTTGAACAACGAAGACATTGACCTGTCGGCGCTCATCGCGCGCGAAATCAACCGCCAGCCGGCCTATTCGGCCTACGCCGGCGAGCGCCTGGCGACGCAAATTTATTTCGACAACGGGGCCTCCGACACGCGCACGCTGGTGGAGATCGAAACCGAGGACCGCCTCGGCCTGCTTTATGTGATTTCGCAAACGTTCACCGAACTCGCGCTGGACATTTCCGCCGCGCGCATCGTCACCGAACGCGGCGCGGCCATTGATACTTTTTACATGCACGAACTCGGCGGCGGCAAGGTGGTGTCCGCCGAACGCCAGTTGGTGATTGGGGACCGCCTGCGCGACGCCATCAAACAGCTCGTCATCGAGCCATGACGGGCCTGCGAAATGACTAATTCCTGAATCATAATGACGAAAGAATTCCCAAGCTCGAATGAGGAGTCCGGTCGGCGCATTGGTCATTTGGTCATTTGAGCATTCTTTGGTCATTATGGTTTAGGGCTTGGGGTTTTGCCGGAGATTTGCGCCTCATTCGTCCAGTCATCCATCATCAAACTGCCCCATACACTTCCTCAAAGCAGTTGCCAGCCGCCGGGCGGTCTGGTAGAAACAATGAGATTCAATGCGGCTGGCCGCGTCAATTTACGCCCAGCAAGGCGGGCTTGCCGCGTCGGTCTTCGCCTATGGGCTACGACCCGACAGGCTGAAGGTGATGTTGGTTGTTAGTATTTAAGGCGGGCTTGCCGCGCCGTAGCGGCTTGGCCGCGTAAGCGGGTGTGGTTCAGTGGTAGAATGCGGGCTTCCCAAGCCTGAGATGAGGGTTCGATTCCCTTCACCCGCTCCATTCATAATCAACGACTTATGAATGTGTGCAGTAAAAGTGCAGTAAATTCACTGAATCCTGTTCTTCAAACATTGTGCAATCTTTCTGCAAGCGTGTGCTGTTGTAAGGCTTATTTCCAAAAAAATCTTAACAGCACCAAAACAACTATGAAAACCAGCAGACCTAAGAGGATACTTTTATAAAATTCGCGTTTCCGCTCGGTTCGGCCGGTGCTACTATTTCGCTCAGGCTCCATACAGGGTCAATTATGCCTGCTTCTATCGTCGGTGTCACGCGTAAAGTTTTATGAATCAGGCAAAAGCTGTAATAGGTCAAAAAACGAAATCAAATTTCAAACTGATACGCCACCCAAAAGACCGGACTGAGTTCCGGCCCCCGCTCCCGATTCAGACCGTAAAACACCATTTTTCGGCTTGACGAACGAAAGCAAACATTGTGTGTCCATAAGTTCGAGTGCGTTCAATGCTGCCTAACGATCCAGCGCGGTGTTAGGCACACGAACCACTCATAGCTGATCGTGCGGCTGTTCCAGTCCACATCTTCCGCCAGCAGACAGGCCGCGTCCGTTTGCGACGCGCCGGTATGCCACAGCAGTTCGTAAAAATCCCGCCGTTCCGTGTTCTGTTCCCGCGCCACAATCGCGGCATGTTCCTCCGCCGTGATGGCCCGTTTGGCCTTGAACCCCGGCTTGGGCCATCGTCGTCACTTTCCATCTTCATCAAGCATCGCACCCAGCGCCTTGCCGGTTGATGAGAGCTGATGGCTGTGTATTGATTCGAGGGCCTTGTTCCAAGTGACAGAGAGGCTGCTGCCAACGCCCGGAGGCAGTTTGCCGGACTCCGCGTCCCCGAACGCATAGTAGGTAAAAAAGTACTGGCTGAAAAATGGAGCAACGACGGAGATGTTTTCCTTTTGAGCGATTCCCATCAGAAGGGCAAGGAATTGCTCATCCAGCGGGCTCCAGAAGCTGAAATTGTTTCGTTGAAAAATTTCCTGGTACGTCGTCACCTTCGGCCCCATATCCCCTGCGCCGAGCTTCAAGAGCCACGTTTCACCGATCGTGATCCTCATATTCGGTCTTGCTTCACGGATCTTCCGAACCAGGGTTGCCAACTTCGCCACCTGGTCTTTGCCCTGCAACTTCAAACCAATGGAATACATGTGAATGTCCACGTAATCCAGGTTCGTCTGTTTCGCGAACTTGAGGACAAACTCCTCCGGCTCCCAAGTTACCGCTCCAGCACCCAAGAGAGTGTTTGGACTGGCGCCGGTACTCTTGAGATGCGTGGTGACTTCCCCAACCCAATCCGCCAGCTCGTCCGCCGAAAAAGTGAGATGCAGCATCCGGTTTATCGCTGTTTCCGGTTCGTTGATGAGGGTCAGGTAATCGGGTTTGATTTCCCGGTAAATCAGAGCGTCTTCCTGCTCCATGATTTTCAGAAAGTCCTGCCTCCCCTGCGGATCATCCTGCAAGTCTTTAAGGGCGTGCGGACCTTTGTGGGCGTGCGGGCTGGACGGTATGTTGGGTTTGAACGGCACGTTGACAAAATGTTCCACGTAAAGCTTCATGTTGCGCGAGTGGATTTCCCGGGCAAGGCGCTGATAGAAGTCGATGAGAGGACCTGGGTCGCCGAAGGTCAGATCCGGAGCCAGAATCTGAACAAACACCGCGTCCATTTTCATGGTTTTGTAAGCGTCGAGTGTGGCGAGCAGGTCCTTCCAGCGTTGTGAATCGGACGCGGCAGGACCGAACATGCTCGATGCCATTAAGAGGTTGGGAGCGACCAGGGGGCGGGCATTCCCTTTCTTGAAAGGATAGGTCTGCCTGTCTTGGCGGAGAGTTTCATCCAGATCCTGGTACAGCGGGCGAAACTGATCCGGTATCGCGGCATCTGCCTGCGTCGGTTTCTCGGCCAACGGCGTCTGGCTCTGCCCCATTGTCGGATAGATGAACGTTGGAAAACATCCTGCAAGGAGCATCAACAAAAGAAGCCCTTTCACGTTGTTTCCGCGACCATTTTCGCCCCCTTCGTGCCGGGAAGCGGAGCGTTTTGGTTTTGTTATGGCCAATAAAATTCCAATCCAAGTCAGCAGCGCCAGTGTGAGCACTGGAATGAGCCACGGAGGCAACAGGCGGTGTATTTCGGCAAGGCTCGCTTCACGCCTGGCCGCCAGCCACACGTCCAATCGCAGATTCAGCACCACCAGAATCACTCCCCAAGCCAAAGTCAGACGCCCGAAACCCGCCCGCATTGCCGCCGTTCCAGTCCGGCCCCGGAACTGAAAGAAATGCCAGACGCCCAGCACCACCATCGTTCCGGTAATGATTCCGACCCACACCTGGTCATGCGCCTGCCACGCCAGAAAAATCAGCCACAAAAAACACGATAGATACAAGCCGGTAACCACGGCAATGCGTGTCCCCAATTTCAGTGGCGTTCCGGCGGTCTGGGGAATCCCGACTTCCTCCTCGCTTTGCTGGCGAATGGCCAGGATCTGCCGAAACATCACCATGATCCACGTGGCGGTGATGATGGTGGAGAACCACCAAAAGCCCGCCATCACGGCAATAAACGTCCGGTCACTCCACTCCCAATGTTGGCCCAAAGTCCGCACCGCAAATTGCCCGGGCACGCACCAAGCCAGCACGAAAACCCAAAGAGCGATGAACGCAAACTTCAGCCCCCGGCGTTCGCGAGCGGTCGGAGCTGCCCGAACAATCAGCCAATTTGCCGTGATGCCGGCAAAAATTCCGATAAAGGGGGCCAGCGGCGCCAGCCACGCTGCCAGAAAACCTGACTTTGCCGCCGCCGTGCCTTTCGCTCCCGCGCCCATACCTGCTGTTGCTGCCGAGCCTGTTGTCAACGGCATCGCCGCAAGCACCGCGACCGAAAATGCCTCCCCCGGCGCCGTCCGGCGCAAAGTGTTTTCCACGAAAGCCTGCACTTCCTCCTGCAATAGTTTGCGACCGCGCGACAGCCGTTGCTTCACGGCGTCTTCGGACAATTCCAATGCATCCGCCACGTACTCGATGGATTGGTGTTCGCGATAAAACAGGATGAACGGTTCGCGGTAGATTTCGGGGATTCTCTCCAGCGACCGCCACAGAATCGCCTCTTCCTCCCGGCTGATGGCTTGCTCCGACGGAAGCGCCTCGCGCGCCGGCACATCGTGCGCCTCTTCCAATGGCATGGCGTCATGCACCGGCTCGTGTCCCTCCCGCCGCAGACTTTTGTGAATCCGGTTCCGGACGATGCCGCACAGCCAGGCGCGGAGTTTGTCAGGTTCGCGCAAAAGCCGGAGGTGTTTCCAGGCGGTGATGAACGTTTCCTGGGCCACGTCCTCGCTCTGGCCGAGATGGCCGATGCGGCTGTAAGCCAGTGAACAAATCAATATCTGATAGCGCGAGACAATCCGGCTGAAGGCGTCCCGGTCGCCACCCAAAGTGCGTGAGACCAGCTCCGCATCGCTATGTTCCGTTGCTGCCATGGTTTCATTTCTCATCATACTGCCATAGATGTCCCTTCAGAAGCCAAAGAGGTGACAAAAAATCGTATCCGACTGACGAACCACATACCGCACGGGGACGGAGACGACCATCGCTTGATTGCATCCCAATGACTTACACCGCTTGTTTCTCAGGAGCTGCTGCGATTTTGTGCTCACGGGTGTTGAACAGGCTTCGGTCTGACCGTCCGGCTGCGAACGATAACGCGGCAGGACGGTCAGACAGAAGCCCAGGGACGCTGTGACGAACGCGCAGACGCGGATGCGCAAGCGTTGGTCACGGCAGGGAGACTTTGGAGAAAGGCCAAGAGTTGATGCTGCGGGCAATAATGCCCGGTGACGAAAGTCGAAAAGCGCATTTTCTTTGTAAGAAAGGGCGGGGTTCGGTCACTATTTAACTGAATGCAGACCCATGCAATGACCGCCCAGGAACAGGAAACCACATTCCGGCGATGGCTGGATGAGCATCTGGGACTGATGTTGAAAGTAGTCCGTGGCTGTGCCACTGCGCCGCAAGACCAGGACGATTTGTTTCAGGATATCCTGCTGCAAATCTGGTCATCCATCCCGTCCTTTCGCGGCGAGGCAAAAGAAACCACCTGGATTTATCGCGTGGCGTTCAACACCGCACTGGCCTGGCGACGCGGAGAGCAGCGGCGGCGAAAGGGGCATGAAACATTTCTGAAGTTTGACACCTCGCCCCAGGTGCAGCCGAGCCCTGTGGATTCGCTGCCGGAAAAGGAAATTGTGGCCCGGCTTTACGCCGCCATCCGCCAATTGCCCAGGGTGGACGCCTCGCTGGCCCTCATGCACCTCGATGGCCTGAGTTACCAGGAAATGGCCGAGGTGCTCGGCATTTCCGAAAACTACATTGGCGTGAAACTGAATCGCATCCGCAAACAACTGGCGGATCAACTGAAAGGAGCAACCGATGAACTTTGAAACATTGCAAAAGGCGTGGCAATCGCAGGATGCCGGCGCGAAAGTGACAATCAACACGGACGTGCTGTTGAACGAAGTCCGGCGCAACCAGCAGCAATTTCGGGTGATGATATTCTGGCGCGATGCGCGGGAAGTGGTCGTGGCAGCCTTCCTGACCTGGCTGTTTTTGCATTGGGCCATCCGTGACCGGGAATGGTCTTTGTATCTGCTGTCCTTCGCCTGCCTGGGTGTGGCTATTTTCATGCTGGCGGATCGCTGGCTTCAGCGCAAGAAACAGCCCGTCACGAATGATCCGCTCCGCTCCTGCATCGAAGCGTCGCTGATCCAGGTCAACCATCAGATTCGGCTGCTGAAAAATGTCTTTTGGTGGTATTTGCTGCCGTTCCTGGTTGGCTTTGCTGCTTTAATCGGTTCTGTCGTCTGGCAAACACGTCATACTGGGCTGGACGTAATCATCTTCATGACGGGTTGCGCGTTGTTCTGCGGGTTGGTTTGCTGGGGTATTTATTGGTTGAACCAGTTCGCCGTGCGGAAAACTTTGGAACCGCGCCGGCAGGAACTCGAAACGCTGCTGACCAGCCTCAATGAGAATTCACATTAAAACCCATCAGTACCATGTGTTCACAAAGCAAATTCAAACCATGAAAAAGAACATCTGGATCGTCGGGCCGCCGGCCTGCGCGCGATCCAAAATAACCAACAACTGGAGAATTAATACCATGAACTGGCTGATACGCAGCTCGATTATTGTCATTCTATTTCTGTGCGCGGCACGCTTTCTGCGCGCGGCGGAAGCCCTGCCCTCTGACTCGGAAATCGAGGCCATCCTGCGCGAGCGCATTGACATCGGCAAACAAAGCGTGGGGATCGTCATCGGCATTGTGGACGAAAAAGGGCCAAGGATCATTCGTTACGGAAAAGTGAGCCGCGACAATGACCGCACGGTTGACGGGGACACGGTTTTTGAAATCGGTTCTGCCACGAAAGTCTTCACCGGACTCCTCCTGGCAGACGCAGTTGAGCGCGGCGAGATGAAATTGGACGACCCGATTTCGAAATATCTGCCGCTCTCGGTGAAAGTCCCCGCCCGAAATGGCCGGCAAATCACCTTGCTCGACCTGGCCACACACACCTCCGGCCTCCCGCGGCTGCCGGACAACCTTGCGCCCAAAGATGAGAACAATCCCTACGCCGATTACACGATCGAGCAGATGTTTGCATTCCTTTCCGGCTACACCCTGCCGCGCGACATCGGCGTGACTTACGAGTACTCAAACTTGGGAGTCGGATTGCTGGGGCATATTCTCGTGCTGAAGGCCGGCACCAATTACGAAACCTTGGTGCTCCAGCGCATCTGCCGGCCCTTGGGCATGACCAACACGCTGATCACACTTACGCCTGAACTCAAGGCGCGACTGGCCACCGGCTACAATGCGGCAGGAGAACCGGTGCCGAACTGGGACATGCCCACGCTCGCAGGGGCAGGCGCATTGCGCTCCACAGCGAACGACATGCTGAAATTCGTCGCGGCGAATCTCGGGCTGGCCAAGTCAGACCTCTGGCCGGCCATGCAACTGGCACAGGCGCCGCGGCATGAGGCCAGTTCGCCTGCCATGCCTGATACGCAGATCGGTCTGTGCTGGCACGTCAGCAACCAATTTGGAACGGAGGTGATTTGGCATAACGGTGGAACGGGAGGATACCATTCCTTCATCGGCTTCGATCGGAAGAAGCGGCGGGGCGTGGTGGTGCTGGCCAACTCGGCCCACATCGTTGACGACATTGGCTTTCACCTGCTTGAGCCCAGGCATCCACTGGCGCACTTCGAGCCGGCGAAGGAGCGCGTTGCAATTCATCTGGAAACGGAATTCCTTGAACGCTATGTTGGGCAATATGAATTTGAAGGGGCAAAGGGCATCTTCTTCAATCTACGACGGGATGGCAGCAGGTTGATGGCCCAGATCACAGGCCAGGCTTACAACGAAATCTTCCCGGAATCCGGGACCAACTTTTTCTACAAACGGGTCAACGCCCAAATTACCTTCAACACAGACGCCGGCGGCAAGGTGCAAAGTCTGGTGCTGCACCAAAACGGCCTCGACCGGACGTGGAAGAAAATCTCCGATGAACCTCCCAAAGAACGGCAGGCCGTCAAGTTGGATCCCAAGTTGTACGACGCCTATGCCGGCGAGTACCAACTCGCAACGAACCGGGTTTTCACGATTCGTCGTGAAGGCGACCGGCTGATGGCCCGCCTTACCGGTCAAAGCTTTCTGGAAATCCTGCCCGAATCCGAGACCGAGTTTTTCTACAAGGTTGTCGACGCACAAATCACCTTCGTCAAGGACAGCCAGGGCCGGGTAACCGATCTGATCCTCCATCAAGGCGGACTGAATCTCAAGGCAGCGAGAATCAAATAACCGTCATTCGCACACGCAACACCATCACTAAAAGGTCACGAATATGGAGAACAAGCCAGCGGACAATCACCAGCCACCCGCAGAGAAGCGTGCGCAAAATCTGCGCGGCGCGGGAAGGAGTTGAGCAGCAATTGCGCAGCCCGTTCTTCCGTTTCCCAAGTAAACCGCCTTTTTCTGCGCTGGTATGTTTATTGCATGGAGGTGGGTTCGCAACTGACGGGCAGCATGTGTGTGTCGTCCCGTAACGAAGCGAAAATATTAAAACAACAATCCAACTGTGATAGGAGAACGTTCGATGAAAATAAACCAATTGTTAGCAATATGCGGAGTCGCCGCCGCCCTGTTTTTGGGTGCCGGCAATGTTTCCGCCCAAAACGGTGGCGGCGGCCGCGGCGGCGGCAACTTTGACCCGGCGCGCATAATGGACAACGTCCGGGAACAACTCGGTTTCACCAACGACACCGACTGGAATGCGATCCAACCGCTGGTTCAAAAAGTGATGGACGCACGACGCGATACCATGGGTGGCGGCATGGGCCGGCTGTTTGGTCGCGGCAACCGCGGTGGCAATAACAATAACGCCAACGCAAACAACAACGGCGGACGCCGTGGTGGCTTTGGCGGCACCCCCAGTCCGGAAGCCGAAGCCTTGCAAAAGGCCATTGATGACAACGCGCCCACCGCGCAAATAAAAGCGGCCCTGGCAAAATACCACGCTTCGCAAAAAGACAAACAAGCCAAGCTGGTGCAAGCGCAGGAAAACCTTCGCAAGGTGCTCACGGTCAAACAGGAAGCCCAGGCCGCTTTGCTCGGATTGGTGGAGTAACAAATCCAAAAGAGAAGCTGATGTTCACAATATGAGTGAAACTCCCGCTCAAGACGTCACGTTGAAACAGTTGCTGGATCGCATGGTCGCGGCCCGGCAACTGTCTTCGACTGACTCGGCGTCTTTGGTTCGCGCGAAATCCCCCGTCAAGAACGAGGAAGACATCCTTCGCTGGCTGGCGCAGGAATACGGCCTCGCTTACACGACGCTGGACGACGTTGACCCGGACCGCCAGCTTCTTTCCCTGTTTCCCGCCCGCATTTTGCTGAAGGAGGAACTCCTTCCGCTCAAGCGGATCAACGGCACCGTCGAAGTCGCCACCAGCCGTCTCTTTGCCACCCAGGGCCTCGACGCGCTGAAAACCATGACCGGCTTGAACCTCAAACCGGTGCTGGCCGCCAGCGAAGCCATTCAGCGCGAAATCAAAAAGCGCCTCGGCGTCGGCGCGGACACGATTGGCACGCTCGACGAGGAAAAGGGATTCCAAGTCGTTGACGATAATGCCGAGGACACCAATCTCGACGAAGCCGAGGAGGACGAAGCCTCGATCATCCGCTTCGTCAACCAGGTTTTGAAGGACGCCATCGAGCTGCGCGCGTCGGACATTCATCTCGAACCGTTCGAGGACGAGTTTCGCATCCGTTACCGCATTGACGGTGTGTTGCAGGACGTTTCCGTGCCCGCACAACTCAAGCGTTTCCAGCCGGCCATCGTGTCGCGCGTCAAAATCCTGAGCCATCTCAACATCGCCGAAAAACGCCTGCCGCAGGACGGCCGCATCCGAATCCGGCTCGACGACGCCGAGGTGGACATCCGGGTCTCGGTGATTCCGATGCTGCATGGCGAGGCCGTGGTCATGCGTTTGCTCCGGCAAAACGCCACGCTGCGGGGCATGGGCGAACTGGACATGGACCATCGCGAACTGGATTGTTTCCGGCGTGTTCTCCAACTGCCGCACGGCATCATCCTCGTCACCGGCCCCACCGGCAGCGGCAAAACCTCGACGCTTTACACCGCCCTCAACGAAATCAACGATTCCGTCCGCAAAATCATCACCGTGGAAGACCCGGTCGAATACCAGCTCAAGGGCGTCAACCAGATCCAGGTCAACGAAAAGTCCGGCCTCACCTTCGCGCGCGGACTGCGCTCGATTCTGCGCCACGACCCGGACGTGATTCTCATCGGCGAAATCCGCGACCAGGAAACGGCGCAGATCGCCGTGCAGGCCTCCCTCACCGGCCACCTGGTTTTCTCCACCCTGCATACCAACGACGCCCCCGGCGCCGTGACCCGTCTCGTGGACATGGGGGTCGAACCGTATCTCGTCGCGTCATCGCTCGAAGCCGTGCTCGCCCAGCGCCTCGTGCGCGTGCTCTGCACACATTGCAAACAGATCGACAACTCGCCGACCGCCCAGGCTTTCAAGGCGCGGCTGGGCATTCCCGCCCAGGTCACCATTTACAAATCCATCGGCTGCCGCGAGTGCCGCAACACCGGCTTCCATGGCCGCCACGCGATTTTCGAGTGGATGGACAGCGACAGTGAAATCCGCCAGTTGGTTTTGAAAAACGCCTCGAGCGACCAGATCCGCGACGCCGCCCGGCGCGCCGGCATGAAAACACTGGCCGAAGATGGATGGCGGTTGGTCCGGCAGGGCATCACCACCGTCGAGGAAGTTTTGAGCGTGACCACCGCCAAGGAGGTGGAGCGGACGACCAAAAACGAAACGCAGGATGCCGCGGCGCAAACCCCGGCCAGCATCGCGGTGACAAGGTGAAAAGATGAAATCCGAATTCCTAATGTCGAATGATGAAAGAAGCTCGAATTCCGAAGCCCGAAATTTGGCAACCGCATCATCGCGCGCAAGCTCAACGAGGATTTGGGGTTCAGGAATTCATTCGTCATTCGTCATTCGTCATTCGTCATTTTAAATCATGCCCACGTTTTCCTACAGAGCCTTGCAGAGCGACGGCACCATGGCCGAGGGGCAGCTTGACGCCCCGGGCCGGCCCGACGCGTTGCGGCAGGTGGAGACGCTCGGCCTCCGACCGGTCAGCCTGGCCGAAAAGGCCGCGACGGCGGTGGCGAAAAACGGCTCCCCGTTGCCGGCGTCATTCGGAAACCTTTCCCTCAAGTTCGAATCGAAAAAAGTTTCCGGGAAGGACCTGGAAAATTTCACGCGCCTGCTCTCCAGCCTGCTCGCGGCGGGCGTGCCCCTGAGCCGCGCGCTGGTTATTCTTTACAAGGAAGCCTCCTCGCCCGCCGCCCAGGCCAAGTGGAAGGAAGTTCACGACCTGGTCATTGACGGCATGTCGCTGGCCAGCGCGATGGCGAAGTCGCCGGAGACCTTTCCGCGCGTTTATACCGCGATGGTGGAAGCCGGTGAGGCAGGCGGGTTCCTCGACGTGGTGCTGGCGCAAATCGCCGATTTCCAGGCGCGGGAAAAGGATTTGAAATCGAAGGTGACGACGGCGATGGTTTATCCGTGCATCCTGCTGGTGCTGGCGCTGGTCGTGCTCACGGTGTTGCTGGTGTTTTTCATCCCGAAATTCCAGAAGATCTTCAGCAGCGTGCATGGCCACCTGCCTTTGATCACACAACTCATCATCGGCGTCAGTCACGCCGTCCGTTCCTACGGATTGTTTATCGTGACGGGCCTGGTGGTCGCCGGCTTCCTCGTGCGCGCCTGGTTCGCCTCCGAAAAGGGGCGCCGGATCTGGGAAAACCTGGTTTTGCAATCGCCCGTCGTCGGCCCGCTGACCGCGCAATTTGCCATGGCGCGGTTCTGCCGGATGCTGGGCACCCTGCTCGGCGCGGGCGTGCCGCTCGTGCACGGCCTGAACGTCGCCCGCAAATCCATCGGCAACCAGATTCTCGTGGATGCCGTCTCGCAATCCATCGAGCGCGTCCAGCAAGGCGGGCGGCTCGGCCAGAGCCTGGCGGATTGCAAGGACCTCTTCCCCGGTTCCGTCCTGGAAATGGTTTCCGTGGCCGAGGAAAGCGGCAAGCTCGACGCGGAACTCGTCCGCATCGCGAGCGTGACCGAGGTGGACCTGGACCGGCACCTGAAAACGGCGGTGGCCTTCGCCGAACCGCTGATGCTGTTTCTCATCGCCGGGTTCATCGGCATCATTTTCATCGGCATGTTGCTGCCGGTGTTCACGTTGCAGGATTACATCAAATGAAATTGAACCTCTGACCAACCATGAAAATCCAAACTGCCATCAAAAACAAACTGCCGATTGCCGATTGCCGATTGCCGATTGATTTCCGAAACAATGCCACGCGCCGGAATTCTTCAATCGTAAATCGCAAATCGCAAATCGAAAATGGATTCACCCTCGTCGAAATGCTGCTGGTCATTACCATCATCGGCATCCTGGCGGCGCTGGTGATTCCCAGAATGGTCGGCCGCAGTGAACAGGCGCGGGTGACGGCCGTACAGGCCGACCTTTCATCCATCAAGACCGCGCTCGACGCGTTCGAGGTGGACAACGGTTATTATCCCAAGAGCATGCAGGATTTGCTCCAGCAGCCCAACAACTCCAAAAACTGGCACGGACCCTACCTGGACAAAGTCCCGCAAGACCCGTGGGGCAACAACTACCTTTATTACTATCCCGGCAAACACAACCAGAATTCCTATGACCTGCTGTCCGTCGGGCCGGACGGCAAGGAAGGAACGGAGGATGACATCGGCAACTGGACAACCAAATAAATGAAATTGCGAATCACAGGTGACAAGTGGCAGGTGACAAGTGACAAGAAGACGCCCCGCCTGATCTTTGAGTCATGTCACGTGTCACGTGTCACGTGTCACGCTGCTTTCACCCTGGTCGAACTGTTGCTCGTCTTGGCGCTGTTGGTGGTCATCACCTCGCTCGTGGCGCCGGCCATGTCGAATTTCATCCGCGCCCGCGCGTTGGATTCCGAAGCGCGCCGGCTCTTCGCGTTGATGCACGCCGGCCAGAGCCGCGCGGTCTCGGAAGGCCTGCCGATGATGCTTTGGGTGGACGAAAAACAGGGCGCCTACGGGCTTGCTGCGGAAACGCCCCCGTCGGGCGGCGACCCGAAGGCGGAAAATCTGACGGTTGACGAAAATGTGCAGATTGCGGTCCTGAATGTCGGGGCAACCGCCTTGACGACGTTCCAGAACCTGCCGGCCATCCGCTTTCTGGCAGACGGCACCATTGATGAAAGCAGTCCGCAAACGTTGCGCCTCACGGACGCCAGGGGCAATGCGCTCTGGCTGATCGAAGCGAACACCCACATGGGTTATGAAATTCGCGACACAGAAAAGTGACAAGTGGCAGGTGACAAGTGACATGAAAACGCTCGCTGTGCAACGGGGCATCTCGTGTCACATGTCACGTGTCACGTGTCACGTTGCGGCGTTTACGCTGGCCGAGGTGCTGGCGGCGCTGCTGTTCCTGGCCATCGTCATCCCGGCGGCCGTGGAGGCGCTGCACGTGGCCAGCCTCGCCGGCGAGGTCGCCGCGCGCAAAGGCGCCGCCGCGCGCGTGGCGGACCGGATTTTAAACGAAAGCATCGTGATGACCAACTGGAACACCGGCACGCAAAACGGCACGGTCACCGAAGGCGCGCAGGAGTTCCGCTGGACGTTGACCAGCCAGGACTGGCCGGTGGACGCCATGGAACTGCTCACCGCGGAAGTGAAGTATTCCGCCCAGGGCCGTGATTTTTCCGTGAAACTGTGTACGCTGGCCAATCCGCAAACGCTGACCGCGACGACGGGTTCGCAACAATGAAAATCAAACGCACAAACCGGGGTGGACAATTTGGACTGCGGTGGCAGAGCGAAGCGGCGACACCGCTTTTCGTTCGTTTCCGTCATGTCCAAAAGCGGCGTGGCGCTTCGCTTCCCGCCGCACTCCAAAGCGCTTTCACGCTCATCGAGATGATCCTGGCGGTGGGCGTCGCCGCCATCGTGCTGGTGGCCATCAACGCCGTGCTTTTCAGCGCCCTGCATCTGCGCGAAGTCACCCAGGCCGCGGTGGATGAAGCCACGCCCCTGGACCAGGCGCTCACCCTCCTGCGCCGAGACCTGCAATGCGCCGTGCCGCCGGAGACCAACGGCGTTTTGACCGGCGATTTCAAGGCCGGCAATGTGACCAGCCTCGGCCTCAGCCAGCCCGTGGCCGTCGAAATATTCACCGCCACCGGCGCGCTGCATGAAAACGAACCGTGGGGCGACATCCAGCGGGTCACTTACGAATTGAAAGACCCCGCCATTCGCACCGCCGCCGGCAGGGACCTTGTCCGCAGCATCACGCGCAATTTGTTAAGCTCGACCACGCTGGACGTCCAGGATCAGCCGCTGTTGAACGGCGTTGAAAGCATCAAGTTTTCATGTTTCGACGGCACGCAATGGCTCGATACCTGGGACACCACCGACACCACCACGGCCGACACCAACCTGCCGGTCGCCGTCCGGGTCCTCATCCAGATGGCGGGAAACAACAGCGACAACACGCGCCCGCAGCCGATTCAAATCCTGGTGCCGATAGATTCGCAATCGCGCACGAACACTTGAAATGAAACTGCACCTTCCCAATTTGTTGTCGAAAGACCGGCATAAAGGCACCCTTGTGGCGCCGAAGCGCGGCGAAGGCGCATCGGTGCTTATTCTCGTGCTTTGGATTTCCATCGGGCTGGTCGCCATCGCGCTTTATTTCGCGAATTCCATGACCTTTGAACTCCGGGCCTCGGACAACCGCGCCACCGGCATCGTCGCGGAACAGGCCATCGAAGGCGCGGCGCGTTATGTCGGTTACGCGCTCTCGAATTTTGCCACGAATGGCGCGGTGCCCAACAACACCCAGTTTTCCTGCGAAGCCGTGCCGGTGGGCGACGCGCATTTCTGGCTCATCGGCCGCGACCCGTCCGGCACCCCTGCCACCGAACCGTATTTCGGCCTCGTGGACGAAGCCTCCAAGTTGAATTTGAACCGCGCCGGCACCAACGCGCTTTCCTATCTGCCCAACATGACGCTCGATTTTGCCGACGCGATTGTGGATTGGCGCAGCACCAACGGCAGCGGCGACTATGCGCTGGATTACGCGTCGTTGGGGTACACCGACAAAAACTCCCCGTTTGAAACGGTGGACGAATTGCGGCTGGTGTACGGCGCAACCATTGACCTGCTGGTCGGCGAGGACGTCAATCGCAACGGCGTGCTCGACGCCAATGAAACCGACGTGAACGGCAACGGCACGCTGGACCCAGGTCTGTTTGAATACGTCACCGTTTACAGCCGCCAGCCGAATTTTCATTCCGACGGCTCGTCGCTGACGAACGTGAACCTGGCGACCGAAACCCGATTGCAGACGCTTTTCCAGAGCGCCGGCGTTGGCAACGCGAGCGGCCTTGCCACTTCCATTTACAACTATACTCACCCTAGCAATGGCCGGCCGAACACATTCCCGGGTGTTTTAAGTTTTTGTATGTTCTGCCGGAACCTGGGCATGAGTTCGGATGACTTTGCAAAGATTTACTGCAATATCACCACCAGCACCAATCTTTACACCACCGGCTTGCTGAACATCAATACCGCCAGCGCCACCGTGATGACGGCTTTGTTCATGGGCCTGGGCGTTGACCAGAGCACGGCGCAAGGCGCAGCACAATCGCTCGTCACCTACCGCCAGCAAAATCCCAACAACCTCAACGCCATTTCCTGGATCGTGGACGCGCTTGGCAACACCAGCCCGGTCGTGCTGGCCCTCGAAAACGCCGGCCGCGATTACATCACCACGGAAAGTTTTCAATTCACGGCGGACATCGCGGCGGTCGGCCCGTTCGGACGCGGCTACCGGCGGGTGAAATTCATTTTCGACATCAGCGAAGGCACGCCCAAAATCATTTACCGCCAGGACCTCAGCCGGCTGGGCTGGGCGCTCGGGGAAAAGGCCCGCGCCACCTGGGTCGCGAAGGGGACGCAATGAAAATATTTACCACGAAATACACGAACCACACGAAAGGAAAACGAGCATGAACATTATGGCGTGTTTTCAAAATCGGCAAACGCTCGCAGCCGGAGTGCGCCCGTCCCCGGGCGCAGCAACTTCCGTCGGCCAAGAGCGCATGGAATTACGGAAAAACCTGCCGGTGGCGAACCTGGCTGTGGCCGGGGACGGCCACACTCCGTGTTTTGAAAATACGCCCGAAATCGTTTCGTGTGTTCCGTGGTTTCAAACATAAATGAACAAGATTTTGAAAATCAATTTTTCGCGACGCAAAAAGTTGACGGGCCTGCTCGGCCTTGTGTTCGATGGCAGCCGCCTCGACGGCGTCGTGCTCCGCCGCACCAACGGCTCCCTCCAGCTCCAGCCGTCGTTCTCGGCCACCCTCTCGCTCGACCCGCTCACGGCGGCGCCCGAACTGGTCGGACGCGAAATCCGCAACCACCTCGACACCGCCGGCGTGCGCGAACGCCGCTGCGTGGTGGGCGTGCCGTTGAAATGGATGCTCATGGCGCATACCGAATTGCCGCCCCTGCCGGAGGCGGACGCCGCGAGCCTGTTGCAACTGGAGGCGGAACGCGGATTTCCGTGCGACGTCACAACGTTGCGGCTTGCCCATTCACGCTGCCCGTTGCCGACCGGCAAACAACACGTGACCCTGGTGGGAATCCCCAACAGCCAGCTCACGTCGCTGGAACAGGTCCTGGCGGCGGCAAAATTGAAACCGGTCAGCTTTTCGCCCGGATTGGCCGCCTTGCAGCCCCCGGCGGCGGAAACCTCCAACGGCGTGCTGGCCCTGGGCATCGGCGAAAGCCAGGTCTCCCTGCAAATCACCTGCGGCGGCGGCGTGGCGGCCCTCCGCACGCTGGAAGGCGCCATCGAAAACGAAGGCTCGCGGCGCACCCTCCACACCGGCTTCGTCGCGCGGGAAGTTCGCATCACCCTCGGACAGTTGCCCGCCGGACTGCGCGAATCCGTCCGCCGCATCCGCATTTTCGGCCCGCACGACCTGGCGCAGCAACTGGCCGACGAAATGGAATTGCGGTTTGAACCGGCGGGCCTGGGTGTCGAACCGGTCACGAAGTATTCGCCGGACGAATTCGGCGTCCAGCTTCCGCCCGACGCGCCGGTTTCCCCGGCCTTCAGCCTGGCCGCCCGGCTGCTGACGGGACAAACGCCGGCCTTCGAATTCCTGCCGCCCAAACCGACGGCCTGGCAGCAAATCATCACAAAGTATTCCTCCGGCCGGCTGCGCTCCGCCGGCGCGACGGCCGCCGCCATCGTCGCCATCGTCGGCGGATTGTTTCTGTTCCAGGAAATCCAGCTCCTCCGGCTGCGTTCGCAATGGTCGGGGATGTCGGCCAAGGTCAGGGAACTGAACGGCATCCAGCAGCAAATCCAGAAATATCGTCCGTGGTTCGATGAGTCGTTCCGCAGCCTGAGCATTTTAAAGCAGCTCACGACGGCGTTCCCCGAGGACGGCGCCGTCACGGCCAAGACGGTGGAAATTCGCGACGGCAACGTGGTGAACTGTTCCGGCACGGCGCGGGACAACGCCGCCCTGCTGCGGATGTTGAGCCAGTTGCGCGCGGCGGACGGCGTGACCGACTTGAAGGTGGACCAGATCCGCGGCAAATCGCCGATGCAATTCACGTTCGACTTTCATTGGAACAAAGGAGGCGGCAATGAAAATTGAAAACCGCCAGCAATTGTTGATGGTGCTGGCCATCGCGGTGGTCGTGCTTTACGCGGCCGACCTGGTGGTCATTGAACCGATGTTCGGATGGTGGAAGACGCGGGCGAAAACGATTGCCGAACTGCGCGAGCAGGTGAAAAACGGCCGGCGGTTGATCCAGCGCGAGGCCGGCCTCCGCGGCCGTTGGAGCCAGATGCGCACGAACACCCTGCCGGACAATCCTTCGCTGGCGGAACAGCAGACGCTCAAGGCCTTTGACAGTTGGGCCCGGGAGAGTGGCGCCGACGTCACCGGCATCACGCCCCAGTGGAACAATGATTCGCCGGACTATCTCACGCTCAACTGCCGGCTCGAGGCTTCCGGCGACCTCGGCACCCTTAACCGTTTTGTTTACGACATCGAAAAAGATCCGATGGCGTTCAAGCTTGAATCGGTGGAACTCAGCGCCCGCGACAACACCGGCCAGCAACTCACCCTCGACCTGCAAATCAGCGGGCTGGTGCTGGTTTCGCAATCCCAATCCAAACCATGAATCTGGCACGATACAATCAAAATCGCCCCGACTCCGTCCCGGGTCTTGTCCTGGGAGTGCCGGCGTCCTGCCGGCGTGTGGACGGCGGACTGGCCGGCGGGACGCCGGCGTTCCCAGGAACTGCGCTCCGGTTTTGGAACGCCAGCCGCCGGTTCCGGAAGGCCACCGTACTCGCCGCGCTCGGGGTGCTCCTGACCAATGGCCGGCCAGCCGCCGCGCAAACGACCAACGCCCCCGCCGCCACGAATTATTCGTCGTTCCAGATCATCGTGGACCGGAACATTTTTGACCCCAACCGTTATGCGCATACGCCGAGCGGCCGCCACCGCCCAATTTCCAAGTCGGCGCCCTGCTTTTCGCTGGTCGGCACGTTGAGCAGCCGGAATGGCATGCTCGCCTTCTTTGACGGGAACGACCCCGATTATCGCAAGGTCCTTTCCCCGGACGGAGCCATTGCCGGTTACAAAGTGGTGGAAATCACGCTGCGCGGCGCCAAGCTGGAGGCCGCCGGCAAGCCGGTGGAAATGAAGGTGGGCGCGCAGATGCGGCAGGAAGGCAAGGGTGAATGGCAACTGGCCGAATCGGGCGAATTGCCGGCCGCCACGACCGGGACCGAAGCTCCGGCAACGGACGAGACCCCTGCGGCCAGCGCGGCTGCGGGCTCCGCCAGTGAACCCAATGATGTCCTCAAAAAACTCATGCAACAAAGAGAACAGGAATTAAAATGAAAACCTTGATTCTACGAACCCTCGTGACGCTGTGCGTTTCGGGACTGCTCCTGTCGGCGGTCGCGCAGACAACCCCTGCCGGAACACCGGACGACAACAATGCCGCGGTCGCTCCCACCCCGCCGCCACCGGAGACCATTGTCCCGCCGCCGGACGAAGGCGCGATGAACGAACAGTCGGCAACCAACCAGTCGGCCGCGCCAACAACGGACGTTAAACCCGCCACACCGGAAAAACCGGCGGCGGCGGCAGTCATTCCCACCGTGGTGCAGGATTCCGCCCTCGCGCCAACCATCGGCACGAATTTTGACGAATTGCGTTTGAACTTTCGCAATGCGCCGCTGGAGATGGTCCTGAATTATCTCAGTGAAGCCGCGGGGTTCATCATCGTTTTGGACACGCAGGTCCGGGGCAACGTGAGCGTCATCAGCAGCCATCCCATGACCCGGAATGAAGCCGTGGACCTGCTCAATGCCGTGCTGAACAAAAACGGTTACGCCGCGATCCGCGACGGACGGACGCTGACGATTCTGGATAAGAACGACGCCAAGACGCGCAACATCCCGGTCAAAACCAGCAACGACCCGGACAGCATTCCGAACAACGCCGAGATCGTCACGCAGATTATTCCCATCCGGTTCGTGGAAGCCCGGCAATTGGTGTCGGATTTGTCGTCATTCGTCTCCCCCCAGGCGACGATTGTCGCCAATGAGGCCGGCAATTCGATTGTCGTCACCGATACGCAGTCGAACATCCGGCACCTCACCGAGATTATCCGGGCGATTGACAACAGCGCCGAGGGGGAAACGGAGATCCGGGTGTTTCATTTGAGCTACGCCAGCCCGACCGACGTGGCCAGTGAGTTGGGCCAGATTTTCCCGACGAGCGGCACATCGAGTGGCCAGGTCCAGACGCCGTTCCGATTCGGTGGAGGAGTTGGCGGTCCAGGCGGTGGCGGCGGCGGTCCGGGCGGGTTCTTTCAACGAATGATGGCCGCAAACGCCGCGGCCAGCACGGGCAACAGTCAAAATTCCCGGATCCAAAAGCAGTCGCAGGTTGTCGCCGTGGCGGACCAGCGCACTTCGTCCGTTGTGGTGACTGCCTCCAAGGATTTGATGCAGGAAATCGCCGGGATGATGGAACAACTGGATGTGCCTTCGGACCGCGATCAGGGCGTTTATGTTTTCCAGATGAAGAACGGCGATCCGCAGCAGGCGCTGCAGGTGCTGCAAAACATGTTCCAGAGCAGCAGCACCTCGCGCAGCGGCACGAGTTCGAGTTCGTCGCAAAACAGCGCACTCCAGCAACGGGCTGTGAACGGCACCACCACGATGGGCACGACCACCACCACCACCGGAATCGGCGGCACCAGCACTGGCGGCGGGGTTGGCAACGGCGTGCGATCATACTAAAACATGAATAATTTTTCAATGAAAAGGCAAATTATGAAAACAAACTGTTTCAAAAAATATATCGGCGGCGTTCTGGCCCTGCTTTTCTGCGCCGCAATGGAAATCCATGCCCAGCAGCGCCCTGCCGGCGGCGGCGGGTTCGGCGGGTTCGGCGGCTTTGGCGGCTTTGGCGGCTTTGGCGGCGGAAACCGCAACAACGCCAGCAGTTCCAGCAGCGGCCAATATAACAACAACGGCACGGTGGGCAGCGCGGTCATTTCCGTGGACCCGGTGACGCACAACATCATCGTCATCGCCGACAAGGAGACCAGCGAGCAAATCCGGCAGGTGGTCGTCAGCCTCGACGCGCCCGAACCGCAGGTGCTCATCAAGGTCGTCTTCCTCGAAGTGACGGACAACAAATCGTCCGCCATCGGTGTTCAAGGCACCTACACCGGTGTCAACAAGAATTATTCGCAAATCCTCGGCTTTGTAACTAATTACACAGTTGGACCCACGACTGTTACTACTACTACTGGAAGTGGTACTACAGCAGTAACTACGACTCCAACCATCATCCCCGGCAGCATTAACCCGATCAACCAGACCTTGAGTGTGAACAACAACTTCGGTTTGCCCCAGGCCCTGGCGGGAGCGACCGGGAATGGTGGTCTCTATCAATTCATGGGCAGCGATTTCAATGCGACGCTCCAAGCCATCGCCACCGCCGGCAAGGCGCAGGTGCTGTCGCGCCCGTCCATCCTGGCGCGTGACGGCCAGATGGCGGAGATTGTCGTCGGCCAAAGCATCTATCTGCCCAGCGGGGTCAGTTTCAGCGCGGTCGGCAATAGCGCCACCACCGTTCCGACCATCAACGGAACCTATCAGAACGTCGGCATCCAACTGGACGTCACGCCGTTCATCGGGGCGAACAATCTGGTGCAAATGATTCTCGAGCCGCAAATCACGTCCATTGACACCTCGACGCCCGGCCAGGTGATTGAAGGCGGGAGCATCATTTCGTCCGCCGTGTACGCGCCCAACATCAACAAACGTTCCGCCAATACCGTGGTCGTGACTCCCGACGGGCAGCCGGTTGTCATTGGCGGCCTCATTGACAACGAAAAGTCCGTCAACGATACCAAGATCCCGTTTCTGGGCGACATTCCGCTGCTCGGCCAGCTTTTCAAGTTCAGCGCCAAGTCGAGCACGAGGTCCGAGTTGCTGATGTTCATCACGCCGCACATCGTCCAGATGCCGTCGCAGCTCGCCGCGTTGTCCGCGAATGAAACCGGCCAGTCGCAGCTCATCACCAATTCGATTTCGGAACAGGAACTGGATCGTTTCCTGGAACGCGTGCCGGTGAAGAAAAAATAGCGGGCTGAAGTTGAATTTTCCGCCAATCGGCGCATAACTGAACGCACAGATGCAACCGAGACGAAACAGCACCTTGATTTACGGCCTTCTGCTGGGGGTCTGGGTGCTCGTTGTCGCGTGGCAGGTCGAGGAGCACGTCCGCATCCGCGACGCCGCCAGGACCGGCTTGCGGAAACGTTCCGAGGCCATCGCCAACACGCTCGGCGCCGTCGTGCGCGGACTGCAATTCCGCGGCGCGGTCTTCCGCGACCGGCTGGAACCCGTCTTGGGCGAACTCGTTGTCGGCTACACGAACGGCGCGGCGGCAGGCGAGGTGATTTCCATCGCGCTGCTGAACGCCGCCGGTGAATCGGTCGCCTCTGCTGGCCGGCCGGTTGATTTGGAACAAAAGGACCTGCTTCAGGCCGGCGAGCATTGGGGTTTGCGAAGCATGACCCGGGTTTATTCGGTCGAAGGCGTGACCAATCAGGCGCCGCTGATTTTGGAGCCGCGCACCAACGCGTTGCGCGGCAACTTCAGAAATTTCCCGCGCCGGGAACCCCGGTCCGACCAGATGGGAACGTCGAACGTGTTGAGCGCCGCCACGACCAACGCTTTGGGCACGAATCCGGCCGCCGCCGGCCAGACCGGGCCGCCGCCGCCGCCGGAGGGTGGTTTCACGCCGTCGCCGGGCGAACGTCCCGACCAGCCGCGCGAGGGTGAGCCGGGGCCGCGCCGTCCGTTCTGGGCGCGCGATCTCAACGACAAGCAATATCAGGATATGGTGGCCGGCCGGGAACTGCACGGCTTGGTGCTCACGCTTTCCACGGAATCTTTGCAGGCTGTCAATCTCCACGATCTCTGGCTGCGCTTCGTCATCATCTTTTTCGCGGGCATTTCCGCCGTCGGCGCGGGATTGGCGATGCGCAACCTTTCCAAGACGGCGCAACTGCAAATCCGCCTCATCCGCGCCAGCGAATTGAATTCGCACCTCCGGGAAATGAATCTCGCCGCTGCCGGCCTCGCCCATGAAACCCGCAACCCGCTCAACATCATCCGGGGCATGGCCCAGATGATTTCGAAACAAAATGAAGCCCCGGCGGAAATCCGGGAAAAAGTCCGCGCCATCGTGGACGAGACCGACAAGGTCACCGCGCAACTCAATGAATTCATCAACTACTCGCGCCCGCGGGAAGTCCGCCGCTCGAAACTCGCATTGGATTCCGTCGTGAACGAAATCGTGCGCACGCTGGCTTACGACCTTGAGGAAAAGAAAATCCGCATCGAAACCAGGGGTGAGCCAATGACCATCGAGGCGGACGAACAACTGCTCCGCCAGGCGCTGTTCAACCTGGTGCTTAATGCCATTCAGGCGGTGGGCGGGAACGGCCGGATTCAAATTGTGACCGAGAAGAGCAGCGCCTCCGAGGCGACCGTGAAGGTTGGTGATGACGGCCCCGGCGTTCCGCCCGAACGCCGCCAGGAAATTTTCAAGCCTTACTTCACGACCAATCAAAAGGGCACCGGCCTCGGTCTGGCGGTGGTCCAGCAGATTGTTCTCGCCCACGGCTGGGAAATCGAATGCCTGCCCAACGAGCCTAAAGGTGCCGTCTTCCGTATCAGCCACCTGAAACTCACGGCCTGACCAGATTGCCATGCCGTCGAAGCCGGCGGGTTGTGGGACAGGCTGGAAG
>JBAVOO010000075.1:0-307506 GCA_049692125.1 Verrucomicrobiia bacterium | reverse complement strand
TGCAAAAAGGACTGACGTGGACGGGAATCAAATGGGCCTTCACCACCGGCCACGCGAGCAACTGGCATCCGCTCACCTGGCTCTCGCACATGGCGGACTGCGAACTCTTCGGCCTCAACCCCGGCGCACACCATCTCGTCAACGTGCTGTTTCACACGGCGAATGTGGTTTTACTTCTGGTGGTGTTGTTGCGGCTCACCGGCGAATTGTGGCCCAGCGCGTTCGTCGCCGCGTTGTTCGCCTGGCACCCGCTGCACGTGGAATCCGTCGCGTGGGTTTCCGAGCGCAAGGACGTGTTGAGCACCTTTTTCGCGCTGCTGACGTTGCTGGCCTACACGCGTTATGCGCAACACGTGACCCGTGACCTGTGTCAAGTGACACGAACGGACTCCACCTCGTCACCCGTCACCCGCCACCCGTCACGCTTCTACTGGCTGGCCTTGATTTTCTTTGCGCTCGGCCTCATGGCCAAACCGATGCTGGTCACACTCCCGTTTGTGATGTTGCTGCTGGATTACTGGCCGCTAAAGCGGGTGACCAGGGACCCGTGGCAGGTGTCGAAAGTTCTGCGTCTGGCGTTGGAGAAATGGCCGTTCTTTCTGCTCGCAGCCGCTTCCTGCGTCGTAACCTTTCTTGTTCAATCTCAACAAAGCGGCGACGCGGTCGCCTCACTCGAACTCATTCCGCTGCATTATCGGTTTTGCAACGCCTTGGTAGCTTACGGGCTTTATTTGCTGAAAATGGTCTGGCCGGTGGGGCTCGCGGTTTTCTATCCGCTGCCCGAACATTTGACCTGGTTGTTGATGGCGGCGACGGCAGCGGCAGTCGTACTGGTCATCATTTCAAGTCTTGTCTGGCGGGCGGGACGGGCGCATGCGTTTTTACCCGTTGGCTGGCTGTGGTTTTTGGGAACACTCGTGCCCGTCATCGGGCTCGTGCAAGTCGGCGGGGCGGCATTGGCCGATCGTTACATTTACCTTCCATCAATCGGTGTGTTCATCGCCATCGCCTTTGGCGCTTGCGATCTGGCGGATCGTTTTCAATTCCCCAAAAAGGCAATCGCAACCTCAGCCGTTTTGATCCTCGCGACCTGTTTGATGCTTGCCGAAAACCAGTTGCGTTACTGGCACGACAGCGAAACGCTCTTTGCTCATGCGCTCGCGGTGACAAAAAACAATCATGTCGCGCACGTCAACCTGGGCGTCGCGCTCGAACAGAAAGGCGAATTAAACGAGGCGCTCGCCGAATACCGTGCCGCCGAAGAACTGGCGCCGGAACTTTATCACATTCACAATAATCTCGGCAATCTGCTCGACAATTTGGGCCACCCCAATAAAGCGCTCATCGAATATCGCTGGGCCGTGCTTTTGAATCCCAGCCTGCCCTCCTTGCATAATGGCGCCGGCATTGTTCTAACCGAACTCGGACGTTTCGACGAAGCCATGCGCCAGTTCAAAGAAGCCGCGCGGCTCGATCCCACTTGTCCGTGGGCACACCTCGAAATCGGCAAGATGCGTCTCAAACAAGGCCGCGATGCCGAGGCGATTGATGAGTTTCGTGAAGCGCTGCGGATTGACCCAAACAATTTTCAAATCCTCGCCTACACCGCCCACGTGCTGGCCGCCGACGAAAACCCTCAAATCCGCGACGGGAAAACCGCGCTCGTGCTCGCCGTCAAGGCCAAAGTCCTGACCGGCGGCGCGCAACCGTACGTGCTCGACGCGCTCGGCATGGCCTGCGCCGAGACCGGCGATTTCACCAATGCGCTGGCGGTCACGCAAAACGCCCTCGAACTCGCCACCGCCGCCAAAATGAAGAAACTCGAGCCATTGCAACAACGGTTGGAGCTTTATAAAAACCACCAGCCGTGGCGCGAATCGTTCCTGGCCACCAACGCGCCGGTGAAACATTGATGGGAGCGCCGGTCTCCGACCCGGCACGATACGGATGGCTGGCCGCAACCCGCCGGGCCGGAGGCCGGCGCTCCGTTGGAATTCATTTCAACAACACGCGGAACGTCCGCCGCACCCGCGAATCCTTCAAAACTTTTCCCGCGTCAGATCGCCTGCCCAGCCACGGCAATTCAAAAATCCTTTTCGCGTCGAAAAATTCCGCGAGCAACCCGGCATTTGTGTTTGTTGCAGCGTCCGGCTTTGACGGCGACATCAACACGACGCGCGCCTGGCAGGACGCGCTTCGCGGCAACGCGGCGAGGGTCAGCAAAACTTGATTCACCGCACCGAGCCGGTTTGGGCAAACAACCATCGGCGTCGCACGCAGGGCCGCAATCAAATCGCGTGAGTCAAAATTCTCGCCGAGCGGACTCAACAAGCCGCCTGCGCCTTCAACCAGCAAAACGTCAAAACGCTTTTGCATCGTGCGGACATGCGCAAGCACGTCTGCGAGCTTGACCTGCCTGCGTTCGCGGCGGGCGGCGAGCAACGGCGCCATCGGCGCATGGAAATGCCACGGGTTGATTCCGTCGGGCGTGAGCGCGCCGTTCATGGCGGCGCGCAACGCGCGGGCGTCGTCGCGTCCGCCGGAACAAACCGGCTTGAGGGCCGCCGCGCTGACGCCGCGTTCCCGCAAGTGACGCGCCAGCAGCGCGGTCAGCACGGTTTTGCCGACGCCGGTGTCCGTGCCAGTGATGAAGAACGTCGTTCGCTTCATTCCGGCAACATCAAAGCGGAAATGATATTGGTAAGCCATCAAAACCATTGACGAAATCCGCGTGGTTCATTTATTTTAAACGACTCGCTGACCAGCGGGAATTATTGTGAACATCACCGTCGAAAATCTGGCTCCGTGCAAAAAATTGCTGCGGGTGGAAGTGGACGCGAAGGCCGTGGATGAAGCTTTCGACGCTGTCACGAAAGACTTTCAGAAACAGGCGTCGCTGCCCGGCTTTCGTCCGGGCAAGGCGCCCCGCAACCTCGTGCTCAAAAAATACGAGCCGGACATCAAGGGCGAGGTCAAGCGCAAGCTCATCGGCGATTCGTATCGCAAGGCGCTGGACGAGAAAAAAATCGCCGTGATCGGCTATCCGGACATCGAGGAAATCCAGTTTGGCCGCGGCCAGACGCTGCAATTCGCCGCCACCATCGAGACCGCGCCGGAATTTCAACTGCCCGAATACACGGGCTTGCCGGCCAAACGCGAGGCGAAATCGGTCACGGTGGCGGACGTGGATCGCGCCATTGAATTGCTCGCCCGGCAGCACACGAAGTTTGAGACGGTCGCGCGCGAGCTGCGCCTGGGCGACGTGGCGGTGGTGAATTACACCGGCACGTGCGACGGCAAGCCCATCACCGACACCGCGCCGACAGCGAAAGGCTTGACCGAGCAGAAAAATTTCTGGGTGGACGCCGCGTCGGACTCGTTCATTCCCGGCTTTTCCGATCAGCTCATCGGCGCCAAGGCGGGCGACAAACGCACGGTGAATGTGGATTTCCCCGCCGACTTCGTGACCAAGCAACTTGCGGGCAAAAAGGGCGTTTACGAAGTTGAAGTCGTCGAGGTGAAGGAAAAAGTCCTGCCGGCGATTGACGACGCGTTCGCCAAAAAATACGACGCGGAAAACCTGCCGAAGCTCCGCGAAGGTGTGCAGCGCGACCTGGAGAATGAATTGAAGTATTCACAGGCCAAGGTGGTTCGCGGCCAGATCATCCGCGCGCTGCTCACCGCCACGAATTTTGACCTGCCGGAAACCGCCGTCGCGCACGAAACGCGCACCGTGGTTTACGACATCGTCCGCGAAAACACCCAGCGCGGTGTGGCGCGCGATTTGATTGAGAAACAGAAGGACGAAATTTATTCCGCCGCGGCGCAGAGCGCGAAGGAACGCGTGAAATTGTCGTTCCTGATTCAGCGCATCGCCGAGAAGGAAGGCATCCAGGTGTCACAGGACGAAGTTTTGAAGCGCGTGCAGTCGCTGGCGATGGCGTACCAGATTCCGCTGGAGAAATTTCTCAAGGATCTGCAGAAACGCAACGGCGTGAGGGAGCTTTACGACCAGATCGCGCACGAAAAAGTGCTCGCGTTCCTCGAACAAAACGCCAAAATCGAGGAAGTCCCCGCGGCGGCGGCGAAAGCCGGTTGAGCAATGATTTGGCTGCAACCCTGGCCGCAGTGCGGGGTTTATGGGACAGGCGCGGGCGTGAATTAACCGGATGGTTACCTTCGGTCGCTCAAGAGCGTCTTAACTTTGATGAATTTCGGCAAAAGCCGCAAAATTGCAGCACCATGAAAAATTTCAGCGTTCTTTTGGTTTTCATTCTCGCGGCTTTTTCAGCCGTGGCACAGACGGACACAAATATCATCGTCGTGCCGGCAGACACCCATGCGCCCGCCTCCCAGCCAGGCACGAATGGGATCGCCGTCCAAACAGACATAAACCCGGTCGCCGCGCAAACGGGCACGAACGTGGCCACCGTGCCGATCGAGACCAACGCGCCGGCCCCGCCCTCGGGCACCAACGCAGCCGCCGCGCCGGCGGGCATGAACGCAGCGACGCGTGAAATGTCATTGGAAGATTGCATCCAGGAAGCCTTGCAGCACAACCTCGACGTGCAAATCGAGCGCACCGTCCCGCGGATTTCGCTTTATAACCTTCGCGCGGCCTATGGTGGTTACGACCCGCTGCTCAACGTTTCCGGCCAGCACAATTACGATGTGAGTGGCAGTACTTTTCAAAACGGGTTCGAACTTCCCGGTTCCATCTCCGACGAGAACAGTTTCAAATCTGATATAGGCGGCACGTTGCCGATGGGGTTACAGTATGATTTCAGCGGCAACGTTAATCAGCAATATGGCACGATAAATCCGGGGACCACCAACGCCTCGCCTTTTAAAAGCTCTGCGGGTTCGATTCAAGTTCAATTGACGCAACCCTTGTTGAAAAATTTCTGGATTGACAACACGCGCCTGACCATCCGCCTCGCCAAAAACCAGCTCAAGTCCTCCGAGCAGGGATTGCGCCTGCAAGTCATCACGTCCGTCACCGCCGTCGAAAACGCCTATTACGAACTCATCTACGCGCAGGAAAACGTGAAGGTGCAGCAGGAGGCGCTTGATCTCGCGCAGACGCAGTTGGACCAGGACCGGCAGCGCGTGCAAATCGGCACGCTGGCGCAACTGGACGTGCAGCAGGACGAGGCACAGGTGGCAACGAGCAAGGCGAATTTGATCGCCGCGCAATACACGCTGGTCACGGACCAAAACACCTTGAAAAACCTGCTCACCGACGAGTATTCGCGCTGGCATGACAAGGACATTCAACCCACGGCGACGATTACCAACGCGCCGTTGCAGTTGTTCGATTTGCAGGACAGTTGGAGCAAAGGCATGACCCTGCGGCCCGACCTGTTGCAATCCCGGCTGAGCGCGGAAGCACAGGGCATTCAGTTGAAATTCGACCGCAATCAGCTTTTTCCCGAACTCGATTTGATCGGCACCTACGGTTTCAACGGCACAGGTACGGCATTCAGCGACGCGTTCGCCCAGTTTAATGAAGGCGATCGGCCTTTCTATAGCTACGGTGCGCAACTTTCCGTCCCCCTCAGCAACGTCAAAGCGCGCAACACCGTAAAATCCGACAAGGTGACCCTGCAGCAACTCCTGCTGAAGCTGAAACAGTTTGAGCAAAACGTCATGGTGGAAATTGACAACGCCGTCAAGAATGCCCAATCCGCCTATGAAAGCGTAAACGCCACACGGCAGGCGCGCATTTACGCCGAGGCTGCGCTCGACGCCGAGCAAAAAAAATACGCCGTTGGCAAGAGCACCACCTTCACCGTGCTGCAACTCCAGAACACGCTCACCGCCGACCGCGGGCAGGAAATCCGCTCGCTCGCCAATTACTACGAAGCGCTCGTCAACCTCGCGCAACAGGAAGGCAGCACGCTGGAACGCAACCACATCAACATCGAAGTGAAGTAATGGTGGGGACGCCGTGCGGCGGCGTCCGGACATCGCAGCGCGATGTCCCTACCAGAAGTGCCAGGCCCCGCGCCAGACGATCCATAAACCGAGCAGAAAATTCGTGATCGCGTGCGCGGTCATCGCATCGCCCAGCCGGTTCTTGCGAATCACCAGCCATTGATAAGCCGCGCCGCATAAAATGCCGGCCAGCCACTCGTTGTGTGAAAAACCGAACACGGCAGCGGTGACGAGAAATGGCAACGGCAAAAATTGGCTGAGCGGCACGGACAGGAAATCAGGCTTGGTGATGTAGCGATACAAAAACGAACGGTAAAAAACTTCCTCCAGCGGTGGCACGACCAGCGTCGATCCGGCAATCCGCATTACAATCATCAGCCACGCGAGCGCCGAACCATCACCAAATTGTTCGTTTGGGTTCCAGGTTTTTAGTGAAGCATCCAAAGGCCGGGTGAAGCCGAACTTCGCCCAAAGGGAGTTTTGCGTCGTCCATTCACCGGTGATCCCGACCCAGGCGGCAAATACCGCCACACCCACCACGACCGCCTCCCAACTCACCGCCCAGCGCATTTCGGAAACGAACGGGCGCATTTCCCAAATTAGCCACGCCCCGACAAGTGTTTTCGCCAGGTAAAACCAGTAGCGCGAGGCTTCCCCGAATTGCCCCTGACAAAACGTCAGCGCGAGAAAAATGACAATTGGCGCAACGCGGACGAACGGCGGGGACGCGGCGAATGGTTTGCGCAGGAACATCGGGTCATCTGCCCGGAAACAGTTCCTGCCGGGAACCGGGCGCGCCTTCCAGCGCAAGGGTGTTCGTTGAAATTTCCTTCACGGGTTCAAGCGCATCGTTGGTCAGGCTCACAGGTGGATTTTCCCTTCGAGTTCGCGGATGGCGCGGCCCACCATGCGGAAATTGATCAGGTTGCTTTTCTCGACAAAACCGGCCAGCAACGCCTTGTCGCAGACGGCGTTGACCAGCCGGGGAATGCCGCGGCTGTAGTTGAAAATGCGCCAGAGCGCCGGGCGGGTGAACTGGGGCTTGCCCTTCGCGCCGGCCTGTACGAGCCGGTGCTGAATGTATTGGGCAACTTCGATGCGCGTCAGCGGCCCGAGATGATAGCGCACCGTGATGCGCTGGCGAAGCTGGCTCAGGCGCGGGCTGTTGAGCCGGTCACGCAACTCCGGCTGGCCGAGCAAAACAATTTGCAGCAGCTTGCGATTCTCCATTTCAAGGTTCGACAAAAGCCGCATCTGTTCGAGCAATTCCTCGGTGAGATTTTGCGCCTCGTCAATGATCAGCACCGCGTCGCCGCACTGCTCGACCTGCTGGACCAGAAATTTGTTGATGGCTGCGACCGTGCCGTGCCGGTCCGTGTCTTTGACGTCCAGGCCGAATTCCGTGGCAATGCCCCGCATCAATTCATTCGCGTTCAGCACGGGGTTGACGATCAGGGCGGTGGAAAAATGCCCGTCCAGTTGTCGCAACATCGCGCGGCAGATCGTGGTCTTGCCCGCGCCGACTTCGCCGGTGAGTTGCACGTAGCCCTTCCGCTCGCGAATGCCGTAGAGCAGATGATTGAGTGCCTCGCGATGCTTGTCGGTGAGAAAAAGAAAGCGCGGATTCGGCGTTATGTCGAACGGCGGCAGCGTCAATCCATAGAATTCCAAATACACGCTTGGCTTGTAGCAAAAATCGCGCCGGGGTCAAAGAAAAGGTTTTGGGGCGGTTTTGGCGCCGGGCGCCGGTTTCTTCCGGCCCCAGACTCAACGCCGCGTCAAAATCTTGCGGACGGCGCGGACCAAGGCTTTCGCTTCCGCCGCCGTGCCAATCGTAATTCGCAAATAATCCTTCACCCCCGGCCGGTCAAACCAGCGCACGAGGATCTTTTGGTCGCGCAAGCTTTGCAGCCAACCCTGCGCTTCCAACGTGCTGCCGGCATCCTGCCGGCAGAACTGTTTTGAATCGGAAGAAGTGTTCTTCCGGCAGGATGCCGGAAGCACGTTCTTTGGCGGCCGAGCGAGAATGAAGTTCGTCCGGCTCGGCAAAACGCAGAAACCGAGCTTGGTCAACTCACGGCTCATCCCTTTGCGGGTGGCGATGATTTTTTTGAAACTCGCCCGGTAATACGGCAAATCGCCCAGCGTGGCTTCGGCGGCAATCTGGCCGAGGCCGTTCACATTGTAACTGTCACGAATCTTGTGCAACGCCGCGATGAGGTCGCGATGCCCGACGAAATAACCAACCCGCTGGAAGCACAGCGAATACGCTTTCGAGAAAGTCCGTGCCACGATGACATGCGGATATTTCAACGCCAGCTTCAGTGCGTTTTCCCCGGCGAACTCCACATAGGCTTCATCCAGCACCACCACTCCGCGCTGCGCTTTGCAAAGCGCGCCGAGTTCGCGCGTCGAATACCCGCGCCCGCTGGGCGCGTTCGGCGTGGTTACAAACGTCAGTGCGGCGCGGAAATTCCAGATCCTGTCGCGCTTCAATTCCGCCCCGCTTGGTAGCCCGAAATCTGATTTGAGCGGCACCGCATTTTTCGCCGCGCCGTGAATATCCGCCAGCACCGGATACAGTGAATAGCTCGGTGTGAAGTATTGAACAACGTGCTGCCGGCATCTTGCCGGCAGTTCTGAATGAAGTTTGAACTTCCGGCGGGACGCCGGAAGCACGTTGGCAGGCTCCACAAAACACCGTGTCGCCAGCGCCAGCAATTCATCCGAACCGTTGCCGACGATGATGTTGTCTGCGTGGCAACGATGCAGTTTCGCCAGCTTTTCGCGCAACCGCTCCGCCGTCGGGTTCGGATACAGCCGCAACCGGCCATCCACCGCCGCCCGGACCGCCGCCAGCACCTTCGGCGACGGCGGATATGGGTTCTCATTCGTGTTGAGTTTGATCAACCCCTTGATCTTCGGCTGCTCGCCATAGACATAAGGGTGCAACTCGCGCACCAGCGGGCGGACCAGCAAGTGCGGATTGCGGATTGCGGATTGTGGATTAGACATTGGTGGGGAAAATTGATTTCAAATGACGCACATATTTTCAGGCTTGCCCACGCGCACGGCGGAAATGGGAATCCCCCGGTCAAACGTCGCCAGCCTTCCACCATGCTTCGCCGCCAGCGCCAGCAGGTAAAGGTCGGTCAGTTGCCGCGAACTGTGAATGCGCTCCGCCGTGAATATTTTCTCATCGCGCAATGAAACGTCATCCGGCCAGAATTCGTGATCGGTTTTTTGGGCGAAAGTTTGCAACCTTGAAATCAAATCGCCCGGTGTGAAACGCGCCTTCTCGCTGTAACCCGGATTCGACATGATGCGGACAACCCCGTTTTCCACGATTGGGCAGCTTGCCCATCCCGATTTTGCATTTCGCGCCCACCAATCGTGCGCCCGCTCATGGAACGCATGGTCGGGATCAAGCAATGCGATGACAATGTTAACATCCAGCAAGGCGCGCATGGATTACACGCCCTCCTCGTCCTGTATTTTTTGCACGTGTTCCAGCGTTACGACCTCGCCCCGCGAAGGCAGCACCGGAACACCGCCACGCATTCCTAAACGATTTTTCCGCCCCGCCACCGGCGACGCCAAACCGCGCCGTGCCAAATCGGAAATCACCTGCCCAGCCGTGCCGCCCTTGCGTTGCGCCAGTTCCTTGGCCGCCTGTAACACGTCATCCTCAATGTCCAAAGTGGTTCTCATGCATCTGATGTTATAGCATCACAGCATCTATGTCAAATCGTTTTAACCTGCGGTTCTTCACAATAACCATTCGAACACATGGGCGAAACGGTTGGGTGGCGGAATGACATGGATGGCAAAGGCCGTTGACTATGGTAGCTTAAATGATACCATCACGACATGGCGCTGACACGAGATTACAAGGAAACCGTCGTGGCGCGGATCAAACGTGACCGCAAATTTGCGCGGGCGCTTTATGCCGAAGCCTTGGGCGCGCTGCTGGAAGGCGAAACCGCCGAGGGACTTTCCATGCTGCGCGACCTGGTTCACGCCGAAATCACCTTCAAGGAACTGGCGCGGCAGACCGGCCTGGGCGAAAAGACGCTGCACCGGATGCTGAACCGCAATGGCAACCCCACGGCGCGCAACCTGGGCATGATTGTGCGGAGCATTGCCGAAGATTTGCGCATCAAACCGCACGTGGAAGTGGCTGTGGCGCATTAAGGCCGCAACGGCTCACGTCGGGAAAAATTAGCTCAAACTTGCGAAACGTCTTTAGGGCGAAGGTTATCATAGACGATCACGCCCAGCAGGTTCTTGAGTGAAACAAGCTCACTTGGAAGTGGTGCTTCAAGGGCAAGAATGGCGCGTGCGTCCAATTTTTGACCTCTAGCAAACAACGAAGCTTCCAAGACCGCTTGATATTTTACGCACTGAAAAATCCCTCTTGTTATGTCATTCAAGTCCGAAATATAGGATTTCGTCTCGACAGCAATGCACTCTGAAGTATGCGTGAAATAAACATCAATCACATCGCCAGATGGCAACGGATATTCACAAACACCATTTGCAATTCGCTCCGACAAACCAAGCACTTGTGGTTGAGTTGCGACCCATTCTTTAAAATCACGATGAGCTTCACTTTCGCCACCTCCATGACCAGCGCTTGCTGCTCTGACAAGACGTGCAAAGTCAGATGTTGGATGCGGGAGTGAAAAATGATCCAAAACGTTAAGCCAGCGTGGATAGAGATAAACCTTTTGCAGGGCAGCGTTTACCAGTTCACGTTTTTGCCGTCGGCTAAGTGTTTCGACCTCCTGATTAGGTAGAAGATACTCAAAAACACCATCACCTGGAATTTCATTTTGTTGATTAATTACGAGACATTGAATCATCGGAATCTTTTCTTTCCACTTGCCGGAAAGCTCGTTAATTGAAGTGCCGATACTCCCTAACACGTAATTCAAATTACGTGGATTAGGCATACCTAATTCGGTAGCAAGACTTTCATAAAAAATGGGCTGATGAGCAAAAGCCTGACGAACGAGCAACGGAAAAGCACGGCGTGCCTGTTTCTGATAAGGTTTATCTCCTTCTATTGATTTTGCTATTGAAGGTGTGGACATAAAAGTATGCGAGCATTTATTAGAGCCGCACTTCCGCGCTTTTCCCGTGCGCGCCCAAGCCTTCGAGTTCCGCGAATTTTTTCACGGTGGGCAATGCTTTCTTGAGCGCGGCGCGGTTGTATTCCACCAGGCTCGTGCGGCGCTGGAACTGGTCCACGGTCAGGCCGGCAAACGACGCGCCCGCGCCGCCGGTCGGCAGCGTGTGGCTCGGCCCGGCCACGTAATCACCCAGTACCGTCGGCGACCATGGCCCGAGGAAAATCGCGCCCGCTGTCAAAATGCCTTCGGAAACCTGGCGGGGGTTGCGCGTCATCACTTCGCAATGTTCCGGCGCGAGCCGGTTTGCCAGCACCACCGCGTCGTCGAGCGATTTTACCTGAATCAACCACGCGTTGTCGGCAAGCACACGCTGGATGTATTCGCGCCGCGCCTGTTTTGGCAGTTGCCGAGCAATTTTCTTCTCCACGGCCTTCAAAATCTTCGCCGAGGTGGTCACCAACCAGACACGTTCATGACCGGAGCCGTGCTCGGCCTGCGCCAGCAAGTCGGCGGCGGCGAATTTCGGGTCCGCCGTCTCATCCGCCAGCACCAGCAGTTCGCTCGGGCCGGGCAGCAAATCAATGGCGACGTGGCCGACCAGCAATCGCTTGGCGGTGACGACATAGGCGTTGCCGGGACCGAAAATCTTTTGCACCCGTCGGATGGTGTTCGTGCCGTAAGCCATCGCCGCAATCGCCTGCGCGCCACCAACCCGGTAAATCTCCGTCGCTCCCGCCGCGCGCGCGGCAAACAACAGCGCAGGGTTGATGGAACCATCCCTGCCGCAGGGCGTGCAGACGACGATTTCCTTGCAACCCGCCACCTTGGCCAGCGTGACTGTCATCAGCACCGTCGAGACGAGCGGCGCCTTGCCACCCGGGATGTAAGCGCCCACGCGCCGGAACGGATTGAATTTCTCGCCCACGGTCGCGCCGTGCGTATTTTTCATCTGCCAGTTCTTGAGCAGCGATTTCCGGGCAAAGGCGACGATGTTTTTCTCCGCCCCGGCCACGGCGGCGCGCAGCGATTCATCGGCGGCGAGCGAGGCATTGAACAATTCCGCCTGCGTGACTGGCAACCGGTCGGCGGCCAGTTTCGCCCCGTCGAATTTTTCGGTGAATTCCAGCAGTGCGTCGTCACCGCGCGTTTGGACGGCGTCAACGATGGCGCGGGTGCGCTTTTCGATTTCCGGGTCAAACAGGCTGGATGACGCGGCGGCTTCGCGAAGTTGCCGGACAAAATTCGCGTCACTGTGGCGGATGACTTTCATGCTGGCAGACTAGGGGAAAATGAAAGCGGAAGAAAGAAGGAAGAAGGGTGAACATCGGTTGCGCTTGTCACAGGGAGAACCCTTTCTGCCAGTGCTGTGTGCTCCTCGCTGCCTTTCTGCAGACAAAGCTCGAAGCCCGAAGGTCGAAATCCGAAAGAAATCCGAAAACCGAAGCCTGAAGCGCGCCAGTCGGTTGTGTAACGGTCTGGCTTTTGGATTTCTGGCTTCGGGCTTCTTTCGGAATTCGGATTTCGGCCTTCGGATTTACGCCACTTCAACAAACTGCACCCTCCGCAGTGTTGCTACGGCGGACGGGTCTGTGGTTAAATCATTTGCGCCATGCACAACCCCATCATCGCCGCGCTGGATGTGCCGACGGCCGAGGTCGCGCTGAAACTCGCGGAGCAACTGGCCCCGGTTTCCGGCGGTTTCAAGATCGGCGGCGAGCTGTTCACCGCGGCCGGGCCGGACATCGTGCGCCGGATTCGCGACAGGGGGGCGGCAGTTTTTCTTGACCTGAAATTTCACGACATCCCCAACACGGTCGCCAAGGCCGTCGCTTCCGCCACGCGGCTCGACGTGCAGATGCTTACAATCCACACGAGCGGTGGTTTAGAAATGATGCGCGCGGCGGAGGCATCGGCACAGCAAACGGCAAAACAAACCGGCGGTAGCGCACCGCTGGTGCTGGGCGTGACGGTGTTGACGAGTTCCAACAGCAGCACGCTGGCGGAAATCGGTTGTGAGTCGGATGTTGTTATCCAAGTTGAACGTCTCGCCCGGCTCGCGGTGAAAGCCGGTTTGCGCGGGCTGGTTTGCTCGCCGCTGGAAATTGTGGCGCTCCGAAAGATTTTGCCCGCTCAGGTCCAGTTGGTGACGCCCGGCATTCGCATGGGCGCGGAAAAGGCCGACGACCAGAAACGCACGCTCACCCCGCGCGAGGCGATACAGGCGGGCGCGAACTGGCTGGTGATTGGCCGGCCGATTTACGCGGCGGAAAATCCGCGCGCCGCGGCGGAGAAAATTTTGGAGTCGTTGAGTTAGGGTCTCGTGGAACTCGCCCCTCCGAAAAAATCACTGGATGATTTCGCCGACCAGCGGAGTTTTAGTGGGGCGTTTTACGCAAATTTCAAAGGAGGCTCCGAGCCGGGCGCAGGCAGACTTCGCTTGCGATTGATCGGTGACGTGGATTCGGGCGAGAACCGAATTTTTCTGCACGGCTTCGCCGAGCTTGGCGAGCCGGTCAATCCCGACGTCGTAGTTGATGCCGGATTCCTTCGTGAGCCGTCCGCCGCCAAGGTCGCGGATCACTTCACCGATGATTCGCGCGTCACACCTGGAAACAAACCCCGATTTTTCGGCTTTTAATTCGACGACCACCGGCGCGGTGTGATCCAATGCGAGCTTTTTGCTGAACGCGGTCAAATCCGCGCCTTGAGCAACGAGCATTTCGTCCCATTTCTTTCGCGGCGCGCTGGAGTTCAAACAATCCTCAGCCTGTTTGCGCGCGGCGGCGAGCGTTTTGGCTTTGCGCGTTTGGACGAGCAAATGTGCGGCGCAGTCGAGAACGAGCGTACGGAGGTCGGTGAACGTGCTGCCGGCATCTTGCCGGCAGAACTGACTTGACTTGCCCTGCCAGCGGGACGCTGGCAGCACGCTTGGATCGAGACACGCCACACTTTCCTTCACCTCCAACCAGTTGCCGGCGGCGCGGCCCAACGGCGTGTTCATGTCCGTGAGCATCGCGCGCGTATTCACCCCGCATTCATTCCCGAGCGCAACCATCACTTTTGCGAGTTTGCGGGCATCGGTCCGGGTTTGCATGAACGCGGCGCAGCCGAATTTCACGTCCAGCACGAGTGCGTCGAGGCTTTCGGCGAGCTTTTTGGAAAGGATGGAGGCGGTGATGAGCGGGATGCTCGGCACGGTGCCGGAAACGTCGCGGAGCGCGTAAATTTTCTTGTCGGCGGGCACCATCCGGTCGGTCTGGCCACAAATCACGCAGCCGGTTTTTTGAACCTGCGCAATGATTTTTTCGGCGGGCAGCAGGGTTTTGAAGCCGGGAATGGAATCGAGTTTGTCGAGCGTGCCGCCGGTGATGCCGAGGCCACGCCCGGAAATCATGGGCACGCGGAAACCGAGGCAGGCGAGCAACGGCGCGAGCGGCAGCGATACCTTGTCGCCGATGCCACCGGTGGAATGTTTGTCCACCAGCGGGCGTTTGTCCCTGGGGAATTTCAGCACATCGCCGGAATCGCGCATGGCCAGCGTGAGCGCGGTGGTTTCGGCGGTGTTCAGCCCGCGAAAATAAATGGCCATGAGCAGCGCAGCCATCTGGTAGTCGGGAATTTTCCTGGCAGTGAACTCGTGGACGAAATATTCAATCTGATCGGGCGCGAGAGTTTTGCCTTCGCGCTTGCTTTCGATTAATGAAAGAAAGTTCACAGCGATTTTGGTGCTTTGGATAAATAACCTTCCCAAACTTTAATCAATTCTTCAGGCGTTAAATCTTGAGACAGTGCCGCTTTCGGAAGTGAAAATGCTATTTGGCTTCCGATGAATGCGTGAATGCAATTCTCTCTATTCACGAATCTATCAATTATCTGCCATTTGATTTTACTTTCCGAATTTTTTGACGAAACCACGACCGATGCCGAGTCCCAAGAAATTTCCCGTCTCGGCCCCATTTTCTCGTAAAAAATACGACCTTGTTTCTTGATATGATTCAGACGTTTTTTCCGAGTGGCACTGTCATAAAGAACTTGTGCGAACCAGCCATAAAAAAGACCAATTGCAAGTCCTACAACCGCAGCCGTGATTGTATTCGCCCGAGAAAAATCACCCTTCTTCGATTGTGAGACGTAATCACCAAGCGCAAAAAATGTGGCGACAAGAATTCCTAAAAAAATTGGGAACATCCACCTTTCCGCTCGCAATTTGCGCGAGTGTGTGGATGCCATCAAAATTGCCTGCTCCGCAGCAAGCGTTTCCGCCTGTTCCGGCGAAAGTTGATATTCAATTTTTGTATTCAAAATTGTCAACCGACAAATTTCCTAGCTGCGATGCTGGCGTTGTGGCCGCCGAAGCCGAACGAATTGTTGATGATGACGTTCACTTTCAACTCGCGCGCAGTGTTCGGCACGTAGTCCAGATCGCATTCGGGGTCGGGCACCGACAAATTGATGGTCGGCGGGACGACGCCGTGTTTGATGGCCAGGGCACAGACGGTCATTTCCACCGCGCCCGCCGCGCCGAGCATGTGCCCGGTCGCGCCTTTGGTGGAACTGACAGCCACCTTTTTCGCATGGCTGCCGAAAACGGCCTTGATGGCCTGCGTTTCACAGACATCGCCTTGCGGCGTGGAGGTGCCGTGGGCGTTGATGTAGGAAATATCTTCGGGCTTCAGGCCGGCCTGGCGCAGCGCCATTTTCATGCAGCGGGCCGCGCCTTCGCCGCCGGGGGACGGCGCGGTGAGATGGTGCGCGTCGGCCGTGTTGCCGTAACCGACGATTTCGCAATAAATCTCCGCGCCGCGCTTTTTGGCATGTTCCCATTCTTCGAGCACGATGACGCCTGCGCCTTCGCCCATGACGAAGCCGTCGCGTTCCTTGTCGAAGGGGCGCGAGGCGCGTTTGGGATCCTCGTTGCGCGTGCTCATGGCCTTCATGGCGCAAAAGCCGCCGATGCCGATGGGCACGATCGTCGCTTCCGCGCCGCCGGCGAACATCGCCTGCGCGTCGCCCATTTTGATGCAGCGCCAGGCTTCGCCGATGGCGTGATTGGCCGTGGCACAGGCGGAGCAGGTGGCGAAATTCGGCCCGCGCAATTCCTTGTACATCGAGAACGTGCCGGAGGCCATGTTTCCGATGAGCATCGGGATCATGAACGGCGAGAGCCGGCCGGGACCGCGTTGAAATAAAATTTTGAGTTGCTCGGTGGTGGTGGACAAACCGCCGATGCCGGAGCCGATGATGACGCCGATTTCGTCGCGGTCTTCCCGGTCGAGGTCGAGTCCGGAATCGAGCAGCGCCTGGTGCCCGGCGAAAATGCCGAATTGCGAATAACGATCCGTCCGCCGGACTTCCTTTGGCGACGGAAACGCCGGCAGCGGATCAAAATTTTTCACCTCGGCGGCGACCTGCGTGTCGAACGGTGTCGCGTCGAACGCGGTGATGCGGTCAATGCCGCATTGGCCGGAAACGAGGTTGTTCCAGAAAACATCGAGTTGATGTCCGAGCGGCGTCACCACCCCGAGGCCGGTGACGACCACGCGGCGGTCTTTCCAATTGGTTGCCATAAAAATCAAACGGGGCAGCTCAAGCTGAATCCAGCCAAGCTGCCCCGAAGCGACCGAAGTCGCAACTATTTTTGATGTTCTTCGATGTATTTGCCCACATCGCCGACGGTCAGGAGTTTTTCCGCCTGTTCGTCCGGCACTTCGATGCCGAATTCCTCTTCCAGCGCCATGATCAACTCGACGGTGTCGAGCGAATCCGCGCCGAGGTCTTCGATGAACTTCGCCTCCGGCGTCACCTGGTCCGGCTTCACGCCGAGTTGTTCGACAATGATGTCTTTTACCCGTTGGTCAATAGGTTTGTCAGCCATAAGTTAATTTTGACCTGTCTCTATGCCATGAACGCCGAAATCGTCAAGCCTTGAATCATTAATTTTTTCGGTCACATCACCATCCCGCCGTCCACCGCCAAAACCTGCCCGGTGATGTAACGCGCCGCCGGGCTGGCGAAAAACAATGCCGCCTCCGCCACGTCCCCGGGCTGGCCCAGACTGGCCAGTGGAATTTGCTTGAGCAGGGCGGTCCGGGCCTCCGGGCCGAGCGCCTCGGTCATCCTGGTCTCGATGAATCCGGGGGCGATGGCGTTCGCGGTGACTCCGCGCGAGGCCAATTCCCGCGCGACGGACTTCGTAAAGCCGATGACGCCGGCCTTGCTCGCCGCGTAATTGCACTGGCCGGCATTGCCGATCAGGCCAATCACGGAGGCGATGTTGACGATGCGGCCGGATCTCTGTTTCACGAAGGCGCGGCTGAATGCCTTGGTGAACAGGAATGTTCCCTTGAGGTTGATGTCCAGCACGGCGTCCCAATCCGCCTCGCTCATGCGCATGAGCAGGCCGTCCTTGGTGATGCCGGCGTTGTTCACGAGGATGTCCACGCGGCCGGCCTCCTTCAAAATCTGCTCGGCGGCGGCCTCGACGCTGGCGGCCTCGGCCACGTTGGCGGCCACCGCCCAGGCTTTGCGCCCGAGCTTGCGCACCTCATCCACCGTTTCCTGCACAAAGTCGGTTTTCAGGTCCACGGCCACGATGTCGGCCCCTTGGGCGGCGAATTTCAACGCGATGGCGCGGCCAATGCCCCGGCCCGCGCCGGTGACCACGGCGATTTGATTCTCAAGTTGTTTCATAGCTGCGAATGTTTAACTGTGAACGGGTTTGAATGCACACAAAAAAATTTGCAGCCTCGCCTCGTAAGAACGCGGGTGATGTTGTCCGCGTTTTCACAAACGCGGCTACGCGGCCAACGCCTGCACCGTCGCTTCCAAACTGGCCACATCCGCGACGTTGAGCATCTGCGCATTTTTATCAATGCGTTTCATGAAACCGCTCAACGCCGTGCCGGGGCCAAGTTCGATGAAGCGTGTGAAACTTTGCGCCAGGAGGTAACGCATGGATTTTTCCCAGAGCACCGACGACGTCACCTGTTCGACCAGCCGCGCGGAAATGTTCGCCGCGACGCCGTGCGGCTGCCCCGTGACGTTGGAAATCACCGGCACGACCGGCGGCAATAATTTCACTCTGGCCAGCTCCGCCTGCAACTTCGGTTGCGCGCCGGCCATGAGCGGCGAGTGATACGCCCCAGCCACCGGTAGGGCAATGGCACGCTTGGCGCCTTTGGCTTTGGCGAGTTCAACGGCTTTGGTGATTTTGTCCGACTCGCCGGAAATCACGAGCTGGCCGGGACAATTCAGATTCGCCAGCATCACTCCGGCTTCGGCGCAAACCTCGCGCGTGGGCGCTTCATCGAGGCCGATGACCGCCGCCATGCCGCCGCGCGTGGTTTCGCAGGCCTCCTGCATGAACCGTCCGCGCTGGCGCACGATCCGCAGGCCATCCTCGAAGCTCATCGCGCCCGCCGCCGTCAGCGCCGTGAATTCGCCGAGCGACAAACCGGCAGCGGCGTCAAATTTCAGCGATGGCACGCGCTCCTTGAGCAGTTGAAACGCAACCCAGCTTGCCAGAAAAATTCCCGGCTGTGCGTTTTCAGTTTTCGTGAGTTCAGCTTCCGGACCGTTGAAACAAATCGAAGCGAGGTCGTAGCCGAGCGTGGCGTTGGCGCGGTCGAACCAGGCTTTGGCCGGCGGAAATTTTTCAGCGAGGTCTTTGCCCATGCCGACGGCCTGCGCGCCCTGTCCGGCAAACAGCAATGCGGTTTTGCTCATGCAAGTTTCAAATTTTCAGAATTCAGTGTTCTGAAAAATCGCAGAAATACCTGCGTCTGAAAACTTCAAACTGAAAACTTTCAACTCATTTTCGCTGATACGTCCCCATCAACTGCCCTTCGGCGAGGACGTGGCCTTCCATTGCCTTGAGCAAATCCTTCTTCGTCAGTCCGGGTTTGAGGTCGAGCATTGTGTCGAGAGCGTAGAGCTTGAAAATGTAGCGATGCGGTTTGCCGGGCGGCGGACACGGCCCGCCATAACCCAGGTGTGGCCAACTGTTCAATCCCTGCTTCGCCCCGCTGGAAGTGAACTGGGTTTTCGCCATGTCTTCCGGAAGTTCGGTCGTATTCGGTGGCAGGTCGTAGAGCACCCAATGCACCCACGTCCCCATCGGCGCGTCGGGATCGTCGGCGATGAGCGCGAAGCTTTTGGTGTTTGCGGGCGTCCCGCCTTGCGGGATCCACTTGAGCGGCGGCGAAGCGTCGCTGCCTTCGCAGGAATATTTTGCCGGAATCGGTTGTCCTTCGGAAAAGGCGGTGCTGGTGATTTGGAGGTTCATAACTTTTTGGGGGTTGGGTTTGTCCGCGCCGCTGGCCGTGACCAGACAGCCGAGCATTGCGGTCACAAACAACGCATTCATCCGCGTGTTCATGTTTTGATTTTACTCCGTTGCGCGCAAACGCAACCGGAAATTTCACTTGCCGCAGCGGGCACGTTGGCAACAATGCGCACCATGTTTTCACACATTGTCGTTTTTTGGACCAATCCGGCGTACCTGGGTGCCGTGGATGACTTGCTCGGCGGAGCGAACCAACTGTTCAAGGACATCCCCGGTGTGCTGCAGTTTCACGCCGGCAAAATGGTGTCGAGTACGCGGCTCGTGGTCGAACAGAGCTACCAGATCGCGTTGAACCTCACTTTCGCGGATAAACCGGCGGAACAAGCATATCAGGCGCATCCCCGGCATACCGACTTCATCGAGAAATACGTGAATCGGCTCGTTATCAAGGCGGTGGTTTACGATTTTGAATGAATTTCCAATTCGGAGGGGCGAGTTCCACGAGCCCCCCAATTTGCACAGTGCGTCGCGGAGCTTCACCCTCTGACCTTACGCCCGCGGATGAAATTTCCGGTGAATGTCTCGCAGCCGGTTGCCGGTGACGTGCGTGTAAATCTCCGTCGTGCTGATGTTTGCGTGGCCGAGCAGTTCCTGAATCACCCGCAGATCCGCGCCATGTTCCAGCAGATGCGTCGCAAAACTGTGCCGCAACATGTGCGGCGTGATGTTGCGTGAAACTCCGGCGCGGCGAACGCGCTGCTTGATGTGCAACCACAGTGTCACTGCCGCGAACGGCGTACCGCGCCGGGTCAAAAAAACATTCGCCGGCGAACGCGGCGTGACGAGCTTCGGACGCCCGACCTCGAGGTAACGATTCAACGCGGCCACGGCTATTTTCCCGACCGGCACCACGCGTTCCTTGTTGCCCTTGCCGATGACATTGATGAACCCGGCATCGAGGTGAAGCTGCTCCAGCCGCAAATTTTTCAATTCCGCGAGCCGCAAGCCGGAGGCGTAGCCGAGTTCGAGTACGGCCTGATCGCACAAACTTTCGGGGGTTTCGGGTGTTTCCGGTTCGAGCAATTTTTTGATTTCGTCGTTTGTCAGCGCCTTGGGCAACCGCTTCCAGCGTCGTGGCAGCGATAGATTTTCTGCGACGTTGGCCGGCAACAACTTTTCATTTTCTGCAAAGCGATAAAACGCCCGCAATGCGGCGATTTCCAGATAAACACTTTCGCTGCTCAGCCGTCGCAGTGAATTTTGGTGGGGCGAGGCTACTGACGAGCCGTCGCCGCTTTGCTTTGTCGCGCCGGGTCCGGCTCGCGCCTGCGCCGCCGTAGCGGCTTCGTCGCCGCGAAGGCGCGAGGACGCTCGCCCCACCGGCAATAAATTCCGCGCGCGTTCGTATTGCAGGAACGCCATGAGATGCTTCAGCTCGACCGATTTCCAATCCGTCAGATTCTGTCTGGCCGCCCAGTCGGTGAATTTTTTCAGCAACGCGGCATAGGTTTTCTGCGTGTGCTCCGCCTGTCCGCGCTCATGGCGCAGATATTGCAGAAAATCTTCGACCAAAGTTTGCATGGTTCAAATGTGGCACAAGCCTCCGGCCTGTGAACTCCAGCCAACGTAGCGGCTTTCGGCAGAAAGCCGCCGCTTCCCCGGCTTATCAAGGAAAGTCACCGGCGGTCTGCCGACCGCCGCTTCGAATCAAAGCTTTTTCCCCGTCAATCGCTCGTAAGCCTCTAAATAGGTCGCGCTGGTTTTGGCGACGACATCGGGCGGCAGCACCGGGCCGGGCGGGGTTTTGTTCCAGTCGAGTGTTTCGAGGTAGTCGCGCACGAATTGTTTGTCGAAGCTCGCTTGGCTTCGGCCGGGCTTGTAGTCCTCAGCGGGCCAGAAACGCGAGGAATCCGGCGTGAGCACTTCGTCAATCAGGACCAGCTTCCCGGAGGTGGGCGACGAGGCGTCGCCGCCACACAGGCCGAACTCGAATTTTGTGTCGGCGATGATGATGCCGCGTTTGCGCGCGTAATCCCGGGCGGAATTGTAAATCTTCAGGCTCTTGGCCCGGGCTTCTTCGGCGATGTCCGCGCCTACAATCTTTGCCGCTTCCGCGAACGGAATGTTTTCGTCATGGCCGGTCTCGGCCTTCGTGGCCGGCGTGAAAATTGGTTCGGGCAGCTCGGAAGCTTCCTTCAAGCCGGGTGGCAGCTTGATGCCGCAGACGGTCTGGGACTTCTGGTATTCCTTCCAGCCCGAACCAGCAAGGTAGCCGCGCACAACGCATTCGATGGCCAGCGGCTTCGCCTTTTTCACGATCATCGAGCGGCGCGCAAGCTGGGTTTTCAGGGCGGCGGGCAGGCCGGCTAAAGCCGGGACACCGAACGCGTCGCCGGCGCGGGAGAGCAAATGGTTCGGCTGGAACGATTCGGTCTGCGCGAACCAGAAATACGAAATCTGCGTGAGCACCTCGCCTTTGCGCGGGATGCCGTTGGGCATGATGACATCGAACGCCGAGAGGCGGTCGGTGGCGACGAACAGCAGGCGGTCGCCGAGGTCGAAGACTTCGCGCACCTTGCCGCTCTTGAGCTTTTTGACGCCGGGCAGTTCGAGTTGCAGGACGGTTTCGTTGTTTGAATTCGCCATGCGCGGAAATATGGCGGCACGCGCGCGGAGTTCAAAGCCCAAAGTCGTTGCGAAATTTATGATTGATGATTTACGATTTATGATTGGTTTCGCGCTGTTGCAAAATCATCAATCATCAATCGTAAATCATAAATGAATCACGCCACCGCTTGTGGCAGGTGTTTGACCGACAACGGAATGCTCGCCTGCGATTTGTCATCGAGCCGGACATCCACAGAATACAACCCCGCCTCGGCGAATTTCAACTGCTGGATGTTCACGATGAAATTGCGCGTGAGAAAATGCACGTCGTCCGGCAGCGCCACCACCACCGGGATTTCGATGGGCGGCATGATGGCGTGGCCGTCGGCGTTGACAAAGTTCAGCTTGAGCTTGCGCGTGCCCTCGTCGCCGGCGTTGAACGTGACCCGCAACGCGACGGCGCATTGCGGGTGCACGGCTGGCAATTGCGGCGCGTAAATCGTGTCGAACGCGCCGAGGAGATTGAGCTTGCCGTGGTCCTCGGTCGCGGCGTCGCATAAAACAGCCACTTGAATGTTCATACCGGAATAAAGACACGAATCTCATGAATTAGCACGAATTTTTTGAGGCGATTGGGAGGCTGGCTCTCGGGCCGGGGAAACAAACCGTGAGCGATCAACTCCAGCCCGGTCAAATCGGATATGTTTAGCCTCGACCACGCCATCGCAGACTGGCGGCGGCAGATGCTTGCGGCTGGAATCAAAACCCCGGCGCCGCTGGAAGAATTGGAAATTCATTTGCGCGACGAAATCGAGCGGCAAATGAAATCAGGATTGAACGCGCATAAGGCTTTCGAAATTTCCATTCAACGAATCGGGGAACCCGGATCGCTGAAAGGTGAATTCAAAAAATCGAAAGGACATTTATGAACCGAACCGCAAAAATCGGCGCCGGAGTTATCGGCATATTGGTTGGAATGGTTTTGCTGATACCAGGGTCCGTTCAACTGCGAGATGAATTAGTCATGGCCAACGGCAAACTCGGCTTATGGTTGCTCGGCGGGTTTTTGATTTGCTGGTCGTTTGGTTCATTGCAGCGAACGATTCAACTCAAAGTGCTCAAAGGAGAATTTGAAAAAGTCGGAATGACACCTGTGAAACAAACCATGAAAACCGGCGTGGGAATTATCGTCCTGTTGATTGGCCTTGCGTTGATGCTGCCAGCCGCCGCGCAAACCCGACATGAAGGCATGGTGGAGTTTGCTGGGTTGTGTTATGCGGTGTTTGGCATCGCCCTGCTCATAACCAGTGCACTGTTGGCGTTCTGGCCCTACAAAAAAACACAGGGCTTAACCACGCGCTTCCAGAAATTTTTTTAACTCCGCCGCCGCCTTGCCGCCGAAACCTGGCACGGCGGCGATTTGTTCCAAGGTCGCCGTTTTCAGTCGCTGCACCGAGCTGAACTTTTTCAGCAACGCCTGTTTGCGCCGCTCGCCAATGCCAGGAAATTCATCCAATACGCTTTCCGAGATGCGCTTGATGCGAAGCTGTGCGTTGTAGGAATTCGCCACGCGATGGCACTCGTCTCGAATTCGCTGGAGCAATTTCACCGCCGGATGGTTCAGTCCCAGCCGCAGCGGTTTGCTTTCGCCCGGCTGGTAAATCTCCTCGAATTCCTTCGCCAGCCCGATGACCGGGATTTTTTCGAGGCCGAGTTTCTTCAATTCCCCGCACGCGGCGTTCAACTGTCCCTTGCCGCCGTCAATGAGGATGAGGTTGGGCAATGTAGCGCAGGCGTCCCGCCTGCTTCTTTCCGCTGCGACAAGTCCGGGATTGCCCTCTTGATCAGGCCGGTGGGGCGCCTGCGCTGCGTTGCCTTCACGCAACAACCGCGAATATCGCCGCTTCACGACTTCCGCCATGCCCGCAAAATCGTCCTGTCCTTCGACGGTTTTGATTTTGAACCGGCGGTAATTCGCGCGGTCAGGCCGGCCATTTTTGAAACTCACGAGCGACGCGACGGCAAATGTGCCGCTGATGTTCGAAATGTCGAAGCCTTCAATGCGCCGCGGTGATTCGCGCAGGCCCAGCGCCTTCGCCAGTTCCGTGAGATCGCGTTGCGGATCAGCCGCCAACGGCAACGTGTAGGGCACACGCTCAAACTTTCGTTCCTGCTTCGTCGTTTCCTTCAAGTCGCGGATGAGATCGCGCAGGCTGGCGGCCTTCTCGTAATCCTGCGCGGTGGCGGCCTTGCGCATTTCGATTTCGAGCTGTTCCTTCATTTCGTGGCACTGGCCGGCGATGAAATCGCACGCGGCGCGGACCTGTTCCAAATACTGTTCGCGCGTCACATTGCCGATGCACGGCGCGGTGCAGTATTTGAGGTGGGCGTAGAGGCAATGCTTGTAGTCGGCCTTGCCCGGCGTGAACACGCGGCAACCGCGCAGATTGAACTGCCGCCGCACCAGCGCCAGCGTGTTGCGCAGGGCGCCGGAATTTGAAAACGGTCCGAAGTAACGCGCGCCGTCGTCCTTCCGGAGCCGGGTGAAGGCGAAGTTCGGGATCGGGTCGTTGAGATTGACTTTGAGCATCAGGAACCGTTTGTCGTCGCGGAAGCTGATGTTGTAGCGCGGGTGAAATTCCTTGATGAGTTTGCCTTCGAGCAGGAACGCCTCCGGCTCGCTCCGCACAACGTGAATGTCGAAATCATGGATGGCCTCGACGAGCGCGTTGAATTTCAGATCCCAGCCCATGCGCCGCGACGGATGGAAATACTGGCTCACGCGCTTGCGCAGGTCGCGCGCCTTGCCGACGTAAATGACCGTGCCGAACCGGTCCTTCATCAGGTAGATGCCCGGTTTGTGCGGCAGGACGCCCAGTTTTTTGTGGATGGCTTCAGTCGCAGGCACGAAGGAATTTCAACGCAAAGCCGCCAAGGCGCAAAGAGATTTTACGGTAAAGTTCATTCTTGCGCGTCGAATCAAATCGGAGTAATAAGCGGGCAAATCCAAGAAAGGAAATCTATGTCAGAAAATCAAATGCCTCCGTCCCAGACGTCTCAACCCGCAACACCCGTGCCGCCGACGGCGACCGGCGATGAAGACAAAACGGTCGCAATCATCGCCTACCTCACCTTGATTGGCTTCATTGTGGCCATTGTCATTCACATGAACAAAAAGACGAGGCTGGGCGCGTTTCATCTCCGCCAGATGCTCGGTTTTATCCTGACCGGCATCGCCGTTGTATTTTGTGAATTCATTCTCTTCTTTATTCCCATCCTGGGCTGGCTATGCGTTCTAGCTCTATGGGCTTCGCTGCTGGTGCTTTGGATTCTGGGACTGGTCGCCGCCATCAACGGCCAGATGAAGCCCATGCCGGTGGTCGGGCCGCTTTACCAAAAATGGTTCGGCACCACCTTTGACTGACAGGCGTCCCGTTGGGATTCAGTTGTAGCCGCATTCCTGCGGACGCGGAGATCTTATTCGGACTTTGGACTTTGGACTTTGGACTCCGGACTTTTTGCCATGTGCCGGTGGACGAAGAAATAATAAAGTCCGCCGAGCACGAGCGCCGCACCGCCGACCCAGGCCATGACGCGGTGCATTTCGCCTTTGCTGATGTCAGCCCCGATTTTGACCCCGAGCCAGCACAGCACCGCGCACCAGATTCCCGAGCCGAGCAGCGTGAAGATGGAAAATAACCTGTAATCCATCCGCGCGATGCCGGCGGGGATGCCGACAAGCTGCCGCGCACCCGGCAGCAACCGCGCGATGAACACGCCCATCGCGCCATAATGCGCCGACCAGCGTTCGGCTTTCTCAAGTTTTTCCGGTGGAAACAACACAAGCCGGCCGTAATGGACGACGAGCGGACGCCCGGCGACTCGCGCCAGCCAATACACAATGGTCGCGCCGAGCCACGAGCCAAGCATGCCCGCGAGGACGATGCCTGCGAAGCCCAGCGGGATTTGTCCCGTGTTCGCAAGATGCGCGGCGGGCGGGATGATGACCTCGCTCGGCAGCGGCAGCACGGAACTTTCCATCGTCATCAACAGCACGATGACCGGATAACCGGCGGTCTTGAGCGCGGTGAGATACCACGCGATGAGCGGCTGGAAAATGGATTTGAGCATCGGGCGTTAAAAACGAGTCCGCTAATTACGCGAATTTGCGCGAATTGAAAAGGCGCAAAATTATTTCGGCAGATGTTCGTAAAAGGATTGGACCTCTTCGGGCGTTGCTGGCTGTGGCCAAACCCAATCAAGCGCATGAGGATTCTGCCAATAGAAACTTGAAGACTGGAAACCTTTTTCCAAGGAAGGATCGCCGTCATCGTCCTTGCCGTTTTCACCGACGGAATAAAGCAGAAATGTGCCGTCAGAATTTCGTCGGTAACGCAATAGCTGGCCATCCATGCAATCAATCGGAACGGTTTTCAGCAAATCAGGCGTCAATTCTTCGAGCGTGGCTGGAAGCTGATGATGCCGTAGTTCGTATCGTTTGAGCGCGATCACCGTGATCGCCATGTTTCGGGCCGTTTCTGCGTTCACGGCTTTACGCAGGCAAGCAAGCGAACTATAAGCCCATTGGGAGAGTATGGCATACGAGTTATTTTTTACAGAATCAAAGCCCACTTGGGAAAAATTCGTATTCACAAATGATTGCGTTGCTTGAAATGAATGATTGGTTCCCACCATTCGCGTTGCATTCATTCCCACCTGCCACATCTGCAAACCACGGACCTCGTCGCGATAGGACCGGAACCATCGCCATTGAAATTTGTTCCATCGGTTTGAAATTCCATCCTTCACCCTTTGGAAAAAAGACCTTTCGTCATCCAAAACATAGGTTCCATTCCCTGTTTGTTTGTAGTGATAATCCTTTCCAAACATAGTCCATGCGACCTGCGTATCCAGATTGGTTGGCAATCGGCGAAGATCGTATAGCAGTTGTAATTCATTCACGCGCTCAACCAAAAAAGCGTTCTTTAAGGGAGCAACGAATTCTAGTGATTTCCAATCCTGCTGCAATTGCGCAAGATCGTCGTCGGAGATATTGGTCGTCTGTAAAATATCCCACGTGGCGCTCGCGCTTATTCCGGCGATGGCAAAACGAACCAGTTGAGAGATTTCAAAACGCTCATTGGTCTGGCCCTTTACAAAAGCAAGCATCGCACGAACGTCGGTGCAAGCGTCCGCCGTTTTGCCCAGATGCAAATTGTAAAATTCCGATGCTTCCAGCCATTGGACCGCCATCTTGATCTGGGGCAAATGAGACATAAGAGCAAAGGCTTTTAAGTCGGAATAATCCATGTTAAAATCAAGCGTCGGGTTTTTGATCAGCTTTCGGAAATCGTTGAGATCGTTTTGCCTCCCGGCCAACTGCGTGCTTAAATCGTCCCATGTGTTAGTTGGCCAGTTGCCGTCGGTGTTATGAATGATGGGCTGCTGCCAGCCGATCATTTCCCTACCGGGAATGGTTCTGTTCATGGCATACGGCGGATTGTTAAGAATTATCGAATTGGTGTAATTGCTTTCCAAATAAACTTGAGAAAGCGCGTTGGTAATAAATGGCGCGGCGTTTTGCTCCGGCGGCACGGGCGGTGGAATCACTTGTGCCAATTCCATCGGTTCGCCTTTGGTTTTGAGTTCGGCAATGTAAGCTTCAGTCGTAGCGCGCAGTTGATAATGGTGAATGACAGGAATGAAAATCGCGCCGGCCATGGCGATACCAAGAAGAATAAAAATTTTCCGGCGGCGGTTCATATGATTCAGGAGTTAATTTAACAATTACGCCACTTCAGACGAAACTATAAAACCGCCAGCCGTTTGTAACCCGCGAAGTCGAGACAAAAACCCGTGAAATCTGTGGACGACTTACGCCTTCAGAAAATAATTCCGCTGCTTTTCGCTGATGGGCATTTCGAGCTTCTCCATCACGGCCAGCATGTCTTCCCGGACTTGGCTTTGACTTCAAAGCCAAACGGGGGCATTATTGGAACATGACGGGTAAGTATAAATTGCCTGATGTTTTCTCGCAGCATCCGCAGGTGATGAGCGGCGCGCTGGTCTTCAAGGGCACGCGCATTCCGGCGCAGACGTTCTTCGACCATCTCGATCACGGCGGCACGCTCGAACAGTTCCTCGAATGGTATGAAGGCGTGACCCGCGCGCAATTGGAAGCCGCGCAGGAAATCCGCCTGGCAACCGCCGCGTGAAAATTCTTTTCGACCAGGGCGTTCCCAAACCTTTGCAAACGCATCTGGCGGGCCACGAGGTGCGCCGCGCGTTTCAACTCGGCTGGGCGGACAAGAAAAACGGTGAATTACTCGCGCTCGCTGAACAAGCCGGTTTTGACGTGCTGGTGACGACGGATCAAAATTTATTGCATCAGCAAAATCTTCGCGGGCGAAAGCTGGCTGTGTTCATTCTCGGACGCGGCAACTGGCCGGAGATTAAACCGCACGCGGAAAAAATCGCGGCGGAAATCAATTCCATCAAGCAACCCGGCGTCCACTTTTTTGCGATTGAGCCGGACAATAAATAATTTTCAGCGCGCGGGAAATTCGCAGACAGCTTTTAGTTTTCACGCTTTCAAGAAAAACCGCCGCTGTTTTTCGCTGATGGGCATTTCGAGCTTTTCCATCACGGCCAGCATGTCTTCCCAGACCTTGCGTTTCTCGCTCATCGCCTGGTTGCGCAGCAAATACGCCGGATGATACGTCGGCATGAGCGGCGTGCCACGATACGTCTTCCAGGTGCCGCGCAGCTTCGTGATGCCGAGGGTCTTGCCCAGCAATCCTTCCACCGCCGTCGCTCCCAGCGCCACGATGACCTTGGGCCGGATCAAATCAATCTGCTCGTGCAGATACGGAATGCACGTGGCCATTTCGTCGGAGGTCGGCTTGCGGTTGCCGGCGGTCTGGCCGGGCGTGTCGGGCCGGCATTTCAAAATGTTGGCGATGTAAACGTCCGCGCGGCTCAAGCCCGTCGCCTGAATGATTTTGGTGAGCAACTGGCCGGCCTTGCCGACGAATGGTTCGCCCTGCTCGTCTTCGTCCGCGCCCGGCGCTTCGCCCACGAACATGAGTTGCGCGTCAATGCTGCCGACGCCGAACGCGACGTTCTTGCGCGACGACGCGAGGTGCGGGCATTTCACGCAGGCCAGCGCCCGTTCACGCAACGCGGCAAAGGCCGACGCTTTCGCTTGCGGGTCGAGCGGCGGGCTCTGGCTGGGAACGATTTCGCCCGGCAACGCGAGCAATGTCGTCTGTTCCGCAACGGGCTGCGGAGCGCCGGCCTCCGGCACGGCGGGTTTTTGTCTTTCTGCGCGTGCCGGGCCGGAGGCCGGCGTTCCAGTTGCGAGCGGTTTTGCCAAGGCCGCAAGCGTCTCGGGCGCGACGGCCACGTGGCGCACGCCGCGCGATTGCAAATCTTCCAGATGTTGAATCGTCGCGTCGAGAAGCTGGTTATAGGCATTGGGCATGGCGTCATCGTAGCGGCTGCGGGGCGAAGCACAAAAAATACTTGTTCACAATCGGCACCGGCTGGTTTGGGTGCATCTAAATATCCGCATCGAACGGGAATAACTCTCTCTCCTCGTCCAAAGGGGCGAGGGGTTCGTGTTCGTAAACATTGGCTCCTCGCCCCGGCCCTCTCCTCCTTGAGGGAGGCGAGGGAGAAAAAGGGTGCGGGTGTCAAGTTGTGCCTGCTGGTTTGGAGTTCCGCCTTCGGCATTGCGCGGCTCTGGATTTCACCGTAATTAAGTTGTGCCCATGAAACGAAAAATCGCTCTGCCACTGTTGCAGGTTCTGTTTGCGTCCATTCTCCTCGGCGGTTGCATTTCCACCCGGACCACGACGCTTTCCCGGATTTGCCCGGTCAAAATGGACGGGTTGTTTTATGAAACGGCAAGCGGACGGACGCCACTCCCGCCCATTCCTTTCACCAAGACACCAGATGGTCCAGGCCAGCAGGCGGAAACCAATATGCCCGACGGGCGGATGGTGAAAATCTCTGTGAAACCGGATGGCAACGATTTCTCCGTCCGATTTTCCGCGACGCCGGACGCGGACATCGTCAGGTGGGGATTGGCCGTGGACGCCGGGCCGAAGGAATACTTCACCGGACTGATGGAGCGCGTCGTGGACGGACCGCAGCAGGCTTCGTGGGCGACGAACCTCACCGCCGCCATGAACCTGCGCGGCGAGACCGTGGACATGATCGTCAAACCGACGTTGTCGGTTTATGCGCCGTTTTACATTTCGTCGCGCGGCTATGCGGTTTTTGTGAAGGGAAACTGGCCGGGCCGTTTTGACTTTTGCGCGAGCGTTTCCAACCGGGTGAAGATTGAATTTGAAGGCCCGTCGTTCGAGGCAAAAATCTATACCGCCGACAATCCCGCCGCGCTCGTCCGCGCGCACGCGCTCGACGCCGGACCGCCGTTCCTGCCGCCCAAATGGATGTATGGCACCTGGCGCTGGCGCGATGAAAACACGCAACGGACAAATTATTACGACGGCACGCCAGTGACCGGGCCGTTTAATTCCGAGTTCATGGAGGACGTGTTGTTGATGAAGGCTTACGGCATTCCGCTTGGCATTTACTGGATGGACCGCCCGTGGGGCCCCGGCCGGGATGGTTACGATGACTTCGAGATTGATACCAACCGTTTGCCGAATTTTGCCGAATCCATCAAGTGGCTCAACGGGCAAAACGTGCAGATGTTCCTGTGGATTGGACCGTATTTTCAGGGGCAAATGAAAACGAACGCGCTCGCCCGGGGCTGGACGCTGGCCAGCGCCGGCCAAAAGCCGGCCAAGAGCAATTATCCCCTGGCGGATTTCACCAATCCCGAGGCCAAAAAATACTGGCAGGACGGCGTCGCCAAACTGTTGAAACTCGGCGCCGCGGGTTTCAAATTGGACCGGAGCGAGGAAAACATTCCCGAAAACGGGCCCTACCGTGTTTTCGATGGCCGCAGCGTTCGTGAAAATCGCAACGCCTATCCGGTGATGTATGTGCAGGCGGCTTATGACGTCGCCAGACAATATCGTGATGATTTCGTCTGCATGCCGCGCGCGGCTTACACCGGCAGTTCGGCTTGCGCGGTTTTTTGGGGTGGCGACATCGGCGGCACGCCGGAAGGTTTGCGCGCCGAAATCATCGCCGTGCAACGCGCCGCCGTGATGGGTTACCCCAACTGGGGCTCGGACACCTGCGGCTACCGCGAGCAATCCATGGACACGGAAGTCTGCGGGCGCTGGCTCGGTTTTAGTTGCTTCACGCCCATCATGGAAGTCGGGCCGACCACAAATCGCGCGTTCTGGAATTTTCACAATCCGCCAAGTTACGACGCGGAATTGATTGCCATCTGGCGGCTTTATGCGCGACTGCACACCCGGCTGGCCGATTACAGTTTTGAACAGGCGAAAGTCGCCCACGAAACCGGCATGCCGATCGTGCGCCCGCTGTTTTTGGTCGAACCGAAGGCGGTCGCCGCGTGGTCGAACTGGTGGACGTATCTTTACGGCCCGGACATTCTGGTCTCCCCCATCTGGCAAAAGAATCAACGAAAGCAGGAGGTTTACCTGCCCTCCATCAGCCAGTGGCGCGACGCGTGGAATCCTGAAAAAATTTACGACGGCGGCCAGACCATTACTGTCAACGCGGGCTTGCATCAAATGCCGCTTTTTGTCCGCGTCGGCTCGAATGTCGAACTCGGCAATTTGAACCAGGAATGGACCGACGCCGTCGCCGCCGCGAACACGCGCCCGGACTTGAAGCGGCTCGACGCAGAAGTGCGCGCGTGGTTTGAGAAGTCAGTCCGCCGCTGACGCCGGTCGCTCAAGTACCACCGCCGTCAAAGTCCCCGGGCCAGGCAACCCTGATTCCGCCAACGGCCAATCTGCCATGTCGAACGACCGGTAGTTGAGGTTGACGAAACGCTGCAATTCGCGTGTGAGATTCGTCTTGTCCACCGCGCTGCCCATCCACCACCAATAGATCCACGGACGGGTTTTGGAAGCAAGTGCGGGCCACGCCGGTGCGTCGTTGGTTGCCGCAGCCGAAAGCGTCGCTCCGCCAAAAAACATCGGAAAAAGAGCGCAAGCGAAGCCGGGTTTGCCGGGTTGTTTCATGAGTTGATCCGACCCCGGTTTTTCTGGCGCATCCGGCAGGACTCGAACCTGCAACCTTCTGATCCGAAGTCAGAAGCTCTATCCAATTGAGCTACGGATGCCTGTGCGGACATTGTGCGGATTTTGCGACGGCGATAAAGTGGATTCGCGCGCCGATTGACTTGGCGGACGGGTTTGTTAGCGTGGCGCAACGCATGGCAATAAAGCCGTTCTCACGTCTTGTTAAAATTTTGACCGGCGTTTACTCCGGCGCGGAAAGCGAACTGAGCCAGCTCGAGCGGTTCGCGCACCTTTGCGCGCTTGTCATCAGGAGTTTCGTGCGCAACCGCTGTCCCGTCCGCGCGGCGGCGTTGTCCTACACCTCGCTGCTCGCGCTTATTCCGCTGTTGGCGGTGGCCATTAGTGTCACCAGCAGCCTGCTCAAAAGCGAAGGCGAGGAAAAAATCTACCAGGCAATTGACAAATTGGTCTCCAACGTCATGCCGCCCGCTGAGTCAAATACGAATGCCGCCTTCGTCCCGCTGAAATTCAGCTCGAGCATGTCGGTTGCGCCGACCCCGACGAATACCGAAACAGCCGGAGCCCCGACCAATTCCGTTGCGGAAACCAACCTGGTGGTGGCCGCAACCGGCGTCGAAGATCGCGTGGCCAACGCGCAAAAGGAAGCCGCCCAATATATTGATAAATTCATCCAGAAAACCCGCAGCGGCACGCTCGGCGTGGCCGGGACGGTCCTGCTGATCTTCGTGGTTTTCTCCCTGCTCGGCCGGATTGAGGAAACCATGAACGACGTCTGGGGCGTCACCCGCAGCCGGAGCTGGCTGATCCGCATCGAACACTACTGGTTTGCCATCGGACTGGTGCCAACGTTGCTGATCGCCGGCCTGATTCTCGCCACGGGCCCACGGTTCGCCGGCGTGCGGCACTTCGTCGAGTCCATGCCACTGGTAAGTGAAGTGGTCTTTAAATTCCTCCCGATGGTCCTGCTATGGCTGGCGTTCGCAGCCTTCTATAAAATCATGCCGAACACCCGGGTCCGCTTCAACGCGGCGCTGGTCGGTGGCTTCGTGGGCGGTTCGCTCTGGTACTTGAACAACGTCTTCGGCTTCCTCTACGTTTCCCGCGTCGTTTCCAACAGCAAGGTTTACGGGAGCCTCGGCCTCGTGCCCGTGTTCATGATCGGACTTTATTTTTCATGGCTGATCTTGCTCTTCGGCGCACAGGTCGCCTACGCCTTCCAAAACCGTGCGGCGTATCTGCAGGACAAACTTGCGGAGAACGTCAACCAGCGCGGACGCGAATTCGTCGCGCTGCGGCTGATGACGTGCATCGGGCAACGCTTTCAACGCAGCCTGCCGCCGGTCACGATCCAGGAAATTTCCGCCGAACTGGGCATTCCAAGCCGGCTCGCGCAACAGGTTTTGCAAACGCTCCTCGCGGCGCGGCTCGTCACTGAAACCGCCGGCGCCGAACCCGCCTATGCGCCCGCACGTCCGCTGGATTCGATGAATGCCCACCACATTCTGCACGCCATGCGCGCGGGTGGCGGACAGGAACTGCCCTCGCAAAACGAACCGGTGCGCGCGGAAGTTTACGGCGAATTTGCGCGCATCGAGGAAGCCGAGCGGCAGGCCGCCGCGTCCGTGACGATGCTTGCGCTGGTCAATCGCGCCCACGCCCGGCTCGAACTCACCCCGCCTTCGCCGCCAGATGAACCGGCCAGGTTGGCAACTGCGCTCGTACCGCCGGCCGCCGAGTCCTCGTTGTCGTCCTCCTCGTTCTCGAAAAGTGACGAACAATCAAGGACGAAGACGGGAACGAAGGCTCGGGGCAAAGAATTGTCGGGCGCAATTGAAGAGGTTTACACTGCTGCAAAGTCTCTTGATATCGAAGCGCCGCAACAATCAATCTCTGCTAAAGGAGCAAAGTTGGTGGCAGACTCGAATCTTGCGCCGATTTCGCCAACCGCAACATCTTCAACCGACGCCAACGAAAGTTTTCCCCTGTGATTATTGGCATTCCCAAGGAAATCAAGGAGCAGGAACACCGCGTGGCCTTGCTGCCCTCCGGCGCGTATCAACTCATCAAACGCGGTCATGAAGTGGTCGTCGAACGCGGGGCGGGAGTGGGGGCGGGTTTTCCCGACGCGGAATACAAACAGGCGGGCGCCACCCTCACCGATTCGCACGCCCTGGTGTTTGCCAAGGCCGGCCTGATTGTGAAGGTCAAGGAGCCGTTGCCGTCCGAGTTCGGGCTGTTGCGGCCCGGGCAGATGCTTTTCACCTACCTGCACCTCGCCGCCGGCAAACCGCTCACCGAGGCGTTGATGAAATCCGGGGTGACGGCGCTGGCCTACGAAACGATTGAAGTCAACCGCCGGTTGCCGCTGCTCGAACCGATGAGCGAAATCGCCGGCCGCATGTCCATTCTCGTCGGCGGTTATTTTCTAGCCAAACATATCGGCGGCAGCGGCGTGTTGCTAGGCGGTGTGCCGGGCGTGTTGCCCGGAAAGGTCGTGGTGCTCGGCGGTGGCACGGCAGGCATCAACGCCGCCCGCATGGCCCAGGGCATGGGCGCGGATGTGACCATCCTCGAAGTGGACCTGGAACGCATGCGCTTTCTCGACATCACGCTGCACACGGCACACACGCTTTACTCCAATGAATCCCACCTGCTGGAACTGTTACCGAACGTGGACCTGCTCATCGGCGCGGTGCTGGTGCCCGGAGCGAAAGCGCCGAAGCTGGTCCGCCGCGACATGCTCCGCCGGATGCGGCCCGGCAGCGTGTTCGTGGACATCGCTATTGTGACCAGGGCGGCTGCGCCGAAACGTCGCGTCCGACCACGCATCATGATCCTGTTTTTATGGAGGAAGGGGTGACGCATTATTGCGTGGCGAACATGCCCGGCGCCTTTGCCCGCACCGCCACGCAGGCGCTCACGAACGTGACGTATCGCTACATCGAATCACTCGCCGACCACGGCTTGGCCGAGGCCTGCCGCCTGCACCCGGCTCTCCTGGGCGGCATCAACGTGATGAACGGCAAACTCACGCACCCGGCCGTCGCCGGGGCGCATGGCGTGAAGTGGGAGAAGCCGCAACTGTAGATCTGACCTTTCTATTTGCAGTGAGGATGTATGACAAAACTTTGTCGCATATGCGACAAAGTTTTGTTAACCACCACACTGCAAATGAGTTGGCATTGTGCCTTGCGCGTCGCAATGCGCTTCCGACAGATCACCGCTTCGCAATAAACTTTTTGAGCCGGGTCAGCGCTTCCTTGAGGTTGTCCATGCTGGTCGCGTAGGCACAGCGGACAAAGCCTTCGCCGCACCCGCCGAACGCCGTGCCGGGAACGACCGCGACTTTTTCCTCGTGCAGCAACTTCAACGCAAAGTCCTTCGACTTCATGCCGAACTTTGCCACGCTGGGGAATGCATAAAACGCACCGAGCGGACGGTGACATTCAATGCCCATGTCCGCAAACGCTGCGGCGATGAAATTCCGGCGGCGGCGATATTCATTGACCATCTCACCCACGTCCGCATCCGGCCGGGCGAGCGCTTCAATCGCGGCTTTCTGGCCCATCGAAGAGGCGCAGAGCATCGTGTATTGATGGATTTTCATCATCGCCTCGATGAGTTCCGCCGGGCCGCAGGCGTAGCCGAGGCGGTAACCGGTCATCGCCCACGCCTTCGAGAAGCCGTGCAGGAAAACCGTGCGGTCGCGCATGCCCGGCAGGCTCACAAGGCTCGTGTGCGGCGAGTCGTAGGTCAGCTCGCCGTAAATTTCGTCCGTGACGACGATGAGGTCGCGCTCGCGGGCGAACGCCGCGATGTCCTCCAAATCCTGCCGGCCCATGACTGCGCCGGTGGGATTGTTTGGAAAATTCAACATCAACACCTTTGTCTTGGGTGTGACCTTCGCCTCCAACATTGGGCGGGTGAGCCGGAAACCGTTCTTCGGTTTCGTCTCGACGGCCACCGGCACACCGTGCGCGAACAGGATGGTTGCCCGATACGACACGTAGCACGGTTCGTGGTAAAGCACCTCGTCGCCGGGCGTGATGAGCGCGCGCAACGCCAGGTCCAGCGCTTCACTGACACCAACGGTGATGAGGATTTCGTTCTCCGGGTTGTATTCCGCGCCGAATTTTTTTGCCACGTATTTGGCGAGCGCCCGGCGGAGTTCGAGATAGCCGTAGTTGCTGGTGTAATGCGTCACGCCGCGTTCGAGCGCAAACATCGTGGATTCCCGCACGTGCCAGGGCGTGTCAAAATCCGGCTCGCCGATGCCCAGGCTGATCACGTCCTTCATCGTGCTGACGATGTCGAAGAAGTCGCGGATGCCCGAGCGCGGGATGTCGCGCACCGTCGCGTTGACGCGGTTACGGAGCGACACTGAGTCTTTCTTCTGCATGGCCGGATTCCATCAGCACGCCGAGGCGCTTGTAGGTTTTGAGCATGAAATGGGTGGAGGTAGAGAGCACGCCTTCGAGCGGCGACAGCCGTTCGCTGACGAACGCGGCCACCTCGCGCAAATTGCGGCCCTCGACGAACAACAGCACGTCGTAGGTGCCGCTCATGAGATACGCCGAGCGCACTTCGGGAAACCGGCTGATGCGTGCGGCGACGGTGTTGAACCCGCCTTCGCGCTGGGGTGACACCTTGACCTCGATGACAGCGGTGACGGTATCGAGATCCAGCTTGTCCTCGTTCAGGATGGCCTGGTAACCGCGGATGACCCCGCTCTTTTCGTATTTGGCGATGCGCTTGTTCACCTCCGCGACGGAGATGTTCAGCATCCTAGCGATGTTCTCGCGCGACTCAGTCGCGTTGGCCTGCAAAATTTTTAACAGTTCATCCATAATTCACCTCGGGGTGAGACGGGCGGGAAAGTAGCGGCTCGCGGCGGGTTGGTCGAGTGCGAATGCACTCGCTTGAACAACCAAGCCGCCGGGAATTGTGGTTGAGCGGGAACCGGGTCCGGTTATTTCCCCATCCCATACACCAAGATTTTGAAACTGTCCGGGACCATTTTCCCGCGCCGCTGACCTTCCGCCGGTGCTTCAAATTTGGCTGCGGCCAGGTAGATTTTGTGTGTCTTCGGATCGATCATCATGGTCCGCGAGCCGCGTTGGGTTTCCAGCGTCTGCACCACGGTAAGCTTGTCCGGCGTGTCTTCATGCGCAATTGTGGTTGTTCCATCGCCGCACGAGGCAAAAGCGAATCCGGTTCCCGGATCAAATGCGTTGGCGTCCACGCCCTGCCCGATGGGCACCGAGGCGATGATCTTGCCGCTGGTGCTGTCCATCATCACCATCGTCTTGCTGCCGCCGCAACCGAGGAACAGCCGGTGGTTTTTCAAATCAATCGCCATGCCGGAGGCCTCCTCGCCCGGCGTGATCGGCCAGTTGGTGATGACCTGGTGCGATTTCGTGTCAATCACGGCCACTTCGTTTTTATCTTCGAGATTGTCATAGACACGCCCGGCTTTGGGGTCGGCCTGCGCGAACTCCGGCTTGCCCCCGAGCGGAATGGCGGCGACGACCTTGCCCGCTTTCACGTCAACCACGGTTGCCGACTGGCCGCGACCATTGAACAGGTAGGCTTCTTTCCGGCCCGGCTCATAAAGCATCCCGTCGGGGTTTTGACCGGTATCCACCTTTGAAAGCGTTTGCAGTGTCTTCAAGTCCACGATGCCCGCCTTGTTTTCACGACCGTTGCTGGTGACGCCCAGTCCCAGGTCGGGTGCGATGGCGATACCGTGGACGCCGGGTGTGTTCGTGATTTCGCCGGCGACCTGGTCCTTGGCGAGGTCGATGACCACGACCTTGGTCCCGTGCGAGACGTAGAGACGCTGCCCCGCCGAGTCCACCGTCAGGTAATCCCATCCGCTGTCGCCGCCGATGGGAATTTCCTTGATGAAATGATAAGGCCCGTCGGCGCGGCAAACCGCGACGGTCAGGCAGAACAGAACCGGCAATAGAATTTTTTTCATGGTATGATTGGGTTAATTGGATTGATCACAACAACTTTTGCTCCCTGGCATTCCCGGCGTCAATCCCCAAAGACCGGGCACGTGGCAGCACCCGGTCTTGAGTATTTGGTGACGCCGACAGGCTAATCCTTTCCGCAGTCAAGATGGCAGAAAATCGGGGCGTTTGAAAATTGTTTTCACCGAAAACAACGGTCACGGCCTCGTCGACCGTTAACTCCAAATCTGCCGGTCCAGCGAGCGGTATTGAATGGCTTCCGAAATATGGTCGCTCAGGATTTTTTCCGAGCCGGCCAGGTCTGCAATCGTCCGCGCCACCTTCAAAATCCGGTCGTAGGCCCGGGCGCTTAAATTCAAATCGGCCATCGCGTTCTTGAGCAATTCCTTGGTCGTCTCGTCGAGGGCGCAGAATTCCTTGAGTTCCTTCGGCCCCATGAGGGCGTTGCAGGTGATCTTCCGCTTGTGCGCGAAACGCGACTGCTGACGTTTCCGCGCCTGGACGACGCGCTCGCGGATTTGCGCGGAGGTCTCGCCTGTCCGGTCGCCGGCGATCTCCCGGAATTTCACCGGCGGCACTTCCACGTGCAGATCAATTCGATCCAGCAACGGCCCGGAAATCCGGCCCAGATAATTCTGGATTTCCCGCGGCGATGATTTTGACTCGCCGGGCATTTTCCCGTCTGGCGTCGGGTTCATCGCCGCCACCAGCATGAATTGTGACGGAAAGGTCATCGTGCCCGCTGCGCGGGAAATGGTCACGCGTCCGTCTTCCAGCGGCTGGCGCATGGTCTCCAGCACGCTGCGCTTGAATTCCGGCAGTTCGTCCAGAAACAAAACGCCGTTGTGTGCCAGTGAAATTTCGCCGGGCGTCGGATTGATGTTGCCGCCGAGCAGGCCGGCGTCGCTCGCCGTGTGATGCGGCGTGCGAAACGGTCGCCGCGTCACCAGCGCCTGGCCCGGCCCCAGCAATCCGACGATGCTGTGAATCTTCGTGGTCTCCAGCGCCTCGTCCAAAGTCAGCGGCGGTAAAATCGTCGGCAGCCGCTTGGCGAGCATGGATTTGCCGGTGCCGGGCGGGCCGATGAGCAGCGCGTTGTGTCCGCCGGCGGCGGCAATTTCCAGGGCGCGTTTAACGTTTTCCTGGCCTTTGACCTCGGCGAAATCCAGGTCGTCGTCGTGCGCTTGATCGAAGATTTTGGCAATGTCCACCTTCGCCGGCATGATTTTGATCTCACCTTCGAGAAAGCCGGCCGCCTCGCGCAAATTTTGAACCGGGATGACCTGCAAACCTTCCACGACGGCGGCTTCGGCGGCGTTTTCCGCCGGGACGAGCACGCCCACCCGGCCGTCGGCGCGGGCGCGAAGGGCGACGGGCAAAACGCCCTTGCACGGACGCACCGCGCCAGTGAGCGCGAGTTCGCCCACGATGACAAAATTGTCGAGCTGGTCGGTTTCGATTTGTTCGCCGGCGGCAAGCATGCCTAGCGCAATGGGCAGATCGAAGCTCGGCCCTTCCTTTTTCACGTCGGCGGGCGCGAGGTTGATGGTGGTGCGCCCCATCGGAAATTTGAAACCGGAATTGGTGAGCGCGGTGGAGACACGGTCGCGCGATTCCTTCACCGCGGCGTCCGGCAGGCCGACGATGACGACGATGGTATCGCCGTAACCAGCGTTGACTTCAACTTCCACAGGATACGCTTCAATGCCATTGAGCGCGGCGGAACAGACCCGGGCTAGCATGGGAGAGTTATGGTCGAACCAAGGCCGGACATCAATCCGGTTTTTTGTTTTACATGGGAACGGCTGGCTGGTGGTTGGTGATTTCGAGGACGAGGACGCTTCAGGGCGGCGGGATAATTTCAAAAGGGATGGCCGGCAAAGCACCCAACGGCATCCGCTGGTTGTTGTTTGCCTTCGGTTTGGCCGCGTTGGTTTCCGCCTGGCGCGGCACGTAGCCGTTGATGATCAGGTTTCCCTTGAGGCCGGGTTTGACCTTGGCGGCATCCGTTTGCAGCACTATCTCCACGCCGTCGCGGACCGGTGATGCGCTCTGGATCGTGATCCCCTCCGGCGGACTGCTCAATTCGAATTGCGCCCGCTCCGCGATCCGCGGCCCGGGCAGGCCCACCTCAATCCGCGCGGTCGCGCCGGGCGGCACCCGCACCGGACTCCCACTGAGAATGGTTATCGTTGCCCGCGGATTCGGGCGTTTCAACACGGCGACTTCCAGTTTCTGGGCCGGAACCAGATGACGATAGGCGAACGCCTGCATCATGTCCTCGGCGGGCACGGCCTTTCGCATCTGCATCTTTCCTTGAATCACCGCGCTGCCTTGCAAGCTCAGGCTGACGGGTTCAGCCAGCTCTTCCGGCGGAGCGGTCAGCGTGACCTGCACCTTGGTCTGGCCTGCCGGGATTGAGCCGCCGGTCAATTTGAACCCCGCCGGCGCGCCGTCCAAAGCCAGCGTGATCTGGTTGGTGAACCCGTCCTTGCGCAGAGCATAAACGGTGAGCGGAACGCTCCCGCCAGCGCGGACGTTGAGGCTGGACGGGACAACTCGCAGCGCGAAATCAGGCTGCGGCGGACTGAGGCGCAAGCGGTAGCTGTATTCCGGCCCGCCCTTGTGCTGGGCGTCGCCGAGCCAGAGATAATAGGTTCCATTCGTCGGCAGGACCGTGCTGAAATAGGAATCGGCGTGGTGCGTATTCAGTCCCGAACCTTTGTCTTCATAATCGTCATTGAACGCCAGTTGTTTGCCGGCGGCATCGGTCAGTTTGATTACTGAATCCAGCGGGGAATCGAGCCGGCGTGCATCCACATCCGCCACCAACGGGTCGCCGGTCCGGCCCTCAAACCGGAACACGTCCCAGTCGCCGGGAGGATCAATGCGTCCGTTGATGATGACGGGCAGGGTGACGGCCTGGGCGGTTTCCGGTGAATCATTCGGTTCCTGCTCCAGACATTCCGGCAGGTCATCCACGGCAAACGGGACGGTGTTGAAAAATTTTCCGTTCAGCGAAGTGGTTCCGGTTTCGGTATTGTCGTGCTCCAGTGATGTCTCCGGCAGATTCCAGCCGGTCAGCGCGATGGAAGTCTTTTCGCCCGCCTTGCCGCCCAGCGGAAAAATGCCGGTGACGAACGGGTGTTCGCCGATGGTGAGGCGATAGATAAAATCCTCGCGACCGCGGTAGAGCGAATCGTGAATCTCAACGGTGTAGGTGCCGTTGGATGGCACTTGAAAATGGATGACCGGGTCGGGCTTGAAACGGAAACGCTCCTCGCTCGCCAGCTCTTTGCCCTTGGAATCATAAATCGTCAGCACGGCCTCGAACCAGCCCGGCACGGCGTCAGCCAGATACGGGATGAGCTGCCGCGCCGCGACGGCCAGGACGAGTTGCTGGCCCTGCCGCGCCCAAAAATGATAACGGTCCGAGCCGCCGGGCACAATCTGGCCGTTGAGGGTGACGGGCAGCGTCACGGTTGCCTCGGTGGGCGGCGGCATCGCGGGGTCCATGCTGCCGCGATCCTTGGGCACGGCTTTCCAATCCGGCTTGGTGGTTTCCGGAAGCAGCCCCACGCAGAACTTCAGTGGATTGGACAATCCACCCGGAGTCCGCACGCGAATTTCATGGTCGCCGGGTACGAGATTGGTGGCCAGGGTGAGTTGCAGCGTCATGAATTCGCTGATGGCCGGGTTGGCGGGCCGCCGTCCGAACTGCGTGAGCAAGCGCTTGATTTCTTCCAGCCTGGTCAGGTCCGCCGCGGTGAGCCGCTCGCCACTTTTCCGCTTTTCCTGATACTTGTTCAATTCCTCCTTCATCGCCTGCTGTTCCATGGGCTTCAGCGGGCGGTCGTAAGCGACGACTTTCGCGCGCGCCAGATTGCCATCCATGACCACGGCGAAATTGGTGAAGCCGGAAGGAAATTGTCCGCCCACCGTCACCAGAAACGTTGTACCCTGCCGTCCGCCGGCAGGATAAACATAGCCGATGTGCGGTGCATTCTGAGCTTGGGCGGCTGGCGCCAGCATGAACAAACAGACCCATGCCGGCAGCAAAGCCGAAACCCGAAATCCGAATGCCGAAAGAAGTCCGAAATTCGAAATCCGAATCCAAACAATTCCCCGGCCTCTGAATAGCAACTCTTTCGCAGGCATTCCCGTGGTTGTTTCGGCCTTCGGGCTTCGGCTCTCTTTCGGATTTCGGGCAATTCGGCTTTCGGATTTCTCATTCATGTGCCGCTTACACGATTTCCTTCAGCAGCCCGGCAGACTTGATGCCGTCATCCGGACCGGGCATGACGAACGTGGGCAGGCCCTCGGGATTCGGCAGTTTCGTCGTGGCTTCGATGCCCATTTGGGTGTAGATGCTGCCGATGAGATCCACCGGATAAACCGGACGGTCCTTGACCTCTTCGCCGTGCGCATCCGACGCGCCGACGACGTGGCCGCCCTTGAATCCGCCGCCCGCCAGCATGGCCGAAAAAACCTTGCCCCAATGGTTGCGGCCGCCGTTCCACGGCGCCTCCCACTGGACTTTCGGCGTGCGGCCAAATTCGCCGCCCCACCAGACGATGGTGCTGTCCAGCAAGCCGCGTTCGGACAAATCCTGCAGCAACGTCGCCAGCCCCTTGTCCATTTCCGGCAACTGCCGGCGCATCGTCACGAAATTATCCTTGTGCGTGTCCCAGCCGCCGTAGTTGATCGTGACGTAAGGAATGCCGCGTTCGACGAGCCGCCGCGCCACGAGGCACGACTGGCCAAATTTGCTTTTGCCGTAACGGTCGCGCAATTCCGGTTTTTCCTGGGAGAGGTCGAACACTTTCGCCCCGTCGCCGAGAATCATGTCGTACGCCCGGTTTTCCGCCTGCGTGGCCGCCGCGATTTGCGGATCGGCGGGCATCGTCTGTGCCAGCGTGTCGAGCTGGTGCAGCAGTTCGCGCCGGTCTTTCTGGTGTTCTTCGGTGATGCCCGGAGCGACGACGCCTTCCACCGCAAACGGCGTTTTGGACGGATCACCGCCCGTCGCGAATGGTTTGAAACGCGAACCCAAAAATCCCGCCTCGTCAAAGCGTCCCTGCGGTTCCGTCAACACGATGTAAGGCGGAACCAATCCCTTGTAGTCGGCCTCGTAGCCTTTCGCCAGCGACACCACCGCGCCCACGCATGGATACACCAACCGTCCGCCCGGTTGCCGCCCGGTTTGCACGATGTAGGACGCCGTTTCGTGGGCAAAGTTGCCGTGCGTCATGCTGCGGATGACGGAATACTTGTCGGCCTGCTTCGCCAGCAGCGGCAGCAGTTCGCAGATGCGGAGGCCGGAAACATTGGTTTCAATCGGAGCTTTCAGCGGCCCGCAATAATCGTAGCCCGCCTCCGGCTTGGGATCAAAAATGTCCGTGTGCGACGGCCCGCCCCACATCCAGATTTGGATGACGGCCTTGGCGCGGGCGGTGGGCGATGCGGCAAACGCGCGGAAGGAAAGATGCTGCGCCAGCACCAGCCCGCTCGTGGCGAACAGGGCGCGGCGGATGGCCTCGCGCCGGCTGAGGCGGGGCCGTTGTTTTTCAAAATCAAAATGTTTTGTTTTCATAAGCGAATCGGTTTCGTTCAGTGCCGGTAAAGAAATTCCTTGCTGTTGATCAAGGCCCACGCGACGTCCAGCGTCGCCGTCCGGTTGTCTGTACCATCGGCCGGAAAATGCCTGACCGCAACCTGAAGTTCATTCTCCGTCGGAAAACGAGAGAGAATCGCCAGGTAAAATCCGGTGACCAGGTCGCGTGGATTGCTCAGGGTCTTGAGCAGGTACTTGAATTTCTCGCTTTGCTCGATCTTGCGCTGGATATGGCTCGAATTCAGCAGGTGCAGCCGCTGGGAGGCGGTGGGGGTGTCGTTGCGCTCCGATTCTAGGCCGGTGTCGCGCGGCGGCCGGCCGAACATTTCCAGGAATGAACTGGTGATGCTTCCGTCCGGCAGCGCAATCGAGCGCTCCTTTTCCGGAATGAACGTGAACGGCTCCGGAATCGAGCTGGAATATTTCTCCGTTGTGCCGGTGATCTCGCACAAGGCGTCCGACAGCACCTCCGCATCGAGCTGGCGCACCGGGTAGAAGGCGAAATTGGCCGCCGCCTCCGGCTTGATGCTCCTGGGGATGGACGACAACTGGTAGGTCTGCGAGTTCAAGATCAGCCGGTAGAGATGTTTCAAGTCGTAATGCGACGTGACGAATTCCTGTTCCAGATACGCCAGCAGTTCGGGGTTGGCCGGCGGGTTGTCGGGCCGGATGTCGTCCGGCTCCTGGATGATGCCGCGCCCCAGCAGCCAGAACCAGGCGCGGTTCACAATGTTGCGTGCGAACCACGGATTTTTCGGATCCATCAGCCAGTCGGCGAACACCTCGCGCGGATCGCGGTCGGTTGAAAGTTTGACCGTGGTGCCGTCGGGAAACGTTGCCGTGGTTTGCGCGTTCGTCGAGGCGGGATTCCAGAACACGATTTCCTCCTTCCACTCCGCCGTGGTCTTGATGCTGACCTGCGAGAAAAACGCTGCCATGCCGGCCAATTGATTCGTCGGCCATTTGTCCGCGCGCTCGCCCATGAATGTCAGCGCCACTGCCTGCGCGATGCCTTTCGGGTCGCGGTTCTGCATGGCGCGATAAAAGTTGGCCTGGCCGACCTCAAAATTGCTGCCGCTGGCCGTGAGCAGGTCGCGCACGAACTGGTCGTAAGGTTGGTTCTTCGCGATGGCGCTCCGGATCCAGTGGTAATATGCCTGTGCCGCGTTGGGCCACAAATCAATGGGGAACTCCGCCTTCACCCGCAGCAGGTCGCTCCACTTCATCGCCCAGTAATCCGCAAATTCATCGCGCGCCAGAAGCTGGTCAATCAGTTTGGCGCGCTTGTCCGGGTCGCGGTTCAGAATGAAGCTGCTGGCTTCGCGCGCGGCCGGCTGGGTGCCAATCACGTCCAGATAGGCGCGCCGGACAAACACCGCGTCGGAGCAGAGATTGGCCGGTTGGATGTCCAGTTCTTTCAACCGGTTGAAAACGAGCCGGTCAATTTCACCCGTCGGTGCCAGCTTGGCCGGACTTTCATACGGGCCGGTCTGCGCCCGGGCAACAACCGCTCCCATCAGGGCAGCCGTCAGAACCAGCGCTGGTATGACTGATGCTTTCATGGCGTCAGGCGGAGTTGCGAATCCATTGCCTCCCTTGCGTTGCCGCGACCTGAATCACAACCAAGGTGTTGGACGGTCGTTTTGGCCGGTTGGTTACTGGCCATTGGCAATTTTGGTGTAACTCGAATGCCGACGGTTCCGTCATAATAGACAGCAAATGCCGTAACAAAGGAGATGTATATGCCTGCCGCAACCGCGCTTTTCCGGAGTCCAATCCAGTCTTGTGCCGCGCCCGCGCGCATCCGCCGCCAGCACGGCGACGGACTGGGCCTCGTCGCGGTCGAATCCTCGCCCGTCTCCGAACTGCATTTGACCGTGACGCCGATGAAAGGCGAATCCATCAACGCCATGGCCAGGCGTCTCGCCGAAGCGTTGAATCCGTGGGACGCCACGGTGGTGCGGCAAATTGTTTTTGGTTCAACGACGGCATACGAAGCAACGCTCAAGACCTTGCGCCAGGTGCTGGACGACCCCGAACTGCCGGTCATCTGGGTGGAGGGAGCCGGTTGCGCCGATCATGCCATCGCCGGGATGCAAGTCCACGCCGTCACCGGCGCGCGTGTCCGGACGCTCGGCGACCATGGCGTGGTGACCCGTATTTGGGACGATGCCCTGGCCACCCGTTGCGTGGTCAATCCGATTTTGCCAACACGGACACAGGCCCCACCGCCGGAACAGGCCAGCGAAGTTTTTGAAAAGCTTCAAGCCGGTCTGGCTGCGGCGGGCATGACCATGAAAGACATCGTGCGGACTTGGTTTTATCTCAACGACCTTCTTTCGTGGTATGGCGACTTTAATCGCGTCCGGAACGACGTTTTTGCGCGCAACGAACTGCAGCCTCTCAATCTTCCCGCCAGCACGGGCGTGGGCGGCCGCAATCCGATGGGCGCCGCATTGGCCGCCGCCGTGTGGGCGGTTCGCCCGCATAATGAAACCGCTAGGGTGATGCATTTTGCCCCGTCGCCGGAACAGTGCCCGGCGTCGGCCTACGGGAGCGCCTTCAGCCGCGCGGTGGAAATCGGGTGCGCCGGATTTCGCCGGCTGCTGGTTTCCGGCACGGCCAGCATTGCGCGCGACGGAAAAACGGAACACAGCGGTGACGCGCGGGCGCAAATTGAACGTTCGATGCAGGTGGCGGCGGCCATTCTCGAATCGCGGCGCATGACGTTTGTGGACACCGCGTTCGCCACGGTTTTTTTCAAGCACCCCGCCGACGCGCCGCTGTTTGCGGACTGGCTGGCGCGGCACGGACAGCAGTCCATGCCGGTGGTCAGCGCCTGCTGCGACATCTGCCGGGACAACCTGCTGTTCGAGATCGAGCTGGAAGCCGTTCAGGCGGGCGGGTGAAAAGCGCGTTGCGCTGAAGAATCGTCCTCGTTCTCGTCCTCGTCCTCGAATTTGTGGAAGCGCAACGGGGCGCGCCAGTTTGGATGTGCCAGACGCCGACAGAGCGCCGATCTCCGATCTGATGCGATGTTGATTTTTTCAGAAACACGCCGGGTCGGAGACCGGCGCTCCATTTCTCCAGGTAGGGCGTCGCTGCCGCGACGCCCAAACTTTTCCACAAAACGAGCAAGGCGATGTTTTTGCTTGTCCTATCGCTGGCACCTCTCCGCTCGCCGGCACTGCGACCAAGGCAAAGCGGCAGCTTTGCCCTACCGGAATCGGGGACAGTCGAAATGCACCCGGTCGTGGACAAAACAAAGGAGCGCGGGCTTCAGCCCGCTTCGTCATCCGACAGCGGGGAATGTATAAAAGTCGATGCCTGCTCTCGTTATGGGCGATGAAGCGGCGTGAACGCCGCGCTCCTGACGCTACGACAAATCAAAAGGGGTTGACTGGTCATGGCCCGGGCGCATCATTTCCGCGAAGTCAGGATAGCATGAATGATTAAAGCCTTCGGGCTTTGGCTTTACCCGGCAAACGACATCAAATGACGAAGCGAGTTTGTCCGAGTAATACTGTTGGCCTTGCAAACGGACGTGAAGGACAGAAAGAGCATGATACAAGAGAGCGCGAGCATGAAGGCGGTCCCGTTTCTCACTGAAGAAAAAGCACGTTTTATCCATCGGGAGTTTGGGACACCGGTTTTCGTATATGATCAGAGGACGTTGGAGCATCAGGCCCGGCTGGTACTCGGCTTTCCCAATGCTTTCGGCCTGACGGCCCGCTATGCGGTGAAGGCTTGTCCAACAAGCGCAGTGATCAAGGTGTTGGCCGATGCCGGTCTGCATATTGACGCCAGCAGCGGCTATGAGATCGAGCGCTCGCTCCGCGCCGGTGTTTCCCCCGAAAGAATTCAACTCACAGCGCAACAGGTGCCGGACAATCTCAAGGAACTGGTGAACAGGGGCGTCTTGTTCAATGCCTGCTCGATTGCACAAATCCACGCATTTGGGGCATTGTTTCCCGGTCGTCAACTGTCGATCCGGGTCAATCCCGGTCTGGGTTCGGGGCACAACAACCGGACAAACGTCGGCGGGCCTTCGGCCAGTTTCGGCATCTGGCATGAACACCTGGACGAGGCGCTGGCAGCCGGACGGAAGTACGGCCTCAAGTTCACTCGTCTGCACACGCACATTGGATCGGGGAGCGACCCGAAGGTTTGGCAACACGTGGCGTTGATGTCATTGGACACCTGCTCGCGCCTGCGTGACGTGACCGTGCTGAATCTGGGTGGCGGATATAAAATCGGCAGGGTGAAGGGCGAAGAAACGACCGACTTGCAGAAGATCGGCCTTCCCATCATGAAGGCGTTTCGATCATTCGAATCAAAACATGGGCGAAGACTGCATCTTGAAGTGGAGCCAGGCACGTATCTGGTGGCCAATTCCTGTGCCCTGATCGCGACGGTCAACGACGTCGTGGATACGGGGCGTCGCGGTTATAAGTTTCTCAAGGTGGACACCGGGATGACCGAGATTCTCCGGCCCAGCATGTACGGGGCACAACATCCCATCGAAGTCGTGCGTGACACGACAGGAGGACGCAGCCGTGTAAAATATGTCGTCGTTGGGCACTGCTGCGAAAGTGGTGACGTGCTTACACCTGCGCCGGGAAGCCCGGAAGGCCTGCAACCGCGTCTGCTCCCGGAAACACGGATTGGCGACCTGGTAGTGATCGGCGGCGCTGGAGCCTATTGCTCAAGCATGGCCGCCAAGAACTATAATTCCTTCCCGGAAGCTGCGGAAGTAATGATCTCCAGAAACGGCTCGGTCGAGCTCATCCGAAAACGCCAGACGTTGGACCAGATACTGCAGAATGAGGTGATGCCGGCATTTCTGAAAAGGCTGGCGAAGTGAACGTTGCTTTGCTAGCCCCGGGGCAACGCCCTGGGTATCTGCCTTCAAATTCTTTAACGCAAAGACGCCAAGGCGCAAAGACGCGAGGAATTGCCGAGGTAGCTGCGACGCCTCGTCGCAGTGAGGTGGCTGCGGCGCCCTCGCCGCGAGTTTTCCACGCACCAACGGTTCAATGGTTTGGACGGTGGCGACGAGGGCGTCACTGCCACGCCTGCGCGACGGGGCGTCGCGGCTACCTTTGCGTCTTTGCGTCTTTGCGTTAAAACTCGCCGCGGACAAACCAAAAGGGGTTGACCGGTCATGGCCGGGGCGCATCATGCCCGCGAAGTCAGGCTGGCGGGAAGAGACAAACATTCGGACTTTGGCTTTTCCCGGCAAAAATCATAAAGTGACAAAGAGGGTTTGTCCGGATAATACTGTTCGACGCACAGCGAGTAACCAAGAACGCCCTTATGGACGCATACGAACAAATTCAAACGCAGTTGGCTGCGAAATACGGCAAGGAAACAACGACCAGAAAAGCAATAGGCGATTTCATGCTATCAGACAATCATGCTGTGAACGTTAAGAGCAATAACGTCGACAAAGAGAACTACTCGCTAAACATGATCTCCATAAAGAAAATGCATGAATGGGTATTCGAGGAGCGCAAAGAACTTAGCTTCCTCTTTGTAGACTACAGCGAACGCGGCGGTAAATTGACAATATTGAAGGAAACGGCGCCAATCCCCATCGAGCACATCAGTTGGGACTGTCTGACAATAGAAGCTCAGGGATCCGGTGTAATTCAAATGAGCAGCCCGCGAAAGATCGTCGGGAATCAGACCAAACGCGATTTCTACAGAGGATTTCTAGCAGCGTACGAAAAATACAGACAGAAAGAGCTTAAGAAACATGAAAAGTTTTCCAAAAGATTTATCAAAGATTTGGATACCATAAATTGGTGACGATTCACGACTCGAATTTCTATGAGCGATAAGAAGGAATTCGGAGACTTCCAGACTCCAGAAAGCTTGGCAACCAGATGCGTCGCTCTCGTTGCCGAGATTTTCGGCACTCCAGATGTCGTCATCGAGCCCACTGCCGGGCTGGGTCGGTTCCTCAAAGCGTCCGCCAAGCAGTGGGGGCACAAACCAGAGTATCAAGGTTACGAGATTAATCGGGAATATGTTGACGCGGCTCGCAAGTATCTGAGTCAATTCGCTGTTCAGATTCTCCAGCGAGACTTCTTTAACGAGGACTGGAAATGCAACCTAACCCGACCCGGGAAAACCAGGATCCTCGTCATCGGCAATCCGCCGTGGGTGACGAATTCAGACTTAGGGCAACTCGGAAGTAATAATCTCCCCACGAAGACAAACTTCCAGGGTCTGCGCGGCTTCGACGCCCGCACAGGAAAATCAAACTTCGACATCTCCGAATGGATGCTGGTGCGGTTGATTGAAGCGCTTCCACCCGACGGCGCTATTGCGATGCTGTGCAAGACGATGACCGCGAGAAAGGTTTTGCGGCATTTCTGGAAGACATGCGGAGGGCTGCAAGGTTCAAGTTTGTTTCAGATCGACGCCAAGGCAGAGTTCGATGTAGCGGTCGATGCATGCCTCTTCTTCGCCTCAGGAAAACGCACAACTGAACGGGTCGCGGCAGTATACACCGATCTCGACACGGCATCTACGTCTACCCGGTTCGGATTTGTTGACGGCGACTTGGTCTCTGACCTTGATGCCTACCGAGCACGCAAGAGTTTGGATGGGGGCTCATCGACATATATTTGGCGGTCGGGCGTTAAACATGACGCCGGTAGCGTAATGGAATTCACTCGCGATGGCCGTAAGCTAATCAACGGATTCGGCGAGTTAGTGGACATTGAGGAGGACTACGTGTTTCCACTATTGAAGTCCTCCGACCTCGGTAACGGGCGGACCATCATTCGCAAATCCGTGTTGGTTACACAGAAACACACCGGCGACGATACCTCGGAGATCGAACAGAGGGCCCCGAGAACTTGGCGCTATTTAACGCGCCATGCAGATGCCCTAAACGACAGGAAGAGCTCCATATACAAAAACCGTCCTAGATTTTCAGTGTTCGGAATCGGCCCTTACTCGTTTGCACCATGGAAGATCGCCATTTCAGGCCTTTACAAGAATATTTCCTTCGTAGTAGTTCCGCCATGCGATGACCGCCCGGTCATGGTAGATGACACCTGCTATTTTATTCCATGTCAGTCTCAGGACGAAGCTGAGCTTCTCTTTCAACTGCTGGCCTCGGCGCCAGCCACAGAATTCTTGAACTCTCTCGTTTTCCAAGACTCGAAACGTCCAATCACCGCCGATGTGCTCAGGAGACTCTCCTTTGTGGAGTTAGCCCGAGAACTAGGGAAGCTCGACGAACTGCAGCAGTTGATTCATTCCGATTCAGCGACCGAAGGGAGAAAGAACCAGATGTCGCTTTTAATGGAGCCGAAACACAGATATCGAACAAGCCGGTGCAGCCAACGCGCTCCCGCGCGTGCCTGACCTTTGTCGTTAGGACCTGCAATTACTTCTTCGCTGCCAGCAACTCGTTCACTTTTCCCATCACGGCGAATGCGTCGGCCACGTAGAGCACGTCGGCTTTGCCGCGCGCCCAGCCGCAGTTCGGGTCCAGGCTGATGGCGCGGCGCTCGTTGATGAAACGCCAGCCGACGGTGTGCGGTTCCTCGCCGTGACAGCAGGTGCTCAATCCCTTCGGATGCCGCGGCGTCGAACCGGTCTGGCCAATCTGGTTCAGGTGCGAGAGGAATGACAGCACCGCCTGGCCTTCGCCGCCGAGGTCCACCAGCGATTTGCTGCTGCCCAGCGACGCGCGGCCGAGTTGCAGGAAATCGCGGATTAATTTTTCCGCCTCCGGCACGTGCGTCTGGCCGTCGGCTTGTTTCTTCGTCCAGCCCGCGCCGGTGACGAACAGCAGTTCCGCGTCGGGCCGGATGGTCTGCGCGTCCGCCTTCGGCTCGCGCAGGCCGACCACCGTGGTGCGTTTGCCGGACTCGGTCAGATTCACGGTCACCGTTTCAACCTTGGCCGTGCCGGCGCCGCATTCGCACGCGGTCTGGCTGCCGGGGTCAACGAGGATGAACCAGGGCCGTTGCGCGCGGGTGAGCGTGGCTTCCATGCGTTGGCGGTAATACCAACGGTTGACGGCCGGCTTGCCGCCCGCATCGGCCACGCCGGTCACGTGGGTGTCGGCGCGACCAACGAGGCGTTGCGCGACGCCGGGCAGCACGCGCGCCCAGCGCGACGTCGCCGGAGCGACGACGAGTGTGGCCTGGGCCGATTTGCAAACAGCCTCCGCCGCCGCCGCATCGGAGGCGTAGCGCGACTGGGCAAAGTCCTTGCCGGCCACGCCGAAATATTTTGTGGCCGGACAGGCGGCGATTGAATCCGCTGCCGCCTGGACGGTTTCGCCGACGAGTCCCACGATGAGACTGGAGCCGGCGATGGCCTGGTTCAGGGTGCGGGCCGCGCGCAACGCTTCGCGGGCGGATTTGGCGAGCGAGCCGTCGGCTTCGGTGTGGGCGAGGAGTAAAATCGTTTCCATAGGAAAAATTGGAGTACTGGAGTATTGGAGTGATGGATTAATGGAGTGGCGGGTTGAAGGAACGGAGTTTCATTACTCCAATGCTCCATCACTCCATCACTCCGTTTGTCTTCATGTTTTGATCCACTCGACGATTTCCTTCGCGATGTCGTCCGGCGATTTGTCCTTCACGATTTTGGTTTCGCGCAATTGTTTCGGGAGCGAGACGCTCGCGAAATTCAACCCGTCGCCCGACAGTTTCACTGGTTTGGCCTTTTGCAACGCGGGCATCACGGTGCGCATGTTCATCATGCCCACCTGCGGATTGTTTTTCGGCTCGGGCAGATTGCCGGTGGCCCAGCCGAGCAACGCCGGCGGGCCAACACATTTGGAAATCTGGTGTTTGCCGCCTTCGACCCGCTCCAAAATCTCCAGCGCACCATCGGCGGCGATTTTGAGTTCGTCCACGCCTTGGAACTGGTCGGTGATGCCGAGGCGTTCGCCGACCATCTGCATCGTGGCGCCCGCGCCGCGCGATGCGGATTCCCAGCCGCCGAACACGAGCAGCTTGGATTTGTCGAGGCCGGGGATGGACTGGATGGCCTCAGCCAACGCGGCAGCGACTTCGGATGCTTCGGTGAACCCGCCGGCCGGGCCATCGAGCGCGACGAGTTCGAACGGCACTTTTTGCGCGACGGTCATCATCACCTGCTGGAGTTTGGCTTTGGGGCCGAGGCTGACGAGCCAGACTTTGCTGCCGGGCGCGTTCTTCACGAGATTCGCGGCCTCGTAGAGCGCGTGGCCGGCCCAGGGGTCGAGGACGGCGGGCAGTATCATTTCATTTTTCAACGCGGGACCGCCCGGGCCGGTCACCGGCTCCAGAGTCTGGAGCGGGTCCGGCACGATGCTGCCGCAAACGACAATTTGACAGGCAATGCTCATAAAGTTGTTAAACCACGAATGGACACGAATTCACACAAATTCAAGTCATGCTGCTTTTGGCACCAGATCAATTTGCAGGTTCACCCCCAACGCTTGGGCTACTTTTTCCAGCGTGCCCAGCGTGAGATTCGTGTCAAACCGCTCGAGGCGGCTGACGTTGGCCTGTCGGGTGCCGATGGCTTTGGCCAAGTCCGCCTGCGTCATGCCGCGCCGCTCGCGCAGCTTGATAATCTGGAGCACCAGCTCGATGCGCTTGTCCTCGGCGTTGTAGGCGGCGCGGAACTCCGGGTTCTGCAACTTGCGCTTGAGGCAGGCGTCAATATTCCCGTGCGCCCGGTTACTCGATGCCGGCGTGCGGCGGTGGTTCGCAGTTTTCATAGTAATCTCGCATTCGTTTCGCCCGGACGATTTTAACGGGCGATGTTTTGTCGGTCTTTTTCAAATAGCCATGCGTGAAGATCAGGCGATCACCCCGGCAATAGAAAAAGAACGAGCGATGCTCTCCCGCCCGCAGGGAAAGCCGCAGTTCAAATATGCCGTCGTCCAGATGCTTCGCATAAGGCGGTCGCCGCAATTCTTCGTGTGCGGCCAGTCGTTTGGCCCAGGCCAGTACCTTTGCCTGATCCGTTGCTGGCAGTTCTTCCAAGCCGTCCAGGAACGGGCATCGTCCGTTTTCCAGCCGGACACAGCCAAGCAACAGGTTCATAATATATCGTTTATGATATGCTGTCAAATGTTGGAATTATGACATTCAGGCTGGCCACTTCCCGGGTCTGGAGCGGGTCCGGCACGATGCTGCCGCAGACGACAATTTGACAGGCAATGCTCATGCGGGGCGGAATTAAGCCGGAAAGCCACCGGACTGCCAACTGCAAAGCGAGGGGAAACAGAAAATCCGAAACCCGAATGCCGAATGCCGAAAGAAATCCGAAATCCGAAGTTCGAAACAGAAGAACTTCGTCACGTACATCTGGCATTCGGATTTCGAGCTTCGGGCTTCTTTCGGGCTTCGGGCTTCGGCATTCGGATTTGAACCGTTTCCGCAAACCACTTTTGCACCCGACAGATGCAAATTTACCTCAATGCCCGGGGAAGAATCGTTCAACCGTCGCCCGCACCTGATCCCCCGCCGGCTTTGCCTCGCTTTTTTTCCATGGCCACACAATAGACCCCCCGGCCGTCGCTGGCGGGAGCAAAGCAACTGTTGCACGACCCGCATTCCGATTCACGGCGATCTCCATTGTGCCAGCGTTTGACCAGTCCCGGTTCGCAAATCAGCGGCCGCGACAGGGAGATGTAGTCGGCCAGCCTGCTGCGGATCAAATCGTTTGCCGTCTCGTAGGAGCGGATGCCCCCGACCAGCATCAGAGGTATCCCGACTTTGGCCTGGTAGAGCTTCGCGGCCTCCCGGTAGAAAACCTCGTCCTGTGGAGTCTTCGGCTTCCCGGGACGCACCGGCATAAACTTTTCCGGTGAAGCCACCGTCCCGCCGGAGAGTTCGATGGCATCAACGGATGCGGCTTCGAGCATGGCCGCAACTTGAACGGCCTCGTCGCGCGTCAGCCCGCTTTCCAGGAAATCCTCCGAGTTGAGTTTGATGAGGAGCGGATAGCCGGGCCCGATTGCTTTCCGGATGCTCTGCACCACTTCGAGCAGGAACCGGGCGCGGTTTTCCAGCGTGCCGCCATATTCATCCGTCCGCTGGTTCAGCGCCGGGGATAGAAACTGGCTGAGCAAAAAACCATGGGCGGCGTGAAGCTGGATCGCATCGAAGCCGGCCTGTCTGGCCCGCACGGCCGCCTGAGTGAAGGCCGAGATGATGTTCGCGATGTCTGGCTTGCTCATGGCCCGGCAGATGGTCTGGCCATCCTTCGCAACGGCGGATGGACCGATGGGCTGCAATCCGGTCAGTGCGAAGTCTGCAAACCTTCCGCCGTGAACGATCTGCAGGGCGATTTTTCCGCCTGCCTTATGGACCGCCTCAACCATTGCCCACAGCCCGGCCACGAAACGATCGTCATGAATGGCGAGCTGGCCGGGGCTCGACTGTCCTTCGGGGCTGACAAACGCGTAACTGCTGATGATCAAACCAACCTCGTTCTGGGCCAATTCAACCATCATTTTGGTAAGCTTGGAGGTGACGGAACCCTCCCGGCTGGCCAACCCTTCCCAGGTGGCGGATCGCACGAAGCGGCTGGCCAACGTCATCCCGTTGATGGAAACACGCTCAAACAATTCAGCCATAATCATCCTTCTGTTCAGGGCTTGGGATGGCCCACGGATTGCGCCAGAACGATCATCTGATCCGGACGAAGCTTAAGTCTTGGACCAAGGGCCGCCCGATCCACCGACATTCTTGCTCCGGTGACTAGCCCTTCAGAGGCGCAGAAGAGATAGGCGTTTTGTGAGATATAACCGACATCAATATTGGCGGTGTTCTTTTTATTATCCTCGTTTCCTTTGCCCATTTTGGAGAGATCAGCGACGAAAACCAAAGTCACGGGCGCGTCCTTGACGAAAGCCTGGGTTCCACCCAGCGACCGGATGTCTTCGGCGACAACCAGATCGAGTTTGTTGGATTTGGAGGAATAGACATACGCGCCCGACTTGAGCAGCACATAGATGTCGGTTTCCTGAAAATTCATGGCTGAGGGAGCGGTGCGCTTGCCATCGGGCCGATTAATGCCGAAAGCCGCCCAGAGGAGGCTGGAAAGCTGTTGGGGTGAAAGCTCTTTGGAATCGAAAGCCCTGGCCGTGGACCGCTTCGCCAGCGCATCCATCAGCGGCATGCCGCCGTTTTTTTGCGGCGCGGGCAGGTCAATGGATTGCGCAAAAAGGCTGCCGGCGATGAATACGGCAGCGAAAATGGATAATGTGCGTTTCATAATTATGTTCAGAGTGTAACCCAAAACATGCCGACCGCGCAGAAATTGTCAATGACCGGGACTGCATCCTTTACCAGACAGGATTCGACAGTATCACCTCATCTGCGAATATCTCGGATATTTCCTCCCCGGTTGTATCCTGTTGACGCGGCGATTTGCCGGATGACACAATGGGAAAGAGCGTGATTTCAATCTTTCACGCAGGATGAGACGATGAAATTCGGGCAACTGTTGCTGATGACGTTTCTTGCTGTTGCGGCGACACCGGCAGGGCTGGCAGTCTTTGCGCAAGGCAATGCGTCAGGGATTGCTGGCGATTCGCAAGCGAAGAACGCACCGCGTGAGTCAAGCGCGCCGAGTGGATTAACGGGCCCGTTCTCGTGGGAACTGTCACCACCCATTCTTTCGCCTCAGAACAAACGCGCCGTGGAACCCGAACGTGCGGTGAAAGACCCGGCGATCGTCTATTACGGGGGAAAATGGCACCTTTTCGTGACGTACAAGTGCCGGGGACATACGGCCATGGAGTACGTCGGGTTCGACAAGTGGGAAAACGCGGACAAGTCGCCGCGGACCATTCTGATGATCAGCGACAGCAAGTACTACTGCGGCCCGGAGGTCTTTTACTTCCGTCCGCAGAAGAAATGGTACTTCGTCTACCAGATGAGCGTCCCGGGATTAAAGAAGCTGTGGGTTGCGTATTCCACGACCACGAACATCGCCGATCCGACGTCATGGACGAAGGCGCAGCCGATGCTGGACGGCTCGGACAGGGACCCACGCAAGGAAGGCGGCCTCGACTACTGGATAATCTGCGACGATCAGCGTGCGTATTTCTTCTACACCAATGACAACGGCAAGCTCTGGCGGTTGTGGACGCCCATCAAGGACTTTCCCAACGGGTTCGATCACCCCGAGGTCGCGCTAAAGGCGGACATCTACGAGTCCGGTCACATCTATCGGCTGAAGGGGGTGAATCAGTATATTGCAATCATCGAGGCGCGAGGACCTGGCGACATCCGATATTGCAAAGCATACGTCGCTGACCGGCTGGACGGCAAGTGGACGGGCCTGGCGGACACCCAGACGAATCCTTTCGCCGGCGCCGCAAACGTCACTGCCGCGGCGGGAGGAACACTCTGGGCGGACAACATCAGCCATGGCGAACTCATCCGCGACTCCTACGACGAGACGCTCACCGTCGATCCGGGAAAGTTGCAATGTCTTATCCACGGCGCCCTTCAGAAGGATAAGCCGGGAAGCTACCAGCAAATCCCGTGGCGGATCGGCCTGCTGACGTTGAAGAAGGCGACGAAGTAGCGTTATTCTCCGGATTGCCTTTCCGTGATCACCACACGAACGTGACGATGCTGTGTCCGGGTGCGGGGTAATCGAAGAATTTGCCGTCCGCCTCGACTTGGAATGATTGTTCGGTATGGTTCTTGTTGTAAACGACCAGCGAGGTCTGGCCGTTGGGCAGGGCGAAGGCGATGATGTCCATGCGGCCAGGGTCGGCGCCTTTGAAGGAAGCCGCGATGCGCTTTGATCCGGGTCGGGCGGCACGGGACATCTGTGCCATGGCATAGAACTCCCGCTCGAGCCTCACTCCCTGATAGTTGTCGGTTTCAATATTCACCAACCCCGCGGCCTCGGAATCAGTGCGCGGAGTTGGCCCGAACTTGCAGTCGAGCGCAAGGTTCCATTCCAGATTCGCTTGGCACCAGTGTTGAGGTCCACCCATCCAGTTGTGGGCCATGCCATAGTCCACATCCCCCCACCAACTGCCACGTTTCCAACCACTCAGCTCGGTACAGAGGATTTCCTTGTCGGGAAACCTCTGATGAATGGTGTTGTACACTTGGGCCATGAGCTTGGAGCCGCCGTAGTAACAGTGCCAGGCGCTGCCGGCGATATAATTGCCCGCGTTGGGATCCGAGAAGATTTTGGTCACGCTCTCCACCGGATCCATTTTGGCGTCACCGTGAATGGCCTTCTGGTCGTTCGGGTTTGTTCCCCAGTTGTGGTCGTGGATGAAGAGTTTCGTTTTGAGTCCCTTGGCGGCGAGTTTGGGACCCAGAAGGCTGGTGAGTCTGATTTGATCGTCCTCATCCATGCGCATGCCGGGCCACCAGACCATATCGTTCTGTGGTTCGTTCTGCAGCGTGATGCCCCAGATTTCGATGCCCTCCGTCCGATATTGATCAATGAATTTCACTAGGTAGTCGGCATACACCTCGAAGCACTCGCGCTTGAGTTTGCAGGTGACGCCGGCGGCCTTTTCTGGCGGCGTAATGCCCTTCAACTTGCCATTGGTCTTCATCCACGCCGGGGCGCTCCACGGCGAGGCGAGAATCCGGATCTCGGGGTTGAGCCGCAATGCGTCCTTGAGCGCGGGAATGATGTACGGCCGGTCGTGAGCGATCGAAAAGCGGCTTAGATCCGGCGACGGCACATCGCAGTAAGTGTAATACGTGGGGCTGACCGTGAAGTCGGAGGCGCCGATGGGCAGGCGCAGGACACTGAAGCCCGCGCCTTCGGTCGGCGAGAACAGCTTCCTCATGGTGTACTCGTGTAGTTGCGGATTCCTCTGCTTGAGATTCATGAGCATCCAGGCGGACGAATCTGTCATGGCCGCTCCATAGCCGTACATTGTTTGGAAGATCTTGGTCCCATCAATGGCAATCTTGACCGGGCGGCTCGGGTCCGTCGTTGTCAGAGGGATGGAACTCTGCCGAAACAGCACGAGGTTGTCATCCTGGTGGATGCCATACGGGGCATGCTTGGCCTCACCGTCATCCACCTTGGTCAGGATGACCGTAACCTCACCGGCCCGCAGCGATGTAGCGCACAGGACCAATGCACCGGCAGCCACGGCACAAGCGGTTTGAAGAAAATGGGCCATTCGGGTTAGTCTCAATAATTTGCAGTTTTCAGTCTTTTCCATCGCTACCACAATAACCGCATAATGCGCCTGATGCATTGACGGCTCAACAGAAATTCAGACCTCGAATTAGTTCTCCGCCGAGTGCAACTTCCGGTACTCCTTTGGGTAACACCTGTTTTTGAGTCACGGCGGGTGCAGGCGCCGGCGCCGGCGCGGAAGGCGATGTTCATCCTGTCCGGGTTGCCGGGAACTGTCCAGCCTGTGCCTGCTGACAATCAATGTCGGCTTCCACTTTGTTGCGTGTGGATCGTGGACGATTCGTGAGACTCTGCCATCGGCGCTCACTTGATGAACCGTGTTGGTTGGATGGCACGATATTATTGACCGACCCTGAGAAGCGTGAGGCTTTCTGATTTCCCTTGTCTATCCATGAAGGTCAGCAACGATTATTGACCAAATCGAATGGAAACGATGAAAACGAATGGAACAGGAACCCGGGTGTTGGGTTTCTCGAAGCGGCTTCTTGCCCACCGTTATCTTCCCGTGATTCTGGCAATTGGGGCGATCCTGGTAATGTTGCCCGCCTTGAAGACCGGCCTGTTTTGGGATGATTTGCCCCAGCGCGCAGTTGAACTCAGGCCAGGCCAATTGCCGCCGCGAATGCACGAGATGGGCAACCCCGCGGATTCTGGCAGTCTCTCGACCGTCCTCCGCGATCTTTTCTTCAACCGCAACCCACAAGACATGGCGATGATGAAGAACTACGGCATGCTGCCGTGGTGGACGCCGGACAATATAAGACTGGGTCTTTGGCGGCCGGTCACCGCCTTCACTCACTGGCTCGATTACCGGCTCTTTCCCGACTCGTCCATGCTGATGCACGCCCACAACATCGCCTGGTTCGCGGCCATCGTGTTTCTCCTCACGATAGTTTACCGCAAGCTGATGGGAACGGGGTGGGTCGCGGGATTCGCGGCGCTGTTGTTCCTGCTCGACAGCAACACATATTTCCCGGTGATGTACGTTGCCAACCGCGGCTTCATGCTTTCGCTTTTCTTCGGTCTTTTGTGTCTTTATGAACATCATCAATGGCGTTCTGCAAAATCCCGTTCCGGATGTGTGCTGTCCGTGCTGTTCCTCGCGCTTTCCCTTTTCGCGGATGAAGGCGGAGCTTCCACTTTTGCCTTCATTCTCGCGTATGTCCTGGTGCTCGAGCCGGGTTCTTTTCGCAACCGGGCGCTGACGGTTTTGCCTTCGGTTCTGGTCATCATTGTGTGGCGGACAATCTATGAGGCTCTCGGTTTTGGCCTGCGCAACGTCGGACTTTACATTGATCCTGCCCACGAACCGCTTCAGTTTGCGCGGGTAGTGATCCCCAGAGCCATGGTTTTGCTCGGAGGCCAGCTTACCGGCGTGACGCCGGATTTTTTGTTCGCCGTTAATCCTTTATTGCAGCCAAAGGTCACTGCGTTTTTTTGCGTGGCCGTGGTCGCGGCTTTGGTGGTTTTCCTCCCGTGGGTGCGCCGGGACAAAACGATCGCGTTCTGGTTCGCGGTCATGATGCTGGCGGCCATCCCCGCGGCAACCGTAATGCCAATGTCCAAAAACCTTGGGTTTGTGGCCGTCGGAGCTTATGGATTGATCGCCAGTTTCGTTGCCGGCCTGTTCTCCCGGCGGAACCGGTTGCCGGAATGGTTGACCTGCCGAATCCTGGCATGGATTGCCTGTGTCCTGCTGATTCTGGCGCATGTTCCGGGAGCGATCGCCGGAAGAGTCGTAGTGGTTAAAGCAACCGCTCACGTTTTGTATGGAATGAACGGCCTCGGCGATGTCGGTGATTGGCCAAACATCGAGAACGAAAATGTGATCGTCGTCAACCCACCCTGCGTGCTCGCGTTGGCTTATGCACCTTCCTACAAAGCGTATCACCACCAGCCCCTGCCAAAGACCATGAGAACGCTGGTGCCGGGTTTGACGAGCTTTGACGTCGAACGGACCGATGACAAAACGCTGGTGATTCAATCCCAAGCGCCGGACATATTCTTCTGCGACAATGTTGGTCCGATCCGTGGCGCCTACGCCTGCAGGGCTTTCAACCTGCTCGTGGGCAAACCCCAATGCAAAAAAGGCGACCGGTATGACCTGGGTGGCCTCACGGTGGAAGTCCTGGAAATGGATGCATCGGATTTGCCTTCCCGTGTTGCTTTCCGGTTCGACACTTCGCTGGATTCGCCCCATTTCCACTGGCTCCGATTCGACTTGCGGATGGCTTTGGCTTCCTCCCAGCCCTACCAACCCTTCAAAATTCCGGCCATCGGCCAGAGCGTCACGCTGTCCGGCCCGCATCCCAAGGAGGAAATCGAGGAATAGAAACTGAAATGAAAACTGCCATCCGAGCCATTTGTTTCACGATGCTGTTATCGGCATTTTCCTTTCGCGCTTCGGCGGAGGATTTCACAAATGCTATCCGCGCGTTTCTGCAACAGCGCGTCGAGGTTGAAAATCTGGACGTTGGCATTGTGGACGAGCATGGCTCCAGCTTTGTCCGTTGTGGAAAAATGGATAACGGCACCGACCAGGAAGTGAATGGCGACACCCTGTTCGATCTCGCTTCCATCACAAAGACCTTTACCGCATTGCTGCTGCAAGATATGGTCGAACGTGGGGAAATGAAGCTGGACGATCCCGTGGCAAAGTATTTGCCCGAGTCAGTTAAAATGCCGACCCGTAACGGCAAAGAAATCACCTTGCTCCAATTGGCCACCCACACCTCCGGGCTTCCACTCTTGCCTGATAACGCCGGCCCTAAAAGTCGTTTCCCGACTGCTGATTATACCTTCGAGAAGTTGGATGCCTTCGTGTCCGGATACAAATTGACCCGTGAGCCGGGAACGAAATATGAATATTCGAACCCGGGAATAGCCTTGCTTGGTCAAGCCATCGCCCTGAAAGCCGGGACGAACTACGAATCGCTGGTGGTGGATCGGATTTGCCGACCATTAGAGATGGGCAGCACGCGGTTCACGCTGACGCCAGAACTGAAATCGCGGTTCGCCACCGGACACAACCAACTCGGCCATGCGGTCCCGAGTTGGGATTGGGGAGCCCTTACAAGTGCTGCCGCGCTCCGTTCGACTGTTAATGACATGTTGAAATACGTGTCGGCCAACCTCGGGTTGACCTCATCCAGCCTGACACCGCTCATGGCAAAAACGCACGTCGCTCACTTTCATGCGGACGTTATTGATGAGGACGTTGGGTTGGGTTGGTTTACCACGCGCGAGCTGGATGGGACAAAAATCGTCTGGAAAAGCGGACACGGGCCAGGTTACACCGCGTTCGCCGGTTTCGACATGACGCGGCGTCGCGGCCTGGTGGTCTTGTCTAATTCGGAGGTTGGGGATGATATTTCCATCACAGGCATGCTTTTACTCGATAGCGAATGGCAGCCGGATCGTCGGCCAAAGGAGACAAAAATCAACGGTCAATTTTATGATTCGTGTGGGGGACAATATCAGCTTGCACCCGATTTTACGCTGGGAATGCTCACCATGCGGCAGTATCTCCTTAACGCGCCCAGAGCAGCCATTTATATCCCGGCGGGCTTCTGCCTCGCGATGCTGGTGGTCCTCCTCTGGCGCGCTGCCTGTTTTCGCAAGCGCTGCATCATCCTAGGCTGCGCGGTCTTGGTCAGTGGTCTTTTGGCGGCTCTCGTTGCGCTGGTGTTGAGTTACATGGTTTGCTCGTTTTTCCATCCCGGCATAAGCATTCGCCGTGAAGGGGATCGGATTTTTGCCCAATACACCTTTACGGTTTATCGCCGATTATCGCCAATCACTTCCGAATTATTGCCGCCTTTCCCTCCCGAATTTTGGCCGGAAATCCAGGTTGAACTATTGCCGGAATCGGAAACTCACTTTTTTAACAGGTTGACCGGCATGCCCGTGACCTTTTTCCGGGATAGCCGGGGCAAGGTGACCCGTTTAACCGCGCAGATCCCCGGTGCTGAGTTTTCGCTTGCAAAAATCTCCAATCAGCCTGTCGCCATCAAGCTAAACACGAAACTTCTCGATGTCTGTGTCGGCCAATACGAATTTGCGCCGGACAACATGGTTCCCTATGGAAGAAAGCTGAAAATCTGGCGACAAGGAGATCAGTTGGTCGGACAGGTTTCAGACCAGTCAGGCAAGCCCGGCAGCGGGGGCCCCTTCGATATTTATCCCGAATCGGAAACGAAATTCTTCCTCAAGATCGCTGATGAGCAATTCTTCTTCATCAAGAATGACAAAGGAGAAGTGACGGCTGTCATCGTTCACCATCCGGCGGGGTTGCCGGATACCGAGGGAAAGAAACTCAAAGAATGAGCGCGCCTTTGGCCAAATTGATTGACTATGGGTAAGATGTCTTCAACCAATTCTGCGCGGAGCGTGGCTGCGCCGGCGGCAACAGACAAAGCCGCTGGGCTCGTGCTTCCCCTGGGGGAAGCCAGCGAGAATCACCGGTCGCTGGTGGGTGGCAAGGCGTTTAATCTGGGCAAAATGATCGCAGCGGGCCTGCCGGTGCCGCAAGGCGTTTGTGTCACGACAACGGCGTTCGATCACTTCCTGTCTTCATGTTCGAAGCGGACTGAATTATCCCATCTGCTGGCGCAATGCTCCGGCAATGAAATCGGGCGGATCGCGGAACTGAGCCGGGAAGTTCGCTCATGCCTGGCGGAAGTTCACGTGCCGGAGGCGGTGAAGGATGCGGTGCTGTCCGCTTGGCGGGAATCGGGTGGAAAGCGGAGCTTTGCAGTGCGTTCCAGCGCGACCGTCGAGGACGCAGCCGGGATGTCTTTTGCCGGTCAGTTTGAATCCATTCTGAATGTGCGCGGGGCGGACGCGTTGCTGGACGCCATCAAGACGTGCTGGCTGTCGCTTTTTTCCGAGCGGGCGCTCGTTTACCTGGCACGGCAGCAGGTGCCGGCGGAGAAGGTCAGTATGGCGGTGTTGGTGCAGGAAATGGTCGAGGCCGAACACGCCGGAGTTGTGTTCACCGCTGATCCGTTGACAGGTGCAACGGATCGGTTCGTCGTGGAATGCGTGAGCGGTTTGGGCGAAGGACTCGTGCAGGGGACAGTTCAGCCCGAGCGGATGGTGGTTGAAAAGCGAACGGGGCACGTGCTGACCGCACCTGAAAAGGAACTGCTTTCGTCCGCAATTCTCGAAAACCTGTGCGATCTCGCCCGCCGGATAGAACGTCTCTTTGGTGCGCCGCAGGATATCGAGTGGGCGCAGCGGGATGGCAGGGTGTTCCTCCTGCAGTCCCGTCCGATCACAACCAAAGCTCCGGCCAGGACGTGGGAGGACCGGCAGGTCTGGACCAATGTCAACACCGGCGAAGTGATGCCGGACGTGATGACGCCGATGACGTGGTCCATAATGCAATCCTTGCTTAGTGTGGTCGGTTCCATCTTTCGCCTGGTGGGCACTGATATTACCCGCGCTCCGCTAGCGGGGCTCGTTGCCGGCAGACTCTATTTCAATGCCAACACGAGTTTGGCTGCGGTCAGACCATTTTCCTTCCTGCACAAGGGACTCCCAGATTTTGCCCGGGCGGCGGGAGGCGATCTGGTGGAGGCATACCGCCAGGCCCCGCTGACCCTTTCGCCGGAAGATCTCCCCGACCTGGGTTTCCGCTGGCCGAAGTACATCCTCTCCTGGCCTCGCATCTTTTACGATCTCATCACCCATTCGTCCCGCCGCCGTGGTTATGCCAACTTGGCCCGCTTTAAGAAGCAAACGGATGAACTCGCCCACCTGGATGTCGGGACCCTGTCCACGCCGGAACTGACCCGGCTGGGTGTCCAATGGATTCAGGGGGTTTTCAAAGACGCGGATGTTCTCTACCTGGCAACACAGGGAGCGGCGCTGCCGGTGTTTCTGAAAGCCTGCCGCGATTGGTTGGGTGAACCCGGCTTGGCGCTCCAGTTGTTCGCCGCGTTGGGCGGCATACCGGTCGCGGAAGCCGGCCTGGCTCTCTGGCGCCTGGCCGCGCTGGCTCACACCGACAGCGACACGGCGGCTACGGTGGCTTCCGAAAACCGTTGGCCGGAGGTCCGCGCCAGGCTTTGCCACACTGAACCCGGCCGGAAATTATTCCTGGCTGCCTGGGATGCCTTCATGAACGAGCATGGGCACCATTGCCGCGGCGAATTCGAACTGTTCAACGCCCGCTGGTGCGAGGCGCCCGATTACATCCTGGGACTGGTGCGCGGCTATCTTCGCTCGCTGGGCCAGTCCGATCCGCTGGAAAATCAGCGGCGGCTGGCGGCAGAGCGGGAACGCTTGACCGTCCACTGCCGCGCGCGGTTGAAGCATCCAATCAAACGCTGGATCTTCTCGCACTCGCTGCGCCGTGCGCAGGAAGTGACCGTCCATCGGGAGCAATTGAAGAATCAAGGCATCCGGCGTTTCGCCTTCGTGCGCCGAGTTCTCCTGGTCCTCGGCCAGCGGCTCCACGAGCAGGGCAGCCTGGCCTGCCGCGACGACATTTTCTTCCTGGAAGTTTCCGAGATTGAACCGGTCGCGACGGGCAGCGCTTCGTTCGATTGGCGCGAGCGCATCGAATTGCGCCGGCGGGAATATGAAAAGAACCAGAAGCTCAACCCGCCGCGAGTCGTGAACGGAAGATTCGATCCCAATGCGCCCGGCTGGCCGGTGGCGAACGCGGACGCGAAACTTCTGGAAGGCATTCCGGTTTCTCCCGGCATCGTCACCGGGACCGCCCGCGTGATTTTGCGCGCGGATGACCACGGGCAGGTTCTCCCCGGCGAAATTCTCGTCGCCCCGTTCACCGATCCGGCGTGGTCGCCGTATTTCATCACCGCCGCCGGCGTGGTCATGGAACAAGGCGGTATTCTCTCGCACGGCAGCATTGTGGCGCGCGAATACGGTCTTCCGGCGGTGACCAACGTGGCCGCGGCCACGCGGGTTATTCGCACGGGCGACCTGGTGCAGGTGGATGGAAACCGCGGCTGCGTGAGCATCCTCAAGCGCCTGGCCGAAGACCACACCGCGGAAGTCTCGCAAACAACGTGATGATAAACCGTGGTTGTTCAATTCTCCGCCGAGTACAATCCGCCGGATGCCGGGCATCTCGTTCATTTGGTAATCATACTCAACCACACCTTCATCATCCCGGCAAGTCGCGCCGTTCTACATGACAAACCTGTTTCAAGCGCGTAATTCCCATGGCGTGCATTTATTCGCTTATAGAACGCCGAGGGGAATTAGTTTGATAAAGTCCAATCTCCGTCTGCAATACATTTATCAACCCTGTGTTAGACTGAGTCACCGCTAATGCCAGCGCTCGTTTTGCTGTCGCCACCGCTTCGGGGAAGCGTCCCGCTTCCGCATAAGCTGCCGCCAGCGTGCGAAGAATTAGCGGGTCTTTATCCTTGGAAAACTGGTTGGCCTGCTCGGCCAGGGCGACGGCCTTGCCTCCATTGCGAACCGACGGCTCCGGCGATGTCGCCAGTATCCAAGCCAAGTTTACTTGTGCAGGTATAAATTGAGGCTGAAGTTCAATGGCTTTTTGATAACAGGCAATTGCTTCGGCCGCCATACTTTTTCTGAAAAAAGCATAGCCTAGATCGTTGTATGCCTGCACCAAGCGCGGCTGAAGTTCAATGGCCCTTCGATAATAAACAATCGCTTCGTCCACCCGCCCCATCTGGAGAAGACTGGAACCAAGATTGTTATGGGCTTCTACAAAGTCTGGTTTGATTTCCAGTGCTCTTTGGAAGTGAGTAATTGCCCCGTTCACCCGCCCCATCTGGAGAAGACTGGAACCAAGATTGTTATGGGCTTCTGCAAAGTCTGGTTTGATTTCCAAAGCTTTTTGATATTGAATAATTGCTCCATCCATTTGCCCTTTTTGGAAAAGAGCCTCGCCGAGGTACTCGTAGGCTGCTGCGGATTTTGGCTGGAGTACCAGAGCTTTTTGATATTGAATGATTGCTTCATCCATCCGGCCTTTCTGGTAAAGAGCATTGCCAAGACCGTTGTGGAAAGTCGCGGATTCAGGCTGAAGCGCCAGGGCCTTTTGAAAATGTTCCAACGCCTCTTCCGCCCGCCCTTGATGGAGAAGAGAATTGCCTATAAGGTAGTTGGCCTCCGCATGGGCTTCAACACTCGCTAAAATGTTAAATACAACCGAATAGGCCAGCAGCAGGCACCAACCCCAGCGGGCTATACGCCGCCAAACCAGCGAACCCACCAGCGCACGCTCCAAACCAAGAATTCCAATGACGGCCAGCAGCATCAGAGCTGGTAGAAAATCCAACTCATAGCGGCTGTCGGCTGAAAAAAAGAGGCAAAGGGTTAACGCACAAATCATAAATAGCAAAAATACAGTCGCTGCAAACCAGCGTAGGCCGGAAACCTCCTCCACCGGCCTGCCTTTCCATACCAATGGCGCGGCCAAGGCCAGCCATACCAGTGGATAGTTGCTCAGTATCCCACTGTAAGGTTCTCCCAGCCCACAGTAACCCGATGGCAAAGGCGACAGCGGGACAGCTTGTAAAAAGGGGAAATGACCACTCCATCGCATTGGTTCTAAAAAATAGAGACGAAAGTTGAACCAGAGGTAATGCAAACTGAATTGCTGGGCAGCATTCTGCTTGTAGCTCGTCAACTGATAGTGCCAGCCAAATTCGAATGGGCTGTCGAAGCGCAGGGTATTGTAAAGCATCAGCCCCAACCCAATCAGCATTACCGGACCGACCGCCGCCATGAACAACAATTCAATCCGCCGACGTGAACTTGATCCAGTCGCCGCACGCCACGCCTGAGCCACCGGCATTAAAAGGATTATTACTCCAAACAACAATGATGGTCGCGCCCCTATCGCCAATCCATAAGCCAGACTTGCCATCAGCAACCACAAAACCTTCCGTTTCGGCTCATGCAATGCACGCCAGATAGCCGCCAACGCCAGCATTGTGAACGCAAACCCACAACTTATCGCAACTTCATAAACATCACAGCGCGATAAAACTTCCAGTATGCCGGTGGCCAAACCAAGTGTGAGTATGCCGGCCGCCGCCACCCAAACGCTCGCTTCTGGAAAGTAACGCCGCCAGACCGCACGTAACAGACCAGCAGCAACCAAGAAGCCCAACGCATAAAAGATCACGACCGCATTTTTATGTAGGAGATAATGCCCAGTTAGGGCCGCATAAGGCCAGAAAAGCACCAAGGCGGGTGTAACTCCAAAATACAGGTATAACTTCTCTCTGTAATAACTCATCTCATACGATAGATAACGCATATCCCATACATATGACGCATTGATGGCAGGATCATAGGGATCGGCAAGTTGGGTGAGTCCGGGGGGTGCCTCTCTTTTCACGTTGAGTTGCCCGGCGCGAAAACCCTGCACCAACAGATTATAGTAGGAATCTTCCGCACGCAGACTTGCTAACTCAAAGTAGCCCGATTTTGCACTCCAAGCAAAAATTCCAATTATTAAAGCGCAAACCATGCCAAAGACTGCACGGCGCATCCATTGGATATCATCTTTAGGCGCACTCGCCTTTCCGGAATCTAATCTTTTGTTCATCATCAAGGTGGAAATTATATGATACCCACGGTTCCTGTAGTGATAAGGCATAAAGGGTGACAGCAAACAGACTTGTCAGCCAATTCAAATTATAATAACAGAAGTTTCTCATATTCTTTTACCTTCAGATATCGAACAGTTCAATTCTCCGCCGAATGCAATCCGCCGGTGCCGGCGCGGAAGGCGATGTTGGTGCGTTCAGGATTGTCCGGCAATGGCTGTGCGCAGTTCCACAGGCACGCGCCGCAATGGACGCATTTCTCGCGGTCAAAATTCGGCACGCCGGCGTCTCCCAACGTGATGGCCTGGCCGGAGCAAGCCTCGATGCAAATCTTCGCGCCACATTTCTCGCACAGTTCCGGGTTGAGAAACTCGATGTGGTCGCCGTAGCCCGCTGGCGCCTGCACTTTGCCGCCCATGAGCAGCGCGTCCTGATGCGACAGGAGCAGCTGGCCGTCGTACGGAATCGCGGGCCAGCCGGCTTTCTCCATCAACGCGCCGTGGAGCGAGCTGTTCCGCGCCTGGCATTCGGCGTGAAGCTTTGCGATTTCTTCCGGTGACACCCGGCCCCGATAATACTCCTCGATGGACGGGATGCGTTTCCATGGCGGCAAGGGATTGCCGGAGAGTGAAAGTTTGCCGTTGGTCAGGCCGGCGAGCGCCATGCCGATCATGCCGCGCACCACGCCTTTTTGAAAACCGTCGCGCGATTTCTCGGCCACGATTGCTTCCTTTTCCACCCAGCTTGCGCGACGTCGTTTCACGTAGGTTTCGTCGAGGTTCTGTTTCGTGAACGGTTTCCTGGCCTTGAGCAATTCGAGCACGGCCTCGGCGAGTTGCGTGCCGGTGGCCCAGGCTTCATCCACGCCGGAGCCGGTGAGCATGTTCGTGCTGCCGCTGCCTTCGCCAACGCGTGCATAACCGTCGCCAACGAGATGCGGTTCTCCGCGGCGGCCCGATTCGCCGAGCGTCTTCGCGCCCCACGAACGGAGCTTGCCGCCTTTGAGGTAACGCCAGAGATACGGGTGCAGCATCCAGTGCTGGAGCTGGCGATAGGCCGTGCGCATGGGGCTGTCGAACCACGATGGCACGAAAATGCCGAGCGACGCGACGCGGTCGGGATGCACGTAGAAGAATCCGAAAATCTCCGGCTCCGGAAAACCGAACGTGTGCAGCACGGTGCCGGGTTTGAGCGGCGTGTCTTCAGGCAAATCCACGACGAACTTCATGCCCACCGCCCAATCACGAGTGTGATGACCCTCGGGCAGGCCGAAGTGGGCATCCAATTGCTGGCCGATGGGACCGACCGGGCCGTCAGCGACGACCGTGAGTGCGGCGTGAACATCCATGCCCGGCGTGAAACCGTCGGCAGGCCGCCCTTTTTTGTCCACGCCCTGGTCGAGCAAACGCACGCCGACGACTTTGTTTTTCTCAATGAGCGCCTGCGATACCGGTGTCCCGGGCCAGATTTGTACCGTGCCGGCGCTTTGCACCTGCGCGCCGACCCATTGCATGAACTGGCCCAGCGAGAGGATCAGGCCGCCATCCTTGTGCAGAAACGAAGGCGTCCACGGCAGATTCAGCGCATCGTGTTCCACCGGCAGCGCCCACTTGAAGGCGCGAATCATCGCATCCGCGGTGCGCAACGTGGCCGAGCGCCGGCTGGCGCCAATCGGATCGAGCAAATAAAGAACCTTTTCTTCGCCGACCGGCGCGGCCATCGGAATTTGTGCCTGGTCGAGATCGGGAAACGTTGCGCGCAAAGCCCGCGCCTTCGTCACGACGCCGGAGACGCCGAAGCCAATGTCATCGGCGCGCTCGTAGCAGAGCACCTGCGGCGGCATGCCCGGCGTGGTTGTGCTTTCGACGGCCGGTGTGCCGTCGGCATTGACCGGTTGCTTCGAGAGCGTGGTGAGGAATCCCGCCGTGGCCGGGCCGAAGCCGACACAGACGATGTCCACGTCCATGCGCTGGCGGTCAATAAGTGGCGAAATTGGTTCAGTCACGGGCGAACTGATTACTAAGACGGCCAACAAAAGCAATCCGCTTTATTGAAGAGAGCCGGCTAAAAGGGCGTAATCTGACATGCCCACCGCAGCGCCGGCCTCCGGCCCGGCGTGGCGTTGTCAGCCTTGATTTGTCGGAGGGACGAACTCTGCGAGTCCCAATTCTTTGCCGGATTTTCCGAACAAGTCAGGGGCTCGTATCCCTTGCCCCTCCGACAGAAACACCATTCGACACTTTAGGCCACACGCCCATTACAGGCTTTTCACCACTCGCATCACCTTCGCCGCATCGGTCCCGCTATCCACGGCGATGTGGCAGACAAATTTCTTTCCGATGGCCGCCGCCGACAGGCCGCGCAGGTTCAGTCCTTTGGCGGCCAGCGCTTTCGCAAGTTGCGCGCCTTGTCCGCGCCTGTCGGACCCTTCAACCCGCACCGTGTGCAGGTTCCGGGCCTTTTTGAATCCCGCGGCCCCGGCCGCGCCGCACTGTTTCGGCCCCTTGATGGGTGTGACAAAGATGACGCCCGTGCGGGGCTTCTCCGGCGAGCGCCGTGCGATAAGGAACTCGAGGTTCACACCCGCCGCCGACAGCGCCTTGAGTTTGGCCGCCAAAGCGCCGGGTTTGTCCGCAATTGAAACCGCCCAGGTATCCACTCGTTGTGCTTTCATAGAATCGGACTCCTTTCATTGATTGCCAAAGACCTTTCTCGCCAACGACGGCGAGCATAGGCCGTGCGCGAAAAGCTGTCAAACGATTCGGCGGCGGGTTCGCTTAAGATTACGTCCCTCGGCGTGTGTCTAAACCGGATAATCCAGCGCTTCGCGGGTCATCACCTTCGTCAGCGCCTCGGCGGCGCGGTCCTTGGCCAGGCGGCAGCCGGTGAGGCAACCGTCCAGCTTGGCGCGCAGGCGCATGAAGGTTTCGAGTCCGGCGAACTTCACGCACGGACCGGCCTTCAGCGGATGCTCTTCGCCGGCCTCGTACACATCCGAATAGGCGCGCGCGGAACCATCAATGCCCGGGATGATGCCTTCGAGCGATTCGAGTTCCGCGGCGCAATAACAGACGTGGCTGCTGGTTTCATCCCAGGCCGGATGGCGATTGTAGCCGTGGACGAGTTCGGCGCAGATGCGGCCGACTTCGCCGCCGGCACGCGCGGCTTGCACATGGCAGAGGTCCGTGAAGAACGCAACTGTGCCGGCCAAACCGCCGGCGAGCGCGGCATTTTCCGCTCCTTTCGTTTCCAGTTCGATGACGTCGAGGATGAATTGCCGCGCGGCGAGCAGCCAGCAAAGCGCGTCGGCCAGCGGGAAGGTCACGCCCTGGCGCGCTTTGTGGTAAAGTCTCACGCCACCGGCATCTTTGGCTTCCTGCACGTGATTGAGCGTCCAGAGCCAGAGTTGCATGGCGCTGGCGAGCGTGCAGGCGCCGGTGCCGGGCCGGTCGGAGGCGATGCACCGCATTTCCAGAATCCACTGCTTGAATTGCGCCAGGAACAATTCGTTGGTCATCGTGATCGAAAGCTGGAGCCGTTGCACGGCCTCGGGTCCTTCATAGGTGGCTTCGAGTTGCGCGTCCATCCACTTCTGGCCGAGGAAGCCGGGGCAATCCTCCGTGACGCCATAACCGCCCATGAGGCTGACGGCCTCGCGCATCATGGTCGCGCCGTGGCCGGTGTTCCAAAGCTTGCACGCCGGGCAAAGGACGCTGGCGAGCGAGTCGAGTTTGACGAACTGAACGAGCAGGTCGGCTTCAAGTTCTTCCTGGCGCTTCAATTCCCGCTCCCCGACCGGCCGGGACGTGATCTGAAGCAGTTCCAGCGCGCCCTTTTGTTTCGCCGCCAGTTCCTTGAGCGCGGCGCGCCCGGCCAGCTTTTTCTCCGCGAGCAACTGGTCCTTTTGTTTTTCCAGCGGGTCAAGCACGTCGAACAGCCGCGCGGCCTCGAAGCCGAGCGAGGCGCTCGCCTCGCCGGCGGCCCAGATGTCCACAAGGCGATGCAACACGTCTTCCTTTTGCTGCAAACCGAGTTCGTAGCGCGGCGTGCCGGGCGCGCCTTCGCCGCCACGGAAACGGCGGCGCTGGTAAAGAATCACCGGCTCGACGGCGGAAAGCAGTTTCGCGGCGGTCATCAGGCCGACGGTCACGCGGGTGCGGCGAAAAACGGCTTCGATGACGTCGCCGTTCGAATAATTCGGGATGATGATGCCGTCCTTGACCGTGTAACCGCCGACGATGCGGCTGGCCGGCACCTTGAGATTGAAGACGGGATCGTTGGTCGAGGAAAGCTGGTGGACGAGTTTCTTCGTCGGCGTGCCGCGGTCCCAAGTGCCGGGGTCGCCTTCTTCGAGGATGACCATGCAACTGCCCTTGATTCGTTTGTCGTCAGAATCCACGGCTGCGGTCACGACGTTGGCGAAGCCCATGTTGGTGATGAACCGCCCGCGCTTGTCCACTTGCAGCACCGGCTCGTGGCCGTCCTTCCACTCGGCAACACGAATTTTGCCGGCGAGCATTCCGGTCTCAACCCCGGCAAACGGGATCGGTTCGGTAAGCGCAAATGCGGCGCGGACCTGCTTGCGTTTCTCGCCCGGCTTGAGCGGCGCCGCGCCGCCGACGTATTTGGCGCGCTGCTCCGGCGTTCCCCGCTCATGAATCGGCGCCAGACCCAGATTGCCCGCAAGGCTGCACGTGGCCGCCCCGGCGTCCACCCACGAAAGTTCGAACGCCACCAGCGCCAGCGCGAGGTTCTTCGGCCCGGCGATGAAGCCGCCCTCCTCCGGGTCAAGGGCCGCGGCGGTGATGCCGCTCTCGTCGAAGTGTTGAAGCAGCCCCGCTTTCGCGGGCGTCCACTCGTGCGAGTTGCGCCCGCCGTCCGCGACGACACGGGCGACCGGCCCGCGCGCCACGGCGCGGCTGGCCTGCACGAGCATGTGCAATTCGTAACGGTCGGCGAAACGCCACATGATCTGGCGGACGTCGTCCCCGGGGAGGGTTTGCAATCCCGGCGCAGATTTTTTTCCAGCGATCACTTCCATAAAAATTCTTTCATTTTCGAGCGGTTCTTTTTCTCGTCTTTATTTTCGCGTAACTTCGGCAACCTAAACAGACAACGAACCTTGCATAAAAATTTGTCGTTTTTCCAGAATAAAAGACGGATTTTCAAAAATAATGACTGAAAACGTTCCACTGCCTCCGGTTTTGAGGAATCGCCGCCGGTGGGGAGCTTGTTAGAAGTGTTTTTGGAACCACAACAGCGTTTGCTTCAGCCAGTTAAAGTTGACATAGCCGCGAAGGTATGCGTATTGGACGAACAGCAGTCCGATAAAAACCGCCGTCCATTCCCAGCACAATTTCCGTTCCTTGCGGCCTTTGATCAGCCCCAGCGCGGCGACCGCGTTTCCGGCCACGGCGAGCGCCAATCCCCACAACATCAATCGCCGGGCTTCGTGAACCGCGGAAATCTGCCAATCCCCAAACTGCCTCCCGGTAACCGCCGGGATGCCGAAGAAGATGATCGCCAGCAAAACACCGTTGACGCACTGGATCAGGAATCTTTGCATGAACCAAGCCTGGCGGGCGCCTGTCGTCCGGTCTTCCTGTTTGACCGGTTAATTGATTCTCTCCGCAATCCGATAGTGGAACATCCGTTTCTTCATCCAGCGCACCGCCAGCAAATCATAAAACGATGCAAACAGGCGGTTCCAAATGCTGTAGTGGCTCCGGCCGGCATGGCGGGGGTTGGCCGCAATCGGGATTTCGGTGACGGTGAAGCCTTCGATCTTGAACAGGGTCGGCATGAAGCGGTGCATTCCCTTGAAAAATTTCAGGTTCGTGATGCACTCGCGCTTGAACGCCCGGTAACAACAGCCCGCATCGTTGATGTTTTCATTCGACAGCTTGTTGCGGACCCAATTGGCGATCCGCGATGACGCCACCCGGATGAACCCGTCGCTCTGGCGCCGCGCCGCCACGCGCGAGCCGCAGGCGCAGTCGAATTTTTCGAGCGCCGCCAGCAATTTCGGCAGGTCGCGCGGGTCGTTCTGCAAATCAGCATCGAGGGTGACGATGGCCCGGCCGCGCGCCGCCTGCATGCCCGCCCACAACGCCGCGGACTGCCCGCAGTTGAACGCGAACCGCTGGGCGCGGATGCGCGGGTCGCCCGCCGCAAGATGTTTGAGGAGTTCCCACGTCCGATCCTTGCTGCAATCGTCGGTTATAACGACCTCATAAGACAGCTTGAGCGGCTCTACCGCCTCGCGGATCGCCGTGATGAGCGCCAGCAGATTCCCCTCCTCATTGTAGCAGGGAATGACGAAGCTAAGTTCGGGTGTCTCGGGCATTTTTGATTTCGTAAAACGCTGCAATTACATCGCAGACTTTGCCGGCGGCGTCGAGGCCCATTTCATGGCAAAAAGGCGGTCGCGGAAAGCCACCGCGGTCACCACGAATAATGCACCGTGTAAGTCACCGTGCGCTCCTCGTCGGGTTTGACCGGCACGCGGAACTCGATGGTCTGCGAGTCGGTCTTCCTGAAATCGTCGGATTTCTGCGTGATGTCCCAGTTATTCCAGCGATAGAGATGCTCGACGACGCGGATTTCCGCCGGCTCCTGCTTGCGGTTGCGCAACTTGATCTCGAACGTTTCGTCCAGCCACTTGTCGCCGGTGTCCACGCGGAAATTCGTCTGCTTGCGTTCGCCCACGAGATCGAAGGCGTTGCCGGTCGTCACGCGGATGGTTTCGTTGCGCGGCGTGTGGTCAATCATGTCCTCGCCCACAAATTCCATCTGGCCGTCCGCATCGCGCCGATAAAACCGCAGCTTGCCCTTGGGCAGGGCGATGCCGAGATGGTTCGTCTCCGCGTTGACGAACTCGCGCATCACCCGGACCTTTTTGTTGCCTTCACGCCCGTAGTCCTGATTGTAATTCAATCCGCCGTAAAACCGGTGTTCGGACGAGCCGTCGTAAACGTAAATCACCGGGGCTTTCACGTCCGTGGCCCGGACGAATTCCACCTGCTTGGTCTCGCGGTCCAGCAATGTTGTGGGCCGTGCCAGTGAATAAAGATGAAATTCGTCGAAGGCTTTTTCGGTGACCATGCCTTCTGCTTCTTCAGGCATTGCCATGGCTTTCGTTCTCATCCCGCCCAGCATCGTAAGATGAGGTGGCTGGATTTTGTTCACATCTCCGGCCATCAATTTGATTTTGGCGTCGCGGAATGTCTTGCCGCTCTGGTTGTTCATCGTCACCCAGCCGATCAAGTCCACCGTGTCGCCTTTTTCCGGCGAGACGAGGTTGTAATCCGCCTCCCAGGTAAACCCGCCGGTGATGTAGCTGACTTCGGCGTCGAACTTGCCCGGCTGGTCGGATTGGAGCAGCCAGTTCAACGTCGGTTTGAGCACCGTGTCATCCCCCAGATCGGGAAACAGGGGGGTTCCGGGCAAAGTGAACTGCAATTTGCCGTTCACCTCGATGATGGGCTGTTCCGAACCGCCGCCGGGCACGTAGCCGCTGCGGATGATTTTGCCCGGAATGATCTCGCGCACTTGCGTGTTGTCCTTCAGGCGCAAGGTCTCAAAATCAACCGTCTTGCCCTCGAACAGCGACAGCAGCAATTCCTGGGTGACGGGGTCATTGCGGTAATTTTGCTCCCAGATCTGGAGCGAATGTTTGCCGGCCGGGTCGCGCAAAATCACCGAGTCCGGCTCGACGCGCGCGGTAGCGTCCGCGTAACGCACACTGTTGACGCCGGATTTAAGGTCAAGCAGCACCGTATCGCGCACGACGGCGAAGTCCTGGTTGTAAATGGTCAAGGCTGGTTCGGCGCCGAAGACTGCCTGCACCATCAAACCGGTCAAACTGGCGATGGAGATGATTTTTTTCATGGTTTTTTCGCTTTCTTCTTCATTAACACTGAGGCGGGCAGGTGGTTGTCATAATAATGTAAAAGTCTCGTAAAAAAATCTTCCGTTCTGCCGGGCAAAGAATGAAAGCGGGCGTTTTCATCACCGGCCTGGTTGATGTCATGTCATAACTGATTCATTGGACTGCGTCCCGCAAAAAACGTTCCCTGTTTTTGGAGGGCGGCGCTTCGTTGCTGCCTTTTTTCAGGATTCGGGGCACTGACGAAACGGCGTCCTCAACTCAGTTCAGCAGCCGGTACCAGTTGTCGCGCTGGTGCGGTTCGTAACCGAGGTCGCGGATGAGCCGGTGCATGTCGGCCACGGTCATGCGGAAGGTCGTGCCGGCCTGGCTGACGACATTTTCCTCAATCATGATGCTGCCGAGGTCATTCGCGCCAAACTTGAGAGCGACCTGGCCGATTTCCTGTCCTTGCGTGACCCACGAACTCTGCACGTTGGTGAAATTGTCGAGGTAAATCCGCCCCAGCGCCTGCGTCCGCAAATATTCGTGCGCGCCGACGGTCGGTGCCTTGAGCTTCGTGTGCTCGGCCTGAAACGTCCAGCAGATGAACGCGGTGAAATTCCCGTGGCGTGCTGCCGGCATCTTGCCGGCAGAACCAACTTCGCCTTTGGTTTGAACTTCCGGCAGGCTGCCGGAAGCACGTTGATTGGACTTGTCCTGCTGTGCGCGCAGCCGCTCCAGATGTTCGATGCGGTCTTCAATCGTTTCGACGTGGCCGAACATCATTGTCGCGCTCGAGCTCAATCCGAGCCGGTGCGCCACTTCCATCACTTCGAGCCAGTCGTCGCTCATCGCCTTGAGCGGCGAAATTTTCTTGCGCACGCGGTCCACCAGGATTTCCCCGCCGCCGCCGGGAATCGAGCCGAGGCCGGCCTTCACGAAATCGCCGATGATTTTTTCCAGCGGCTCGTTGAACACTTTGCGGAAGTGGATGAATTCGCTGGGGCTGAACCCGTGGATGTTGACCTGCGGAAACTTCGCTTTGATGTGCGAGAGCAAATCGAGATACCACTGCTTCGTCAGTTTGGGGTGATGTCCGCCTTGCATCAGGATCTGCGTGCCGCCGAGCGCGACGGTTTCCTCGATTTTGCGATCCATTTCCTCGTGCGTGATGACGTAGGCGTCGTCGTCCTTTTCCGTGCGATAAAACGCGCAGAACTTGCAATAGACATTGCAGACGTTGGTGTAGTTGACGTTGCGGTCAACGAGGTAAGTGACGATGTCGTTGCCGCGCCCGTTAAAATCCCTCGCCTTGGCCAGTTGCCGCCGCCGGTCGGCGAGCGCGCCAAGTTCCTCCAGTGGCAGGGGATACAGCCGCAGCGCCTCCGCCGGGTTGATGCGCTTGCCGTCCCAGACTTTCTGTAGCAACCCGTCCAATGACGCGTCGTAAATCACGGCATGAAATTATCTGATTGCCGGCATCGAAACAAGCTGCCGGGTTCAGCGCCAGCGCGCGGCCGGCGCATTCCAGCGCCTTGTCGTGCAGCCCAGCCGGGCGACCCTGCCGGCAAGTTTCGACCAGCCGGGTTTGCGGGCAGGCTCCAGTTGTTTCGCGCCCGCCCCGGCCACGTACAACTCGACGGGCATCGGGTTGAGATTGCGCAATTGGTTGACGCCCCGGCGGCCCAATCCGGGCAACAGCACTTTGGTCATTTCAGGTTCTTCGCGCGTTGTGAGTTTTTTCGTTCGTGCCGGGAAGCTTGTCCAAAACGAAGCGGCGGCAGCGCCAACGCACGCGGCGGGTTTTCAAAAAACCGGCGCGTTCTGCGCCGCGAATCAAAACTTGAACGCGATATTCACACCGCCGCCGGCATCAAACTGGTGGTATTCCGGCACAGAACTGTTGTCCGAGTTCTTGATATCATAGCCGACAAACGCGCGGACGTTGCAGTTCGGGCACAGGATCCAGTAAAGCGCGAGACCAAACGAGTTCAGGCAAACATTGGGGCTGCCCGTCGTGGACTGCGTGAAGTATGTGTATTTGAAAAGATAATAGGGCTGGATGACCGCATATTTACCCAGCATTTGAACATACGTTGCCGCCAACATCTGGTCGGTGCGGTCGTCGAAATCGTTTTGGGAGTAGGGCGGTTGCGCGGTCGCGCTGGAGGAAAAATGGTAATTGCCCTCGTAACCGATCGAAAACACCGCCTTGCCGTTCAACGGAAAAACCCGCTGCACACCCCAGTGCGGCAGCCATTCCTGGTAGAATTGATCGTAATCGGACGTGGACATCAGCCGGGTGTAATCCAAGCCCGCCCCCACCTTCCAGTTCCCATGCGACCACTGCAAATCCGCAAAACACGTCTGCGCGTTGAAATCATAATCACTCAACGGCGTGCCCGTCTGGGGAAGCGTTTTCCCATCGAATCCATAATCAAACCACTGGTGCCGGTAGCCCAGCCGGGGAGCGACTTCGCCGCCGGCCAAATCGAACGGTTTCGGCGTCAGCGCCACCTCCACCGTGCTCACCAGGACGGCAGTGCTAATTTTGTTCTGGTCGTCCAGGAGCATGTTGTCCGTGTAGAAATATTGCGCGTCCGCCATCGCCTCGAACAACGGTTGGCGCGGTTTGAACCGCAGCACGGATTGCGGACCGACATCCTGGTCCTCGCCCGGATAGAGTTCGGGCGCCGAAGCGCCTTCGTTGAATGTCTGTTGCGCCGTCTGATCGAGGCCCTGCCGGAGTTGAAAATCTTCAACCTGGTTTATCGCGCCGGGTGTTTGCGCTCCGGCGATCCCGGCGCTAGCCAACAGGCCGGCGCCAAAAGCAATCAAAGTTTTTGTTTTCATCCGATACAGGAAAGCCGGTCAGGGTTTGCCAACGCCGGGTTGTGAACGCAGACTTTGCAGGTAGTAACCCGGGGGGGTGTAGCCGCCCGTCGCCGGCGCTGGTTTCACTTCGCCGGTGGTGAAGCCGCCCCCTTCTGGTGGCGGTGGCGGCGGCGGTGGTGGCGGCGGTGGTGGCGGTGGCGGCGGTGGCGGCGGCGAGCTTGGCGGGTAATGGGGCAGAATAAATGTGACATAGGTGTTGTCATCAATTACACCCGGGCCATTGCCCGGGCCGTTGCCTCCGACGAATGAATCCGCGGTGACGCCCGTATCTTCACCGCCACCGCCGGTTAATTTATGCTTCTGCCGGCGAATGGCGTCGTTGATGAGGGGCTGTGAAGAGAGCGGGTTGGAAAACCCGTTCACGAGCAGCGAACCGCCCACCAGCTTGTCAAGGTTGATGTCGAGCAAAGGACCAAAAACGTTCTGGCCTGGCAGCACAAAAATCAGTTGCCCCTCTTTCAAACGCGCGGTTTTGCCGTTCGGCAAGGTCGCCTTGCCTTTGCCTTCCAGCACGATGATTTTGAAGCCGCCGTTGGGCGTGGCGGTTACGATAATCGTCGTGCCCAGCACCGCCGCCGCCGCGCCGCCACTGCGAATGACGCCGCCGCCCTTGCCGGACGGTGAATGGAACAGAATGCTGCCCTGCTGCAGGTCAATGTTCCGGCCGGCGGGTTCGAACGAAAAAACGGCGTTGGCCCCGATGCGCGTGATGGTTTGATCGGGCGCGGTCAGCTCGGCGCGGGAATCCGGGCCGGTGCGCACGAGATTGGGGGCTTTGACGATGTCTTTCACCCGGGCCGGTTGCGCCGCTTTGGTGGCTGGCGAAACGACGTTTACGTCCTTGATGACCTCGGTGAATGTGCTTTCCGTCAAAGACATGGCTTGAAGGGCCAGGCTGCCGCCAAACACCAATCCGGCAAGAAGAAATCTTTTTTTCATGTTCGCTTTGGCTTATTAAGGCCGTGACTGGGAGCCATTTTTGACATTTATGGTAAAATGTCAATACTGTGCCCTTCGCGCTGCCGCCGAGATTGCGGCGGTAACTAAATTGATGAAACCAACGGCTAAACGCCCGATTACGGTGCTGGCCATTTGTGCGGGCTGCACCTTGGTGTTCCTCGTTTTGTGGTGGCGCGGGTTCGTGCCGTTGCAGGAACTGGAACTGTTTGCGCAGGACTGGCAAACTCGTCTCGGCCGTAAAACGCCCGCGGACGAACGCCTGGTGCTCATCGGAATTGACAGGCCGGTTTACAGTCCGACGGATTTCAGCGCGGAGGAGTTGAAAGCGGAACCGGCGCTGGCCTTGCTGCAAAAAAATTTCCCGTGGTCGCGCGCCGTTTGGGCAAGGCTCATTGAAAAACTCGGCGATGCCGGCGCCAAGGTCATCGTCCTGGACCTCGTCTTCGCCGCCCCGGGCGACGGCGACGACGAACTCCAGCGGACTTTGGATAAATACAAAGATCGCGTCGTCATCGGTTATAACATCAGCGCTACCAAAACAGCCCAGCGCGAATTTTTTTCTTTGCAATTGCCCGATTCCAGCGTCATTAATTTCGAGCCGCAAACTAGTCCGGCCGAGGATGACCGTCTAGGTTATGTTAACATCTGGCCGGACCGGGACGAAGTTCTCCGTCAGGCGCGTTATCACCTGACCGGCGGGCAAATCGACGACGTTTTGCCTGCGGACACCGTGGTGGAATCACTCGCGGCGCGCGCCCTTCGCAAGTTCGGACGACCGGACTTGATTCCCGCCGGGTTTGAACCAAAGACTTTTCGTTACACCGCACCACCTGGTTTGGGCTACAAACCGAATCCGATTGGCGGCGTGCTTGCGCCGAAAATCTGGAAACACAATTTTCAGGATGGCGGATTCTTCCGGGACAAAATTGTGCTGGTCGGTCCGACGGCGGAAATCTTTCAGGACACCCATCGTACACCGCTGATTGCTCCTAAAACCTCTCAGGAAAGGGAAATTGTCCTAGACGAGATGCCCGGGCCGGAGGTGCATCTCAACATTATCGCCGCTGCATTGCACGGCGAGTTTCTGAGCGAACCGGCGATGCTGATGGATTTAATGGTGATTTGTGCCGCAGGGGTTTTGGCATTCGCGCTTTGTTTTCTGGTTCATCAACCTATGAAACGGTTGTTGGCCGTCTTCCTGTTCAGCGTGGCTTATTGGATTCTTGGCCAGACGTTTTTTAACCAGCACGGCACCGGCGCGCGGGTGATACTCATGGGAACGCCGTTGTTGGTGATGATTCTTAGCAGCAGCATCGCCTTGACCTACGATTACCTGCTCGAACGCCTCGAAAAGCGCCGCGTGCGCCGGACCCTCGAACGCTACGTCTCCCGCGACGTCGTCAAGGAATTGCTCGACAATCCGCAGACGTTTTTCAACACGCTCGGCGGCGTGCGCAAGCCGGTCACGGTGCTCTTCTCGGACGTGCGCGGATTCACCACCCTCACTGAGAGCGCCGACTCCCACGCGCTGGTCAAACAGCTCAACGAATATTTCCAGGAAATGGTCGCGCACGTGTTCGCGCATCAAGGCTCGCTCGACAAATTTATCGGCGACGCCGTCATGGCCGTCTGGGGCAGCATCGTCAGCCAGGGGCCGCGGCAGGACGCCTTGAATGCCGTGGCCACGGCGCTCGCGATGAAACGCAGCTTGAAAAAGCTCAACGAAGACTGGAAAACGCGCGGGATGCCCGAACTCGCTTTCGGCATCGGCATCAACCATGGCGAAGTGATCGTCGGCAACCTCGGTTCTTCCGAAAAAATGGAACTCACCGTCATCGGCGATCCGGTCAATGTTGCTTCACGCCTCGAAGGTCTTACCAAGAAATATCATGTCGATCTGCTTTTGGGTGATGGCGTGGCCCGCCTGATCGGAGGCCCTTACCTCTTGCGCACCGTTGCTTCTGTCCAACCAAAAGGCAAAACCAAGCCTGCAGATGTGTTCACCATCCTCGGCGACGGCGCGGCACGGGCCGAATCCAGGCCGGGCTGGCTTGCGCGTTATGAGGAAGGCTTGCGACTGTATCGGCAACGTGAATTCGCAAAGGCGACGATGGCCTTCCAGGAATGTCTTCGGCAGCAGCCGGGCGATTTCCTCAGCGACCTGTATCTGAAACGCTGTCAGGCATTCATCGAAAACCCGCCCGATGATTCGTGGAACGGCGCGGATGTGATGACGGAGAAGTGAAGCTTGTTTCACCAGCCGATACCTGTTGTTGCGCTGGTGCGGTTCGTAACCAAGGTCCTTGATGCGCCGGTGCCTGTCGGCCACGATCCTGCGGAAGGTGGCGCCGGCCTTGCGGCGCAACCCGCGGCAGTTGTCGTGCGGCATTCATTGTTTTTCCGTCAAAAAATAACCGGCGGCGTTCGGATTGAAAAGGTGAACGGACATACGTTGCGTTCCGAGGATGAATGTAGGAGTCGAGGTGACGAGACTCAAACTAAAGAAAAAATAGAGACTCCTCACGTCGTCTCCTACAAAATCGAGGTGCAAATCTTTTCCCAGACGGGCGAAAGCTCCTTCAAAGGCGTCGTGGTTTTTCCGGTTAGAGAAATCGGGGATGTGATTTTTGCGGACTTCCTTCGCCTAAAAATTCACAGGATTGCAACACCGATTTTTTCATGGTAACAATCGCCGTGCTTATCCTTTCGGCCGTCACCCATTTCGCTGCCGCCTTTTTGCTCATGGCGCTGGCAAACTGGGCGGGGCTTATCCCTTGGAAACGCGCCGCGAACGCACACTGGACAGAACGAGCGCGGTTGCTCTGGCCGGTCAGGTTCACCGCCGGAATCAGCGTGTTTGTCCTGCCATTTCTACTGTCCCAGGTTCATTGGTATTTGTTCCCATTCAACTCGTCAAACTGGATATGGGACGGCCTCGGGGGGTTCTTTGGTGCGATGCTGGGGTGTTTTCCGCTTGACCGGCAGATTTATAAGCAACTCGATTTTCAGAACTGGCGGCGTCAAGTGGTTGCCTGGTGGGGAGTGCGGTTCGGCATCTGGGTCGTGCTGGTGGCGGCATGTTTGTTGATGCCGCAAGAATTTGGCTGGCCGATGCTGCTCGTCGTCGCCGGCTTCCTGCTGGTTCATTGCCTGTTAAATTGGGGGCTGTTTCTAAAATACCTCCGGCTGGTAAAATTTCTGAAGCCCGCCGGCCAACGCCTGCAACAGATCGTTGATGCCACGACCGCAAAGCTGGGGTATGTGCAAGTGCGCGCCACTTGGCAACTTGGCGGCAGCCTGGCGACCGCTTTTGCCTTTCCGGTCACGCGCGAACTGGTCTTCAGCGAAAGGACCATGGAAATTTGCAGCGACGAAGAAATCGCCGCCATCTGCGCCCATGAAATTGCACACCTTACGGAATCCAAATTCATCCTCTCGGCCCGGCTGCTGGGTTCGTTGTGTGTTTTCCCGCTGATTTTCATCAACCCGGCGGTTCGTTGGTTTGGCTCCATCGGGTTTTTTCTTCCCTTTCTCTTGATGTTGTTGATGCTGCGGTTTGCCAAATGGCTCTCGCAGCGGATGGAAAAACGCGCCGACGAACTCGCGCTCAAGGAGCAGGTGAATGAAGGCGTCTATGCGCGAGCCCTGGAAAAGTTGTATCGCGAAAACCAGTCGCCCGCAGTCAACGTGAACAACCGCCAGTCCCATCCGCACCTTTACGACCGCATGATCGCCGCGGGCATCCCCCCGGATTTCCCAAGGCCCGCGCGCCCCAAACGGCTGACGCTGATTGGCTGGGCGTTCGTCTTCGGCTTCTGCCTGTTCCTCTCGCTCGGGTTCGCTTGCGACTGGTGAGAATTCCGGTCCTCATTCGTGAAAACAGGAAGCTGGGTATTGCGTTTTGTTCTCTTTTGAAAAAGTAAGAATAGGAAAAACCGCCCAATGCATTGAGTTTTTGGGATTGATTACTTCGGTATCTCCAGCTTCATCTTCGCCGCGACTTGGGACACGTCCTTGTCGCCGCGGCCGCTCAGGTTCACGATGATGAGTTTTTTCCGGCCCATTTTCGGCGCGCGCTTGATGACCTCGGCAATCGCGTGCGCGCTTTCCAGCGCGGGAATGATTCCCTCGATCTGCGCCAGTTTCATAAATGCTTCCAGCGCCGCGTCGTCTTTCGCGTAGGTGTATTCCACGCGTTTCCGGTCGCGCAGCCAGGCGTGTTCGGGGCCTACAGCGGCATAATCCAGTCCGGCGCTGACGCTGTGCGTAAGCTGGATCTGCCCATTTTCGTCCTGCAAAATGAAGGAGCGCGTGCCCTGCAATACGCCGAGCGACCCGCCGTGAAACCGCGCCGCGTGCTGGTTGGGTTTGATGCCGCGCCCGCCCGCTTCCACGCCCACCATCTTCACGGATTTATCCTCGAGGAACGGATAAAACAAACCCATGGCATTCGAGCCGCCGCCGACGCAGGCCACGAGCAGGTCGGGCAGGCGTTTTTCCTTTGCCAGAATTTGCCGGCGCGCTTCGTCGCCGATGACGCGCTGGAAGTTCCGCACCATCACCGGATACGGATGCGCGCCATAGACCGTGCCGAGGATGTAATGCGTCGTGCGGATGTTGGTGACCCAGTCGCGCATGGCTTCGTTGATGGCTTCCTTGAGCGTCTGCTGGCCGGCCTTCACCGACACGACATCGGCGCCGAGCATTTTCATGCGATAAACGTTGAGCGCCTGCCGTTCGCAATCCACCGCGCCCATGTAAACCACGCATTTCAACCCGAACATGGCGGCGACGGTGGCGGTGGCCACGCCGTGCTGGCCGGCACCGGTCTCGGCGATGATGCGGGTCTTGCCCATGCGCCGGGCGAGCAGGATCTGACCGATGGCATTGTTGATCTTGTGCGCGCCGGTGTGAAGCAAATCCTCGCGCTTAAGATAAATTTTCGCGCCGCCGAGTTCTTTGGTGAGCCTTTCGGCAAAGTAAAGCGGCGTGGGCCGCCCGCAAAATTCCCGGAGATAATACTCGAACTCGCGCTTGAACGCCGGGTCCTTCTGCGCGCGGAAGTATTCCGCCTCCAGCTCGCGCAACGGATGCATCAACGTCTCCGGCACGAACCGCCCGCCGTAGGGACCGAAATGGCCCCGGGCGTCCGGCATTTTGGCGCTGGAATTTTTGCTCATCGGCCAATTTTCACGCAAAGGCGCAAAGACGCAAAGGATTTATTTAAAGTAAAAGCGCTGCGCGGCCGAGCCGCACCCAAAAAATTTGGACTGCGGCGGGAAGCGAAGCGCCACGCCGCTTTGGAAGCTCTGTCCGAAGTCGAAAAGCGGTGTCGCCGCTGCGCTCTGCCACCGCACTCCAAAAATTTTTCCTTCCTTGTCCAGCCGTGTGAATCCGTGGTTAAATTTCTCCGGGTGATTATCGCCCCCACTTTACCTCATTTGGCGGTTGAAAGGTTTCCAGCCGGTGCAGTAGTTTTTCCACATCCTCCTCCACCATGACCAGCTCGCGGTGTTTTGGACGGATGAACCCTTCGCGCGTGGCGTGGTCGAAAAATTCAAGCAAGCGCCGGTAAAAACCCGCCACCTCCAGCAGTCCGAAAGGTTTCCGGTGATAGCCGAGCTGGCTCCAGGCGAGCGCCTCGCAAAATTCCTCGCAAGTCCCATATCCGCCGGGCAGCGCGATGAAACCGTCGGCGAGTTCGGCGATCAGCGCCTTGCGCTCGTGCATGTTTTTAACCACGCGCAGGTCGGGCAGTTTTTCATGCACCACTTCCTTGATGACGAGCGATTGCGGGATCACGCCGATGACGTGGCCGCCGTTTTGAAGCGCCGCGTCCGCCAGAACACCCATCAGCCCGACACAACCGCCGCCATAAACCAACTCGATTCCGCGCTTGGCCAGTTGGCGTCCGAGGTTTTCCGCCGCCCCGGCATAGGCGGCGCGGGTGCCCTTGTTCGAGCCGCAAAAGACGGCGATGCGTTTCATTTTTGCTCCGCCTGGCGAACGTTGGCGATGAACGCGCGCATCCTGGCGGGGTCCTTTTTCCCAGGCGCCGACTCCACCCCGCTGGAAACGTCCACGCCGAACGGCTGCACCTTTCGTACGGCGGCAGCGACATTTTCCGGCGTCAATCCGCCGGCTAGAAAAACCGGTTTCCCAAATTTTTGCGCTTCGACGGCCAGGTCCCAATTGAATTTTTCACCCGTACCGCCGAGGTTTTCGGCTGAGTAAGCGTCGAGCAGCCAGGCCTCGGTGGGGTATTTCGGCAGCTCCTTCAGCGATTCGGCGTCGCGGATGCGGAAGGCCTTCATGCTCATCAGCCCGAACCGCGTGCAAAATTCCGGCGGTTCGTCTCCGTGAAACTGGAGCAGGCCCAGGCCGCATTCCCCGATGGCACGCGTGACCAAATCCTCCGCCGCGTTCACAAAAACACCAACGCGCAGGACGAACGGCGGCAATTGTTTTGAAATTTCGGCAACGGCGGGAAGGGTCATGCGCCGCGGGCTCTTTTCGTAAAAGATGAAGCCCAGCGCGTCCGTGCCCGCCGCAATGGCGGCTTGTGCGTCAGCCAGATTCGTGATGCCGCAAATTTTGACCCGCGTGCTCATCTTGGATTTACGATATTTGACTTTCGTTTGTCGCGCCTTTTGCCCGCAATTTCGTAAATCGTAAATCGTAAACCGAAAATTGCAACCTGCGGTATTTAACTCCGCGCATTTTTGACTCGTCGTATTGCCGCCATTTTCCGCAGAATGGATTTGATGCTACGGACGATTTACTTCGATTACAACGCCACGACCCCCCTCGACCCGGCAGTGCGGGAGGCGATGCTGCCGTTTCTCGGCGAGATTTGGGGCAACCCCTCGTCCGTGCATCTCGTCGGCCAGCGCGCCCGGGCGGCGCTCGACGACGCGCGTGATCGCGCGGCCCAATTCCTTGGCGCCAGGCCAAGTGAGGTTGTTTTCACCAGCGGCGGCACGGAGAGCAACAACCTGGCGATTTTCGGCGCGGCCCGCCTGCTCAAAGCGAAGGGAAAACACCTCATCACTTCCGCCATCGAACATCATGCCGTGCTCCATTGTTTCGATTACCTCGAAAAAAAGGAGGGTTTTGAAGTTACACGGCTGCCGGCGGACCCCGAAGGCCGGGTTTCGCCGGAAGAATTGAAGCAGGCCATCCGGCGGGACACGGTGCTGGTTTCCATCATGGCCGCGAACAATGAAATCGGCACCCTCCAGCCGGTTGCCGAACTCGGCGCGGTTTGCCGGGCCTGCGGGGTGGTTTTCCACACGGACGCGGTGCAGTGGTTCGGCAAGGAACCGTTTGAAAACGCCGGCCAGTTCAACGCGGACCTGGTTTCGGTCTGCGCCCACAAGTTCCACGGGCCGAAGGGCGCCGGCCTGCTCTACATCAAGTCGCCGCTGCATCCCGACCCGGTCGCTTTCGGCGGCGGACATGAAAATGAGCGGCGGGCGGGAACAGAAAATCTGGCCGGAATCATTGGCTTGGTCGGAGCCATGGAAAAGTTTGTGAAACCGCCGGTCTTTGAGCGGGCCAAACTGGAACCGCTGGCCGCCAGTTTGGCCGGGGCGGTGGCAAAGATTGAAAGCGCGGAATTGATTGGTTCGCGCAATCTTCGGCTGGCTAACACGGTTGCTTTTGTCGTTCGCGGCACAGACAGCCTCGCCCTTTTGGCCGGATTGGACTTGGAAGGCGTTTGCGCATCAAGCGGGTCGGCGTGTTCGGCTGGGTCGCTGGAACCGTCGCATGTGATAAAAGCGCTTGGAAAACCAGATCGGGCGAATTCACTGGTGCGTTTTTCCCTGGGCCGCGATTCAACCAGGGAGGAAGTCAATTTTGTGGGCAAGCTGCTGCCGGAGGTTATCCGGCGCGCACAACCCGGAAAATAAAGTGCGCAACGCTTGTGAATGAATTGGCGACTTGGTGAAGAACTCCGACAAATTCAACTTTATTTTTCTCCCCGCCGGCGAAACCAGTTTTCTTTTCTTTACAAAACCCAGTGGCTGCCTTGACATTCAAGGTTGTTTGCCTTATTCACAGCCTTTAATAATAAGAGATTTATTAAGAGAAAAGATTACTATTAACCACACATGAACCTCACCATTGCCAAGGAACAAATACTCATCGGGCTGCAAGCTGTCCAGAATGTCGTCAGCACACGCACAACCCTGCCCATCCTCTCCAACGTGTTGTTGCGCGCCGATGGCAATCTTGTGGAATTCACCGCGACAGATCTGGACGTGACGGTTGCTTGCAAGGTTGAAGCGAAGGTAAAAAAGGGCGGCAGCACCACCGTCCCGGTGAAAAAACTGTTTGGCATCGTTCGGGAATTGGGCGGCAATGAAATAGACATCGAGACGGACGACAAAAACATCACCAGCGTCCGATGTAATTCCTCTTTTTATAAAATCCACGGCCTGGGAGCGGATGAATTTCCGCCACTGCCCAAATTCAATGACGACAAGAAGGTCTCCCTGCCGCAGGAAACCGTGAAGGCGATGATGCGCAAGACCTCCTTTGCCGTGTCCACCGACGAATCGCGATACGTGCTCAACGGCATCTTCATCAGCCTCAAGGACCACAAGATGACCATGGTCGCCACGGACGGTCGCCGGCTCGCGCTGGTGGACGAGGAAGTGGACATTGCCGAGAAAAGCAGCGGAGAACTCATCGTGCCGGCCAAGGCGGTGAATGAATTGAACCGCCTGCTCCAGGAAAAGGGCGACGTGGAAATCAAGTTCGGCGAGAATCAGGCGTCATTCGCGCTCAAGGATGACAAGGGATTTTCCGTGCTCGTCATCACGAAGTTGATCGAGGGCAATTACCCGAACTACCGCCAGGTCATACCCGCCGAGGTCAAGGAACGCGTGCCGCTCAGTCGCGAGGAGTTTCTGCAGGCCCTGCGCCGCGCCGAAATCATGACCAGCGAGAAGGCCAATTCCGTCAAGCTCGCCTTCGGCAAGAACAGCCTCGCCATCACCGCCAATTCGCCGGAAGTCGGCGAGGCGCGCGAAACGCTGGCGGTGAACTACAAAGGCAAGGAAATCGCCATCGCTTTCAACCCGCGCTACCTCATTGACGCGCTCAACGCGCTGAGCGAGGACGAAGTCTTCTTCGAGTTGATTGACGAACTCAGCCCCGGCGTGCTCAAGATCAACGGCCCCTTCCTCTACGTGGTCATGCCCATGCGGTTGAGCTGAGTCAGGAAGACACTGCAACCTCCGAGTCGAGGAAACACATCTGCCCCGCCACGAAGTGGCGAATGGTGAATTACGAATCGCCGGGGGCCCAGCGCTCCAGTGGCGGGAAAGGCGAAGGGAGAAAGAAAACTGGCAACCTTCGGCGCTTGCTCCCGCAGAGCAGGAGGGTTTAGGTTTGTAGCGTCAGGCACTATTCATCCATGGAGACCAAACCGGCATACCTCGACGAACACAAAAAGTTGCGCGACGAGATGACGATGTGTCAGCACGAGAAGCAGCGCCCGCGGTTATGGGCAACTGTTCCACCGCTTCGATGCCCGGTGTGTCCAATCCTTTTTTGAGAAAGCACGCGGTCAGGCCGCACAGATTCCCAGCGTGGAAAAACAGGAGAAAAAGGAAGGAGCCGGGGATTCCGGCTCTTTCGCTTGCGAATCAGCAAAAAAGCTGCCGTTTCCGGCGCAGGGCAACCAAACACGAAAAACCGCCAACAAGACCCAAAGCCAGGGTTGAAGGTTCAGGAACAGGAGTCGCAGAAACCGTAAAATTATCAACCCGGTCTGTGCCAGCGGTGGCGACGGTTCCTCCGTTGGCGCTGGTTGTAGACATGTCAACCAAACGAAAAACAACCGTTGCAGCATTATCCAGTGCGGTTACGGAACTCAGGTCAATGGAGAAAGTGTAAACGGCCTGATAAGTGGTCGTATTCCAAACCGGATTGGGCGAGGCGTTTGCCAAAACAGAATAATTGGCTCCAAATTGCGTGTAGGAACCGCCATTTACACTGTAGAACAATCCGTAATTTTGAGGGCCAGTGTTGCTGCTGGCTTGATCAAATGAAAGAGTTATGTCCTGGAAGCCGAGGGTGCTGACGGAGAACTGAAAATAGTCCCCGACAGTCCAAGTGTTCACGCTGAACGAGTGAGGCGAGCCATTTCCGGCCGGACTGCTCCAGGTGGCGGTGGACGCATGCAGCCCCGAGGCAGTACCACTCCCACTGTCTGCCGCGAGGCCGGACAAGGCAGTGCTCGAGCCAGTGATCAAGGCATAGGTGGTTTCGAACGTCCAGTCCGCGAGGGTGTCCGCCCGGGCTGTGGCGATTGAAAACACGGCCAAAGCGGTCAAAAAAGACAAAAAATTTTTCATAATGTTTTCCTTTCTAGATTCAAATTTGCCGGCGACCTTTTAAACGGAAAGCCACTCGCAAAACCACGAAAACATGCTGAAAGGAAACCCCAGGAAAGCAAGATGCAATCCGAAGAAGTTATTCACAAATTATTCACAAAGGCCACCCCCTACATCTGCTCGATGGTTTCGATGCCGAGGACGTCCAGCCCCTGCTTCAAAACGCGTGCGGTCAGGTCGCATAACGCCAGACGCGAAGCACGCGAGACGTCGTCGGCCTTGAGCACCGGGCAATTTTCGTAGAACGACGTGAACTTCGCGGCCAGTTCGTGGAGGTAGTTGCACAAAAAGTTCGGACGATATTCCTCCGCCACCGCATCCAGCGTCAGCCCGAAATTCAACAGATGCCTGGCCAGCGCAATTTCTTCCGCTGCCGCCAAAAAAAATTCGGATTTCGGATTTCGGATTTCGGATTTCCTGAAAATGCTTTTGATCCGCGAGTAGGCGTATTGCAGATACGGCGCGGTGTTGCCTTGCAGCGCGAGCATTTTGTCCCAGCTGAAAACATAATCGCTCTGGCGGTTCGGCAGCAGATCGGCGTATTTCACGGCGCCCAGCCCGACGACCCGCGCAATCTCGCGGCGTTGCGCCTCCGGCAAATCCGGGTTCTTTTCGGAAACAATCTTGAAAGCCCGCTCCTCCGCTTCGTCGAGCAGGTCGGCCAGCTTCACCGTCCCGCCGCTGCGGGTTTTGAACGGCTTGCCGTCCTCGCCCAGAATCGAGCCGAACCAGACGTGCGCCAGTTTGACTTCCGAACGTGCTACCGGCATCTTGCCGGCAGAACCAACTGAAGAATGATCTTCCGGCAGGATGCCGGAAGCACGCTGCCATTTCCGAAATGCGGCGAACACCTGCTGGAAATGCAGTTGCTGCCGTCCATCGGTGACATAAATGATTTCATCCGGCTGCCAGGTCTTGAGCCGATACGCCAACGTGGCCAGGTCGGTCGTGGCGTAATTGAAGCCGCCGTCGCTCTTGCGGATGAGCGCCGGCAGTTCCTTGAGTTGGGGCGGGTCGTCAAAAAAAATGGCAATCGCGCCTTCGCTTTCGCGCGCGATGCCTTTGGCGACGAGTTCATCCACCAGCGGCTTGAGCCGGGAATTGTAAAAGCTTTCGCCGAGCGTTTGGTCGAACTTCACGCCGAGCCGGCTGTAAATCGTGTCGAACTGCTTTTGCGACAGCGCAATCATCTCGCGCCAGATGCGGAGGGTTTCCGCGTCGCCGCCCTGGAGTTTGACGAGCTCCTGCCGCGCCGCCTCCAGAATTTTCTCGTCGGATTCGCTCGCGGCGTTGACGAGCTTGTAAAGCCGCTCCATTTCAGCAATCGGATCGGTCTTGAGCGCGGCGGGATCCAGATGTTTCTTCCAGCCGACGACCAATTTGCCGAACTGCGTGCCCCAATCGCCGATGTGGTTGTCGGTGATGACGCGGTGGCCGAGCAGGCGCAACGTCCGCGCGAGGCAGTCGCCGAGGATTGTCGAGCGGATGTGGCCCACGTGCATTGGCTTGGCCACGTTCGGCGAACTGAAATCAATCACAACCGTGCGAACGGGAGGGTCGGCCGGCTGGTCGTCCCGGCCAACCTTTTCGAAAAACAAATGTTCGCCGCGGGCGGCGGCCTGGAGCGCGCCGGTGAGCGCGGAGCTTTTCAGCCGGAAATTCAGGAAGCCGGCGCCGGCGATTTCGACTTTTTCGCACCAAACGCCGACGTCGAGTTTGGCGAGCACGTTGGCGGCAAGCTGGCGTGGATTCAACTTCCGTGCCTTGGCGAGCGACATCAGCGCGTTGCTTTGGTAGTCGCCGAATTTCGGATCGGGACACGGCCGGACGAGAACAGCGGAGGCATCTGCATCTGGCAGGACCGCGCGGACAGCGTGTTGCAATTTCAGTTCAATCTGTTTGTTCGGCAGCACGGGGATTATTTAACCACGGAAGAACTCGGAAGAACACGGATAAAAATTCGGAAGGGCGGGTTACACGAGCCCCATTTCGCACAAGGCTTCAAGGTGGGGACGCCGCGCGGCGGCGTCCGGTCATCGCAGCGCGATGACCCTGCCATCATTTTTTCCCGTATTCCTTGATGATGTTGAGCATCACGTCGGCGTCGGGAGCTTGTTCGAGCGCCTGGCGGAAATCGGGTTTATGGAGGAACTTGGCGATGTTGGCCAGCGTGTGGAGATGTTTCTGGAACTGGCCCTGGGGCACGAGAAAAAGCATGACGAGTTTCACCGGCTGGTTGTCGAGCGCGTCGAAATTGACGCCCGCCTTCGAGCGGCCCAGCGCGCCGACCACTTCGTAAATCAGGTCGGTCGAAGCGTGCGGAATGCCGATGCCGAACCCGATGCCGGTGCTCATCGAGGTTTCGCGCTTCTTGACGGCAGCCGTGATGGCGTCGCGGTCGCCGGGCTGGATTTTTCCAGTGGCGACGAGATTCTCAATCAGCTCATCAATCGCTTCCCAGCGATTGGCTGCGCGCAAGTCGGGAATAATCTGCGCTTTGCTTAAAATATCACCCAAGTCCATACGTTGCTTCTTTAAGGTTTGAACCCTTTCGCATTTTAATTCAAGACAGAATTGTTGATAAATTTCCGGTCGAATTATGCGAACCGCCGCGCCAGCCAGATAAAAATTTGCCCCGAACCCTCCAGCCACCAGCCCAACGCGTTGAACAAACTGACTTTCGCGGTCAAAAACGGCAGGCCAAACAGCAGCAAGCCGGTGTTGCCGAGGAAAATGATCACCGCCGAGAACAGCCAGCCCTGCGACGTAATGTCCGATTGCCGCGTTTTCAAAGTGTGCCACGTCAAGGTCACATGAAATGCGTACGCCGCGCCGACGAACAGATGAAACCAGACCAGATAATTCCACCCAGCCCAAAAGAATTGGCCGAGGGCGAACACGGCAATGACCAGCGCCGTGTAAAACGGGAAAAAATACGGCGCCAGGGTGATGACAAAATTGGTTTTGCTCACGACGACATGCCCGCCGGCGGAGGTGACCTTCATTTTTTTCACCTGTCCGCCGAAAAGCCACGTCCACAACACATGCGTCAACTCGTGGCCGAACACATAAATCCACATCGGTTTGGGCAACAGCAGAAAAACAACACCCCAGCACGCCGCGCCCGCCAGCAACGGTACCCAGACCACGTCCGCCTTGCCGCTGGCGCACAGCACCAGCCACAACGCCCGCGCGGCGCCGGCGCAGACCGGCAGCAGCAGGATGGCGATGATGAATTTGATCCACTTCGGCACGGCGGGAGAATTCAGAATTCAGGATTCAGAAGCCAGAAGAAAGCGTGTGGGGCGCGGCGTTCACGCCGCCTCATCGTCCAACGAAAAATTGCACTGAAGCGGGCTGAAGCCCGCGCCCCGGCTCAACTTGGCACTTGTCACCCGTCACCCGTCACTTGAAACTCACCCGATGACCCAGGACGAAGTTCTCCAGATTTTCCGCAACACCGGCGCGCTGCTCGAAGGTCATTTCATCCTGCGCAGCGGATTGCACAGCCGCCAGTACTTTCAATGCGCCCTCGCGCTCCAGCAAATGCCCGCCGTGGAAAAACTCGGCAGTGCCCTCGCCGACAAGGTCCGCCAATTCCGCGCCGGCACCGTCATCGCGCCGGCGCTCGGCGGGCTGGTCATCGGACAGGAAGTCGCGCGGCAGCTGGGCGCGCGGTTCATCTTTGCGGAGAAAGAGGAAGGCAAGCTCATGTTGCGGCGCGGATTCAAAATTGCGCCCGGCGAAAAAACCCTCGTCATCGAAGACGTGGTGACCCAAGGCGGTCGCGTCCAGGAGACGATTGACATTGTCCGCGCGCACGGAGGCCACGTCACCGGGGTCGCCGCGATTGTGGACCGCTCCAACGGCGCGGTGAGTTTCGGCGTGCCTTTTGCCAGCTTGATTTCGCTCCAGGTCGAACTGTTTAAGCCCGACAAGTTGCCGCCGGATTTGGCGGCGATTCCGGCGATCAAACCGGGGAGTAAATAAAGTGGAGCGCCGGCCTCCGGCACGGCGGGGAATTGGAGAGCATTCAACAACCAAGCCCACAAAGCGGGACCGCACATCGCAGTTTTCGTCTGTCCGTTTTCAGTTCGATGTTCCAACCATAAACCACGCCGGGCCGGAGGCCGGCGCTCCGCTTCACTGTGCCAAACGGCTCTTTTAACTGTGCCACTGTGACGCTTTTGGCACTGTTTTTCAACCAGCCGAAAAACAGGCAAACAAGAAATTCACCCTTTGTTTGCAAGGCTTCCGTGTTATTTTTGGAATTGCGGCACCGTTATTGCATGGGAACATGGAGCAGACAACCATTTTTTAATTTTTTATGGCAAAAGTTTTAGGCATTGATCTGGGAACCACGAACTCCTGCATGGCGGTCATGGAAGGCGGCGAACCGCTCGTGCTGGAAAATTCCGAAGGCAAACGCACCACGCCGTCCGTCGTCGCGTTTACCAAGAGCGGCGAGCGGCTTGTCGGCGAAGCGGCCAAGCGCCAGGCCGTCACCAACTCGCGCAACACCGTTTACTCCATCAAACGCTTCATGGGCCGCAAATTCGACGAGATTCAGGAAGAACTGAAGCGGGTCCCCTATAAAGTCGTTCGCGCTTCAAACGGCGATGCCGCGGTGGAAGTGGAAGTGGACGGCAAACCCAAACAATTTTCGCCGCCCGAAATTTCCGCAATGATCCTCTCCAAGATGAAAGCCGACGCCGAAATGCGGCTCAGCGAAAAAATCACCCAGGCCGTCATCACCGTTCCGGCTTACTTCAACGACTCGCAACGCCAGGCCACCAAGGATGCCGGCAAGATTGCCGGGCTCGAAGTGCTCCGCATCATCAACGAGCCGACCGCCGCGTCGCTCGCCTACGGCCTCGACAAAAAGAAGGACGAGAAAATCGCCGTGTATGACCTGGGCGGCGGCACGTTCGACATTTCAGTTTTGGAAATCGGCGACGGCGTGTTCGAGGTCAAGGCCACCAACGGCGACACGCACCTGGGCGGCGACGATTGGGACGGCCGCCTCATGGATTGGATTCTCGACGAATTCAAAAAGGAGCACGGCATGGATTTGCGCAGGCAACCCGACGCGCTCCAGCGCATCAAGGAAGAGGCCGAAAAGGCGAAGATTGCCCTGTCGAGCGCGCAGCAATACGAAATCAACCTGCCGTTCATCACCGCGGACGCCAGCGGCCCGAAACACATTTCGATGAAGCTGACCCGCGCGAAGATGGAACAGCTTTGCGACGCGCTGTTCGAGCGCACCATCAGCCCGGTGAAGGCCTGTTTGAAGGATGCGGGCATCGAGGCGAACAAGATTGACGAACTCGTGCTCGTCGGCGGCATGACCCGCATGCCGAAAGTCGTCGAAGTGGCGCACTCGCTCGTCAACAAACCGCCGCACCAGGGCGTGAACCCGGACGAGGTCGTCGCCGTGGGCGCCGGCATCCAGGGCGGCGTGCTCAAGGGCGAAGTCAAGGACGTGCTGCTGCTCGACGTGACGCCGTTGTCACTCGGCATCGAGACACTGGGCGGCGTGTTCACGCGGCTCATCGAGCGCAACACGACGATTCCCACGCGCAAATCGGAAATTTTCTCCACCGCCAGTGACAACCAGCCGGGCGTGGAAATCCACGTGCTCCAGGGCGAACGTCAATTTTCAAAAGACAACCGGACCATCGGCAAGTTTCATCTCACCGACATCCCACCCGCCCCGCGCGGCATGCCGCAGATCGAGGTGACGTTCGACATTGACGCCAACGGCATTTTGCACGTGGGCGCCAAGGACCTGGGCACAGGCAAGGAACAAAAGATCACCATCACCGCCAGCAGCGGCCTCTCGAAGGACGAAGTCGAGAAGATGCGCCGGGACGCCGAGGCGCACGCCGACGAGGACAAGACCAAACGCGAGGAAGTCGAGACGCGCAACGAAGCCGACAGCGCGGTGTATCGGTCCGAGAAAATGCTCAAGGACACCGGCGACAAGATTTCCGGCGACGACAAGGCCAGGATCGAGAAGGCCGTTGCGGACGTGAAGGAAGCGTTGAAGGGTAGCGACAGCGCGGCCATCAAATCCGCCGCCGAGAAGCTGAACGAGGCATGGCAGGCCGTGAGCGCCGAGCTTTACAAGGCCGCCGCCGCGAAAGCGCAGGCGGAAAAGGCGCAGGGCGCCGGCCCATCTGGCGGCGAGCCGAAAGGCGAAGCCAAGTCCGACGACAAAAAGAAGGACGAAGGCGTGATTGACGCCGAGGTCGTGGACGAGAAGAAATAATTTTTTCAACGGAATCCGCCGGCCATGAAAGACACCGAGCTTCAAAAAGTTGTACTGCAAACGTATTACGATTTGCGACATCTCGGTCGCTTTCAATGGATAAATGAGGATGTGCCGGAAGATAAATGGCCGCCGGTTGAGAGTTTCGGTCAGCTCGCTCGGATTTGCAGCCAACTTGCGGAAGAAGACTTAATCGAATGGCATCCGTTGATTGGAGCAAATGCCCAACCTGTTGGCGGAACAGGCCAAATAAAAGCCCGTGGTGTTCGTGTAATTGAAGGCGCGGAAAAACCGCCTGTTGGTTTTGTGATCAATAACATTCACAACCAGAATTCACCGGGTGCTAATTTTCACCTCGGGCAAGGCAACATTCAGCAATATTGGGTCGAATTAGCGAGTGAAAAAATTGACGGCGCAACCACAAGTGCGGAAGAAAAGCAAAAGGCAAAATCCCTTTTGGCGCAGATATCAGAAAATAAATTGCTGAACACGATTATTGGTTCGGCGGTTGGCGAATTGACCAAAGCAGCTTTGCCGAAATGAAATTAGCGCAGACAAATTTGAGCAAGCAAGTCGCGGCAGCGTCTTGGAGTGCGCCAGCCCTCTGGCGCTTTGGCCGGGGTGAGATTGCCGGACAGAAAAGCGGCAGAGGGCTGCCGCAGTCCAAGACCCGAAGGGGCTTCGGACGATAGAATTTTCCCATCGTGAGTGCGGTGGGAGTTTTGAAAACAAAATGAACATGGCGCAGACAAATTTGAATTTTGGGAGCACACGCGCCCTCGCGTGTTCTGGCGGACGCCCCGTCCGCCAGTTGTTCGACGCGAGGCGCGTCGAACCGCACCCGAGGCGGGTGCGCTCCCCGAGAAATGAATGAATTTTCCCATCGTGAGTGCGGCGGGAGTTGATTACGATTAACAAACCAACAACAAGGAAAAACAAACTATGGCACTAAACGTCAAGCCGATCGGCGACCGCATCCTGGTCGAGCCGGTCGAAGAGAAGGAAGTCAAGAAGGGCGGCATCATCATTCCCGATACCGCCAAGGAAAAGCCGCAGGAAGGCATCATCATCGCCCTCGGCACCGGCAAAACCAACGACGACGGAAAGAAAATTCCGTTTGAAGTCAAAAAGGGCGACCGCGTGCTCGTGAGCAAATACGGCGGCACCGAAATCAAAATTGACGGCAAGGAATACAAGATTTTGTCCTCTGACGACATCCTGGCCGTGCTTGTCTAAGACACTCAATCCGCCTTCGCCTCCGGCTTTGGCGCGACTGCGCCAGGATAAGTGAAGACGGGCAACCAACAACCAACTACATCGTTTAAATATTATGGCAGCAAAACAATTACTCTTTGATGAGGCGGCGCGGCAGGCGATCCTGCGCGGCGTCCAGAAACTCTCGAAGGCGGTCGTCGCCACGCTCGGACCCAAGGGCCGCAACGTGGTCATTGACAAGAAATACGGTTCGCCCACCGTCACCAAGGACGGCGTGACCGTCGCCAAGGAAATCGAACTGGAAGACGCCTACGAAAACATGGGCGCGCAAATGGTCCGCGAAGTCGCCAGCAAAACCAGCGACTCCGCCGGTGACGGCACGACCACGGCGACCGTTCTCGCGGAGGCGATTTATCGCGAGGGACTCAAATATGTGACTTCGGGCGCGAACCCCATCGGCATCCAGCGCGGCATCACCAAGGCCGTCGAAGCCGCCGTCGGCCAGCTCGACAAGATCACCAAGAAGGTCAAGGACAAGGACGAAATCCGCCAGGTCGCCGCGGTGTCGGCCAACTGGGATTTCCAGATTGCCGACAAAATCGCCGAGGCGATGGACAAGGTCGGCAAGGACGGCACGATCACGGTCGAGGAGGCGAAATCCATCGAGACGACGCTCGAAGTGGTCGAAGGCATGCAATTTGACAAGGGTTATCTCTCGCCTTATTTCGTCACCAACGCCGAGACGATGGAGGTGAAACTCGAGGACGCCTACATCCTCAATTACGAAAAGAAAATCAGCAGCCTGAAGGACATGTTGCCGCTGCTCGAAAAGGCCGCGCGCTCGGGCAAACCGCTGCTCATCATCGCCGAGGAAGTCGAAGGCGAGGCGCTCGCCACGCTCGTGGTGAACAAGCTGCGCGGCACGCTCAACGTCTGCGCCGTGAAGGCCCCGGGCTTCGGCGACCGCCGCAAGGCCATGCTCGAAGACATCGCCGTCCTCACCGGCGGCAAGTTCATCAGCGAAGACCTCGGCATCAAGCTGGAGAGCATTGAACTGACCGACCTCGGCCGCGCCAAAAGCATCGTGGTGGACAAGGACAACACCACCATTGTTGAAGGTGGCGGCAAATCGTCCGACATCCAAGGCCGCGTGAACCAGATCCGCCGCCAGATCGAGGAGACGACGAGCGATTACGACCGCGAGAAATTGCAGGAACGCCTGGCCAAGCTTGCCGGCGGCGTGGCCGTCATCAACGTCGGCGCGGCGACCGAGACCGAGATGAAGGAAAAGAAGGCGCGCGTCGAAGATGCATTGCACGCGACCCGCGCGGCGGTCGAGGAAGGCATTGTGGCCGGCGGCGGGGTGGCTCTAATCCGCTGCCTGCCCGCCATTGAATCGGTCAAACCCGCCAACGACGACGAGCGGATTGGCGTGGACATCGTGAAGCGCGCGATTGAATCACCGACTCGCGCCCTCGCCACCAACGCGGGCGTCGAAGGCTCGGTGGTCGTCGAGGAAGTCAAGAAGCGCAAGGGCAACGAAGGTTACAATGTCACCACCGGTGAATACGAAGACCTCGTGAAGGCCGGCGTGGTGGACCCGAAGAAGGTCACCCGCACCGCGCTGCAAAACGCGGCTTCGATTGCCGGTTTGCTGCTCACGACCGAGTGCCTGATCGCCGACGTTCCGGAGAAGGAAAAGCCGGCCCCGATGCCAGGCGGCGGCGGCGGCATGGGCGGAATGGATTATTAATGAAGCGTCGGCGCTCTGCGCCGATAAGTCGAGCCAGAGGCTCGACGCTACACCGGAAGAACCGAAAATCAAACGAGGCTGGAAGCAATTCCAGCCTCGTTTTTTATTTGGAGAGGTGAAGGTCGCAAAGCGTCATGGAGTGCGCCGGCAGAGCGCAGCGACGACGGCGCTTTCGTGCGATGTGGTACACTTTGACCATTAAAAGCGCCGCCTTTCCAAAGCGGTGTCGCGCTTCGCTTGCCACCGCAGTCCAAGACGCCGGCGGAATTTGCGCGATATTCCAGCTTTCCGGGCCGTTTTTTCGCAGAAATTTTTATGTAAAGAATGCTTGACACGATGTAAAGGATGCTTTACACTAGCTTTGCTATGAATGACAAATCACCTATTCCTGACGAGCTGATTTTGATAGACAAACAATTTTCGTGGCGGACGGCTTGGAACACGAACCGATGGCTGCTTCTGGCTTTCACTATTTCTCTTTTAAGCGATGTCCTCTTTCCGCGCATTGTTTGGCATTGGCCGCTTGCATGGCGAGTTACAGTCGTGACCGGCATATTCTTGCCCATCGTGCTGGGCATTTTCGACGTGGCTCGCTGGATTCGCCGGATGGATGAATTGCAGCGCCGCAGCACAGTAGCAGCAATTTTCTTCTCGGTGAGCGCGACCTTTTTCGTGATGCTGCTGTGGCTGTATCTGGACAACATCGGCTTTTTCCGCAGGCTTTTTGGCCCGCCGTTTTGGAACAATACTTGGGGCATTTACACATTCGCCCATGCCTATGCGCTACTGGGCGGTTTTTATGGAATCGGTTTTCTCATTTTCAAACGCCGTTACAAATGAAAAGCAAATTACGCGAACTGCGCGCGGCGAAAGAATGGTCGCAATCTGATCTGGCGGACAAGCTGGGCGTCTCACGCCAGACCGTGAACGCCATCGAGACGGAGAAATACGACCCGAGCCTGCCATTGGCGTTCAAGGCGGCGCGTCTTTTCAAGCTGCAGATTGAAGACATTTTCGATGACAATGGAAAACCATGATTCGCCGTGATTACCTTTTACGCCAGATCGAACAGTTTGTCGCGATGCTGGCGAAGATTACCGGGCTCGCGAAAAACGAGCAGTGGCAGGAGGCTTCAACCGTGACCGCCGGGGAATTTCAACGGTTGACGGGCATGGACGCCCGGGAAGTGATTCGCTTGTCCGAGACGGAGTTGCTGGCCCGGTTGATCCGGAGCGAACCAACCCACGTTGTCGAATCCAAGGCCTTCATGCTGGCGACACTGCTTAAAACAAACGGCGACCTCATTGCCAGCCAGGGCCGTCTGGAAGAGAGCCGCCAGTACTACCTGAAAGGGTTGCATCTGCTGCTCGATACTTTCGGGCGCAATGAAATCACAGAACGCCCTGACTTTGTGCCTGCCGTCGAAGCATTCCTGACCGGCTTGCGCGACGCACCGCTGCCGGTAAAAACGAACGCGAGGCTCATGCGCCACCACGAACGGACCGGAGAATTCGCCAAAGCCGAGGACGCGTTGTTTGGCATGGTGGACGCCGGGCCGGATGACATTGAACTGTTGGACTTTGGCCGGTTGTTCTACCAGCGTTTGCTGGGATTGGGTGACGACACGCTAATGGCGGGAAATCTGCCGCGGGCGGAAGTGGAGGCCGGGCTTGCCGAATTGGACGCGCGCCAAGCCCGGCTCCGCCGAACGGCTGGATGATGCTCCAGCGGGTTCTTAACATTGGGAGCGAGCGAGGCTGGAAGCAATTCCAGCCTCGCTTTATTTCGCCGCACAATTTAATAAAATTGATGTTGACTTTAACTTTGTTGAGTTGTATAAAGTCAAAGAACAAATCAATTTTATCAAATGAGCGATTCCGACAAAAAAAAGCAATGGATGGATTTTCTTGAGGACGAGGATCTGGCGTTTATCCGGCGGTTCATCCTTTTTTCCGGCTCGCTCAAGGATCTGGCCGAGGCCTACAAGGTTTCCTATCCGACACTCCGGCTGCGCCTCGACCGGCTGATCGAAAAAATCAAAATCCTCGACAGCCAGAAAATCGACGACGATTTCGAGCGCCAGCTCCGCGCGCACTTCGCCGACGGCAGGCTGGACTCGCAGGTTTTCAAAAAACTTCTGACCGCTTATCAAAATCAAAAGAAAGGGGCAAAATGAAAAACTTGATTCAAATCAGTTTGATGCTGTGGCTTGTCTCGTCCGCTGCCGCGCAGGCGCAACCGGCGCAGCCTTGGCAAAAGACCCTGCGCGTATTTGATTGGAAGGATTCAAAGCTGCAACCGGAGTTATCCGGCAGCGAGATATTTTCGACGAACGGAGTTTCGGTCTTGAAAATCGAAAACACCAACAACGTGCCGCTGGAGGTCGTGCTATTGAGGATCACCAATTCATCGCTCATCTCAAGGGCGGATACCATTTCATGTGAGATGAAATATGAAAATGTTGGTGATTTTGTTGAGCACACTAATGCGGGGGGTGTAATCTATAGAAGCTTCGCGTCCGGCAGTTTGAAAAAATTGTGTTACATTCCACCTCTCGCGCCCGGCGGAGACGAAATCACCAACTTATTAGACTACAACTTGGCCGGCACATCGAATTGGAAACCCTACGGGTTTTCAACCGGCAAAGCGCCGGGGGAAGGTCTGCCAACCAAGCTGGAACTTAAGCTTTTTTTGCCGGGAAACGGAACGATTTATCTTCGTCCGATAAAACTCCAAGGAACTGAGAACAATTTCAACGGTTGGTGGTCGCCGCAACAAAGCGGCTTGATTGGCGGGATTGGCGGTTCCTTGATTGGCTGTTTTGGCGGCCTGATCGGCTTGCTGGTCTCAAGGGGCAAGGCGAGAAATTTCGTCCTGGCCGCGGTCAAATGCTTTATCGCGCTGGGAAGTCTTTTGACGATTGCCGGACTTGTCGCGGTGATGTTCCAGCAGCCTTACGCTGTTTGGTATGCGCTGCTGCTTCCGGGCGTCATCCTCATTTTGGTTTTCTCTTTGAACCTGCATTCGATTCAGAGGCGCTACGACGATTTGGAAATTCGCCGCATGACGTCGCTTGACGTGTAAAAGTAAATTCCAACCGCGTTTTGATTTTCAACTCAGTTGCCAGCTGTCGGCCCGGCGGGTTTTTCCTGGAGCCGGCGAAATTGGTTTTCAATCTGGGTCACGCGGGAGTTGAGGCGCTCCAGAATTTTGCGCACGTCGGGAGGAAGAACGACACAGTCCGCGCAATGATGCCGCGTGGCATCGCTGCCTTTGACCGGATAATCGAATTTTTTACCGCAGGCGCGGCAGGTGCGGGGGCGCTGGCCGGAAGTGATTTTTTCCATGGGCGAAGAGTTAACAAAGAAATCCGAAACGCGAAAACCGAAATCCGAAAGAATTCCGAAACCCGAAGCTTCCAGCTTGAAGCAAGGCGTCAGTTTTCCGCGCAATCAGTTGCAAATTCATTCGGTTTTCGAAATTCGGGTTTCTTTCGGGATTCGAGAATTCGGCCTTCGGATTTTTACCGCTGCTTGCCTTCCAGGTTCCGGGGAGCACTGGTGACACCGCCGTCCATCAGCAGGCGGCGGTCGCGCGAGCGGGTTTCGCCCACGGCGGTGACGCGGATGGCCGCCTCGTCGGTGACGGGACATTCGTGTTCGCAAATGCCGCAACCGATGCACAGCGCCGGGTCCACGTAAGGCCGGCGCAGCGTGATGGGATTGCCGTCGCGCTTGATGATGGTGACTTCGCGCGAATAAATCGCCTTGGGCGAGACAGGACAGACCTCCTCGCAGACGACACATGGGGTTTCCATGGACCACGGCAGGCAGCGGCCATGATCGAAAAACGCCGTGCCGAGCCGGATCGGGCCTTCCGCTGCGAACGGTCCGAGACCGGTTTTTTCCTCGATGGTGATGCGCTGGATGGCGCCGGTGGGACAGACCTGGCCGCAGAGCGTGCAGTTCACCTCGCAGTAGCCGAGTTTCATGTTGAGGATCGGCGTCCAGATGCCTTCCAGACCGGATTCCATCAGCGCCGGCTGCAACACATTCGTCGGACAGGTGCGAATGCACTGGTCGCATTTGATGCAGCGTTCGAGAAAATCCTTTTCCTCCACCGAACCGGGCGGGCGAATGACCTTTTTGTTGTAATTCCGATCCGAGGCGCCGGAGGCCCGGCCAAAAGCAAAAAAAGTCAGGCCCAGCAGGGTGCCGAGAAATACGCGCCGGCCCGGCACGACGGGCGCGGTGATTTCGCGCTGGAGCGCCGGCATGAACTTGAACGAAATGGCGTCCTCCGGGCAGTCTTCGATACAGTTGAAGCAGACGAAACATTCACTCTTGCGCAACTGCGTGTGCGGGTCGGAGGCGCCTTCACAGCTTTTCAGGCAGAGGTCGCAGTCCACGCATTTGTGCGGGTCGCGGTCAATGCGCCACAGGGCGGTCGTGGACAGTGTGCCGAGAAACGCGCCGAGCGGGCAGAGCACCCGGCAGAAAAATCGCGGAATCACCACGTTCATGCCCACCAGGAACAGGAGCATGAAACCCACGACCCACGCGCCGGCGTGGAAGTATTGCCGCACGTAAATGCTCGACGGGAAAAACAGGTTCAACATCGGCAAAATCGCCACCGACATCGAGCGGTGGAACAGGCAGATCGGGTCGAGCCAGCCGATTTGCAGGCTGCCGCAAACCGCCGCCACAATCATGCCGATGAGGATGACGTATTTGAGCGAGTATAATTTTTTGTAGCGGTTGGCCTCGATGCGTTCGCGTTCCTCCGCGCGGCGTTTGCCCATCAGCCAGCCGATGAAATGGTGCAGGATGCCGTAGGGACAAATCCAGTTGCAGAAGATGCGCCCGAACAGCAGCGTCGGGATGATCAGCAGCAGACTCCACAGCAAGCCCATGTAAACCGTGTGCGTGGTGATGGCCGTGGCGAAGGAAACCAGCGGATCGAGTTCGAGGAACAGCGAGACCGGATAGCCTTTGAGATACCGCAGGTCGGTGACGAAGACGAAAAACAGAAACAGGCTGAAAAAGAAAACCTGCGATATGCGGCGGACGGTGCGGGTTTTCATGACACAAAGAAAATTAAACGCAGAGGCGCAGAGAACGCGAAGTTTCGCCGAAACAACGGAACCCTCGTGCGCCGCGAGGATTTTAGAGTGCGGTGGCAGAGCGCAGCGGCGACACCGCTTTTCGACTGCAGGCCGAACTTCCAAAGCGGCGTGGCGCTTCGCTTCCCGCCGCAGTCCAAAAAGATTTGGTTGCAGCCATGCCGCGCTGCGCCTCTGCGTTGTAAGTTTGTGTTCACGCCTGCACTTCCTTGTAAATCGTGTCCTTCCAATTTTTGTTACCCAGGCCGCGAGCCTGGGCCTTGTGAACGTAGGTCAGCTCGGCCAGGTCGCGTTCCATCAGGTGCGTGTAACCGTAGCTGTCCACCGCCACCATGTCGGTTCCTGCGACGACTGTGCCCATTTGCTTCACGTCAGAAAGCCGTCCGCCGGTCGGGCCGTTTTTCATCAGCACATTCATGCCGTCGAGTACGACGAGCGTCGGCTTCATCATCAGCGCGAAATCGGAAACGATGCTGTGAATATATTGATGGAACTGGCTGCGGCGTCCGCCGAGCAAGCCATACCAGTTTTTCATCGTCATCGAGGCGTGGCAGAGGTTATGATCCTTGCACGGTGCGACGCCGATGACTTTCGTCGCCTTCTTGAACGGCTCGTGGAAGAACGTCCAGTTGCGGAGGACCTCGCCATCCAATTGCAGCGGCGCGAAGGAACCGGATTCCGGGTAGAGCAAATCCAGATTCAAATCGTCAGCCACCTGGCGCAGGCCGCTCTTGAGAAAACAACCGGCCGGGCTGTTGATGGGATTATCAGCCACGTACACCCGGGCGGCACCGGCTTCGAGGACGAGCTTCGCCACGGCGCGCAACGTTTCCGGATGGGTCGTTGCCGCGAGCGCGGGCGGGGTGTCGAACGCGACGTTCGGTTTGAGCACGACCACGTCGCCTTTTTTGACGAACCGATCCATGCCGCCGAGCGCGCCGATGACGGCACGAATGGTTTTGTCGTGTTCCGTTCCATGTGCGACAGCAAGCGAGGGCAGGAATTTGTCTGGTGCGAGCGCGTAGCTCGGAAGCTGAAGGCCTTTTTCGGGCTGGAAGCCGGGGACGAAATGTTTCGGCTGCCACAGGGCGTAACCACCCGCCGCCGCGCCGGCGAGCAACGCGCCGGCAGCGCCCGCGCGGACGAGGAATTCGCGCCGACTGATGCCGCCTTCCGCAGCATTGCCGGACCTGCCCGCCTTGATTTCGTCCGGTTCAGACTTCATAACCTGAACTTCATCATAGCATTACTTTATTTGCCCCTCCAGATATTTTTCGACAAATTCCCGCGCATTGTCCCCGTCGTCGGCGTCCACGACACCGCCGATTTCGCCGTCCCGCTGGTAAATCACCTTCCAGGTGCCGAAGTTCTGGGCGGTAAAAATCTTCGCTCCATTCACGTCCGGCAGCGCCGTCACCTTGCCGCCGAACTGGCCGGCGAAGTCCTGATACGATTTCCACGCTGCCGCAGCCGCTGCCGGGGTCGCCACCATCAGGAAAAACGGCAGCTTTTTGCCGGCAAAATCATAGTTCGCCTGAAAAACATTTTTAAGAAAAGCCTGGCCTTGAGCGTTTTCCTGCACGAATTGAACGCTCGCCGGATCCAGCCCCGTTGCCGGCAGGCGGCGGCGGGCGTCGAGGCCGGTGTCGTCGGCGGGGAGATTTTTCGCGCGGTCCTCGGCGATGGCCTTCGCCAGCCCGAGGGTTTTTGCGTTCTGGTCCGAAGCCATCACCTGGATGTAGCGCGGGCCTTGCCGAAAGAAGAACCCCATCCCGCTCGCATAACCGTCCGGCGCGAAATCCAGCGGCCCGCCCTGGGGATCCCGCTCCAGCGCGAACATACCGAAGGCGTTAATCGGCGTGTCGAAGCGGTATTCATAAACGTCCACGAAGCTGCCGGGGGTGCCGGTGAGGGAGAAAGAACGGCAGCGAAGATTTTGAAAATTGAAATTCAGGTAGGCCGGGGCGCGCCCGTCAATTTTCTCGAACAAATTGTCCGCGTTGTAAAATTCCGTGTCGCTCATCGGCTTCAGCCCGTCGAGTTTAATTTCCAGCGGCTCGCTTTTGGCGGCCGGTGCGGGAGCGGCAGCGGCTCCCTCGGCGGGTTCGACGGCGGTTTCACCTTCGCCGTCGGCTTGAGTTTTGACGGCGGCCTTTGTTTCCCCCGGGCTGACGTCCGTCCCATGAGCGGTGCCCGATTTTCCTTCAACGGCCGCAGCGGTGGATTTCAACGCGTCGGGGTTGAGCGCGAAACGATCGGGGTCATAGTGTTTTCCCTTGAACCAGATCGCGCTGCCGATGATGGCGAGCAAAACGACGAGGGTCAGGCTCACAACGCGCTCCACCGGTGAAATTTTTGCGCGCCGGAAAGTTTTGCGATTTCCGGTCGGAGGTTTGGCGGCAGCGGGGACGGCCATGCGTCAAAACCGGCTCACGCGAAGTAGCGCTCGGCGCGTTTCACGACTTCCGGATAGTCAACTTGGAACGCGCAACGGTCGCGCAGCGCGGCCAGGTCCACCCCGGAAACATCGCGCGCGTACGCCGGCAACGCGTGATAGGATTCCCGCGCGCCAAGGTGTCCGTCCTGTTCGTAATAAGTCACATAGCGGGCGACATCGAGCAACGCGAACCCTGACGAGGCGGCAAAGGCATCGCACGACGGGCAGCCCGGACAGAACGTGCGCCGGCTGGCGAGCACCGTTTCCTTGAGCAGATTGATTTGAGCCGTCTTGAGAGGCTTCTTGTAGCTGCGCGCGGCGGCGACGTTTTCCTCCAATTGGCCGACATTTTCCAACTGGCAGCACACGGCGGAGATGCGCGGATCGCTCCAGACCGCGTGGAGCATGGCTTGGTGCGTGGTCAGTCCCTGCTTGTCAAAGTCGGGCACGCGCTTGGGAATGTCCATGCCGGCGCTGCGCAGCGTTTTCATCGCCACGAGCGCGAGGCCGGACTTGTGGCAGGCGTCCAGCGCTTTGTCAAATTCGCCGCCTTTCGTGAAGAACGGCGTATATTTGAGCATGATGATTTCCACGAACCCGCCTCCGGCGGCGGCGTTGAGATAATCATTCAATCGTCCGTCATGGCAGGAGAAGCCGACCATTTTAACCTTGCCCGAACTTTTCAGTTGGTCGGCGGTCTTTTTGAACTCGTCGCTCTTGGGCCATTCCAACGAACCATCGCCGTATTCGCGCGGGCCGATGCCGTGGATGTAGAAAGCGTCGAGATACTTCGTGCCGCAGGCGTCAAGCCGGCGGTCAACCATTTCCACCATTTGTTCGGCCTGGCGGGGATGATCCTTGGAGACGAGGAAAATATCCTTGCGCCGTTCGGGATATTTGGCCAGCCACTGGGCGAAAATCTTCTCGGAATTGCCATTTAAATAAGAAGCCGCAGTGTCGAAGTAGCGGATACCGTTGGCCCAGGCGATGTCCAGATATTGCGGGCTGAGGGCGGGGGGCATGCCACCCATGCAGAGCATGGTGACTTGTGGACCGTTTTTTCCGAGCTGGCGCTTGGGCAGCGGCGCAGCGGCTGCCGGGGCTGCCGGGGCATCCCCGGCGGACAGGGACTGCGTCATCATCGCCGGTGCGGCCGCCAGCGCAACGGGCAGGGTCAAAGTGGTCTTGAGAAAATGACGGCGCGAGCTTTGATTATTATTTCCTTGCATAAGTTTTTTAAGTTTCCGCAAAACTAGCACTCGTTTGAGATTCCCGCAACGGGAATTGAATCCGGCCGTTTGCGCACATAGCGCAGGTTTTCAGCCGGCTGCTTGCCGCGTCACAGCAGGGCGAAGACGGGTGTCGGCGGTTTTGCCAGGCGGTGGAGGAACCCATCCTTCGCTCATAACCGCCGGCGCAGTTCCAAGCGCAGGATCGTTCAGAGCAGTCGTTTACTGGCAAACGACTTGCCCGAATGCGATTTCAGATAACGCTCGAAGGCAAGGGCTTTGTCTTCCTGCTTGAAGGCGCAGTAAAACCCGATCCGCCACGGACTGAATCTGGCCGTATGCGGGCCGCAGTCCTGGTTATGTGTGAGGAGTCGCTGTTTGAGATCCTGAGTAAACCGATATAGGTCTGGTCCGGTTGGTTTACACTTCGGATGATATAGACGTAAACATGGCCCGTGCTCCGTTTCGCTCCGCTCCCTGCTTCGTTTCTGCAATCAACTCCGCAGGGCAGGCAACTCCGCAGGGCACGCTTCGCCAAATCCCGGCAGAGGCCCTCACTTGCAGTCTTTCTCCGTTTGTAAACGTGGCCTGCCACGCGCAGCCCACAGGGCGAAGCGTGGAGGCGGCGGGAGTTGAACCCGCGTCCCTGGCAAACAAACCAGCCGCGACTACATGCTTAGTCCGGAGAAGATTTTCTGCTGTGCGATGGCGTCCGGACTCGAATCGCACTGCCTAGTCCGCAGGATAAGATCTCGGTTGCCAGCGCGCAGACTCCGCCTGCAACCCAGCCTGCTGTGGCGTCCGTCCACCGTAGCAGGTGTCCAGTGGCGGACGTCGAGGCCTTAGGCCGCGAGAGCTAGTTCTTGATTAGCTGTTTTGTTTGGTTCGATTTTTTACGAGGCCAACGAACCATCCTCGGCATGCCGCCTCTGGCGCATTTCCCAGGTCGAAACCAGTGCGCCCCCATCATTCGATTCGGCAATACTATAATCTTTCAATTTGCCACGCCGGTCAAGTGCTGTGCGAGCCGGGTGCCGCCACAGACAGGCCAACTTCGGTTTTCAGGCTGAACGGATTTTCGCCCGGAACTGCGCCGGCGGTTTTGAGCGAAGGAGGACTTTCCCGCCCCTTGTCGGTAACGAGAAGCAACGGGAAAAAGAAGTGCGCCTTTGCGCCGCTTTGCGGTAATTATTAATGACAACGAAATTTGACCTTATGGGCCGTAGCTATTTGTTCGAATGCTCCAGGTGCGGTTATCGCGCTTGCGTCGCCGGGGGCGCGGACGAGGGCGAGCATTTTGCCGTCCAGACCATTTCCTGCGCCGATTGCAAGGCCCTCCATGACGCAGTGGTTCGATTCAAAGCCTTGCCGCGGCTCAGGGAAAATCCGCCCAAGACCGCGCCGAAATTCGCCGCGGCGTTGAACCGGCTGCCGCCGCGGGGTGCGCGCCAATGGCTGAAATTCAAACCGGTTTGTCCCGTCTCGCCGTTACATCGCATCCGCATCTGGAAACAGCCGGACAAATGTCCGAGGTGTGGAATTTTTTTGGAGCAAAACGCCATTCCGTTCCGCATCTGGGATTGAACCTGAAACCCAAATGCCGCCGCCGCCGTCAGCCGGCGCACACTTTTGGAATGGCGCGGACTCAGGTCCGCGGCTACGGATAAAAAGGCTGCGCTTACGGAACGATGACGCGCAACTTTTCGCGCTCGACCGAGAAGGTCGCGGGCAAATGACCGACCCACTCTCCGTCCAGTTCAAAGGCCGCCGCCGGTTCGCCGTCCAGTTCAAAAGCCGCCGCGCGAACGCGTTGCACGATGCGCTCCGGCAATCTTCGCCGCGCAAGCAAACCGGGTGCGCAACGAAACAGCGTCAGCCAGTTGATGCGCGGGAAAACGCAAACGTCCAGCAATCCGTCACGCAAATCCGCCAGCGGGAAAATCCCAAACGGACCGCCGTAGAAACGGCCGTTGCCGATCAAAACCAATTCGCCAGTGGCCTCCCGGCCGTCCGCGCGAACGGTGATTCCGGGCTTTTGTTCCCGCAGGGCCTTCAGCCCGGCGATGAGGTAGGCCAGCGGGCCGATCTTTTTCTTGTGCGACCAGTCCACCAGCTCAATTGCGCGCGCATCCATACCGGCCCCGGCCAGTTGAGCGAAATATTGCCGCTGGCGCGTGCCATTGGCCGAAAATTCGGCGTGCGGCAGGTCAATGAGCACTTCACGGCCACGTTGCAAAACGCCCCAGGCGCGTTCGATGCGCAGCGGGATTTTAAGTTCACGGGCAAAGACGTTGATCGTGCCGAGCGGCAAAACACCGAACCGCGCGCGCGCAAAGCCGTCCGGCGCGGCGCCGAGGCCGTTGAGCACCTCGTTCACCGTGCCGTCGCCACCGGCGGCGACAATCAAATCGAAACCTTCGTCCACAGCCTCCGCCGCGAACCGGCACGCGTCACCGGGAGCAGTTGTGGCCTTCAACGCGCATTGCGAACCGATGGCATTAAGTTGACGGCGAAAGTGCCGGGCTTTGTTGCCGCGAGCCGCCGGGTTGAAAATCACACAGATGCGCACGCCCCGGATGATTTGTGGCGACCGGGCGGTTAGTCGAGGAGAAAACAAGGCGTTTGCTTGCGTTCGCCCCGCGGTTCTCCGAAACTGGCCTTATGAACGACGCGGCGAATTGGAAAGTTCCCAAATGGATTTTTTTGATCGGCGACGCGGGGCTGATGATCTTCGGTTGTTTTTTTGTCCTGCGCTCACCGGTGACGATTCATCACTGGGAAATTGCTGCCGGCTGCGTTGCCGTCGGGGCCATCCTGGGGGTGATCCCGTTCATTCTCGATTATTATGCGATGGGCAGGGCCTTGGAAGTCAATGCGCTGTGCGCGGTCGCCGAAAAAATTCAAAATTTGGAAAAGCTCGCCGCGCAAATTTCTTCCGCCACGAACCAATGGGCGGGCGTCCAGGAAATCGTGCAGGGCAACTCTGACAAAACGGTCGCCGCCACGAAGGAAATCGCCGACCGAATGGCTGGGGAGATTCGGCAGTTCAGCGAGTTCATGAAAAAAATGAACGACAGCGAGAAGGCCACGCTCCGGTTGGAAGTTGAGAAATTGCGGCGCGGGGAACTCGAATGGTTGCAGGTGCTGGTGCGCATCCTCGACCACGTCTTCGCGCTGCGCACTGCCGCCGCGCGCTCCGGCGACGCAAAATTTGCCGCTCCCATCACGACTTTCCAGAATGCCTGTCGCGACACCGCGCACCGCCTCGGCCTCACGCCGTTTGCCGCCGAACCCAATGAGCCGTTCGACGCCGAACGCCACCAGGTCGCGGGCAACAAGGAAACGCCGCCGGCCGGCGCGGTCGTCGCCGAAACCATTGGTTCGGGTTACACGTTTCAGGGCCGGCTTTTGCGCCCCGCGCTCGTGCGTCTGCACGACGGGAATGCGTCGGCGGAAACGCAACCCAAAAAACCCGCTTTCGCCGTGTCACCCGCACCGGGAAAAGCCGGAGGCGAGTTCTCGCTCGAATCGCCGGGGTGAAGATTGTGGTAGCACCCGCCTCCGGCGGGTTCAATGCGGCGTCCCGCCGCGTTGCCTTGATTGGTTGAGTGCATTGAAAGTTTCGGGCGGGACGCCCGAAAGGACCCGCGAGACGCGGGGGCTACCCTCCTGCTTCCACGTTCACCGTTCTCCGTGCGGATAAAAAATGCAGCCAGCGTTCTGTGACCGGCCGCGAATAAATTTTCTCCAGCGCGTGCGCGTAAAGTTTCAGTTGCGGCGCATAAAGCCGCGTTTTCTCCGGCAGTTCGGCTGGACGAACTTCATCCGTCTTGAAATCCGCGAGCCAGATTTCTGCCGGCAGCAGCACCACCAGATCCGCCACGCCTTGCACGACAACAAATTCGTCCTCCAATCCCGGCGCTGATTTCGCGCCGGTGATGGCCGCCAGTTCCGCCGGATTGAAACGCGCCGTGAATGCCAGTTCGCGCCGGACGCTTGCCGCTTGTGCGCGAATTTTGCCTCCCGGCTCTGAATCCCAAAATGCCACAATATCTTCCAGGTTCAAGACCGCGCACTCGTCCGCCGACAAAACTTTTTTCCGCTCCAGTCGTTTCACCTCCGATTTGAGCGCCGCAAGGTCGGTCGTGTTTTCCAGCGCGATGAATTGAAGAAATTTGTGGTGCGCCGTGCCGGTGGCTGCCGCGCTTAACTTCCGCCTTTGGGCCGGTGGGGCGAGCGTCCCCGCGAGCCGTCTTGCTGAAAACTGAAAACTTGAAACTTGAAACTGTCGTTCCGCCTCGTCGTCCAGTTCTTCCGCCGCCTGGCGTCGCAATGCGGTCACCGACGACTTGGCTGCGCGCTGCGTCGCGGCGGCGAATGGATATTCCCACGACAATATCGCGCGCAGCCTTTCCGCTGTCGCGGCGTCAAGCTCGATTGTGTTTTTGTAGGAGACGACGTGAGGAGTCTCTGATTGATCTTTAGTTTGAGCCTCGTCACCTCGGCTCCTACAGGTTAAATCATCGCGGAGTTCCGCATCATCTGCGATGCGCCAGCGCAAATGCGGCAATTCGCCTTCAGTTGCCGTCGCCTTTGTGCCGCCCGCGTATTGTGCGAACCACAGCCCAAGCCAGCCGGCGTAACTTTTCGCCGCGACAATGGCTTGAATCGTGATCGCTTCCGGTTTCAACCAAAGCGACCCCCATTTTTTCTCCGTGACGGTCGCGGTCAAAACGAGCGTGTCGCGCGCACGGGTCATGGCGACGTAAAGCAGGCGCAATTCCTCGCCCCATTGCTCACGGCGCTGATGCTGTTGCGCGAGCCAGTATGGCAGGCTTGGATACCGACGGCCCGTCTGCGGCGGCTTGATGCGTGGACACAGGCCGAAGGTCTCGTCAAAAATGATTTCACCGCACAGATCCTGCGTGTTGAACAGCTTGGCGAGATCGGCGACGGCGACGATGGGAAATTCCAGTCCTTTGCTCTGGTGAATACTCATCAACCGCGCGGCGTTTTCGTCCGCGACCGCCGCGACCTCCGGCTCAACCTCGGCTTCGCGTTGCGCCTCGATAAATTTCAAAAACCGGAACAATCCCTGCCGCTGAAATTGATCAAATTTTTGCACGAGACCCAGAAATCGTTCGATGTTGGCGCGCCGTTGCGCGCCGCGCGGGCGCGCGAGCAGCCACTCGGCGTAATGCGTTTCGGCCAGCACGTTTTCCAGGCATTGCGACAACGACGCCTGCCGCGCCAATTGCCGCCAGCAGCGGAAGCGGTCTAAAAATTTCCCAACTTTCTGCACCATCCCGTTCTGGATTCTGGATTCTGGATTCCGGATTCTGTTCAGCGCCGTCCAAAAAGGCACGCCCTTCGCCGCCAGCCGGATCTGCGCCAGTTCGTCGAGGGACAAGCTGGCGAGCGGCGAACGCAACACGGCGATGGCCGGCACGTCCTGCAATGGATTGTCCAACAGTTGCAACAGGCTCAGCAAATCCATGATTTCAGTGCTGTCGTAAAACCCGCCGCGCTCGACAATGAGCGGCACGCCCGCGCGCTGAAATTCCTTCGCGTAAATTTCCGCCTTGTCCGACGGCGCGCGCAGCAGGACCGCCATGTCACGCCACCCGGCGGTGCGAAAGCGCTTTTTTCCCGCATCCCAAATTTCGTGTTTTCCGGCTTCAAGCTGCTTCAGTCGCAGCGCGAGCAACCGCGCCTCCTTTTCCGTCTCCTGCAAATCCGCCAAATCGTCATCGCTGGATTCAATGTCGGTTTCCACGTCGATGCGGCCCTTTTTGAAACGCAAAAGCAGTTCCGCCCGCGGTGACGAATCGCCTGCCGCGCTGAGTTCCGCGCGGCGGTCGGGCGCGCCAAATTGCAGCCGCGCGCCGGCGTCGTAACGCACACCGCCGATTTCCTCGCGCATGAGCGGCTCGAAAACGGAATTAACAAAGTTGAGCAGTCCCTCACGGCTGCGGAAATTTTCCGCGAGAGAAATCGTCTGGCCGTTATTGCCGCGCCAGCTTTGGGCGTAATCGCGGAAGATTTTCGGGTCGGCCAGACGGAAACGATAGATGCTCTGCTTCACGTCGCCGACGAGAAAACGGTTTGCCCGGTGGGGAGAGCGTCCTCGCGCCTGCGCCGCCGCAGCGGCTTCGTCGCCGCGAAGGCGCGAGCCGTCAGCGGATTCCAATTCAGCCATTTTCGGCGGCTCGCCGGGAGTCTCGCCCCACCCATCCCCGCGGCTGAGCGCCTGGATGATTTTGTCCTGCGCGGCGTTGATGTCCTGATATTCGTCCACGAAGACGAACCGGATTTTTTGACGCCAGCGTCCGGCGACAGAGGTGGGCTGGTTCGCGGCAAAATTCCAGAGCAGTTTCAGCGCGAACTGTTCCAGATCGTGGAAATCCAGAACGCCGTCATCGCGTTTGCGCGCGGCGAACCGGGCGGAGAAATTTTGTGTCAACCGCACCAACGCGCCCATGGGGCCGCGCACCCAGTCCCAATCTTCCGCCAGCGGATCGCGGCCGTTTTCAACCGGCGCAAGCGAATGCAAAAACGCCGCGTCGGCAAGGAATTTTTCCAGCGGTTTGCGGAGGACGGTTTTGCGTTTTGCCGGCCAGTTGCCATCGGTGGAAATGATTTGCTCCAGAATCCCGGCGGCGGCGGCGCGCGAAAAGTTTTTCGGTAGCCGCCGGAGAATACCTGCCAATTCAGCGGCCTTTTCGTTTGCCAACGGAACGCCGGGCACCGGCTCGGCGGGGGAGATTGGGCGTTCGAATCGCGCCGGGGCGGTGCCCGGTGTTCCGAGGTTTTCCAGAACGGGCAGCCATTCGTCGCGCCAGGCTTGAATGCTGTCGAGCAGCCACTCGCGCCATTCGTCCGGCGCGGGTGATGAGAATTTTTCAATTTGTCGCGCGAGCCAGCCGTCGGCGCCGGGCCGGGTTTGCGCGTAATGGTGCAGGCGCAAAACCAGCCGGCGGATCGCTTGATCGCGTCCGCCACCGTAAATTTGGATCAGTTTTTGAACCGCCCCGGCCAGTTTACCTTGCCCGGCGTAGTGTTCCTGCAGTTCCTCGTTGAGCGTTTCCTCGGCGAGGAGGCGCGCCTCGCCTGCGTCGAGCACGGCGAGTTGCGGGTCGAGGCCCAGTTCGTGGAAATGTTCGCGCACGAGCTTGAGGCAAAAACTGTGGAGCGTGCCGATGGGCGCGGTGTCGAAAAGCGCGATTTGTTCCGCCCAGCGCGGTTCGTCCGGCGCGGCGCGGAGTTTTTCCTCAAGCTGTTCGCGCAGCCGCCGGCGCATTTCGGCGGCGGCGGCCTCGGTGAAGGTGACCACGAGAATTTCTTCGAGCGAAGCGGGCGGCTGTTCCTCGCACAGGCAATGCAGACAGCGCTCGACCAGCGTGTGCGTTTTGCCCGTGCCCGCGCCGGCCATGACCAGCACGTTGCCGCGTGCGGCGACGGCGCGGCGTTGCGCAGGCGTCAGGCGGTCATCGGTTTCAGGGCGGGGCGATTTCATGCTGCGCGCACAAGCTAACACGCGGACGAACCATTCCGCAATTTTGTAGCTGCTGCTATTTCAAATCCGAAGCACGAAATCCGGATTCCGAAAGAAGCCCGAATTGCGAAACCCGAAGGCCATTCAACGAATCGGCGGCTTTTCGGACTTCGGTCTTCGGATTTCCTTCGGATCTCGGATTTCGGAATTCAAACGAACTTCGCCTCAGGCCTTACAATTTTATTTGTGATTTTCAATGCGTGCAGGATAAAGTCCATTTATGACTTCCAGCATGCGTCTTAAGGATCAACCCGCCAGTGAACGTCCGCGCGAACGGCTCGTGGCGCTCGGCGCGGACGCTTTGAGCCACGCGGAGTTGATAGCCATTCTGCTGCGCACTGGATTGAAAGGCGCGAACGCGGTCGAAATCGGCAAACAGTTGATCCAAAAATACGGCACGCTTCAAGCGCTGGCGCGGGCGTCGGTGGACGACTTGCGGAGCGTCAAAGGCATCGGGCGCGACAAGGCGGTGACGCTGGTAGCCGCGTTCAAACTGGCTGAACTCATGGCCAAGGAATTGTGCAATGAATCGGAGCCGTTGGACCATCCAGAGGCCGTGGTGCGGCTGTTGCGCGCCAAGAACCTGCTCAAGAATGTGGAAACCTTCCAGGTGTTGCTGTTGAACACGCGGCGGCGGTTGATTCGCGTGGATAAAATTTCGGATGGCACGCTCGACACGTTGCTGGTGCATCCGCGCGAAGTTTTCAAGGCCGCCATCGCGGCCAACGCCGCCGCCGTGGTGCTCGCGCACAATCATCCGAGCGGCGACCCGACGCCGAGCGAGGCCGACATCAAGGTGACGCGCGATTTGATCCGGGCCGGGCAGCTTTTGAAGATTGAGGTGCTCGACCACATCATCATCGGCCGCGCGACGCCGGAACGGCCGAAGGATTACGCGTCGCTGCGGGAGCAGGGATACTTCTACTCGTGAGATTGTAGCAGACGTGAGGAGGCTCTAATATATTTACGATATGCGATTTACGATTGACGAGTCTTGCAACAATCCGGGCTTATTGCGTAAATCATATATCGAAAATCAGAAATAACGAGCCAGGCACGCGACATCCGCCGCGCGCAACAACTGTGGCAACAATTTACAAAACATGCGTCTGAAAAATTATAGAGAAGACCTGCTCAAGCGGCTGGAAGATCCGCATTATGCTGCTGAATATCTCGGCCAGGTGCTGGCGGAAAAAAACAGTGCGGCGTTCCTGATTGCGCTCAAAGACGTGGTGGAAGCCGGCGGCGGCATGGGCCATCTGGCCGGGCGCGTGGGTCTCAAGCGGCCGAGCCTCTACAAAATTCTGTCGAAAAATGGCAATCCTACGCTGGCCACTTTGCAGGAAATTTTGAAGCCTCTGGGCCTGCGCGTCTCCGTCGCCTTGGACAAGGCGGCCTGAGCCGAAAAGGCGAAAACTTTTACAGAAGAGAACGAAGCCAACCAAGACTGGGAATTTCTTTCTTCAGAAGTTCTTTCAAAACCATAGGAGACGATGTGAGGAGTCTCTGAAATTCTTGAAAATGAGCCTCGTTACCTCGTCTCCTACGGGGTTTTGAAAAGGATCTTCGTTTCCTTCTGTTCAACTCCATGCCGTCGCGTGTTCATCCGCTCGATTTTCCCTTGCCGGACGGGCTTGAGTCGAAAAGGTAAAACTTTTACAGAAGAAAACGAAGCAAACAAAGACTGGGAATTTCTTCGTTCCCTTTGCCTGCTCGCGACACCGACTTTGTCGCGTGCTCGCGGAAACGGAGTTTATCGGAGTTTCCTTCTGTTCAACTCCCTGCTGGCGCGGAAGCGCCGTGGCTTTTCATGCCGGAACCAGACACCCGCAAAACCCGTCTGACAAGGGCGGCCGCGCCTCACCCCGGGCTTTTGCGCGATTTTCCCAAAGGCATTGCCTGGAATTGGGCGATAAGCTATCTTGTCGGCGTGAAAACGTACCAGGAATTTGAGATCAATTACTTTCAGGACGAGGACGGGATGTTCACGGCGGAAGTGCCGGCCATTCGCGGCTGTGTGGCTTGGGGAAAAACCATCGTGGAGGCGTATCAGAATGCCGTGGACGCGATTGAAAGCTGTCTGGAGGCGCGGGCAAAAGTCGCGGCCAGGAAATCGCGCAAGCCGCGTTATGCCGGAGTGAACATCTACCGCCGTCCGGTTCATGCCTAAACTCGTGCCGATCACGCACCGCGAACTGGCGCGCAAACTCCGGCGCGCGGGCTTCGTGGAAATCCGCACCAGCCGCCATCCCGTCTATTACTCGGCGGCCAAAGACCTCACCATCCCGATTCCAAGCCATCCGGGCGACGTGCCCAAGGGAACTTTGCGCAGCATCATCCGCGACATGCAAATCAGCGTCGAAGAATTCAATGCGCTGTGAGAAGGCAAAAACTTTTACAGAAATTAACGAAACAAACCCAGACCGGGAATTTTTCCAGAGGTTCTTTCAAAACTGTAGAAGACGACGTGAGGAGTCTCCGAATAAATCCCCGTTTCGATAAGGAACCCATGAAACCATGAACCGGCTTTTCTCCTGCATTCCTGGATTCCTCATTCCGGATAAATTCAAACCCTGAAGGAATCCTTGCGGCGGCGGCGGAATTTGCAAAGATGCGTCACGACCCCGGAATGAGATGAAGCCCATTCGATTTTCCAAACATGCCGAAGAACAGGCGCGGGAACGCGGCGCAACCACCGCCGAAGTGGCTGAAGCCATCCGCAAGGGATCGCGGGAACCGGCCAAACACGGGCGCGAATTGTGCCGGTATAACTTCCCTTTTGGCCGCAAATGGCAGGGGAAACCGTATGCCATCAAGCAGGATGCGCCGGTCATTATGGAAAAGGCCAATGAAATAGTTGTCATTACCGTTTATACGTTTTACTTTTGAAAGAGACGAGGCATGAAAATCAGTTACGATCCAGAGATTGACGCGCTTTACATCCGGCTGCGGGAAGGGCGGCACGAGTGCCGCACCGTGCGCTTGTCCGAAGAAGTGGCGTTAAACATTGGCGCGGGCGAAAAGCTGGTGGGGATCGAGATTTTGGATGCCAAATCCATTCTTGGGCCGGCCAAAATTCCCGCCGTGACACTGGAAGGAATTGAATCCGTCACCGGCCCGCTGGCGCTCCACGACCGGCCGGCAAAATACGGAAAGAAGTAATCAACTGCCTGGCGCACGGGCGAGGGCCGGTTTCTGGCACGCTGTTTCAAAGGCAAAACTTTTACAGAAGAAAACGAAGCAAACAAAGACCGGGAATTTTTTCGTTCCCTTTGCCTGCTCGCGATTTATCGGAGTTGCCTTCTGTTCAACTCCCTGTCGGCGCGGAAGCGCAGTGGCTTTTCCTGCCGGGAACCAGACACCCGCAACCCGGTTTCGATAAGGAACCCATGAAACCATGAACCAACCTTTCTCCTGCCTTCCTGGATTACTTCCCCATCTGCCCGCGGGTGACGCCGAGCTGGTTCATCAGTTTCAATTCGCGCCAGAGCTGGGTGCCGGTGATTTCGCCCCGCAAAAGCCGGCGGTATTTTGAAATGGTCTGCGTCACCTGTTCCGGCGTTTCGTTGAGGAATTCCACACGGAAATGGCGCACACCGAGCTCGATCATCCGCGGGACATATTCCGCGCCGGTTTGCGCCAGCGCGTCGAATACCGTGTTGCGGCAGCCCACGTCGGCCTTCACTGGATGTTCCGCGCCCACCCGGTCGCGCAGCTTCACGTCATGCACATCACACGGGCGGCCGCAATTCCGGTAATCCGTGCCGTTGGAAAGAAACGCGCAGAAGACGCAGTGCTCCATGTGAAACATCGGCATGTGCTGGTGAATCGTCACCTCGAACCATTCCGGCGGCGCGGCCGATAACAGTGCTTCGAGCTGCTGAAAATTCAAATCGTAGCTTGTGGTGACGCGTTCCAGGCCGAATTGGTTTTTGAAATAATCCGCCGCCGGCCGGTTGGCCACGTTCAGTGAATAGTCGCCAATGCGCCGGTCGTTGGCGAAGAACTGCAGGTGGTCGTAATTGCGGACCAGATAGCCGTCGGCGTTGCAGGAGTGCACCTGCTCCAGCGTCCATTCCTCGCCCGGTTTGAAAATTCTTGGAGGTGCAACCCAGATGGCAGGGCGCGTCACTCCGTGCGCGCCGTCGTCTATTTGCGAACCGGCGGCGGGCAGAGGACCGCCCGCCCGACCATTGCAGGCAAAGGCGGTGTGAAAAAGCGTGACCGCTTCGCGATATTTCTTCGGGTCTTCGAATTCGCAGTAAACAGTCGTCACGCCGCATTTCAACGCGGCTTCCAGTTGGGACAGGGTGCGGACGAGGGGGATGAGCTCCACCAAACGTGCTGCTGGCGTCCCGCCGGAAGTTCTGGAATGGACCTGCCGGCAAGATGCCGGCAGCACGTTGAGTTGCCACCGCTTCGGTCGCAGCCGAAGCTTTTCCAATTCCCCCGTGATTTCGCGGCGCAGGCGATTCAATTCGCTGACCGGCAATAAAACTTCGCCGGACAAATTATTTTTCAATTCACCGAGTTTAAACGGCGTGCCGCCGAGGCGGCCAAGCTGCTGGCGCAAACGTCCGGTCGTGAGCGGCTGCTTTTCGGCTTTCGCCAGCGGCATGGATGATTCGACTTTGGCGACATTTCCGAATTCATCGTGCGCCATGAGCGTGAGGGGTTTGCCTTCGACGCCATGCACTTCGATTTCGATGGGCCGCTGAAACTTTGGCGCGTCACCTTCGAAGCTTTGACGCAATCGCCGGTCCAGTTCCGGGTCGCTGGTTTTCCACAACCTGTCGCCGGCGTGGACGCGCGAGAAATCAATGTCGCCATGGCCGAAGCGCAGGACGGTTTCCAGCGTGCTGCTGGCATCTTGCCGGCAGGACTGACTTTCTTGGGCCATGCTTGCCCTTCCCGCTCCCTTGGTTTGGGTTGATTTCAGAACTGCCGGCGGGACGCCGGCAGCACGTTGTTGGTGGACTTCATACACCCGTCCGCCTTCCTCATTTTCTTCCGGTTTGCCGGCGTCGAACACAACACCATCGCCCGGTTTCAACGGGCCTTCGAGCCGGACGGTCACGCCGTCGCGCAACACGCGCATGACCGCGCCGAGATAGACACCGCGTTTTTTGCCAAAGCGCGCATGGACGAGCTGCTGGTTGTTGGTGCCGCCGAACCAGCCGGTGTGCAGGCCGCGGGAAAAGGCCATCTCCATGTCATAACGCCGAGGGTCGAGGGTCGAGGGTCGAGAGCCGGATGTTGTTTTGCCATCGACTCTCGACTCTCGACTCTCGACCAGCGCATCCAGCGCCTGTCGGTAGATGCGCGTGATATTGGCGACATACTCCGGGGACTTGAGACGGCCTTCGATTTTCAGCGAAGCAACACCCGAACGGATCAATTCCGGCAAAACTTCCAATCCGGCCAGGTCTTGCGGACTCAAAAGATATTTCCGGTCGCCGAGCGGAACTTGTTTGCCGTCGGAAACCAATTCATAAGGCATCCGGCACGCTTGCGCGCATTCGCCGCGGTTGGCCGAACGTCCGCCCAGCGCCTCGCTGGTAAGGCATTGACCCGAGTAGGCGATGCAGAGTGCGCCGTGAACGAAAACTTCCAGGGGCAACCGGGTAGGGCGCGCAGTCCCCTGCGCGCCGTCGTTGGCGGGCAATTCAGCGGCGGGCAGGGGACTGCCCGCCCCACCTTGCGCGGTTTGAATTTTTTCAATTTCCTGGAGTGAACATTCCCGTGCCAGCACGACGAGGTTGCAGCCGAGTTCACGGGCAAATTCCACACCGGCGGCACTGGTGATGGTCATCTGGGTCGAGGCGTGAATCGGAAAATCGGGCGAGAGTTGCCGGATGAGCCGGCAGATGCCCACATCCTGCACAATCACCGCGTCCACGCCGGCGGCAATCATCGTCCGCAGATATTTTTCGGCATCGGCGAGTTCGTTTTCAAAGACCAGCGTGTTGAGGGTGGCATAGCCGCGCACGCCGCGCCGGCGGAGAAATTCCATCAGCTTCGGCAAATCGGTCCCGGTGAAATTGTCCGCCCGCATTCGCGCGTTAAACTTTTCGAGTCCGAAATAAATCCCATCGGCGCCGTTTTCAACGGCAGCGCGGACGCAATCCCAATCGCCGGCGGGCGCGAGCAATTCGGGCAAACTTCGAATTTCGAGCTTCGAATTTTGACTGGCCGGCGGTTCCGGTTGGGCGGTGATGCTCATTTCGACCCGTGGAATTTACCACGAAGGCACGAAGGCATAAAGTATCTTCAGCACGGTGGGGCGAGACTACTGGCGAGCCGCTGATTAATCCCGGTTTCCGGCTCGCGAGGACGCTCGCCCCACCAAATTGTTGTATTACCCAGCAAACCCGGCATTTTGAACTTGGCAATCAAGCCGAATGCGTCACTTTTATTCTGTGATTCATCCAACCGCCATCATTCATCCGAAGGCCAAACTGGATTCGACCGTTCGCGTCGGGCCGTATGCCGTGATTGACGAAGGCGTGGAACTGGGCGCGCACTGCGTCGTCGGGCCGCACGTTTATCTCACGGGACTGACGACCATCGGCGCGCACAATTCGTTTCATGCGGGCTGCGTCATCGGCGACGCGCCGCAGGATTTGAAATACAAGGGTGAACCGACGCGGTTGCGCATTGGCGATCACAATGTCTTCCGCGAACACTTCACGGCGCACCGTTCGAACAAACCGGATGCGGAAACGGTTATCGGCGCGCACAATTTTCTCATGGCCAACTGCCACGTGGGACACAATTGCCAGCTGGGCGACCACATCATCATTGGCAACGGCGCGTTGCTGGCCGGGCACGCGGTGGTGGGCGACCGTGCGTTCATTTCCGGCAACTGCCTCGTGCACCAGTTCTGCCGCGTCGGCACGCTCGCGCTGATGCAGGGCGGTTCGGCCATCAGCCAGGACCTGCCGCCTTTCACGGTGGCGCAACGCGGCAATGAAATTTGCGGACTGAACGTCATCGGCCTGCGCCGCGCGGGATTTACCGCGGAACAGCGGCTGGAATTGAAGCGGCTTTATCGCGCATTGTTCCGCAGCGGAAAAAATTTGCGCGAGGCAATTAAAGAAGCGCGAAAAACATTCACCAGCCCGGCGGCGAAAGTCTTGCTGGACTTTGTGGCGGGGGCAAAACGTGGCGTGTGTACGGACGCCGGTTGCGTGGCCGGGGAAAACAAGGATGAGCAGAGAGGCGCGTATGTATAAAATCATTGGCGCGGACGGCAGAGAGTACGGTCCGGCAACCGCCGGGCAGTTGCGGCAGTGGATTGCCGAAGGCCGCGCCAACGCGCAGACACCAACGCTCGCTCCCGGCGCGCCAGAATGGAAACCGCTCGGCGCGCTGCCGGAATTTGCGGGACATTTCGCGCCGCCAATTCCGCCGGTGATCGGGCCGCTGAAGCCGGGGACTTCAACGGCGGGCCAATTGCCCAAAACCAATTCCTTTGCGACGGCAGGACTGATTTTCGGCATTTTGTCACTGACGTGCTGTTGTGGCTGCCCGTGCTGTGGCTGCCCGTTCAGCCTGCTCGGGCTGGTCTTCTCGCTCATCGGGCTGTCACAAATCAACCGGCATCCCGAACTTTACGAAGGCCGCGAGCTGGCCATTGCCGGATTGATTCTTTCCGGAGCGAGCCTGGTTTTGGGATTCGGGCTGGCCTTCCTCAATTTCGCGCTTCACCCGGGAAACTTCGAGTGGCATTTCAAAACCTTTTGAACCTGAACCATGCGCGCTGAATCACAATCCGCGCCGCCGAAAACAGCCGCGCCGCAGTCGCTCGTATTTTTCACGGTTGTCGTGCTGGTGGTGGCAGCCCTGGGTTCGGGCGCGGTTTTGTTTTTCTTCGATCCGGCGAAGCACGGTTTTTATCCCATTTGTTTGTTTCATTCACTGACCGGCTTGAACTGTCCGGGTTGCGGCGCGACGCGGGCGGCGTATCAATTGTTGCACGGCCACCTGCTCCGCGCGCTGCAGGACAATGCACTGTTCGTTCTGACGCTCACGGCGCTGACGGCGCAGAGCGCATGGTTTGTCATGCAAAAAATCCGAAACCGACCGGTCGTGTTCATTGTGTCGCCCATAATGTTGTGGGCGCTGCTCGTCACCGTGTTTGTATTCACCGTGTTGCGGAATCTGCCGGCGTTTGCGTGGCTCTCGCCTTAGGCGCGCGGACAAGCGGTCCGCGCTCCGGGGCAAACGGAACTTTTCGCTTTTGTCGGCGCGTGTCGTCGTGTTCAATCGTTGGCCTATGAGTCTGACACATCCATTGACGACAACGACATTTGAACTGCCCGGTTACCGTGTGATCAAATCGTTCGGCGTCGTGCGCGGCATCATTGTGCGGTCGCGCTCCATCGTCGGAAATTTTGGCGCCAGCATTCAGGCGGTTTTCGGCGGGAACATTTCACTTTACACCAATCTTTGCGAACGTACGCGCGAAGACGCCTTCAACCGGATGCTCACCCACGCCGGAGAGCTCGGCGCCAACGCCGTCATCGGTGTGCGTTACGACGCAACGGAGCTTGCGGCGGGCATCACCGAGGTGCTGTGTTACGGCACAGCGGTTTATGTGGAGGCGGCGAGTTGACAGATGAAGGTTGAGGTCCGGGGAAGGATCGGTTTGCAACGCTAAACTTTCAAGCCTCAATCAACAACCAAACATGTCTGGACACAGCAAGTGGGCGAAGGTCAAGCACTTCAAGGGCGCGATTGACGCCAAACGCGGGAAGATTTTTTCCAAGCTTGGCCGTGAGATCACCATCGCCGCCAAAATCGGCGGCGGCGATCCGGGCATGAATCCGCGCCTGCGCATGGTGTTGCTCAAGTGCCGCACGGCGAACATGCCGCACGACAACATTGAACGCGCCATCAAGAAAGGCACCGGCGGCGGGGAAAGCGCGAACTTCGAGGATTTGACTTATGAAATTTACGGGCCCAACGGCGTGGCGCTGCTCGTTGAAGCGAGCACGGACAATCGCAATCGCACGGCGTCGGACATTCGCAGCATCGTGACCAAGAACAACGGCAGCATTGCGACGCCGGGATCGGTCAGCCGGTTGTTTCAGCGGAAAGGGCAAATCATCGTGTCCCGCGAAGCGGCAGGTGAAGAACAATTGATGGAACTGGCGCTCGAAGCGGGCGCGGAGGATTTCAAGGCCGAGCCCCAGGGATATGAAATTTTGACCGAGCCGGGAAATTTTGAGGCCGTACACAAACAGGTTGAAGCAAAGAGCATCAAGTGTGAGGCGGCGGAAATCACGTGGTTGCCCACCCTTACCCTGCCGCTGGCCGGCGACGCGGCCACCACGGCGGTCAATAAACTGATCGAAGCGCTGGAGGAACATGACGACGTGAAGGAAGTTTATTCCAACGCCGAATTCCCGGAAGCATGAACCGCCCGACCTGAAGCATGAAGGCATTAAGCGCTGACAGTTTTCTCGCGCGGCTGCTGGCCGGGCTGGCGGCGGCAGTGATCCGTCATCCCCGCTGGTTTTTCTGGCCGCATATCGGATTGTTCCTGATCTGCGTGGTTTACGCCCTGCCGAAGCCCTATGGTCATCTCGACTTTGACATGAACCAGGACAACCTGGTCGGGCCCAATCAGAAATATCACCGGAATTTTCTCCAGTTTCAAAAGGAATTTCCGCAGCCGGACGCCCTGGTGGTGGTGGTGGAGAGCGACAACATCGAGAAAAACCGGCAATTCGTCGAACGCATCGCCGCCAAAATGCAGGCGGAAACAAATTTGCTCCTGGACGTTTTTTACGCGCAGAACCCGATGATAATGGGTTCCAAAGGGCTGCTGTATGTGCCGGAAACGAATCTGGTGGACCTAAAGACCATGCTCCACGCCGCCCAGCCGTTCATCCGGCAATTCACCCAGACGACCAACCTGGTTTCATTTTTTGAACAGATCAACACGGCGTTCCGCACCGCGCCACGCGAAGCCAATGCCGACACCGACTCGCTGGTCAACTCCCTGCCCGCATTGACGCACATCCTGACCCAGGCCACCGATTCCCTGCATCGGTCCGGCACGCCGCCATCGCCCAACATCTTCACCCTGTTCGGCGGCGGAGAAGACGCTGTTCTTTCAAGTTACATCACCTTTGCCAACGGCCACATTTTTTTGGTCAAAACCCATGCGCCCAGCGAGGAAACCAGCCGTAAAGCAGCAGGCCAGTTAACCGCACCAACCCAGGATGAGCTGGACGCCCGCTCGATTGACCGTTTGCGCCAACTGGTCAAAGAAACACAAAGGGAAGTGCCTGGCCTCAATGTGGGTCTCACGGGTCAGCCGGTCCTGGATTACGATCAAATGATGCAATCAGAGAAGGACGCCACGCTGGCCAGTGTTGTGTCGCTCGTTTTGTGCGCGCTGATTTTTATATACGGGTACAATGAAACCGGACGGCCGGTGAAGGCGACGATCTGTCTGATCGTCGGCCTGGCCTACACGCTTGCGTTTGCCGCGCTGACGGTCGGGCCTCTGAACATTTTGACAGTCACGTTTGTGCCGATGCTCATCGGCCTGGGAATTGATTATGGCGTGCATTTGATCACACGTTATGAGGAGGAGTTGCGGCACGGCAAAACGGCGGAAGCCGCGCTGACGAAAGCGATGGTTTTTACCGGGCAGGGGATTTTCACCGGCGCGTTGACGACTGCGGGCGCGTTTCTGGCGATGGCGTTTACGAATTTCAAAGGCATCCAGGAAATGGGCGTCATCTGCGGGGGCGGCCTGCTGATTTGCTTCCTCCCCATGATGACCCTGCTGCCGGTGATGTTGTTGCGGGGGCGGCAAAACGTCATGGACCACCAGGCAACCGAGGACGCAGCCCGGGCGCGGATTGAAAACATCTGGCTGCAACGGCCGGCGCTGGTGCTGGGCATCACCGCCGGATTGTGCGTGGCGGCGTTGTTTGAAGCCCGTAAAGTCCATTTCGATTATAACTTGATCAAATTGCAGAGCCCCAGCCTGCCTTCGGTGGTCTTCGCCCACAAACTGGTGGATTTGGCGGACAAATCGCTGCTTTACGGGGCGGTGATTGCCGACTCGCTGACCAATGCCGTTGATCTGGCGGAAAAAACAAAGCAGCTTCCGGTGGTCGCGGATATTGAACCGCCATTTTACGCCGTTTTTCTCGCGGACCAGACCTCAAAATTAAGATTGGTGGGCGAAATCAAACAGCAAGTTGCAACCCTGGCGTTCAACCCGCCGGACCCGCGCCCGGTGGATGTTTACGATTTGAGCCGCACACTTTATGGACTTTATGGATATCTCGGCAACGCGCTCGAAGAGGTGGGAACCAACGAACCAGCTTTGACCCGGCAACTGGTTGCCTTGCGGCAGGCGATTGAAAATTTACGCAAAACCATGCTGGTGGGCGACACATCGGCCCTCGAGGAACATGCGCAAAAATTGGCGCAGTTCCAACAGGCCTTGTTTTCCGATTTGATCGGCACCTTCCAGTTCCTGCAACATCAGGACGACAGCGCACCGGTGCGGGTCGAGGACCTGCCACCGGCGGTGCATAACGAGTTTGTGGGTGTGACCGGCAAATTATTGTTGCAGGTTTATCCCAAGAACGACGTCTGGGAACGTGACAACCAGGAAAAGTTTGTCTCCGCCTTGCGGACCGTGGATCCCAATGTCACCGGCACACCCGTCCAGTTATATGAGTACGAGACGGTGATGAAAGACAGCTTTGTGCAGGCGGCGTGGTATTCCTTGATGGCCATTGCACTCATGGTGCTTTTCCATTTCCGGAGCGTGGGCGCCGTGATTCTTTCATTGCTGCCGGTGGCCATCGGCTCACTTTGGCTGGCCGGATTGATGGGCTGGTTCGGCATTCCAATCAATCTGGCAAACATCATGACGCTGCCGCTGATCATTGGCATCGGCGTGACGAACGGCATTCACATCCTCAATCGTTTTGCCGAGGAACGCACACCCGGCATTTTGTCGCGGAGCACCGGCAAAGCCGTGCTCGTGTCAGGGTTGACGGCCATCGCCGGTTTCGGCAGTCTGATGCTTTCCAAACATCACGGCTTGTACACTTTGGGCTGCCTGATGGCAACGGGGATTGCGACGTGCATGATTGCGGGCCTGACTTTTTTGCCGGCGTTGTTGAATTTGCTTGGCCGGTGGCGTCCGTTAATAAAACAACCCAGCGCCGACAACTCGTTGTCGACACTGGGTCAGGAGGAACCGAGGTAAAACCTCAAGTGTCTGAAAAGCATAAAGAAAATTCGCAGGAAGTCAATATCAATGTTAAACCTAACTTCCAACGGCTTGAAAAGCAGCAAATCCTGTTTTCAATAACGATAACGCAAGGCGCTAAATATCTTGTCAAAACCCCGTCAAAATTCGCTATTCCAGCTTAAGTGCTCGAGCATGTTCACCCGGTCCAAAATATTCATTCATCGCTTGCGGGTTTGTTACTTGGGCCTGGCAATCGGTTTTCCATCCGCCGCTTTTGCCGGGGATGGTTTTCGTGCCGGGCCAATCTTCGATCAATTTGCGCTGACGCTGGATTCCGGTCACCGGACCGAAGCCATCGGGCCATTTTTTTACAACCAGGAAAAAGACACGGAAAAAACGTGGGCCGTCCCGCCGCTGCTTTCTTATGACTCCGATCCTGCAGTCGAGTCGAAGGAATTTGATTTGCTTTACCCGGTGCTGACTTATGAGCGCTATGGAAAGGAATATCGCTGGCAGCTCGGCCAACTGCTCAGCTTTTCCGGTGGCCAGAACCCGGATGATTTCCCTGCAGAACGATTCACGATTTTCCCCTTTTATTTTCAACAACGCTCGCCGGACGCGAACAAGAACTACACCGCGCTGTTTCCGCTTTATGGTCACATCCGGGACCGGCTGTTTCGCGACGAAATTTTCTTCATCCTGTTTCCCGTTTATGGCGAGTCGCGGAAGCGGGATGTCGTTACCGACAATTATCTTTATCCGTTTTTCCATCTGCGGCACGGCGATGGCCTGCAGGGGTGGCAATTCTGGCCGCTGATCGGCAGTGAACACAAGGCCGTGACCACGAAAACCAACGGCTTTGGTGAAACGGAAATCATCGGCGGCCATGACAAATTTTTCATGCTCTGGCCGGTTCATTTCAAACAAACCACCGGCATCGGCACCGACGACCCGGAAAAACTTGGCGCCGACTGGCCGCTTTACGGCGTGCTCCGCTCTCCCAAACGCGATTCGACCTCCGTGCTCTGGCCGTTTTTCGCCTGGATTGACGACCGGGAAAAAAAATATCACGAATGGGAGGGCCCCTGGCCGTTCGTCGTTGTCGCCCGCGGCGAAGGCAAAACCACCACGCGCGTATTCCCTTTGTTCAGCCGTTCGCACAACGACACGTTGGAAAGCGATTTTTATCTCTGGCCACTTTACAAGTACAAACGCCTGCATCCCGAGGGCCTGGATCGGGAACGTGTGCGCATTTTGTTTTATCTGTTTTCGAATGTGACGGAAAAAAACACCGAAACCGGTGCGGAGCGGCAGCGCGTTGATTTCTGGCCGTTATTCACCTGGCACCACGATTCCAATGGCAACAGCCGGCTGCAAATTCTCGCGCTGGTTGAATCGGCACTGCCCAACAACCGGGGTGTCGAGCGCAACTGGTCGCCGCTGTGGTCGTTGTGGCGTTCGGAAAACAATCCCCAGGCCGGCGCCACCAGCCAGTCGTTTCTCTGGAATCTGTATCGCCGCGACACGACGCCCGTGTCGAAAAAAGGCTCGCTCCTGTTTGGGTTTTTCCAGTATCAATCGGATTCGGAAATGAAAAAGTTGCGGTTGTTTTATGTTCCGGCGCTCCAATGGCATGCGCAAACGGGCCACGCAGTGAAATAAATTATGTTTGAAAACATCGGCGAAATTTTCCTGTTGTTTTGGCGCACGCTGCTGTCCCTGCCGCTGGCGTGGCGGCAGCGGCAGAAAGTCTTGGACCAATTCTTTGAAATCGGCAACGCCAGCCTGCTGATGGTTTGCGTGCTGTCGTTTTTCATCGGCGCGGTCATTGCGTTGCAAACCGGCCCCGTGCTTGTCGAACGCGGTCTGGCCAGCGCCGTCGGCGGCATCGTCGGCATCTCGATGGCCAAGGAACTGGCGCCGGTGATGATGGCCATTCTTATCGCGGGACGCATTGGTTCGGCGATGGCGGCGGAAATCGGCTCCATGCGTGTTTATCAGGAGGTTGACGCGCTGCGCACAATGAACATCAACCCGGTTCATTACCTCGTGCTGCCGCGACTGATCGCCATTGCGGTTGCGCTGCCGATGCTCGTGGTTTTTGCGATTCTTATTGGCTGGCTTGGCGGCGCGGTCGTTGCCGAGACCAACAGCCACATCGAGATTCCATTTCAGGCCTTTTGGGCCAATTTGCGTGACGTGGTTGAATTGAAGGACGTGGCCAACGGCGTGTTCAAAAGTTTTTGCTTCGCGCTGATCATCGGAATTGTCTCGTGTCACCAGGGCCTGGCGACCATCGGCGGGCCGCGCGGCATTGGCCGCTCGGTCACGAAGGCCGTCGTCAATTCCATCGTCCTGATCGTGATTTTTGACTACGTGCTCACGCGCGTTCTGCTGAAATAATGAACACCGCAACCAGCAACCATTCCGGCGTCAGCCTCCAGGTGCGCGGCCTGCGCAAAAGTTTTGACGGGCAGGAAGTGCTCAAAGGACTTGATTTCGAGGTTCAGCCCGGAGAAATTTTTGTCATCATGGGGCCGAGCGGCAGCGGCAAAAGCGTGTTGCTCAAACACCTCATCGGACTCGAACCGCCCGATGCCGGCGAAATCCTCATCAATGGCGAGTCCATCCAAACACCGGAAATTGCCAGCAAATACCGGCTCGCGCTCGTGTTCCAATCCGGCGCGCTGTTCAATTCGCTGACCGTTGGCGAAAACGTCGGGCTTTACTTGAGCGAGCACCGGCTCAAACCGCCGGAGGAAATCGCGCGCATCGTTGCTGAAAAGCTTGAGGACGTCGGCCTCAAAGGCACCGAGGACAAAACACCCGGCGAACTTTCCGGCGGCATGAAAAAACGTGTCGCCATCGCCCGCGCGCTCGTCATTGAGCCGCAACTGATTCTTTACGACGAACCGACCAGCGAACTGGATCCGCTTTCGGCCGTGGTCATTGGCGAGGAAATTCTCAAACTCCAGCAACGCATTCACGTCACGTCGCTGATTGTGTCGCACGACCGCGATCTCGCGTTTGGCGTGGCCGACCGCATGGCCGTCATCAATGAAGGCCGCATTCTCACCATCGGCACGCCGGATGAAGTAAAGCGTTTTGATGACCCGCTCGTCCAAAATTTTTTGCGCGCAGATTTTAAACGCGAACCTTAATCCAAAAGCTTATGAAAAATTCACTCGAAACCCGCCTGGGCGTTTTCGTGGTCCTCGTGGCCATGGCCGCCGTGTTCATTGTTGAAACGCTGGGCGGCATGGCATCCTTCCGCGGCGGCTACCGCCTCAGCGCGCTGTTCAACACCGTGCAGGACTTGAAGGCCGGCAACAGCGTCAAAATGGCCGGCGTGGAAATCGGCCGCGTCGAAAAAATTGCGCTCACCGGCAACAAGGCCGAAGTCACGATGAAGCTTCATTCCGACGCCGTTGTGAAAACGGACAGCCGGGCCGTCGTCAAATTCACCGGCTTGATGGGGCAGAATTTTGTTGCCATCGGTTTCGGTTCAACGGAGGCGCCGCGCGCTACCGACGGCATGGTGCTGGAAACGGAAGAACAGCCCGACCTCAACGCCGTCATGGCCAAGCTCGACGAGGCCGCTGCCGGCATCAAAAGGTTTGGCGATAGCTTCACCGGCGACAAGATTGACAACCTGCTCGGTCCGCTGACCGATTTCATCAAACAAAACAGCGGCCACATCGGCGGAGCCATTTCCAACATTGAAAGCATTTCCGGCCAGATCGCGAGCGGGCAGGGCACGGTCGGCAAACTCATTTATGAAGATTCGCTTTATGCTTCTGCGCTGACGACGGTGACCAATTTGCAAGACACCGTGGCCGACGTGCGCCAGGTCGTCAGCGGCGTCAACGCCGGCAAGGGCACCATCGGCAGGCTGGTGACCGACGAAACGCTCTACAACGCGACCACCGCTTCGATGACAAATCTCAACCAGATTTTGCAGAAGGTCAATCAGGGACAAGGCACGGTCGGCAAGCTCGTCAACGACCAGGAGTTTTATAAGAACGCCAAGCTCTCGCTGCAAAAACTGGATAAGATGGCCGATGGTTTGGAAGACCAGGGACCGTTGAGTGTCATCGGGATCATGGCGAACAATTTATTTTAATGCTCGTAGCAGCCGACGCCTGCCGGGTCGTAGCACCAGGTGCGAAGACTGGCGAGGAGGCTCATTATTTTCGTTTACGATATGCGATTTACGCGGGGTGCGTGAAGGTGGAAGAATTCGTAAATCGTAAATCATACGTCATAAATCAAGTCAAAGCCTCGTTACCTCGGCGGTTACGGATGGTTGGGTCACGCCAGACCGAGATTTTTCAAAACCCGCACGGTCGAGCGTGATTTGTTCAGCGTGTAAAAATGCAGCCCCGGGGCGCCGGCGCGCAGCAATTCCTCGCACTGTTTCGTGGCGTATTCGATGCCGAATTCCGCGGCGGCTTCGTCATGGTCCGCCAATTGATCGAGTTTTGAACGGAGTGGCGGCGGAATTTTCGCGCCACAAAGCTGCGTGAATTTCGTGATTTGCGACGCGTTCAAAATCGGAATGATGCCGGGCACGAGCGGCACGCAAACGCCAAGTTTGCCGGCAACATAATCGCGAAATTCAAAATAGTCGGCGTTGTCGAAAAACAATTGCGTGAGGATGAAATCCGCGCCGGCGTCCGCTTTTTCCTGCAAATGCCGCCAATCGGCGTGTTTGCCGTCCCGGCACGCGATGTGGCCTTCGGGAAAACCGGCGACGCCGATGGAAAAATCGCCCGACTCGCGGATGAACCGGACGAGTTGCGCGGCGAATTCAAAACCGCCGGGCGTCGGCTGAAATTCGCCGCCGGCGGGCGGATCGCCGCGTAGCGCGAGAATGTTTCTGCAACCCAGCGAGCGGATTTTTTCCAAAAGCTCGCGCACCTGCCCGCGGGTGTGACCAACACACGTGAGATGCGCCAGCGCCGTGAGACCGTGCTGCCGTTGGATGCGATCCACAATCATCAGCGTTTTGTCGCGCGTGCTGCCGCCGGCGCCATAGGTGACGGAGCAATAATCGGGTTTGGCCTGGAGCAGGGCGGGGACGTGCTTTTCCAAAAGATTGCGGTCGCCTTCATCGGTTTTCGGGGGGAAAAACTCAAAAGAGATGACGGGCCGGCTGGCCGCGCGTTTCGCCGCGTAAATGTCACGAATGAATTGCATTTGGAGGGTGGATTATTGGCGGAAAGCGCAAGGGAAGCCAAGTTTTGAAATGTAATTGCCGGAGCCAGCGTGAGGAGGATCATTCTGAATTCTGAAGCCCGAATTCCGAGGCCCGAAAGAAATCCGAAGACAGAAGACCGAAAGGATCGAGCCGGCGACGGGGTATTCAGCCTTCGGATTTCGCAGTTCGGGTTTCGTTCGGAATTCGGATTTCGAGCTTCGGATTTGAAATCGCAAGTCTCGTTTCCCCGGCGGCCACACCGGTTGATGAGACAAAAAGCCCCCTCCGGTTTTTCCGGAAGGGGCTTGAGCGTTCCAACTTAAATTAGAACTGATAGATCAGGTTCAGCGCGAGCAGGAAGTCGTTTTCCTTTATTGGAAGACCACCACCCGCGGTGCTATTATAGCCAAAGGCATTGCCATCAACATGGTCCCACCGGAATTCCACCCGGCTCAACACATTGGCCCACAGTTTGTACTGGACCGTGGCCGTGAGTTCCCCGGCATAATGCCCGGCATAGAAGCCCCCGGCATAGTAGGCATCATTGACCGGACTTGGAAGCGGATTTGGACTGCCAAGGGCAGAGCCAATTTGTGTGGCATCCACAACTTCACCACGGAAGTTAAAGGACAACTTGTCTGTTGGTGAGATAGTGGAATAAAGGCCAGCCACCCAGATGCTGTCATCATGATTGCCACCACCGTTGTTGTTGAAGTTGAGGTAGTCGAACGCCGCGCCGAACTTTACCTTGCTGCTGGGCGTCGGCAGGGTCAACCCCGCATAATAGTCGCTTCTGGTGCCAGCCCCGGAAACGGCTGAATCAACACTGTTTATAGCGCCCATTGTGAGTGTCGCTCCTTTCATGGGACCGAAACTGTCCGGGGCGGTCAATGTGATTAAACCCAAATAGGTTTTTTGAGACTCGAAAGTCGAAGTCCCATTTATTGCTGGCGTGCCGGTTGCAATATTGGAACTGTCCGCTACTCCAGCCGAAAGCGCCAGCACATCGTTCACCTTGTATGTGGCCAAAACGCCTGTGTGTGTCGTCGGCTCAATGGAATAACCGTAGGAGCGGGTATAGTTCGGGTTCAACGGATCGCTGGTGGATTCGTAACCGATGATGGTGTCGAACACGCCCACTTTCCAGTCAATGCCATTGCCCACCGGTGTGCGCAAAGTAACGTACGCTTGGCGGATATTGGCAGTAGTACTGCCTCCGCTGGCGGGAGTCGCATCCGGGCCGAACATGAGTTCGACGTGGTAACCGGCAGCCCATGGGCTTTCGTCTTGGGGCTTGTCCAGCGCGATATCAACGGCGTTCAGGGAGAAGCCGTCGTTTTTGCTGAAGGCGTAGGCGGGAAGATTACCTCCTCGATTTGCCGGGCCGCTGTCCGTGCCTGGTCTCCATGTTGCCGCTACGTCAACATAGCCGCTGAGGCTTGTAGTTGAGAGCGCAGTCATCACCATGTTTGTTTCGTCCGCACGCGCCGCCGAGGCAAGGCTGACCACCCCGATGGCCGCGAGGCCCACTGTCCATTTATTAAACTTCATCTGGTTCCTCCGATGTTGTTTGTTTTAATTGGTTTCTGTTTTTTAGTGCCTCTGCACTTCAGGGCAAAAACCCGTTTGCCCCGGCACCAAATGGTGCAATTGGAATGAAAATAGGAGAATTCCAAAAATTTTACAACATTTTTTTTGGGGAATTAATTTATTGTAACATTCTTAAAACCAAACAGTTGCGCCAACAGCCTGGGTTTCAGATCCAAATTTGTGCAGCGGTTGTGTGAAGTTCGGGCATTCATAACCAGGCCGGTCTTTGGAGGTTATGGATTCTGCTTCATCGGATTTTAGCGAGCCAGACTGGAACAAATTGTGCTTTGTCAAACGGCGGAAGCCCAATTGCAGGATTGCGATTGGGGTGAGTTTTGAGAGCGGTTTTATTACGAAATCAAAGATATGCCATCATTTGCCTATTCAGCCCGGGAGACGGCCACCGGCCGGGAAATCAACAGCTCGGTCGAAGCCGTGACCGAACAAGCCGCCATTGCCGCGTTGCTTAACCGCAACCTTTTGGTGGTGTCCATCCAGGAAAAGATCTCCAAACGAGGCAAAATGAAGGGCGGCAAGGTGGCGCTGGCCGACCTGGTCATTTTCACCCGCCAGTTGGCGACGATGATTGAGGCGGGCATTGCCATCGTGCAGTCCCTGCAAGCGCTGGCGGACCAAACGCCGAACAAGGTCATGCGCGACGTGATTCGGGACGTATGCACGCGCGTTGAAAGCGGCGAAAGTTTTTCCGAGGCGTTGCAAAAGCATCCGAAGACATTCAACCGCCTTTACTATTCCATGGTGTCGGCGGGTGAAAAGGGCGGTTTGCTGGCCGAAATTCTCTCACGACTGGCCACTTACCTGGAAAATGCCGAACGCCTTCGTAAAAAGGTCAAGACCGCGTTGATGTATCCGTCGGCCGTGACCGTCGTGGCGATTTCCATCACGATCTTCCTGCTGGTGAAAGTCGTCCCCACCTTCAAGGAAGTTTATGCCGGCTTCGGTGCGCAATTGCCCGGACCGACCCAGTTAATGATTAATCTCAGCGACCTCGTCAAAAGATTTCTGCTCTTGTTTATCATCGCCGCGGCCGCGGCCTTATGGGGTTGGTTTCATTTCATCAAGACCAAACCGGGACGCATATTTTGGGATGACCGCCGCATCAAGCTGCCGATTTTCGGTCCCATTGCGCATAAAGTTTGCCTGGTCCGCTTCACGCGCACGCTCGCCTCGCTCGTTCGCAGCGGGGTGCCCATCCTGGAAGTGCTGCAAATTGTCTCTCAAACCGTTGGCAACGTCATCATGGAGAAAGCCATCAAGACCGCCGCCCTCGACATTGAACGGGGCGAAAGCATTTCCGCCGCGCTCGGCAAGAACCCGATTTTCCCCAGCATGATCATCCGCATGCTGAGCGCCGGCGAACAAACCGGCAACATTGACAACATGCTCGAGCGCGTCTCGAACTTTCTCGACGAAGAAATTGAAACCACGCTCTCCGGCCTCATGTCGCTCCTTGAACCCATGCTGATTGTCTTTCTGGGAGTGGTCATCGGCGGCATGGTCATTTGCATGTTCCTGCCGATCTTCAACCTCGCCAACATCGTCAATGGCGGACATTAATCAAACTTGGGACGCAGAACACACAAACCGCCGGCCGAATTCATTTCGTCCGGCGGTTTTGCTTTTCACACCGAAACCATCCCGGCCGGCTGCGGCTGAATGATTTTGATTTTCGGGTGGCGCGCGCGGATTTGTTCCTCAAACCAGGCGCGGGAAGCTTCACCGCCGTGGCCGAGCAAAATCGCGCGCGGCGAAACCTGCCCGACGAAATCCAGCAAATCCCCGCGGTTCGCGTGCGCGGTCAAATCGAAATCCAGCACTTCGCATTTGCGGGTGACGCGACCGGCGCTGGGGCTGAACACAAACGTTTCGCCCGGTTTCGCCGCCTTCAACCGCCCGCCCGGCGTGTCCGGGTCCGCGTAACCGACGAAGAAAATCGCCTGCCGCTCGTCTCCAATCATGCGCGCGGCGAGGTTATGGGCGGCGGTGTTCTCGCTCATCATGCCTGCGGTAATCACAAAGAGGCGCCCGCCGCTGAGCTTCATTTTTTCCGCCTGGCCCTGTTCCAGCACGATAAGCTCCAGCGATTCGTGCAATTGCAGATTTGTGTGCTGCCGGTGCGTCCGGTGCGCTTCCAGGTCGTAAATTTCCGTGAACACGCGGCCCAGGCCACCGATGTAAACCGGCTGCGGCTTCAATTTTCCCGCGCGCATGAGCAGCGCCAGCAACGCCAGGATTTCCTGCGTGCGCCCCAGCGCGAACGACGGAATCAGCACGCAGCCTTTGCGTTTGAGCGCGTGCTGGATGGCCGCGGTGAGCCGCTCGATTTCGCCTGCGCGCGAAAAACCCGGCGGCACGGCGCGGTTGCCGCGCGTCGTTTCCATGATGAGCACGTCGGCCTTCACGTCTTCAAAGCGCGCGGCCCGCAACATCGTCTGGTCGTGAAAGCAAACGTCACCGGTGTAAAACAGCGTCTCCTTTTTTCCGCGAATCAAAAGGCCCGCCGAGCCCAGCGTGTGCCCGGCATCAAAAAATTCCAGCGTCGGCGAGGCGAATCCCGCGCGGGTTTTGTGAAACGCCGCCCATTCGACTTCCCGATTGTAGCGGAAGCCCTGAAACACCGGCGCGAGGTCGTCCACCTCGTCGTGCGTGTAGAGCGGATATTCCCGGAGGCCCAGCTCGTCGCGCTGGCGCGTCATCACGTTCACCGAATTATGCAGCACGCGCTCGATGATGAAATAGCTCAACTCGCTCATCAGCACGTGCGCCTTGGGAAAATGCCGCAACGCCACCGGCAGCGCGCCGACGTGGTCGTGATGGCAATGCGAAATCGCAATCGCGTCCACCTCCACATTCCCCGCCTTGCCGAACACCGGCAGCGCGTCGCGGCCTTCGCGTTTCGGGTGCATCCCGGCGTCGAGCAAAATGCGGTGATCATCCACCTCCACCAGCCACGCGCTGGCGCCGATGTCCGTGTCGGGATTCAGATTCGTAATGTTCACAAATGAATTTCACCACAAAGACACAAAGGCGCGAAGCAAAAAGAGGTTTAACCGCCAAGCCGCCAGGTCCGCCAAGAAGGAAATTCCTGAAATCCGATTTTTATAATTCTGTTAATTCGGTCAAAAACTTGGCGGCCTTTGCGCCTTGGCGGTTTTAATTAACCGGATACCGCCAGACCCAGTCGCCGGTGCTGGTGTCCACGTTGCCGTCCTTTCTGAGATCGACCACTCCGCCGTCATCCGTTTCATTCCAACCGACCGAGTAGAGAACGAATTGTCCATCCGACGTACGGCGATAATGCAACGGCTGGCCGTTGATGACGTCGTGCGGCAGTTTGTCAATGAACTGCGGCGACAACGCATCAAGCGATTCGGGATACCCGCCGTGCGCCAGCCGGTAACGCTCCAGCGCGATTGCCACCCGGGCCAGTTTCACGGAATTTTGTCCGGCGGCAAATTTCTTCGCGGCATTGCCAAGCGCTGGAAGCAGCATTCTTTCGAGGAAATTGAATTGGCCATAATGTTCGGTTGCCGCACGGAACGCCGCCTCGGCACTGCGGACGGACGTCGGAGACAGCGTTTGCAGATCGATATTAGCCAGCGGCAAATACTGCTGAACAAAAAACCGGCAAATTCTGAGTTTGCTCTGCTCGAACCAACCGGTGGGGCCGAAATAATAAATGACCGCGCGCAGGATCGCATGAGCACGGTCAATATCGTCACCCCAACTGTAAAATTCATCCAAATTGTGTCTGTCTCGATGCCTCCGGAGAAACTCGATATCCCCGACATCGCTCGCGCATTCGCCGCGCATGGCTAATTCATAATCAGCCAGAAAATCCAGCCGGCTCAATTCCTGGTCAATGACCGCGAGTTGCGCGTCCGACCATTTGTGTTCCGCCAAACCTTCCCAAATCGGCTGGAGCGCGATGTTCACGAGGGCGATGCGCACCAGATGCGAAATCAAAATCGGTTCGGTGCGGATGGAATCCACCAGGCGCAAAATAAGTTTTATGTCGGCCAGCGCCTGGTCACTTTGTCCGGTTCGCAATTCGGCGAGGGCGCGGAGTTGCAGCACTTGTGCGCATCCTTTCAACACCGTGAGATGCGACAGCGTCATCGCCGCCGGGTCGTCTTTGTCGTATTCCAGCGGAAACCGTGAGTCAGGCAATTGGCCGTTCTGGCGCAATTCTTCAATCGTGGATGCATATTTGCTCAACGCGAGCAACACATCGGCGGCTGGCGTTTGCGGCTGGGGCAGTACGGGGAACGCATTCGTTTTGGCTGCCAGGGCACGGTAATATTGTTGCCAGACGTCCAAGTTGCCGGTTCTGGCGGCTCGCCAATCGCCGTTGCCGTTGGTGGGCCATGCCAACAGCGCATTGTTGCCATAAATGCTCATTTCCATCCGATTGACGACGTTGGTGTTTCGTGGACACAAGGCATGTCCTTTCTTGTCCAGAAACGTTTCGTAACTGCTGGCTATAACGGGCGTCAGTGCGAAATTCTGGTCATCGGGAACCACCGGCGGCGCGAGGCTGGCAAGATCAAATTTTTCGCCCTTGGCCTCCCATTCGCGTTTGAATTTTTCCCAGGCGTGTTTCCCGCGCCAGTCCTCCTCGGCGTAAAACAGCGCAATCAAGGTAGCCAAACACGCGACGCCGAACAGAAACCGTTTGAAATTGCGCCAGCAGCAGACCCAGCGGATAAAAGCCAAAAGACCAACAGACACGGCGGCTACCACGCTGACAACGAGCGTGAAAACCAGCGCCGGCCACCAGTCCGAAAAATTCCGCAGCCCGCCGGGAATCAACAGGGTGACAATCAAAACGATAAAAAAAGTCGCCACCACCAGAATCAGCCACGCGCGAAGCCAGCTCCAGCCTGTCCAGGATTTTTTCCAGATGCTTTTGGGTTCTTCGTCCATAAATTTATTTTGGTAGGGATGCCGCGCTGCGGCGTCCGGACAGCGCAGCGCGCTGTCCCTACCAGTTCACACCATGACAATCTCCCCGCGTTCGCTGCGCGGCTGCGGCACCAATGGTTTGGACCGGTCCGCAACACTTGTGTCACGGGGGCCAATCAATTCCGCCAGCAAACGCTGCTGTTGCCGCAATTCCACAATGACTTCGGGCGACGGCGGCGCGGTTTTTTCCGCCATGACCGGCGTTTTGTCCCGCAGCGAAAAGTCCACGGCGAAAATCAAAATCCAAATTGCCGCCAGTCCGGCCCAGGCTTTCGGGTGAGGCCACAGCAGAGTTGAGAGTTGATGGTTGAGCGTTGAGAGCCAGGATGGCCGGGTGATGGGTGACGGGTGGCGGGTGGCGGCAGCGGATTCAGCCGCCGTCAAAATTTCCACGCGCCATCCGGCGGGGACCCGCCGCAATGGCTGGCGCGAAAGTTTTTGTTCAAAATCGTCGTTCATTTTCTTTCTGTGGGAGTCGAGGTAACGAGACTCTGTTCCATTTTGTTTAACTGGAGACTCGTTACCTCGTCTCCTACTTCATTATGATTTGATTTCTTCGTAAAGGGGACGCAGCCGCTCGCGCAATTTGTCTAGCCCGTAGCGATACCGGCTGGCGGCAGTGTTCAAAGGGATGTCCAGTGCGCCGGCGATTTGCTCGAAGGTCAACCCCTCCCACAGTTTCAAATGCACGACAACACGTTGGTCCGCCGGCAATTCGGCCAGCGCCCCGGCCAGCGCGGCGCGAAAGGTTTGTTCGTCCGGATCGTTGGCGGGCACGAAAGGGGAAATGCTTTCGGCGGCGAACTGTTCGCGGGTTTTGTCACGCGTGCCTCGCCGCCGGATCAAATCAATCGCCGCGTTGTGCGCCAGCCGGATGAGAAACGCGCGTTCGTCCCGCACGCCGTCCAGCAAACCCGGGTCGCGGGCGAGCTTGACGAAAATATCCTGGAGCAGATCACGCGTGTCGGCCTCGTCGCGGGTCAGGTTCAGGAGAAAGGCATAAAGCGACTGGGCGTGCTCGTCGTAGAGCCGTCTGAAGTCGGGGCCGCGCATGTTTGACTGTATGACGCGCCCGGCGGGCAAATTTGTCTAGCGCGAAAAAGGGCGGTTTTACGAAAAGGTTTTTCCTGGTTCAGGGGAAGCGTCGTCCCGGCGGCTGGAATTCGTTTCAGGCGTGACAGCGGGCGGCCGCCAAGGGTTCTTTCCCGAAGGCCATTGGGGCGAAATCGGTTTTCGGCAGGCGTGTCAGGGCGTAAAGCATGACGTAGGCGATGAAAAAAAACAGGGCGAAGAACACGAGAAACGCGGCGGAGGCTGTGTTGATCATCGGACTGCCCGCCCACGTATCCAGGCCGTGATAGATTTTTCCCGGGCGCAGGAGCACATCCCAGCTGTTAAAGCGCAGGAACCGGCCGAGATAGATGCCAAAACTGCACAACCCCGTTGCCAGGATCACAAACCACCAGCCCATCACGCGGCCGAATCTCTGTGCCACGACGGATTGCATCAAGTACAGCGAAACAAAACCGAGCACCAGCCCGGTCAGCGCGCAAAGCAGGATCAGGGTGAGGTCAATCCAGAATTGCAGGTGAAAGCCCGTCCAGAGATGGATCAGGTCGGTAAAAATGTAGGGGGCGTTGGGAAAAAACAGCAGCCACAATCCCGCCAGGCCGTAAAAACGCCACGGCCGCTGCGGCTGCGAACGCAGGGTGTCCCGCGCCAGCAGGGCGAACAACAGCGGCAGCCAGGCCAGGAAGAGGTTCCACACCAGCAGGCCGTAATGAAGGTTTTTTGTCCAGACGATGCACAGGCCGATCAGGGCCAGGCTTACGACGGAGGCGAACAGCAACGCCAGCATCGGGGCGAGGGTGTCGCTTTGAAAGGGCATTCTCAGGTATCTCATAATGGCAATTCAGCACTGGTTAGACCGGGTGGACCCAAACTTGTTCACCTGTTCCCCGGGCGCGGCTTTTTGTTTCCGCCGGAAACGTTGTCCCACCGCCAGAATTATCGCAGCCAGAACCAGCACGGGGATCAGAATGACGAACGCCAGATACAACAGGATGTAAATGAGTGCCAGAAATCCGGAAAGCTTCCAACCCGCGGCCACCGAGCCGACGGTGCCATTCAACACGCTGGTAAAGTCGCGAAGCCCGGCGAGATGTGCCACCAGAAACAATACGCCGATGGCGCTGGCGCGCTGTAACATATCCCTGGCCGACAGGAATTCAGCCCGCTGGAAAACCGCGAGTCTTTGCCAAAAAAGTTTTATCATGGTTTTCCTCCCGTTTTTACCTTTTGCCAGAGCGGCCCGAGCGTTGCGGCGTAGAGCAAGGCGGCGTCGCCGACCTGGTTGCTCGCGCAATATTTCAACCGTCCGCCCGTCCGCGAGGGGAACCCGGCAAAATCCAGCGTGGCAGCGAGCGACCTGAGAAATTTCCCGTCGCCGAACGTGCTGGCACCAATGAAGGCCATGCCGCTCGAACCGGCGCTGATTTCAAACCCCGGGATGATCGGACCGGAATCAATATTGGCCTCGCCTTTCCATGATTTCGGCCATTCGTGCGCGTAGCCAAAACCCAGCGTGATTTCGCCGAGTTCCTTTCGGGCGCGCTGGTATTGATCACGGGCGAAATCCTCGTCCAGAAGTTGCAGGGAATGCGCCACCATCCAGATCGATGAACCCTCCGGGCCGGCCAAGGGCGTGCCGTCGGTCGTGAAACTGGAAATCAGCAGGCCCGATTCATGATCGACCAGTTTTTGCTTCGCCATGGCAATCCAGTCACGAATCAATGCCGAATGGTCGTTCCCATCGAGGTCATCGGCCACCTTGATGGCGTCCAGTGCGACGCAATGGTCGAACATCCAGCATTCATCGGGATAACTTTCCAGCAACATCCGCGGACTTTTTCTGAAACGTTCAACCATGGCGTTCACGCGTTCGGTCAACAGCGGCTTGTATTCCGGTTTCTCCTCCACCGCCCGTCGCGCGGCCAGCATCAGGGCGATCTCGCCGTCCAGGAACAGACTATGCGCCGGTTGCACGAGATAATGCCGGTCCTTGGCGTAAGGCATCAGAAAGAAATACATCCCCTCCTGTTTTTCGAGCCGGAGAGTTTCATCAATGATCTGGTCCATCGTCTGGAGGTAAAGCGGTTTGGACGCCGGATCGCGCAAGGCCATGTTGGCCAGGGACCAGACCAGATAGCTTCGCCCCATGAAGTCCCATTCCGCATTGCTGGCCCGCATTCTTTTCAGTTCCTGTTCGCGCAACGCCGGTTCCGTCCAGAGTTGCAGATGCCGGGCCGCGAGCTGGCGGGCCTTGAGTGAAAGACCCGGATCCTGACGGAATTCAGAGAGCGGTCGTGTGAAAGCGAGATGCAGGCAGGGCAGCCAGATGATCGCAGCGACCACCAAAGCCGCCAGTCCGGTCAGAATTCTTTTCATTCGCGATTTCAGGGGAATATTAATCGGCGTGCCGCCTCAAAAACAGTTTCAAAAAAACTGCCGTGAAAATATTCGCGCCCGATAAACTCCACCGGCCGTGCCGGGTCCCAGATAAACGGCCGCAACACCCGGCCAATCCGGCTGCCTGTAAGAAAATTCACCGCCTGTCATCCGAACCAGAGGCCTGCAATTCATCGCGGTTTCCGGGCGGAAAAGAGCATTGACAGACATGCGATGCGATGCCAGTTCGATTTTTTCATGGCGCTTTCTGAGGGTCAGACCTGATCCCGTGCGTACCAATCGATGTTCCGGGTGACGCAGATGACAATGGCGAGCGCCGCGAACAAGCCTGCGGTTCCAAACAGCAGCGAGTAATCCTGTAGTTGAAGCGCGATGTAAAGGAATCCATAGATGGCGGCCAGCAAACCCGCAATGATGAACGTCCGTTTGCCGCTCTGGAGCACCTTCACGCTGTAATAGCAGATCAGCAGCGTCGTTGTCGCCGAGGCAGCCAGGTAGGAAAGGCCGAAGGGGATGAATTCTGAAAGTGACAGCAGTCCGAGATAGAACAGGCAGAACGCCGCGCCGACCAACGTGTATTGAAATGGATGAATCCGGAGCGAAGACAAGACCTCGAACAGAAAAAATGCCGTAAACACCAGCACAAGGAAAAGCATGCCGTACTTGATCGCCCGCTCCACGTTGCGGTAGGCATCAATGCCGGAAAGGAAGTTCACTCCAAACAGCGAGTTTCCCGCTGAAGTGGGGTTCAGACCCGCCGAAGCGTCCTGGTCGGTCCACTGCTGGGCATAATCGCGCCCGTAGTAGGAGATTTGCCAGGTGGCCTTGAACCCGTCCCGCGTGACCTTGCGTTCCGCTGGCAGAAACGCGCCCTGAAAGCTTGGGTCGGGCCAGGGTGACGAGAGTTTTACGGTATTCTGCGATCCCACCGGAGCAAAGCTGAGTCCGCCGCTGCCGTTGAACGTCAATTCCAGCCGAAAGGGGATCGTTGCGTCGCTCTCCCGCAAACCACCGACGCTGGCGAACACGCCCGATGGAAACCCTTTCAATTTGCTCCCCGGCAACAGCGGATGACTGCTTTCCCCCCACTTGAGATTCAAGGGTTCCTTTACCCCGCGCAGGTCCGGGATGGCGAGGGAGACGAGCGCGTCGTTCCACAAGACGTTCTGCTCCTCGATCCTCAAGCTGGTGAAATCGGGCCGGGTGAATTGCCCGGAGAAATCCAGCTTTCCGGTGTACACCACGGCCTGATAAATCCCGCGCCGCAACCGGGAGGGCTGGAAGTCCCCTTCAATTGCAAGCGTCGAGGGCAGAAAGTACGCATTGGCCACAGCCGTTTCCACCACCTCCACCTTTTCACTTTTACCACCGGCGACCGGTTGTTCCTTCCACGACTTGATCGAATAACGATACGGTACGATCAGGACCGGGCCAATGATGTTCTGTTCCTTCCCCCAACCCGACGTGATCCCGGCCACCGCCTCGTTGCGCCTTTCCAGCCGTTCCCCCAACACCGAGCGAATCATGCCGAGCGGAATCAGCAACAGCAGGATCAGCATGGCCATGCCTGCCAGTTTGAAGAGGGTGGCAAACCGCTTCAGGAACGCCGACACGGAAGGTATCCGAGAAAGGTTTGGTTCGTTCATGGTCTTTCCTTCGGCTGGCAATGGGTCAGGCAAGGATGGTTTGCGGAGCCGATGCGGTCCGGAATTGTTTGGCCCGGGCCGCCAGCCATTGCTCCACTTGTTCCAAAAGAGTGTCAGGTGTGGATGTGCCGGCGGTGACACCCACCGTGTCCGCTTCGGTAAACCATTCCGCCCGCAAATCGTCCGCTGTTTGCACGTGATGCACCCGCTGGCAGAAGCGGGCACAGGTTTTGACCAACTCTTGGGTGTTGTTGCTGTGCCTGCCGCCAATGACAATGACCGCATCGCACTTGTGTGCGAGTTCCATGGCCGCGTTCTGCCGCTGCTTCGTTGGCTGGCAGACGGTGTCAATGAAACGCACTTCTGATTGCGAAAAACGTTCCCGCAGCAGCCGCACCAGTTGCCGGACCTTGTCAATTGGCTGGGTGGTTTGGGCAACGACACCGAAGCGCGGCCGTTCACACAGTCCAGCCACATCCGCCTCGTCCAGCACCACATCGAATTCATCGAGGTCGCCGGTCAAGCCGCGCACTTCAACATGATCGCGCCTGCCAATAATGACTGGATGAAAACCTTCGCGTACCAGCCTTGCCAGGCTGCGGTGGGCAACATGCACCAGCGGGCAGGTTGCCTCCAGCACGTTCAGACCCCGTCCGCGCGCTTCAGCCAACGCGCGTTCCGATGCGCCATGCGCTGTGACCATCACCGTCCGGGTGCCCACCTGCGCCGGTTGTTGTTCAATGCGAATGCCCTGCGCGCGCAATTCCGTGAGCACGGTTTCGTTGTGGACGAGATCGCCCAGAATGGTAAGCGGGCTGTGTTTCGCGGCTCCCAGCGCCAGCGCGATGGCGTCCTTCACCCCGAAACACATGCCCAAATGTTCTGCTCGGATAATTTTCATGACTCATCGAAAAAGGAACGCCGGCCTCCGGCCCGGCGCAAAGACGTCGCTTCAAGCCAACCCGCCAGGTCGGAGACCGGCGTTCCGGTTGCAAAGAGATGTTTCATATTAACTTTGTGTCACAAAGTAAAAGACCGCAGCGGTTCCGGTTTGTTCAAACATTTTTTACTTTGACCGGGTTTGCCGGATGATTTGCTCCAGCAGATTGATGTATTCAGCGAAGGCTTTGCGGCCGGCGGCAGTGAGCGAGCAGGTGGTGAGCGGACGGTTGTTTTGATACGACTTGGCCACAGCCAGGTAGCCTTCCTGTTGCAACGCGCGGATGTGGGTGGTGAGGTTGCCGTCGGTCATAACGAGCGCGTCGCGCAGCTCGGTGAATGACAGTTCCGGCGAGGCGGCCAGCATGGACATGATGGCCAGCCGGCCTTTCTCGTGGATCACACGGTCGAGCTGTAAAAACGGTTCCGGATTCACGCCGCATTCTTTCCTTTTTCGGTCAGATGCAGGTAGGCGCCATAAGCCAGATGCAATACTCCGAAGAAAAGGCCCATCAACCAGTGCGCACTCCACTCAACGTCCGGCTGGAATATTCCCAGAAAAAGCAGGGACCCACAGGCCAACGCGATATAAATCCAGCCGAATAACTTTACGCCGCGAGGCGCGAAAAATCCCGCCGCATGCAGCGCGCAGCCATAAAAGAGCAGCCAAATGAAAGTCAGCGCAAACTCGTTTGCCAAACCCACCAACACGAAAACCGCGCCGAGACACATCCCTGCCGTCAAAGGGGGCAGTAAAGCCTGGGTCACCCGCCGGGTGGGTGGCGACCAAAACGGCTCGTGATCCTTGAGTGCCTGCCGCCGGACGATCAGAAAAGCGCCGGCGACCGCCACCAACGCGGCACCCAACCAAAGCTCGCCGAACGCCCGCGGCGAGTCCAGATGAAAAACCAGCCCGGCCACTGCGGCGAGCACGCCAATGGAGCCGACAAAGAACATGATGGGCGCCAGCGCGCGGCGATACAACGCGGAGCGCTCCATCAAAGTACGGATGGTTTGGAGATGTTCAGCCGCCCAGTTTGATTCCATGCCATTCACTTTGCATCACAAAGCCAAAGTTGGCAAGCAAAAAATGCCCCCCAAAAACCTTTTAAAGCCATGAAGATCGAGGACGAGAACGAGGACGAGGACGAAGAAAAACCGGAGGCTTCCTGAATGTGCATTTCCGGTCCGAAGCCTGCCTTCTTGCTTTCCTTGGTTTTTCCACCGATGCTTTTTCCGCTTGAAGCCGCCGCCCAAATACATTCCGCCGTTGGGTTCGGGGAAAATGTCTGCCCGCCGCCGCGTGCTCGCGCAATGGCGCGGCGTGGACCTTGCGCCGCTCGAAGCCGCGCAGATTGTGCGCGCCCGCCGCGTCGGCGACGTGTTGCCACGCGTGACGAAGGATTTGCACATGGACCAGCGCCGGGCCGAGGCGGAAATCGTCAAGGTGTGGAATTCGCTGATCGACCCGAACATCGTCGCGCACGCGCAACCGGCGGGGGTGCGGAAAGGCACGCTGTTCGTGAACGTGGACAGCAGCGTGTGGCTCTCGGAGATCGTCCGCTACCGCCGCAAGGAAATTCTCGACCGGTTACAGCACGGCTTCGGGCGGGATTTAATTCAGCGAATTTCGTTTCGCGTCGGCTGACTTCAGCTTTGGAAACCCGGTGGGGCGGGCGTCCCCGCGAGCTGTCAACAATTTTGAACCCGGCTCGCCGGGAGTCTCGCCCCACCCAAATTACACCCGGTCACGCCATCAATTCCATCTGTCGCGGGGTGAGCAGCCACACCAATTTCGCGCAGCGGCCATAAAGCAGGGATTCCGCCTCCAATTTGCACAAACCGCCCTTTTTGAAATCAATCTCCAGGCTGGTATTACCGGCGGACAGCAGCGCAATCAATTGGCCCAAGTACGGCTCGTGGCCGACCAGCAGGACGTTCTCCGGTTCGGGGCGAAACTGGTTCAACTGTTGAATCAACCACCGGGGGTTGCCGGCGGGAGTCAAGTCTTCGGAGAAGGCCAGTTTTTTCCGCAATTTGAAGTTCTTGGCGATGATCTCGGCGGTTTGTTTCGCTCGCAGGAACGGGCTGGAGAGAATCAGGTCGAAAGACAGATCCAATTTCGCCATCGCCCTGGCGGCGATACGCAGGCGGTTTTTCCCCTTGGCGGTGAGGGGACGCTCGGAATCCGGTTCGAAGCCGGCCACCCCCGGTTCAGCGGCGATGCCGTGGCGAAGCAGGTAGAGATTCATGAGCTTTTATTTTTCGCTTTTGCGTTTGTTGCCTGAGTCCGGGAGGCGGCCAGAAGCGCCGCAACCTGCCCGCTGCGCTCAGATAGACCTGAATCAGCATCCGGCGCCAGCGCACCAGCTCTTTTTTCAACCGGCGGGCCGACGCGGCGCTGACTTCTTTCTTTTGCACGAATTTGTCCAACGCCGCCAGCAACACCTCCATGTCCTGGATGTCACCCATCATGCACTGATAACCGCGCATGGCACGGCGTTGGTCCTCAGTGACGGCGGGCAGCAGGGGCGACAGCGCCTCGACCATGTAACGGAAGCGCTTGAACGCAATCCGCGTGCGGTGAATGGTCTTGGTATCGTCGGCCCGCACGTGCCGGCAAAGTTGCGCGACCCGGGCAAACGCCTGGTTTATGGCGCGCTGAACAATCGCGAAAGCCCGTTCGCGGGGGATCTGTTTGCGCTGGAGCCGGATCTCCTTTTCAAAGGCCACCAGACTCCGGCCCAGACGCTTCGTCTTGATATGTTTGACGGCTTTGCGCGTTGTCCGGGTGAAACGGGCCTTGCGGGCCCGCAGCCAGTCGTAAAACGCGCGCGCGTCCGGAAAGGCACCGGCCATTCGCCCCACGTAACCCAATTGGACCTGCGTGTCACGGAGTTGGTCGAAGGAGTCCAGATGCCGCTTGAGTGTGCGGCGGACTTTCTTGATGTCACGTTCGGGAATGAACGCACCGAGCAGTTCGATGGTCGAGAGGAGCCGGCGGGTTTCCACCCGCACGTCATGCACCGCGTCTTGGGAGAACCGTTCCTGGCAGCGCTTGAGCCGCTTGCGATAACGCCGCCACTGCGTGTTCAACGAATCGCCAAGGTGCTCCAGCACATCAGCGGTTTGGGCGGGGGCGATGTCTGACTGGCTTTGCCGGCGCATATCGTGATTCATCAAATGCTTTGGCTTGGAATGACTTCGCTCGTCGCTTTCAAAGAGTCAAACCGCCCGCAGGGTAGGTTCGCCTTTGCCGACGGAAAGTTACAATTAGGTGACAACTCTTGCCAAGCGTGCAAATTCATGGCTTTCGGCCAACTGTCCGCCTGGTTCCAAGCGGCTGCCACGTCTTTTTCACTTGGGCACTTCCGTCCGCCGCGCGTAATCTAAGCGCGTCATGCAACCGAGCCGTCGCGCGGTCATTGATGTCGGCACCAACTCGATCAAGTTGTTGGTGGCCGACGTGGCCGGACGCGACGTGCAACCGGTGCATGAGGAAAGCCGGCAAACCCGCCTCGGCAAAGGTTTCTACGAAACCCACCGGCTACAGATGGAGCCCATCGCCTATTCGGCCAATGCTGTCGCCGATTTTGCGCAGACGGCGCGCAAGCATGGCGCCCGATCCATCCGCGTCATCGCCACCAGCGCCGCGCGTGACGCGGTCAATCCCGAGGATTTGATTTCCGCCATCGAAGCGGCAGCGGGACTGAAAGTTGAAATCATTTCCGGTGGGCAGGAAGCCGGGTTGGCGTTTCAAGGCGTGACCACCGACCCGGAACTGGCCCAAGCGCCGCTGCTGTTGCTGGATGTCGGTGGCGGGAGCACGCAATTCATTCTTGGCCGGGGCGAACACAAACATTTCGCACACAGCTTCACGCTTGGCACCGTGCGGCTCTTGGAGAAGTTTCCACACAGTGACCCGCCAACGCGCGCCGAATTCACCACCTGCCGCGACTGGCTGAAAAATTTCCTGCAAAGCGAAGTCCGCCCCAAACTCGAACCCGCCCTGCGCCGCGAAACTGATGCCCAGTCCGCCGGGATTCAACTCGTTGGCACCGGCGGCACGACGAGCATCCTCGCACGCATGGAGGCGAAGCTCGACCGCTATGACCGCGAACGCATGGAAGCCACGCGTCTCAGCCTGGAGCAGATGAAAGCGCACCGGAAACGGCTCTGGAGCCTGCCGCTCGCTGAACGCAAGGAAATCACCGGCCTGCCCAAGTTGCGCGCCGATGTGATCCTGACCGGCGTCGTGATTTACGAAGTGGTGATGGAGGAGTTCGGCTTCAAACTGCTTCGCGTCAGCACGCGCGGCCTGCGCTTCGCGGCGGTGATGGACTGAAAAGATTTACGATTTATGATTTACGATTTACGATTTGAACAACGCCCCGAGGCGCGAAGCAATCATAAATCATCAATCTTAAATCATAAATGAAATGCCTGATTGTCGGCTGCGGCTACGTCGGTTTGCCTCTTGGCGCGGAACTGACTCGGCTCGGTCACGAAGTTTCCGGCCTGCGCCGAAGTGTGTCAGCGGAAAACGAATTGAAAGCCGCCGGCATCCAGCCACTCTTCGGCGACGTGACCCAAACGGAAACGCTGGCAAAGTTGCCGCGCGATTTTGATTGGGTCGTGAATTGCGTTGCCGCCGGTGGCGGCGCGGAAGATTACCGGCAGGTTTATCTCCAAGGCACGCGCAACCTGATCGAATGGCTCGCGCCGAACCCGCCGAAGAAATTTGTTTATACCAGCAGCACCAGCGTTTACGGCCAGACCGACGGTTCGCAAGTCAAGGAATCCAGCCCCACCGAGCCGCTCGTGGAAACGGCGAAGATTCTCGTGGAAACGGAAAAAGATTTGCTCGGAAACAGCGGCTCGCGGGGACGCTCGCCCCACCAAAAGTTTCCTGCTGTGATTTTGCGCGTGGCCGGCATTTACGGGCCGGATCGCGGCCACTGGTTCAAGCAATTTTTAAAGAACGAGGCGCGGATGGAAGGCGACGGTTCCCGTTTCCTGAACATGATTCACCGCGACGATTTAATCGGCTGCATCATCGCGGCGCTGAAGAACGGCCGTCCCGGCGAGATTTACAACGCGGCGGATGATGAGCCGGTGAACCAGTTGCACTTTTTCCAGTGGCTGGCCCAGGCACTGGACAAGCCGCTCCCGCCGTCCGAGCCGGCCGCCGCCGCGCTGGCGCGCGCTGGCGCGCCGCGGGAAAATCCCGACGAAAATCAAAAACGCGGGGTGACCAGCAAGCGCGTCTCCAACCGCAAGCTCAAGATGGAACTCGGCTATCAGTTCAAGTATCCGAACTTCCGCAAAGGCTACAGCGCGGAGATTTTACGCCTCGAACGCGCCGGCGAACCGCACGTCCTGCCGGACGATCGGTGATTCCGGAAGATCCTCCGGGGCAGTGGCTGCCCATTTATCGAAACCGGCGGCTTACGGAATCGCCGTGCGATAGTACCCCATCGGTTCACCAGTTGTGGGCAGGAAGGTCTCAAAGTAATTACTGGGGCCGACAGTGTTCGTTGACACCGGCAACCATTGGACGAGATTTGTGGACGTCAGCACGCGGCAGGTCAGGCCGTTGGCGTCGGCAATTATACAGTACAGTGCTCCGTTCGTGACCGCTTCCAGACTCAACGCGTTCCAGTGATAGGCCTTGAAATTGACGCCGAGTTGGTCGGGACCGACGGTGAGCGGACGGGTGGCGGGGATAAACAGGTAGTCCGGGCTGGTCGGAGTGACCGTGTAAGAGCCTGCGGCAAATGCTGACACCCCATAAGTTCCCAGATTGGTGGTCACCAGATTGGAGGAGCCAATGACGATCGTGACTTCATCCCACAGCGTGTGCCCCGACACCTGTCCGCCGATAAAATAGGGTGGGGACGATTCAAACGCGCCGATGTCGGCGGCGGCTCCGTAGGGACGGGCATGTCCGCGCTGGTCGGTGGCCGGAGCGGTGGCCGTGTTCCCGCCGTCGATGGCCGGACTGCCGGTCAGCAGAGGAACTGTCAGGGTGGGACCACCGTAGTTCCCCAGCGGACCCAGGATGGGATCAATGTTATTCAGGCTGCCGGACGCATAAAATCCCGCGCTGGCATCGGAACTGAGATTGTGCCCCAGATCGAACACCGTTCCCCAGCAATTGCTGCCGGAGGTGCTGTAGGCCAGGATGGTGTTGTAGAGGTTCACCGTCCCATTCGAATTACAAATGGCCCCGCCGGAGGATGAACCGGCCGGTCCGCACTCGTCGCCGGCTCCCCCAACGGCGTTGTTCGAGGCAAACGTCAGGTTCACCAGCGTCGCCGTAGCATTGGTAATAAAAAGACCGCCGCCCGCGCCGGGTCCCCCCGAAACGCAAGTGTAGTAACCATTTCCAGCCCGGCCGCCTGCGGCAGTGTTTGCCGCAAATGTGCAGTTGGTGGCGGATAGGGTTCCCAGACTGCAAATGGCACCACCCCGCCCAATCCCGCCAGGGCAATCGTAAACCATTCTTAACCCACCAAACCCACCTTTGGCTGTGTTGTTTGCAAACGAACTGCCTGACAGGGAAAGCGTGCTTCCGGTGAAAATCGCCCCGCCGCTGCCTTCTCCCGCGTTGTCATTGTCCGTCCCGATGTTGCCAGTCCCTTGGCCAAAGGCCTGATTGCCAAAAAAGCTGGACTGCGAAACCGAAAGTGACGCTTGGCTCCAAATCGCGCCGCCTTGAGCCAAACCCACATTGCCATTTTTCACCTTGTTCCCGGCGGAAACAGTATTCGTTGTGAATGTGCAACCAACGCAATTCAACACGCCGTTGGCGGCGAAGATGGCCCCGCCCTCCCCTGAACCCGCGCTGTCTGCACCTTGGTATGGTAAACCGGCCCCCACAGCTAGATTGCTTGAAAATGTTGAATTATAAAAATTTGCGGTGGCATTGCTGGTCCAGATGGCCCCGCCTACACCACTGCCACCTTGATGAGAAATTATCGCTAAGGAATTTCCACCTGGGGCACCACCCCGGGTCGCTTGTGAAACGAAAGTCGAGTTCTGAATCACCACGCTGCCGCCTTGGCTGTAAATCGCGCCACCGCACGCGTCGCCGCCGGCATAACCATATTCACCCGGCTCAACACCCCCTATGCCGCCGGTTGCTCCATTGGCAGCGAAGCTGCAATTCGTCACAAACAGATTGCCCGCTAGGTTGTAAACGGCCCCGCCCAGCGCCACGCCTCCCACACTGTTGGAAGAATGTGGAAGATTGGTATAACCCGCCCCGCCGACCGCGAGATTGCTCACCACGGTGCAACCGGTCAGGGCCACGACCCCGCCGTTGTTGAAGATCGCCCCGCCCAGGCCCGGCTGGCCATCGGTGACGGGCGGACCGGCGACGCCATTGGAACCCGCCGCATAACCGTTCGCCAGCGTCAGATTGATGAAGGAAGCGGTCACGCCGGAACTGACGCTGAACAATTGAACTGTATTCCCTCCGCTGATGGTGATGGTATGCCCCGATGCATTTACAACCGTGCTGCTGGCGACGGCGAGTGTGCCGGTCAAGGCAATGGTTCCATCACAATTAAAAGTAACCGTTCCACCGCCAGCAAGAGCGGCTCGCAAAGCCGCATCATTCGCGCTGTTTACAACTCCGGCAGAGAAAACGATGCGTGGCAGGCAAAGCAGTGTGATAATCAAACCCAGCAAACAACGGAACAAAGAAGTTTTCATAACCCATGACCGATCAACCTCAAGGGAGCAAATGCAATATACACCCGCCTGCGGGGGGGGGCAAATGAAATTTCACTTCGACCTGGACGGGTTTACTCATTAACGTTTTGCCGATGGCCGCCGAAGCCCAACTGACTCCCATGATGACGCAGTATCGCCGCATCAAAAGCGAACTGCCCAAGGACGCATTGTTGCTGTTCCGGCTCGGGGATTTTTACGAGATGTTTTTCGAGGATGCGCAGACGGGCGCGCAGATTCTCAATCTGGCGCTCACCGCGCGCAACGGCGTGCCGATGTGCGGCCTGCCACACCATGCGTCGAATGCCTACATCGGCAAACTGCTCAAAGCCGGACGGAAAGTTGCCATTTGCGATCAACTGGAAGACGCCCAACCCGGCAAACTCGTCAAACGCGAGGTCACCCAAATCCTGTCGCCCGGCACGCATTTCGACGAGCGGATGCTCGTGGCCGAACGCAACAACTTCCTCGCCGCGATTTGCCCGCTGGGCAAAACCTTCGGCCTCGCGCTGGTGGATTTGACCACGGGCGATTTCATGACCACGGAACTTGAAGCGGATTCTGCCTTGCTCACCGAGCTGGAGCGGTTGCGCCCGGCGGAAATCATTTATCCGGGCGAGTCGGTGGCGGTGCGCGAACTGCTTGGCAGCGGCCGGCGTGAGTCGGCGCAAACTTCGCCCAGCGATGGTCAGCGCGCGTTCACAAGCGCGGCTACCGGGCAAGGCTGGATTCTCAACGGCTACGACGACTGGACGTTCGCGCCGGAAACCGCTCTTTACACCGTGCGCGACCATTTCAAGGTTGCATCGCTCGACGGCTTCGGGCTGAAGGACCGCACGGCCGCCATCGGCGCGGCCGGCGCGGCGCTGCATTATCTCACGCAACACCTGCGCCGCGACGTAAAGCATCTCACGCGGCTGTCGTTTTATCGTCGTAACGATTATCTGGCACTCGATTACACGACGCTCCGGCATCTCGAAATCCTGGAGCCGCTGCACCACGATGCCCCGCGCAATGCGTCGCTTTACGGCGTGGTCAACCGCACCGTCACGCCGATGGGCGCGCGACGGTTGCGCGACTGGCTTTCGCAACCGCTCGCCGCCGTGGAACCGATTCGCCGCCGGCAGGAGGCGGTGCAGACGTTCATCGGGAACTCGGCGGGCCTCGACAGTTTTCGCACGCAGCTCGCGAACGTGCGTGATTTGGAACGCACCCTTGGCCGGTTGAGTTCCGGCAGCGGCAACGCGCGCGACCTGATCGCCCTGCGCATGGCGCTGGAGCAGATTCCGGCGGTGAAGGGAATTCTAAATTCGGTGGGGCGAGACTCCCGGCGAGCCGAATCGTTGGTGAAAGAAGAGCCAATGGCTCGCGAGGATCAGCCTTCGCCCAGCTTCGGCGCGACAGGCGCTCGCCCCACCGGCTTGATTGCGGAACTGAACGAACAACTCACCGAATCGCCCGACCTCGTGGAATTGATTTCGCGCGCCATCGTGGATGACCCGCCGCTCGCCGTGAAAGAGGGCGGCATGATTCGCGACGGCTTCGATGCGTCGCTCGACGAACTCCGCGACGCGACGCGCGGCGGCAAGGACTGGATTGCGAAACTCCAGCAGCAGGAGATTGAACGCACCGGCATCACATCGCTGAAAGTCCGGTTTAATTCCGTCTTCGGCTACTACATCGAAGTCACGAAGTCGAATCTCGACAAGGTCCCGCCGCATTACATCCGCAAGCAGACCGTTGCCAACGGCGAACGCTACATCACGCCCGAACTGAAGGAAATGGAGGGCAAAATCCTCGGCGCGGAGGAACGCAGCGTGAAACTGGAATACGAACTGTTCCAGCGCGTGCGCGAGGAGGTGCTCGGTCAATTGCCGAAAATCCAGCAGACCGCCGCCGCACTGGCGCAGCTTGATGTGCTCGCCGCCTTCGCTGAAACCGCGCGGCTGCACAATTACTGCCGGCCGCAAGTCGCGGATGAAGGCGTGTTGCAAATCCGCGAGGGGCGCCATCCCGTGCTTGAACAAAATCTCGCCGACGAACGCTTCGTGCCGAATGATGCGGGGCTTTGTGGCAGTGCCGCCTATTCGTCTCCCTCTCCGCCGCAAAGCGGGGGAGAGGACCGGGGTGAGGTGGCGCAGTCACAAACCCCTCGCCCTGACCCTCTCCCCGCTACAGGCGGGGCGAGGGAAACAAATTTCTTGTTCCCCCAAATCGCGCTCATCACCGGGCCGAACATGGCGGGCAAGAGCACTTACATCCGGCAGGTGGCGCTCATCACGCTGCTGGCGCACACCGGCTCGTTCGTCCCGGCAGTGGAGGCGCGGATTGATCTGGTGGACCGGATTTTCACGCGCATCGGCGCGAGCGACGATCTTACGCGCGGGCAGTCAACCTTCATGGTCGAAATGACCGAGACCGCAAACATCCTCAACAACGCCACGCCGCGCAGCCTCATCGTGCTCGACGAAATCGGGCGCGGCACGAGCACATTCGACGGCCTGAGCCTCGCGTGGAGCGTCGTCGAACACCTGCACAACCAGGTCGGCGCGAAAACGCTTTTTGCAACCCATTACCACGAGCTGACCGAACTGGCGCAACGCCTGCCGCGATTGAAAAATTTCAATGTGGCCGTGCGCGAGTGGCGCGACCGGATTGTGTTCCTGCGCAAAATCGTCGAAGGCGGCACGGACAAGAGCTACGGCATCCACGTCGCGCGGCTGGCCGGCGTGCCCCAGGAGGTGTTGGAGCGGGCGAAGTTGATTCTTGGCAACCTCGAAGAATCCGAACTCACACCCGAAGGCACGGTGCGCCAGTCCCCGCGCCGCCAGCAGGACCGCGACAAGCTCAAGCAACTCGCCCCGCCACCACAGATGGATTTGTTTGGGTGACGCAATTTTCCGGCAACAAAAACCTGTGCCGTCCGGTCGCTTGTGCTAAAACATTCCGCGTTTTATGGAAATGACCAGCTTTCCCGGGCGGCTCCGCAAATTTGAAATCCCCGGCCGTGTCACCTTTGCCAACGGCAACAGCGGCCTGCTCAAAATCAACGTCACCACCGGACGGAGCACGGCGGAGATTTATCTGCACGGCGCGCACATCACCGGTTTCCAGAAAAACGGCGAACCACCATTGCTGTTCATGAGCCGGCTCAGCCAGTTTGCCGCCGGCAAAGCGATTCGCGGCGGCGTGCCCATTTGTTTTCCGTGGTTTGGCCCGCGCGAAGGCGGTGGGGTGCACGGATTCGCACGGATCACGGAATGGGAATTGGTTGCAACCACCGCCACACCCGGCGACGGTGCGGCGCTTCGCTTCCGCCTGCCGCCGACAGCCATGGGAGCCGTCTGGCCGCCGTTCAACACGGAATTTGCCATCACCGTCACGGATCAACTGACGATGGAATTGGTCACGACCAACCGGTCACCGGACCGGAATTTTGATTTTGAGAATTGCCTGCACACCTATTTCGCCGTGGGCGACATCCGCGACGTTTCCATCACCGGCCTGAAGGGGGCGCATTACCTGGACAAGACGGACCAAGGCGCGCGAAAATTGGAATCCGCCGCCGCCATCCGCATCACGGCGGAAACCAACCGGGTTTATCCCGACACCCCCGGCACGGTGGAAATCCGCGATGCGAAGTTCCGCCGGACAATCCATGTGGACAAAAGCGGCTCGGCGTCCACCGTCGTCTGGAATCCGTGGACGACGCAGCTCATGCCCGACTTCGACCCGGCGGAACACCGGCAAATGGTCTGCGTCGAATCCGGCAACGTGTCGCAAAATAAAATCGCCCTCGCCCCGGGCGCGACGACGGCGATAAAAGTCGTACTAAGCAGCCACGCGGTTTGAAACGATGCCGGTTGCCGGGCCTCAGACCACCTGGAGGCATTCGCCCGGCATGGCCGAAGAAGCGCGGCCGGCTCAAATTTTTGTTTGGCCATTTTCAACCGATGCATGGTCGAGGCATTGACGGACGCTGGCGAGCATTTGGGTGGGAGTAAAGGGCTTGGTCAGAAAGTTCCCGTCGCCCCGGAATTCGGTTTTGGTGACTTCGGGGGTGTAGCCCGAAGTGAGCAGCACGGCCAGGGAGGGTTTGGTGGCGCGCAAGCGGGCGGCCAATTCATCGCCCAGAAGATTTCCGGGCATCATGACGTCGGCGAACAACAAATCGATTTCAGAGTTGTGGCCCTGGAAAACATCCAGGGCGTCCTTGCCGGAGGCCGCCTCCAGGACGCGATAGCCATTTTTGCGCAGCACGGCGACCGTCAGGGTGCGCACGCGGTCTTCGTCTTCAACCACGAGCACACACTCCGTTCCTTTTTTAGCGGTTGTTTTTGGGGTTTGGGATGGGTCTTTCGGTTGGGAAATTTCCATGCTGGTCGGCAGAAAAATCCGAAACGTCGTGCCTTTATTGGCGGTGCTTTGGACATCGACCCAGCCATGATGTTGCTTGACGATGCCGTAAACCGTTGCCAGACCCAGACCGGTGCCTTTGCCAATTTCTTTGGTTGTGAAAAAGGGATCAAAGATGCGCGGTAGAAGCTCCGGCGCAATGCCGCAGCCGGTGTCGGAGACGGAGAGACAGACATGTTGGCCGGGGCGGATTTCGGAGTTTTTTTGTACATCATCGTTGGTGATGGTGACGGCATCAATGCCGACGGTCAGCTTTCCGCCCTTTGGCATGGCGTCACGGGCGTTGACTGAAAGATTCAAGATGACCTGCTCCATCATGCTGAGGTCGGCCTGGACGGGTGGCAGATCGGGGGCGGCCTTCACTTCAAAGGTGATGTGATCCCCAAGCAGTCGTTTCAACATTTCCCCAAGATTGTTGACCACCTGACCGAGGTTGAGCACTTCGGGCTTGAGTACTTGTTTGCGGCTGAAAGCCAGCAGTTGTCGGACGAGCCGGGCGGCTCTTTCAGCGGCGATGGTTATGTCGTTAAGCGATTCGGCGCAGGATGGGTTTTGTCTGAGCTGCTCCTGCAGCAAAGAGGCGTTGCCATGAATCACCGTCAAGATGTTGTTGAAATCATGGGCGACTCCGGCGGCGAGCTGCCCCACCGCTTCCATCTTTTGGGAATGGCGCAACTGGGACTCCAATTTCATCTGTTTGGTGATGTCCTGCAGGATCAACAACCAATGCGGGCCGGAAACCAATTCAAACGGTTCGACCGAGAACAGCACCTGGCGCTCCTCTCCCGAGAGCGTGCGCAACTGACAGGCGTGATCGCGGACCGAAGAGTTTTTTTGCAGGGTTTGACGGACGAATTCCGCCAGCCGGGGATCCTCCCACAAGCCGAGTTCGACAGGGGCGCGGCCGACCACGTGTGGCCGTTCGCCTCCCAGCATGGCCAGAAACGTTTCATTGACATCAATGATGATTTCAGGATGCAGCGACTGGATGACCAGCGGGATGGGGATGGCGTGGAAAGCCTTGGAAAAACGTTCTTCGGCCTTGATGCGCGAAGCGAATTCGTGCTTCAGGTGCGCATTCGCGGTTTCCAATTCTGAAGTCCGGCGGCGCACCAAAGAGTCGAGATCATCCAATTGGGATTGCACCTTGCGGTTCAAATGCCACTTTTCCGTGAGCGCATGGGCCAGTTGCAACGCCTCGATGTTGTCGAAAGGTTTCTTGAGCACGACCAGATTGGGGGAGGGCCCCAGTTTGTGAACCATCTCCTCCCAGGAATAGTCCGAATAGGCGGTGCAGACGACGATCTGGATTTCCGGACAGCATTTCCAAAGATGACTGATGGTCTCCACGCCATCCCATCCGGGCGGCATCCGCACATCCACAAACGCCAGCGCGTAAGGATTACCTTCCTCGGCGGCCTGCTTGGCCATCGCCAAACCCTCCTGCCCCTGGAAGGCCGAATCAATCACAAAACCGGAGCGCGGCGAAGCGGCGGGGCTCTCCCCAAACAACTGCGCCTTGGCGCGGTTGAGCCCGACGTTCTGGTCCTGCTCTTGGCCGAGAATTTTCCGGAAATCCGCATGGATCGAAACGTTGTCGTCAATGATGAGTATCCGGTTGCCGGGTTTGGCGGGGGGTGGATTCATAAGCTTTTGACGGGTGAATACAGGGGTAAAATCAAGGTAAAGGTTGCGCCGCGTCCCGTGCCTTCGCTGGCGGCGGAGAGCGAGCCGCCCATTTCCCGGGCGTTGAGCGCGCCGAGGTGAAGGCCAAAGCCATGGCCGTGCGGGCGCGTGGTGAAACCATGGGAGAAAATGCGCGTCAAGTTTTCCGGTGGAATGCCGATGCCGTTGTCCTCCACCCGGACCATGACGCATTCCCCATCCGTTTTGGCGATGGTGACGATGAGCCGCTTTTCATCCTGGGCGCATTCATCCAGCGCATACTTGGCGTTGCGGATAAAGTTGATCAGAATCTGGAGGACCTTGTGTTTGTCGACCATCAGGAGCGGCACTTCTCCGAACCGGCGGATGACCTTGACTCCGTGGCGGGTCAACGCCGCCGAATTGATTTGGATGGCGTCTTCCACCAGACTGGCGAGCGAAACTTTTTCGACGACGCCGGCAACGCGCGCATAGCTTTGCTGCATGGCGACGATGTCTTTGATGTGATCGACGTTTTTGGCCAGTTGCTCCAGTTCGTGCAAAGTGTTTTCCTGCTCTTTTCGAAGTTGCCCGGCGATTTGAATGATGAATTCCGGCATCAATTTCCCCCGGGGATCGGAGGCCAGGAAGGCCCCCGGGTCTCCGTTTTTCTGTTTCAGCAATTCGGCGGCTTTCAGGAGCGCATCGGTTTCCGATTTGCGAACTTGATCGCGGAGCAAGGTGGCGGAGACGTTGACACTGTTGAGGACGTTGCCAACGTTGTGCAGGACGCCGGTGGCCACTTCGGCCATGCCTGCCTGCCGGGAAGCCAGCATGAGGCTTCGTTGCGCCTGGGCCAGCTCGGTACGGGCCCGTTCCTTGTCGGCAACCTGGTCCTGAAGTTCCCGCGTCCGCTCGGCGACGCGGATTTCGAGCTGGTCGTTGGCCGTTTGCAGTTCGGTCTGCGCCTGATGCAACAGCGCGTTTTTGCGCGCAATCAGGATGCCCCAGATCAACGCGATCAGGAACACGGCGAGAACCCCGAGCAGCACCCACAACAGCCGCGCCAGCGTCCACCAGGGCGGCCGCTGCAACAATTGCACATCGTCCCAGGAACGGAGGTGGAGCAGGAATGAACGCGGTTGCCCGTATTCATCGCTCTGCACTTCGTAAACCCCGGTCAGGGCGAGCCGGCTGCCCAGTTCCAAGGCTTGCAGTTCTTTTTCGACTTTGGTTGCGGTTGAACTGAGGCCCGCCTCGAAGGCAAAATCTTTGGTCTGGATGAGCAAATGCGTTTCACCGTCCTTTTCCACTTTGTTTAGCAAGGTCCCCCCGGCTTTCGCCAGGAGCCCTTCCAAATTCACATCAAGGGAATCCGTCGCTGACAATTGTACCGGCTTGGGTTCTCCGCCGCTGGAGAGGCGACGATAAACCGCCTCCCGGAGAACAAATCTTTGGCCTTCCTCACCGGGAAAACCCACCACCTCGACCCGGTCTCCGGGCTGAAGAGCGTCCGGTTGCTGGCTCAAGGCAAAGACACTGTCCGCGCCGTTCTGCACATACAGGTAACGGCCCGGCACATGCAGGACGACGGTGCCGGAGGTGCGGATTCGCTGGTTGAGTGCGCTTTCCATGTTGAATCGCCGCAGGCTGGCCAGCGAACGGAGCGGCATGGCGAACAGATCATTCGGGGCGGGTTCTTCGGTCTGGATGTATTTTACGTCCGGCACCCAAATCTGAATTCCTGTCAATTGATGCCGCACATTGGCAACGGCGGAGCACACCCCCCGCACGTGAATGATAGATCCCCTCAGCGAATCGAATGACTGCGAGGCCGGGGTCCACGCCTGGAATTCCCCGCTCGACGTGCTCAGATCGAAACGCACCAGACCGTTGGTTTGCATCAGGCTCCGAACAAAGCCACGCATCTCTATCCAATTGCCCTCTTCTATTCCGGTGAGCGCCTGTTCGAGGGGCACCAGGCGTTGCTCGTCAATGTTCCACCACCCCGCCCGGCGCAAGACAGCGTTGGTGACCACGGGTACAAAATCTCCTTCACCGGTCACGCCTTGCAGAAGCACCATCGTTCCCGGTTTCGCGGTATCAGGTCCATCCCATTTCGGATTAACCACCCGGATCCCACCGCTGGCATCCAGCACGTACGCAAAAGGGGTGCTCGCATGCGACCAGGTGACCACTCCGCGAAGAGCGACCGGCAAATGGCGGCCGGCTTCTTCGAGGCTTAAGTCCCGGATGCGCTCAGCCAGGCGCAGGGGCAAGGTGTTGGTGGCACTCGTCAAGACGGATGCGGTTGAGTTGGTCGGGCTAGCCAGCCGATACAAACCTTCGCGCAAACACTGCTGCACCCCCACCAGATCAGGATAGCCAATGGCTTCAACGAGTTCTCCGAACCGCACCGGTTGACTCTGTTTGCTCTGGACCGCGATTTGTCCCGTGGCATCCCAGAGGGTGACCCATTTGCCCGGTTCGTAGCTGCGCACGACGCCTTTGACCCGAACCATGGTGCCGGCGGGCGCTCCCGACTGGATATCTTCACTCAAAGTGACTGGAAAGGTGAAGCGCGCATCCGTTTTCAACGAGCCGATGACCTTGATGTCCGCCGGACTGCTCACCCACAGGGAAAGATCATTCAGATCTCCATTGCGATCAAACTGGGGGGAGTAAACGCATTTCATGCGAACGTAATCGCCCTCCTTGAAATGAAGTGGCGAACCGTTTGTCCCTTTCAACACGTAAGCCCTGGCCACGGTGCTGCCAGACAGGAAGTTGATTGTGCAGTGCGTTGGATCCTCCAGCTCGCTGTCAATCAGGCCTTCCACCGATACCAAATGATCCTTCAATTCCTGGGGTTTTTTATCCAGGTCGGACACCGGTTCGGCTTTGAGCCCCACATCCTCCTCGAGGATGCGAATCCGGGTTTTGTTCCAGACAAACCGTTCCCGCTGGGGGTTGATCACGCCGTCAATGGCGATGCGCTGGCCGGCTTTTAAAGGCGTCGGGGAGTCGTAAACCGGCAACCATCGGGGAATTCCCAGACATTCGCCCGAGGCGTTGCCCCATTCAGCATCAAAGAAATAAATCACCATCTCGGTGCGAATCCGATACTCTCGATCCCGCTGCTCGTGCGGCAGGGTCCAAATCTCGCCAATGTTCGTCAGAACCCCGGAGGCCATGGGCAGTTGGTCCGAAGCCTGGCCCCAAACCGCCGGCACCATGGCGAAAAGCAGGTACCCGACGGTGCCGACCAACCGCCGGCACGGCCTTCCTCGACCGGACAAGGATGAGAAAATCCGCGATAGCATGATGCTTGAATACATGCCATCACTCATTTTTATCTGTCCGTGAGAATTCATATCTTGTATCGGTTCGATTCCGGGCACTTTCTGCCGCGATTCGGTCCGGAATAGTCCGTGCGACCCATATAAACAACAGCCAACCAACCACTCGAGACGAACACACCCGATTTGAAGCATACGTAATACCATAATACCCGGCTGATTAAGAAAACGATGTGTCTGGTTATTGGCTTTTATTGGCGAAAACCGCCCTTGTGAACTTCCTCATCAACCCGGGAACAACCGGCGGCAGAATTGGGAATCCCGGAATTTTTTTGTTCGCCGGGCAACCAACTCGTCGGCATATTCGCGCGCCGTGATTGCGCCCACCGAACATCAACCCGCCGGCGCAGACTTGGTTTCCCGGGTCGAGGCGATCTTTTCGCCGACGGGACTGTTGTCGCGCGCGAAGAATTTCGAGTATCGCCCCCAGCAGCAGCAGATGGCCGTGGCCGTGGCGCGCGCGCTCCGGGACCGCGGGCATCTCGCCGTCGAGGCCGGCACGGGCGTCGGCAAATCGCTGGCCTATCTGATTCCGGCGATCTTGTTCGCGGTGGCGCAGAAAAAGAAGGCGGTGGTTTCCACCCACACCATCAATTTGCAGGAGCAGCTCACGGAAAAGGACCTGCCGATGCTCGCCGGTGTGCTCGGCGCACTCGCCGTGCCGGTAAAATTCAACTTCACCATGCTCAAGGGCCGCGCGAATTATCTCTGCACGCGCCGTTTGCAAAAAGCGATGCAGCAGTCCGGCAATCTGTTCACGTCGTCCGAGGCCGAGGAACTCCAGCGCATTTACGAATGGTCGAAGGAAACCAAGGACGGCAGCCTGTCGGATTTCGACATCGAGCCGGACATGAAAGTGTGGGCGCAGGTCTGTTCCGAGCGCGGTTTGTGCTCGCCCAAGGTTTGTGGCTTTCCGTCCGATTTTGCCAAGGACCACGGCGTCTGCTTTTTCCAGCGGGCGCGCAACCGGATTCTGTCAGCGGACGTGCTGGTGTTGAACCACACGCTGTTTTTCACGCTGCTCGGCGGCGTGGACGAGGACATCGAGGGCGGCATTTTGTTCAAGAACGACTTCGTGATTTTCGACGAGGCGCACCAGATGGAACACGTGGCGTCGCGGCACATCGGGTTGAGCGTGTCGAGCGGGCAGATGCGTTACGCGCTGAACCGGCTCTGGAATCCGCGCACGGAAAAGGGGCTGCTGGCGACGCTGCACAAAGGCGCCGCGGTGAAACTCGTGGCGGATATTTTGAGCGAGGCCGACAAGTTTTTCGAAAACGTCGAGGCCGCGTGCGAGGAAATTCAGGCCGAGACGAAGAAAAATTCCTTCGGCGGCGAAGACGGCTCGCGGGGACGCTCGCCCCACCAAAGCAAACGCGCGTGGACGGAACTCCGCATCCGCCGCGCGGAACTGGTGAAGGACAATCTCACGCTGCCGATTCAGCGCCTGCGCGAGGCCGTGGGCGACTTGATTAAAAAGAGCGAAGACAAGGACATCGGGCAGGAACTGGTCGAGTGCAACCGCCGGCTGGCCGAGCTTCGCGACGAAGTAAAAGCGTTCCTCGAGCAGAGCGCCGCCGACCACGTCTATTGGGTCGAGCGCAGCGGCAAGGCACACAAAAATCTCGCGTTGAACGCTGCGCCGATTGATGTGGCGGATTTTTTGCGCCGCCGCCTGTTCGAGAGCGACACCAGCATCATCATGACCAGCGCGACGCTGGCGACCAACGTGCTGCCGGCGTCCCGCCGGCAGAGCCAATCCGAGACAGACAGATCTGCCGGCAAGATGCCGGCAGCACGTTCGGGGTTGGCCTACTTCGTCAAACGCGTCGGCGCTGAATCCGCCACCTTGCTTCAGGCCGGCACACCGTTCGATTACGAGCGGCAAATGAAATTGTTCGTCGCCAGCAAAATGCCCGATCCGCGCGAAGCCGGTTACGCCGATGCGCTGGAACATTGGGTTGCCCATTTCGTGAAGCAGACCCACGGCAAGGCGTTTGTGTTGTTCACGAATTACAAGCTCATGCAGGAACTCGGCGAGCGGATGGAGCCGTTCTTCAACAAATTGGGCGTCGCGTGTTTTGTGCAGGGCAAGGGCACGCCGCGCTCGACGATGCTTGAAAAATTCAAGGACGACGTGGACTCGGTGCTGTTCGGCACGGACAGTTTCTGGCAGGGCGTGGACGTGCCGGGCGAGGCGTTGAGCAACGTCATCATCACGCGGCTGCCGTTCGCCGTGCCCGACCATCCGCTCATCGAGGCGCGCATCGAGGCCATTGAAGCGCGCGGCGGGAATTCCTTCGGCGAATTTTCATTGCCGGAGGCGATTTTGAAATTCCGTCAGGGCGTAGGCCGGTTGATTCGCACGAAAACGGACACCGGCATCATTGTGGTGCTGGACAATCGCGTGCTCACCAAGCAATACGGTCAAGCCTTCCTCGACGCACTGCCGAAGTGTCCGGTGGAGATTGTCTGAATCAAAATGGCGCGAGCAGCGGAATGACGCCACGACCTTTACGCCGATAAACCAGAAAATCCCTGTCCGTCGTGAATACCTGACAGTTGTCGTTCAATTCCGCCATGCGAACGAGACACGCATCCGCCAGGCTCATCGGCTGGTCGGCGTATTTGCGAAGCAATTCCCAAACGTCGGGCTGATGCGATGAGACGCTAAAATCAATTCTGACGAGGCCGCGCTCAAACAATTCCAACAGTGGATCGATTGAAACTCCGCCCGATTGCAAAAGAAAAATGGATTCCGATAAAACCGCCTCGCAAGTCCACAACGGCTCGTAAAGTCTGCTCCACATTTCGTCCGCCCAGCGATGATGCCGGTCAGTTTCAACGAGAAAGCCGACGAGCGGCCCCGAATCCAGAAAAATTTTAGTCGCGGCCATAGCCGGTCAAAGGCCGCGTGGACAAACCCTTCGGGCCGCGCAAGCTGCCGCAAAGATCTTTGGCCAAATCATGCAGCGACGGGCGCTTCTTGTTGCCCAGATGCTGGTCAATCAAATCCCGCACAATCGCAGCTTGAGAACGCCCCAACGCCTTCGCCCGTTCCTTCAAGAGCACGACGTGCTTCCGCTCCATTTTCAGTGTAACGGTTTCCATGCGGCAAAAGTATTCCTTTTGTGGCAGAATGTCAACACCGGCATCGTCGCGTACTGGACAATCGCGTGCTGACCAAACAATACGGCCAGGCCTTTCTCGACGCACTGCCGAAATGTCCGGTGGAGATTGCGTGAACACTACTGACGCGAAGCCAAAATTATTTGTAAGCTTTTGGATCCAGGCAGAAGACTTGATTGGAATCGCTGACAGCTCCCAAATGATCGCCAATTTTTTCTCTGGCAACACTTCTGTGGTAATATGCTTTTACGTAATTAGTTCGCAGACGAATCGCTTCAGAAAAATCAGCAATTGCTGCGCTGTTGTCTCCGTTTCGTTCGCGGCTGATGCCCCGGTTGCAAAAATATTCTGCGTTGATGGGATTTAAACGGATGGCTTCAGTTAGATCCACAATTGATCCTTCGTAATCGCCTTTAATTCCCCTTTCCCTCCCTCGGTTATAGTAGCATTCCGCATCATTTGGGTTCAGGCGAATGGCCTTAGTGGAATCGCTGATGGCTTTTTCATGGTCGCCTTTCAATCCCCATACAACGCCACGGTTATCGTAGGCTGTAGAATCGTTTGGGGTCAGGCGGATAGCTGAATCAAAATCATCAATAGCTCTGTCGAAATTACCTATTTTTGCCAGCGCGACACCTCGGCCAACATAAGCGCTTTCGAATTTTGGATTTTGACGAATGGCTTCGGAGTAGTCAGCAATCGCGCCAGTATAATCGGCCCGGGCATACTTATCACTTGCAATTCTCGCATAAGATTCCGCGGGCTTCTTGCAACCGGAAACCAGAAGAACGCAAATAGCAGAAGCAACAATCATGCGAACGAACCGGAACGGTTGTGGTGCTTGCATTTGTTAAGTGATTTACGTCTGTAAAGCTATCGCGTCGAGAAGAAAGTGGCAAAGGGCTTTTGGCTGTGACATTCTGCGGCCATGACGCGCACGGAAAAACTTCTGGCCGAACTCATCGCGCTGCCCAGCGTGAATCCCGCCTTCGCCCCGCAAGGCGCGGCGGAGCTGCGCTGGTCCGTAGCGCAGGCGTCCCGCCTGCAGCTGGCAACCGAAGGCGGCAGGCGAGACGCCTGCGCTACTGTCAAATTCGGCGAGAAGAATGTGGCGGATTTTCTCGCCACCGTCGCCACAAGCGCCGGACTCGAAGTCGAATTTCAAAAAGTCTTGCCTGCTGATTTCAAAAGGTGGGGCGAGACTCCTGGCGAGCCGGTTCTTGCTGACGGCCATCTCGGCTCGCGAGGACGCTCGCCCCACCAGACAAAAGAAACCGACCAGGTTCGCTACAATGTCATTGCCCGCCTCTTGCCGCGAAATAAAATCCGCCAGACCATCCTGCTCGCGCCGCACCTCGACACCGTTGGAGCCGACAATTCACAATTTGTTCCGCGCTGGAAAAACGGCCGGCTGTATGGCCGCGGCGCGTGTGACACCAAAGGTTCCGTGGCCGCGATGCTCACCGCGCTTTGTGAATTGGCGAACACGAAATCGCGTCCGAGTGAAACCGAAATTGTCTTCGCCGGGCTGGTGGACGAGGAAAACGCGCAGGCCGGTTCGCGCGCATTGGTAGCGCAGGCGTCCCGCCTGCAGCCCGCGGGCCGCGGGTACACCCAATCCGTCGTGGCCGAATCCGGCAGGCGAGACGCCTGCGCTACGATGAAAGCGGCTTTGGCCATCGTCGGCGAGCCGACGCGATTGCAGGTGGTCACCGCGCACAAGGGCAGTTTATGGCTGCAACTCGAAACGCGCGGCAAGGCGGCGCATGGCGCGACGCCGCAGTTTGGCCAAAATGCCGTCCACGAAATGGCGCGCGTCGTGGACATGCTCGAAACCGAATACGCGGCACGACTGCGAAAACAAAGACATCCGCTGCTCGGCACGGCGACGGTGAACGTGGGCATGATTTCCGGCGGCGCCCAGCCGAACATCGTGCCCGATCACTGCGCGATTACCATTGACCGGCGGACGTTGCCGGGCGAAACGGAAGCCGGCGTGCGGCGGGAAATTGCCGCCTTGCTGCGCGTGAAAGGAATGTCGGCGAAAATTTCCAGCACGAAGCTCGCGCCATGCGTTCCCCTTGAAACGAACCCAAAGCTGCCGCTGGTCCGGCATTTTTTGCGGAGCGTCGGCCAGATGCGGTCCTTGGGTGTTGATTTTTTCTGCGACGCGGCGGTGTTATCGGCGGGTGGTATTCCGAGCGTGGTGTTCGGCCCCGGCGACATCGCGCAGGCGCACACGACGGATGAGTGGATTTCCCTGGCTTCACTGGAACGCGGAAAAAATCTGCTTTTGAATTTCCTGAAATCGCTTCCCTGAACCATTTGGTTTCCGTATTGTCCAACGCTCATGTCCACGGCAAAGGCTGAAACGATTCCGACGGTTGACCACAAGCAGCACGCGGCGTTTTTCCGGCAAAGCGGCTGGCTGATGATCGCGACCATTGCGGGCGGCGCGATGACGTTCGGGGTGCATTTCCTGACCAAGTCGGCTTCCGTTCCCAAATCCCAATACGCAGCCTTCGGGACGCTGCTGATGGTGGTGGCGTGCCTGCCCACGATGCCGTTGCAGATGATTTTCGCGCAACAGTCGGCGCTGGCGCTGGCGACAGGCCGTGAGCGGCAACTGGCGGGCATGATCCGATTGACATGGTTGTGGACGTTCATTGTGTGGCTGCTTGGCGCGGCGTCGGTTTTTGTGTTCCAGAAACAAATCGTCGCAGGCTGGCACCTGCCGGATGCGACCGGATTGTGGGTGACGCTGCTGCTGTTGTTGTTTTCGCTATGGGTGCCGCTGTTCAGTGGCGTGTTGCAAGGGCGTCAGGATTTCTTCTGGTTAGGCTGGTCAACCATCCTGGGCTGCGTGGGCCGTTTCGCCGGGGCGGTGTTTCTGGTGCTGGCGTTGAGCCTGGGTTCAGCGGGGATGATTGCGGGCGCGCTGTTGGGGGTCGGGTTATCAGCGGCCGTCGCCATCTGGCGGACGCGGGATTTGTGGTCACTCGCAGTTGAACGGTTCGATGGAAAAAATTTATTACGTCAGGTGCTGCCGCTGGTGTTCGGTTTCGGCGCGTGCCAGTTCATGTTCACCTCGGACATGTTGTTTGCGAAGGTGTATTTCAGCGATGACGAAATGGCGCCATATTTGGCGGCGGGAACGCTGTCACGGGCATTGTTGTGGCTGGTGATGCCACTGGCGGCAGTGATGTTTCCGAAAATCGTCCATGCCGCCGCGAAATCGGAAAAAATCAATTTATTCAACCTCGTGGTGCTGGGCACGGCGGTGCTGGCCATCTGCGGCGGGCTGGGACTGTGGCTGGTGGGACCGCTGTTGATCAAGCTGGTGTTTAAATCAACTTACTTGAGCGCGGTAACGCTGATCCCATGGTATGCGGGCGCGATGGTGCCGCTGGCGCTGGCAAACGTGCTGGTGAACGACCTGCTGGCTCGGACGCGTTTTGGCGTGGTGCCATGGATGGTGTTGCTGGCGGCGGCCTACGGTTTCACGCTGCCGGCGATGCTGAACCATTTTCCGGGGCGGCTGGAGGTGGTGCTGCAAACACTTGGCGCGTTCAACCTGCTGCTGTTCCTCGTCTGCGCGTGGTTCACTTGGGGCGTGAAGGGAAAAGCGAAGATGGAGGATGGAAGATAGAAGATGGAACGTGAGTCGGAAAACCGGTTTTCCCATCCTCCATTCACTATCCTCGTTTTTCCAAATCCGGTCCCCGCAAGGGTCGCGGCGCGCGAAGTTTGTTGTAAATCCAGCCTTCCAGCGGGCGCAGCGGGCGCAGCCATTGGTAAAACGGCGAGTAAATCAGCCGGATGCGCACGACGGAAAGAAACATTGCCAGCGAGGAACGGAACAGCGTGACTTTGGAGCCGGCCTGATCCGTCCATTCGGTCGGCACCTCGCGGATGCGATAACCGGCGCGCTTGAGCGAGACCAGCAGGTTGATGTCAAAGGCCATGTCGGCGATGCGCAAATTCGAATGAATTTTTTCCACCGCCTCGCGCTTCATCACTTTCGCGCCGCATTGCGTGTCGTGGATGTTCAACCGGAAGAACAGTTGCACGATGGTGTGAAACACCCGGCTGGCGAATCGCCGGTCGCCGGTCTGCGATTGATGAATGACCGAATCCGGCAGCCAGCGCGAGCCGACGACGCAGTCCGCGTCGCCAATGTGCCGGACCAAATCCAGGAACGCCCGCGGCGTCGTCGCGCCGTCGGCATCCACGTAACCGATCAAATCGCCGAAGGAGGCGAGCTTGAGGCCTTCGATGAGCGCGCCGCCCTTGCCAATCGGCTCCTTGAATTCCAGCGCCCGAAGAACGGCCGGAAATTCCGCCGCGACCCGCCGAACCACCCCAAGCGTATTGTCGGTGCAGCCGTTGAGCACGACGACGAGCTGGAATTTGCCGGAATAATTCCCCTTAAAAAATTGCGCGTAGTCGCGCAGCACCGGTTCGATGCGGCGCTCCTCGTTATAGGCCGGAATGAGGAGCAACAGACTGGGATCAGGCACGCGCAATCAGTAACAGAAACCGATGGGGCAATCAATCTTGGGAAGACGGCGATTTTTTTCGCACAAGTAAAATGCACAAAGCCAGCACCACGAATCCAAAAATTCCAGTGCCTATTGTCAAAAACGCCACAAATGGAACAGTGAGCGCATCATCTCCACTGCCAAAAAATCCGGTGCATGCCATTGCTATCGGCGGAAGAATTGCACTTGCTACTGATGAAATCCCAATGAGACCTATGGCTTGTCCTTTTCCGAGTCCATATGACCGAACACTAGCAATTGCAAATGAACCAACCATGATCATCGTAGCGATGGCTGCGCCTAAAGCACCAAATTCGATAGCGTCGTGCCACGCGCAGCCCCAATAAAACCCATCACCATGAACTACATTGCCGCCATTGATAAATGCAAAACCCGCAAATAGTGCCACCAACACCAACCAGAGGATGACCAGCTTACGCTGCAAACTTTGCAGGTTATTTGGATTCACAGTGAAGCACTATTCCCGCCGCAAGTTTGTGTCCAGCGCCAAACAATTCTTGCCGCCACGGCCGCCGATTTAATAGTAGGAGACGACGTAAGGAGTCTCTGACTCATTCTGCGGTAATTTGAGACTCGTTACCTCGTCTCCTACAAACTTGGAACTTGAAACCTGAAACTTGAAACTCTTTAATTCGGCATGGATTCCCGGGAAGCTCTCATCGCGTTGAACCTCATCGAGCATGTCGGCCCGGTGCGCGCACGGCTGCTGCTGGAACATTTCGGCGACGCGCCCCAAATTCTTCAGGCGTCCCAGAGTGAACTGCGCCGCGTCCGCAACATCGGCGACGAAACCGCCGCGGCGATTGCCGGTTGGGAGAAAACGGTTGACCTCACCGGTGAATTGAAACGCATCCAGGAATTCGGCTGCCACGTTTTGATTCAAAGCGACGAGGATTATCCCGAATCGCTCCGGCAAATCTACGACCCGCCGCTGGTGCTTTACGTCAAGGGGGCGTTGAACGCGAAGGACAAAAGCGCCGTGGCAATGGTTGGCTCGCGCATGACGACGCATTACGGCATCGAGACCGCGCGCAAACTGGCCTATCAACTGGCCTATGTCGGCGTGACGGTCGTGAGCGGCGGCGCGCGCGGGATTGACACGGCGGCGCACCAGGGCGCGCTGGCGGCAAAAGGACGGACGGTTTGCGTGCTCGGCACGGGCATCAACATCGTGTTCCCGCCGGAGAACGCGGAATTGTTCGGGCGCATTGCCGAATCCGGGGCGGTCATCACGCAATATCCATTCAACCGCAACGCGGACAAGCAATCCTTCGCCATCCGCAACCGCATCGTGGCCGGCATGACGCTCGGCACGATTGTCGTGGAGGCGGACCTGCACAGCGGCGCGCTCATCACGTCGAATTTTGCGACGGAATATGGACGGCAGGTTTTTGCCGTGCCCGGACGGATTGATTCGCCGCGCAGCAAGGGCTGCCACGACTTGATCAAAAAAGGCGCGAAGCTGTGCGAAAGCGCAGAGGATGTTTTGAGCGAGTTCGAGTATTTGTTTCCGGGGAGCAATCGTCCGCCGGCGCCGGGCGAGACCGGCGTTCTCCCGGCCCTCACCCTGTCCGAAAACGAAAAACTCGTCTATGACGCGTTGAACAACGAGGAATCGAGCATTGACGAAGTCATCCGGCGCAGCAGTTTGCCGAGTTCGGCGGTCAGCGTGGCGTTGTTGGGTCTGGAGATGAAGCGCGTGGTCAAGCAACTGCCGGGAAAATTATTCGTGCGCAACACGTGAAACCATCCGTTGAAGTGGAATGGAACAACGAACGTACAAGTCCGAAACCCGAAGGCCGAAGCCCGAAAGAAACCCGAAACCTGAAGCCCAACCGCGAAAAATTCCAGCCATTCGCATCTGCCTTTCAGATTTCGGCCTTCGACCTTCTTTCGGATCTCGGATTTCGGCCCTCGGATTTGCATCGCGCCAGGGGTTCAATGTTGGGGGTTCGATGTTTCTTTGAGGCAAAACGCGGGCAAGCTGACCGCGTTCCTGACGCAAACGGGCTTGCGTGTTTGCGGTGAATGAATTAGAAGCAGTTCAATTATGGCGACCTACACCATCATCGGCGGCGATCAAAAACCATACAGCTCGGTCACGGCGGACGACATCCGCCGGTGGATTGCCGACAGCCGGCTCAATGGACAATCTTTGGCGAAGGAGGAAAATGACACCGAATGGCGTCCGCTCTCGGCGTTTCCCGAATTTGCCGCTGCGCTGGCTGCGCAAACCGCCGCCCCGATCACGCCCTCACTGGTCACGCCTTCCGCTGAGTGGCAGGAACACGATTACGATCTCGACCTCGGCGGTTGCATCAGCCGCGGTTTTGAATTGCTCAAAAACAATTTCGGGGTTTTGTTCGTCGCCGTCCTACTGTTCGCGGTCATCGAAGGTATTATTGCCGGGTTCGGGGCCATTCCATTTGTTGGGTCGCTGTTTTCAATTGCGAACTTGATCATCGTTGGTCCGTTGCTGGGGGGGTTGTATTATGTCTTCATCCAGACCATCCGCCGCCAGCCAGCCAACGCGGGTGACGTATTCGCCGGGTTTCGCAAGGGATTCGTCCAGCTCTTTCTGGGCAAGATCGTCAGCGGCTTGCTGGCGGGTTTGTGCATGATTCCATTTGTTGTGGTCATGCTGGCTTTGGTATTCAGCATGGCGGTAGCCCAGCGCGGGCAATCACCCGAAGAACGACTTCACAGCCTGTTGGTGGGATTGTTACCGATCGGTCTGCCGGTTTTCCTGGTTTGCCTGATTCCGACAATTTATTTGCAGGTGCGATGGGTATTCACACTGCCGCTGATCATCGACAAGCAGATGAATTTTTGGACGGCAATGAAGACGAGTTGGAAGATGGTCGGCAAACATTGGTGGCAGGTCTTTGGACTGGTCATTTTGATCGGCTTGGTCAACATCGTGGGAGTACTTGCCTGTTGCGTGGGCGCGTTGTTCACGGCACCGATCGGCTATGGCGCGCTGATGTACGCCTATGAAACCATTTTTTCCTCGACTGACGCAAAAACCGGCTAGCCAGTCCACCGCCCGCAACGCGGCGCTCGTGAATCAACTGGCCACGCCCGGCTTGGGATCGCTCATGGCCGGACGATGGATTGCAGGTATCGGGCAACTCGCTTTGGCCGTGGCCGGGTTCGTAATGGTGGTCGTATGGTTTTTTGAAATAATGATTCAGTACTACGGCCAGGTCACTGGCGATGTTCAGGTGCGGTCGGTCGGTTGGATTGGCGAAGTGGGTGCAATTTTATTTGTCGCGTCATGGTTTTGGGCGCTGGTCACGAGTTTAAGTTTGTTGCGTCAGGCAAAAGCGAACGGGCCGGTTGAACCAAAACCCATTCCGCCACGAATGGCGGATTTGCCCGGCCAACCTCCAAAACTTTCGTAACTACAACCGAAACCAGAAAGGCGTGTTATGTATAAAATCATCGGAACGGACGGGCGGCCATACGGCCCGGTAAGCGTGGAGGAAATGCGGCGCTGGATTGCCGAGAACCGCGTCAATGCCCAAACGCCGGTTCAAATGGAAGGTTCCCCGGAATGGAAACCGCTGGGTTCGTTTTCTGAATTTGCATCCGGATTGAATGCGGTTCCACCGCTGATCGCGCCGCCTCCTTCCGCCGTCGCATCGCGGGCGTCCAACAAAATTCCGGCGGGCATTTGCGGGATTCTGCTCGGCTCGCTCGGCATTCACAAATTCATCCTCGGCTACACCGGCGCAGGTTTGGTCATGCTGCTGGTGACGATCCTGACCTGCGGCATTGCCGGCGTGGTGACACACCTCATCGGCCTCATCGAAGGCATCATTTACCTGTGCAAGTCCGACGAAGAGTTTGTGCGCACTTACGTGGACGGACGCAAGGAATGGTTTTAAGGGAAGTGGTTAAATCGGTTAAACAAGTTAAATGAGTCAAGTAAGACCAGCGCCGCTCGCGCGCATTTAACGCATTTAACCAGTTACTGGTTTAGCCCCAAACCACAACCAACCGTTGGAAATCCGCAAAACTTGTGCGAACTGTTGGCATGGAGAAATTGAGCACAGAAAAAATCAAAACCGCGCTCGCCACCGTGCCGGATTGGAAAAAGAAAGGCGCGACGATTGCGCGGACGTATCAGTTCAATGATTTCCCCGCCGCGATAAAATTTGTCCATGCCGTCGCCGGACTCGCCGAGAAGGCGTGGCATCATCCGGACATTGACATCCGCTGGAACAAGGTGGCGCTCGCGCTCACAACGCACGACGCCGGCGGTTTGACGGAAAAGGATTTTGCGCTGGCCAAAAAATTCGACGCGCTGTCACTTCGCTGAATTCACCGAATGGGTTGAAGTTTTGCGCGTCGCCGTTGCGGGAATGGTTGGTGCGGGCGGCGGCGCGTTGGTGCGCGGCAGGCGTCCAATCCAGATGCCGCTGACGCCATACTCCCATTCCAATTGCGAGCTGTTCGGCAAGCTGCCCTTGCCGCCGCGCAGGACGAGGCGGTCTTGCGGGCGCATTTTTTTCACCCACGGTTCGTAGGCTTTGGCGTCGCCGAAATTCCACAGGATGCTGTGATAGACCTTGAAATCTTCGTCGGGCATCAGGGCGGGCTCGTAGCCAAGAATGTATCGCCAGTCCGCGTTGGGATTCTTGAAAAATGTCTGATAAAAAATCGTCATGTCTGCGGAATAAATGATGCCGCCTTTTTCCGGCAACCAGCCGTTGAGGTCGGGATTGTCCTGCGTGAGATATTGCTGGGTCAGATTATACGTCCAACGACCGCCGGAATCATTGGTGATGGCAAGGAATGTCATCGCCGCAAGTCCGCAGGCCAGCGCCAGGCGCTTGAAAGAGTCTGCCGCGAGTCGCGCTTGCAGGAGCAGTTGCAAATCGCATGTGACCAAAACCATCAATGCCGGCCAGCCCCAGTCTTCCGTGAAACGCCAGGCTTTGAAACTGAGCACCCACGCGAGACCGGCGAGCCAGAACGCCGGATTGGAGGTCAGTGGTCGCGCCTTCAAACCGGCCAGTTGACGCAGAATCAACAGGCCACCCAGAATAATCGGCGCAAACGCTTCGCCCGACGACGGCTGGAATTCGGTGACCATCGTGCGTTGCGTTGTGTGCATCGCAAAAGCCCGATAGGCCATTACGAGAGCCTGGTAAAGGGACTCAAGCGGATGCCCGGTGAGTGAAGCGCCCAAAAACACTCCCACCCACCAGCCTGCAGCCAGGGTTACTCCCCAGCGAAATTGTCCGGCGAGGAAAAACGCCGCAACCGGCAGCGTCCAGAGATACCACACTCCGTGCATGAATGTGCAAATGGCAATCAACGGCGCCATCCACAACACCGTCCACCATTTGGGCGGAGAAGAACCGCGAACCTGCCAGACGAAAAGAATGGTTAACAACGCGGCAATCGTCACCAAAAACGGCCGCCCGATTAAAAACCGCAACGGAACGTCTGACGTGAGCACCGCCGCCGTCAACGCAATCAACCAGGCCTCCGGCCGCTTTAACCACGGCAACGCCGACCAGCTCACCAACAGGAACAACGCCACGACGGCAAACAAGACCAGCCCTTCGGTGTCGCATTTGCTCCGGAGATAAATTTGCCGCAGCAGAAAATGCCAGCCGAAGTTGTGATCTATCTGGAAAGCGGGACCCATCACCAGAATGTCCGGCCACGGTTTGCCGCTCACCGCCTTGGCCGCGTGGCGCAACGCGTCGTCGCCCGGCAAAAAGCCGTAGCCGATGATTTTCAGCGGAATGGCAAGAACGACCAGAATGACAATGGCCCAAACCGCGAGTGGCACGTAACGTCGCAGCGCGTCAAAGCGGTTGAAATTTGAATTGCTGTCAGTCAAATTAATATAACGCTGAAAATTTCAGCGCGGCGCCGTGGCGGGAACGCCCGGGGCGGGCAAGGGCGTCCCGCTTTGCGGGAGGCGCGGCAACCGCCCAATCCAAATGCCGCTGACACCATACTCCCACTCCAGTTGCGGTATGTTCGGCGGGCTGCCCCTGCCGCCGCGCAGGACGAGACGATCTTGCAGGCGCATTTTGTCCACCCACGGTTTGTAAGCTTTGGCGTCGCCGAAATTCCACAGGATGCTGTGATAGACCTTAAAATCCTCGTCGGGCATCAGCGCGGGCTCATAGCCAAGAATATATCGCCAGTCCGCGTTGGGATTCTTGAAAAATGTCTGAAAAAAAACCGTCATGTCCGCCGTATAAAATACGCCGCCATGATCCGGCAGCCAGCCGTTGAGGTCAGGGTTGTCCTGGGTCAGATAGGACCACGTAAGATTTTGTGTCCAGCGGCTGCCGTAGTCATTGGTGGCGGCCAAGTATGCCATCGCAGCCAGCCCGCCGGTCAACGCCAGACGTTTTAAAGAGTCGGCGGCAAACCGCGCTTCGAGGAGCAATTGCAAATCGCAAGTGGTCAAAACCATCAGTGCCGGCCAGCCCCAGTCGGCCCAGAAGCGGATCGTTTTGAAGCCAAGCACCCAGCAGAGGCAAGCCAGCCAAAAGGCCGGATTCGATCGCCAGGGACGGGTGTTTAATCCGCCCAAGCACCGCAAGACTAGCAAACTGCCGAGAACAACCAAGGCGAAAACGTCGCCGCTGAACGGCTGGAGCTCGATGGACATTGTGTGCTGGACGTCATGCAGACCCAGCGTTCGCCGCGCAATTTCCACGGCATAGCAAAGTGAATCAATGGGGTGCCCGGTGAGCGAAGCGCCCAAAAGCGCCCCGGCGGCCCATCCGGCGGCCAGCAGGATCCCCCAACGGAATTGTCCGGCCAGAAAAAACGCCGCAACCGGCAACGCCCAAAGATACCAGACACCATGCACCAAGGTGCAGACCGCTATCAACGCCGTCACCCACGCCAGGGTCCGCCATCGGGGGGGTGACGAGCTGCGGAATTGCCAGGCGCAAAGGATGGTCACAACTCCGGAAAAGGTCAGCAGAAACGGCCGGCCGAGCATCAGCCGTTGCATCATTCCTGATGTCACCGTAAAAACCGTCAACGTAATCAACCAGGCTTCCGGGCGCTTCAACCACGGCAACGCCGACCACCCCACCAACGTGAACAGCGCCAGGACGGCAAACACCACCAACTTGTCGGTATCGCAATGGCTCCAGAGAAAAATTTGCCGCAGAAAAAAATGCCAGACATAATTTTGGTCTCTGAAAGCGGGGCCGAGCACCAGAATGTCCCGCCACGGTTTGCCGCTCACCGCCTTGGCCGCGTGACGCAGCGCGTCGTCGGCCGGCAAATAGCCGTAGCCGATGATTTTCAGCGGGATCGCGAGGATGACCAGAATGACGATGGCCCAAACCGCCAGAGGAAAATAACGCCGGACCGCATCCAGGGGCGAGGCATTGGAATGGTCGTCGTTTTCAGTCATGCCGGGCAGTGCAATGCCGAAGATCAAAACACCACCGGCACGCCTTCGTCAAGCATTCGCACTTTTTGCATGAGGTTTTCCTTTATGGCAATTTCGACCAGCCACCGCGGCGGCTCGTTGAGATCCTCGAAGGACAACTTAAACGTCCCGTAGTGCATCGGCACCAACCAGCGCGCGTGCAAATCCCGGAACGCCTTTATCGCCTCGTCCGGCCCCATGTGGACGCGGCGGAATGATTCCGGGTGATACGTGCCAATCGGCAGCAACGCGATTTCCGGCGCGAGCCGCTGGCCAATTTCCTTGAAGCCGTCGAAATAGGCGCTGTCGCCCGCGTGGTAAATTTTGCGGCCTTGGTGTTCGAGCAGGAAACCGCCGTAACCGCGATGCTGGTCGCGCAGCACTCGCGCGCCCCAATGCCGGCTCGGCGTGAAGGTCACCTTCCAATCGCGTTGCGAAAAGCTTTCCCACCAATCCAGCTCGATGATGCGCGCAAAACCAAGGTTTTGCGCCAGATCGCCGACGCCGCGCGGCAGGACGCCGATTTTCGGCTGCGGCAGCCGGCGCAACGTCGGTTTGTGAAAATGGTCGAAATGCGCGTGCGTGAGCAGCACCAGATCAATCCGCGGCAGGTCCTGGATTTTCAGGCCGGAGCGTTTGATGCGCTTCAAAAAAAACAGCCAGTTCGCAAAATTCGGATCAATCAAAACATTCAGGTTCGTGAACTGGATCAAAAACGATGCGTGGCCAATCCAGGTAATCGCAACCTGGCCGCGGATGAGTTTCGGGAAAACCGGATGGCGCGATTGCCCGATCCGCGGCGTGAGCAGCGCCTTCAAAACCAGTTCCCGAAAAAACGTGCGCGGATTGAAATGTTTCGACGGCGTCAAATCCTTGAAGGAACGCGGCAATCTCCGGCGTGGCGGTGCGGGACGTTGCGAAACGGGTTTCGTCATACGACCTCTGCATTTTAACTCCGGTGCCCGCCGGGTAAAAGAGAAAATGGGTAGCAGGCTTCTTTGGTGGGGCGAGCGTCCTCGCGAGCCGTGACGGATGGGAATCGTTGTCAAAATCGGCTCGCCGGTAGTCTCGCCCCACCAATCATGGTTCAAACCGTCCCACCACCGGAAAATACCGCGACATCCGTGCCTTCCGCGATTAAAATTCAGGCATGAAGCAAACGGAAAAGCAGCTCGACAAATTTCTGCGGAAGAAACCAAAGCTCGGCCAGGACGTTTACCTCGCCAAAACCGCGGTCGTCATCGGCGATGTAACACTCGGTGCGCATTCGAGCGTTTGGTATGGCGCGGTGTTGCGCGGCGACATCAACCGCATCGTCGTCGGCCACCACACCAACATTCAGGATAATGCGGTGTTGCACCTCGCGGACGATTTTCCGTGCCTCGTCGGCAACTGGGTCACCATCGGCCACAGCGCGATTGTCCATGCCTGCAAGGTCGGGGACGAAGTGCTCGTGGGCATGGGCGCAGTGATTTTGGATGGTGCGGTCATCGGCAAACAATCGCTCATCGGCGCGAAGGCGATTGTAACGCAGGGAATGAAAGTCCCTCCCAACTCACTCGTCCTCGGCGCACCGGCAAAAGTGGTTCGCAAGCTGACAAGGAAGGAACGCGCCGGGCTTAAATGGCTGGCGGAACATTACGTGGACAATGGGGCGTATTGCCTGAAACACAAAATCAACGTGGGCGGGCCGCTACAAAGTTAAAAATCGGTCTTTCGCAAAAACATCCGGGCACTACTTCACGCGCGAGGGACCGCTTGAACCCAAATTGTGTTGAGGATTTTTTCCGCTCTTCTATCGTGTTTTGAAAGCCGGCAAACCGAAGTTGAAATGAGCTACCTGAAAATCGAGCGTGTTTCCAAGGCATTCGGCGCCATTCGCGCCGTGGATGCGGTCAGCTTCGAGGTGCGTCCGGGAGAAATCTACGGCCTGCTTGGCCCCAATGGCGCTGGCAAGACGACCACCATTTCGATGATCTCCGGCCTGCTTAAACCCGATGCCGGCGAGATTTTTGTTGCGGGCACGGCCTTCTGGGCTGATCCACAAAAGGCCAAACGCATCATGGGTGTCGTGCCGCAGGAACTGGCGATTTACGAGGAGTTGACGGGGCGCGAAAACCTTGAATTCTGGGGTCGCATTGCCGGTTTAAGTTCCGGCGAAGCCAAATCCCGCGCGACTGAATTGCTGACGGCGCTTTCCTTGACCGATCGCGCCAAGGACGCGGTGAAAACCTACTCCAGCGGCATGAAACGCCGCATCAACCTCGGTTGCGCGCTGCTGCACAAACCGCAACTGCTGTTGCTCGACGAACCGACGGTGGGCATTGATCCGCAGGCGCGGCTGAACATTCTCGAATTCATCCGCGGCCTGCGCGCGTCGGGCACGGCGATCCTTTACACCACGCACTATCTCGAGGAAGCCGAGACGCTCTGCCAGCGGATTGGCATCATCGATCACGGCCGGTTGCTGGCCGAGGGAACCTTGAGTGAATTGCAGGAACGGCTGGGCGGAGACCGCGTATTCGTGCTCGAAGCCGATTTCAAGGACACCTCGCCGGACGCTTGGAACGGGTTCCATCAACGCTTTCGCATCATTCAGAAATCCGAGCGGCAACTCGTCGTCGCGGCGATTGGAACCCGGGATCCATCCGAGTGCCTGAAAGATTTGCTGAATCTGCCGGTCCGTGTGGAAAACGTCACGCTCAAGCGGCCGAGTCTGAACGACGTTTTTCTCCAACTCACGGGCCGCGACCTCCGGGAGTAGGCATGTTGCGTGTCCTCCTCGCCAAAGACCTGCGGCGCGCATGGCGCAATCCGCTTCCGTGGCTCATCAATCTTGCCATCCCGCTTTGCATCACCGGCCTGATAGGCCTCTCATTCGGCGGCAAGTCCGACAGCGGTGCGCTCGGTCGCATCCGGTTCGCCGTGGTGGATGAGGACAAGACGGTTTTAAGCGATTTTCTGCGCGGCGCGGCGAACCAGGGTGAAGGCGCCAAATATCTCGAACCCGTTTTTCTGGATCGCGAGGCGGCGATGCGCCAAATCAACGGCAACAAAATCAGCGCCGTGCTCATCATCCCGGAGCATTTCACGCGCAATTATCTCACGGACCGCGCGCCGGTGAGTCTGGAACTGATTAAAAACCCGGCGGAATCCATTCACCCCGCCGTGCTTGAGGAGATGCTGGGCGCGGTGACAACGGCGCTGAACGCGCTGGCGCGAAATTTCCAGTCCGAACTTCCGGAATGGGATGCGGTGTTTGAAGGCAAGGAAGATTACCACAAGGTTTCCGTCTTGATCGACCGCGCCGGCGATAAACTCAAGATTGCAAAAAAATACATCAACCCGCCGCTTGTCAGTTACGAAAAAGAAACGCCAAGCTGGAAAGCCGCCGTCGGCGGGGTGAAAGGCAAAGAATCGAAGAGCGGACCGGCTTTCAACCTGTTCGCGTATTTGTTGACGGGCATGTCGGCCATGTTTCTGTTGTTTCTTGCCAGCAATGCCATGACCGATCTGCACCGCGAATTGCAACAGCGCACGTTTGAGCGTTATTACACGTTTCACCAGCAACTGTTTCCGTTCATGGTTGGCAAGGTCGTGTTCACCGTGGTGCTGCTCTTGTTGTGCAGCGTGATCATGTTTGGGGGCGGCGGGCTGATTTTCCGCATCCAATGGCAGCAGCCGGCGCCCATGATGGTGCTGATATTGGGTTATGCGTGTTTCGCGGCGGCTCTGGCGGCGACATTGGTGGCGCTGGTGCCGGACGAACGCCACGCGGGCGTGCTCAACAACATCACAGGAATGGCGCTGGCTCTGGTGGGCGGTTGTGCGTTTCCACCGCAACAACTCCCCGCCTTTTTGCGCGAACACATCAGCCCGCTCCTGCCAACGTACTGGTTCGCCGAAACCGTGCGGAGTCTCGAGGCCGGCGGCACAAATGTTTCCTGGATGCTGGTGTCGCTCAAATTGGCGGGTTCAGGCCTCGTGCTCATCGGGCTGGCCGCGCTGCTTCTCCGCCGGCGATTCAAAACCGGCTTGCACGCATGAAACGCATTTTACTCATCGGCCACGTTGACTTGCGTCTCTTTTTCAAACACAAGAGCGCCTATGTCTGGCTTTTTGTCGTGCCGCTGGGATTCGTGTATTTCATGGGCTTTGCCAACCGCGGGCCGGGCGATCCGGCCAATCGCAAACCGCCCGTTGTAATCGAAAATCAGGACACCAATTTCTTGGGCCGCATTTTTCTGGATGAACTCGGCGCGCAGGGCATGTGGCTTCTGGATCCGACGAACCGCGAGTCCGCCGCGCGCGGCATCCGCATCCCGCCCGATTTCACCAGCAACGTGCTTCAGGAAAAGCAGAGCAAAGTGGAATTTTTGAAGCGCGACAGTTCGGACGAGGCCGATGCCGCCATTATCGAAGTGCGTCTTGTGCGGGCGTTGATTGCAATGAATGGACACATTCTTGAAGCCGCCACGCAGACGAACGCGCCGGGCGCGCTCACGGAGGCCAGGCTCCGCGAAATAATGGCCAGGCCGGATCCCGTGAGCCTGAACGCGCGTTTTGCCGGACGAAAACCCGTGCCTTCCGGCTTCAACTTTTCACTGCCGGGCAATTTGGTGATGTATTTGATGATGAACCTGCTCGTCTTTGGTGGCTCGACCATGGCCGCGGAGCGGCGCCGCGGTATGATCAAGCGGCTCATCGTCAGTCCGGTCACACGCGGCCAACTTGTCATGGGCAAAATCTACGGCCTCATCCTGCTCGGCGTGGTGCAGATAGTGTTTTTTTTGATGGTGGGCAAATTTCTCTTTCACGTGAACCTGGGCGCGAATCTGCCGGCGGTGACACTCACGCTGCTGGTGTTCGCATGGGTGGCCGGCTCGCTTGGCGTGCTCGTCGGCTCACTGACCGTTGCGGAAGATCGCGTCCTCGGGATTTGCATACTAGCCTCGCTGCTCATGGCGGCGCTGGGCGGCTGCTGGTGGCCGTTGGAACTCGGGTCGCCGGCGCTTAAAATCATTTCCCTGTGTCTGCCGACCGGCTGGGCGCTGGAGGCGCTGCACCAGCTCATCAGCTTTGGCAGCGGATTCGAGGCGGTGCTCAAACCGATAGGCGTTCTGCTGGCATTCGGCGCTGCTGCAAATCTGCTGGCCGCCCGCTTTTTCCGGAGCTGAAATGGTGGGCGGGCCGATGCGACGTTGTTATCAAGGAAATGTGGGGTAGCACCCGCCTCCGGCGGGTTCAATTCGGCGTCCCGCCGAATTGCGATGCCAAACTAAATTCCGACGGGAACTGAACAGGCAAAGTGCATATCCGCTGGCTGAATATTTCGGGCGTGACCCCAAAACGACCCACGAGACGCGCGTGCTACACACAGAATTTAACGCCGCAGCATTCCCGGCAAGCCGCCGCCCATCTTGGCCATCATCTTCTGGAACTTGCCCATCTTCTTCATCATCGCCTGCATCTGGCCGAACTTGTTCAGCATCGTGTTCAACTCCGTCACGCTCACGCCGCTGCCTTTGGCGATGCGCACGCGGCGCTTCGCGTTGAGGATGGCGGGATTCTGCCGTTCCTTGGGTGTCATGCCGCAAATCATCGCCTCCATGCGCTTGAATTCCTTTTCCTGCTTCGAAATGTCGGTCTGCTTCAACGCCTCCGCGCCGCCGGGCAACATGCCGACGATGGATTCCAGCGAACCAAGCTTTTTCATCTGGCGCAATTGCTCCAGAAAATCCTCCAGCGTGAACTGACCCTTGCGCATCTTTTCTTCCATGCGCTTCGCATCGTCCAGGTCCACGGTTTCGGCGGCCTTTTCGACCAAGCTGACGACATCGCCCATGCCGAGAATCCTTGAGGCCATGCGTTCAGGATGAAACGGCTCGAACTCGTCGAGCTTTTCACCCACGCCGCCGAACTTGATAGGCTTGCCGGTCACGGCCTTCAAACTCAACGCCGCGCCGCCGCGCGCGTCACCGTCGAGCTTCGTCAAAATCGAGCCGGTGATTTGCAGCGCCTGGTCGAAATGCGTGGCGACGTTGACAGCTTCCTGGCCGGTGGCGGCGTCGAGGACGAGCAGAATTTCCTGCGGCTTCACGAGGTCGCGCAACCGGACGAGCTCCTGCACGAGTCCCGCGCCTGCGGGATCAATTTGCAATCGCCCGGCAGTGTCGAAAATCAAAACGTTACGGCTGCTGGCTCTGGCGAAATCCAGGGCTTCGCGGGCAATTTTCAGAACATCCGTTTCACCGCGTTTGACGAAGACGGGAATTTCAATCTGCTTGCCGAGCGTTTCCAATTGATCCATCGCCGCCGGGCGGTTTACGTCCGCGGCCACGAGCAACGGCTGGCGTCCCTGTTTTTGGAGCAGCCGCGCGAGCTTGCCGCTCGATGTGGTTTTGCCCGAACCGTGCAAACCGACCATCAGGATGCAACTTGGGCTGCCGCCGAGATTCAGTCCCGCGTTTTGCGAGCCGAGCAGGTCCACGAGTTCGTCGTGGATGATTTTGATGATTTGCTGGCCGGGCTGGACGCTTTGGATGACTTCCGCGCCGACGGCCTTGGTTTTGACGCGCTCGATGAAGTCACGGGCGACCTTGAAATTCACGTCGGCTTCCAGCAGCGCCATGCGGACCTCGCGGAGGGCGTCGGTGACGTTGGCCTCGGAAATTTTTCCGAGCCCGCGCAAATTTCTGAAGGCGTTCTGGAGCTTGCCGCTTAACGAATCGAACATTCCATCAGGCTAAGAAGAGCAAGGAGCATTTGCAACTGTGGTTGAATCCAAATCGTAATCGTCCGCGTTCTCATCGTCGTCCTCGAAACCCAATGAATTCGAGAACGAGAACAAGGAGGAGGACGAGGACGAATCGAATTTACACATGGTGCGCATGGATTGACAAGGCTCGTGCGGTTTGGCTTAATCTGTGTCCCTTACGTGGTAGGTTACCCAAGTGGCCAACGGGGGCAGACTGTAAATCTGCTGGCTTTGCCTTCGATGGTTCGAATCCATCACCTACCACCATTCTTCGCTCGAAGCGCAGCGGAGAGCGAAGGCTGTCGCGCCGAAACGCAGTGAAGGCGGACGCGAACCAATTTTCCAACCACAAGCGCTCCGAGCTACGGCTCGGCGGGCCAGCTAAATTTTTACAACAGCGAAGCGAGGACGAAGGCTGCCGCGCCGAAGCGCGGAGCGCGCAGGCGGGCCGGTTCAAAGTCGTGACTGCGGGCTGCGGCCCGGCCAGCCGGCACTTTCGATTGCCGATTTACGATTTGGCAGCCGGTGGCCACAAGCTCCAAATGAAATCCAGCGCAAAGGATGAAGTAAAAAAGAAAGAGGCCGGACACTACTCCGGCCTCTCAATGAGAACTAAGCGCTTAAATCAACATCTCGTAGCTGCGCTGCTACGAACTTTTTGTTGGCTGCGGCGCCGCATACATACGCCTTGCTTCACACACGGAACACTGCGTTTCTGCATACCAACGATGCGATTAAGATACCAGAGGCCGTGTCCCCTGCCAGTCACCAGTTCTGGTTACACGCAAACCTTTGAAAACAAAGGGAAATCACTGAAATTTGATTAACGCCGGAGAAATTTGGCCACAGCTTCGGTGCGGGTGCGGACCTGCAGCTTTTCGTAGATGCGGCGGATATAGGTATGCACGGTTTCATAGCTGATCCCCAGCTTCTCCGAGATTTCCTTGTAGAGAAGTCCCTGGCTCAGAAAATCAAGCACTTCCTGTTCGCGCGGGGAAAGATGTTCCGTGGGTTGCGCCGTGGCCGCGGTTTGTTGAAACGATTGCACGACTTTGCGCGCGATGTGCATTGTCATCGGCGAACCGCCCCGGTGGACTTCCTGAATGGCTTCCAGCAGTTCCTTGCTGGAGGTGCGCTTGAGCAGGTAGCCGTTGGCACCCGCCGTCAGCGCGTTGAAAATATTTTCCGTGTCTTCATAGACCGTGAGCATCATGACCTGGATTCCCGGCACCAGCGCCTTCAATTGTCGGACGCATTGCACGCCGTTCATGCCGGGCAGATTGATGTCCATCAGCACGACATTGGGGCGGACCTGTGGCAGGTCCGTCAGCGCGTCCTCGGCGTTGGCGTACTGGCTCAGGCAGCGGAACCCGTCCGACCGGTCGAGCAGGCGGGCCAGCGTCCCGCGCAGCTTGTCATTGTCTTCGACGATGGAAACGGTGATGGGCATGGGTCAATGCAGAATGAAGAATGCAGAATGAATAAACAAGAGCGATGCCTGCGCCAAATGTTTTTCTGCATTCTTCATTTCATTCTAATCGGCACAGTCAGGCGAACCATGGTTCCTCGCTCTGATGCCCCGCCAACTTCAAATCTTCCGCCAATATCTTCCATTCGCTTGCGCATGTTGCGAAGTCCATTTCTCGCCGGTGTCGCATTTGCGTCCCGACCACCCATGCCGCGCCCGTTGTCTTCAATGTTCAGCGCAAAATTGCCAGGCTGCAATTGCAATCGCACCCGGACTTCGGACGCTTGCGCGTGTTTGACCACGTTATTGACCGCTTCCTTGAAGGCGAGAAAAACGTTATGGCGGACTTCCGGTGGAATGGTGATCGCCGGCAGTTGGGCCGGCACCTCCGCGCGGTAACGCAATCCGGCCAGCGCGAGGTATTCCTGCGCGTATTTGCAGACGTAATTGGTCAAGCCTTCCAGCGTGTCGTTGGAAGGATTGACCGCCCAGACGATTTCGTCGAGGGAACGGGTCGTTTCGCGCGCGGTTTGGGAAATTTGTTGTGCGTGTGATTCAATTTCCGCCGGGGAATGCTTGTCGGCTTCCGCCATTTCGCTCAACAGTGCCACTTGCGTGAGATTCGCTCCAAGTTGATCGTGCAGGTCGCGGGCGATGCGGGAGCGTTCCTTTTCCAGCGCCTCCTGCTGTTCGAGCAATTGCAAACGGCGCCGCAGCTTTTGTGTGGAAAGATAACGCACCACGCCAACGACAGTTCCAATCAGGCACAGGATGACGGCGGCGCGAAACCACCACGTCTGCCAGAATTGAGGCTGCACCGTCACTTCAAGCGCATCGCCGGTTTCGTTCCACACCCTGTCTTCATTGCAGGCAATGACGTGAAAACGATAATTTCCCGGCGGCACTTTGTTGTAATAAGCCACCCGCGTATCCCCGGCTTCAGTCCAGGCGGTTTCGTGGCCTTCCAAGCGATATTTGAATTGCACTTCCCTGGGCGCGGGAAAATTCAGCGCGGTATAATGAATTTCCAATTGTTCGTGGCCGGGGGGAATTGTGACGGACGGCTGCCAGGCCGGATTGAAACGGTTTGTTTTTTGCTCCCGGCCCTCGACGAGCACGGATTCAATCATGACCAGCGGCGGCTGGCGATTGGGCCTGAGGTTCGCAGGGGTCACCGACACCAAACCTTTGGTGGTGGGGAACCATAATCTGCCATCAAGTGTGCGACAGGCAGCGGGTTGTGAACCGGCCGAACATTCGCGCGTCAGCAGTCCGTCGGTTTCGACATAAGTCCGGCAGGAAATGAGGTTCGCCAGTCCGGGGGTAAAATCGTTCAGTAATTTTTTTTGAATTCGCATCAGCCCCGCATTGGAGCCAATCCATAAATAACCCGCGCCGTCTTCGATGATGTAATCAATGCTGTTGCTGGCGAGACCGTTGTCCGTCGAATAGCGAGTCCACTTTCCCTTGTAAAAGCGGGCCAGGCCATGACCGGATGTGCCGACCCACAAGACACCGTCCCGGTCCAGGCAAAGACAGGAAATATCGTTGCCGGGCAATCCGCCTTCCGCTTTTTGATAGGAAATGAATTTCCCGGCTTTGAAAAAATCCAGCCCGCGGCTTTCCGTTCCAATCCAAAGATTGCCTTCGGCATCCTCCGCAATGGCACGAACAACCAGACCATCCGGGGTCGTGTAAATCTTCCAGTCTTCTCCGTTCCAGCGCGCCAGACCGTTCCGGGTGCCCGCCCATAACCAGCCCTGATGATCTTCGAACAAGGCGAAGATTTGCGAGCCAAGGATTTCTGCGCCGGGCACGGGCTGGAAATGATCGGTGCGAAATTGAAAAAGGCCTTCGTCACGCGTTCCGGCCCAGACCCGTTGCTTTCGATCCACCAGCACGGCCCAGGCATTGGAATTCCGGCCGGCACCGAAATCCAGCGCGGAATTGGTGATAAAATAGGACAGACCGTGGAAGTTGAAGGCGGCCCACAAACCACCGGCCCCGTCTCCGGACAAGGACTGCGCTGCCCAAGGATGGAGTCCCGCCGGAGTGGCGAAAATTTTTCTTCTAATCCCATTCAGGCCTTCACCATCAGTCCCCACCCAAAGATTGCCATCGTGGTCCATGCACAAAGACACGACAAAGTCCGATGACAGCCCCTGCGCTTTTGAAACCTGCTGACAGCTTCCATCCGCCCCATACCAAAAAATGCCCGCGCTCAGTGTGCCGACAATCAGATTGCCGGCCTTGTCTTCACAGGCGGAGGTGACGGTCGCATTGCCCCACCGGTACGGTCCCAAATCTTTTTCGAGTTGAGTGGCATTCCATTTCTGGACCCGTCCGTCCATCAGCCGCCAGGTGCCGCCGCGTTGCCCGGCGAGAATAAAATCGAGCCGGTGCGCTTGGAGGGACTGGTCAATGACGAGGGTCGGCGGATGAAAATTGGATGGGCGAAATGAAAGCATTTGTCCCCACAGCTCGCCGACGGCATATTCGCCGATCCAGAGCGGGCCGGATTTTTCAGCAATCAGCATGCGGCAAATGGCGAGGGGATTGGGGTTGGGATTCAGATTCAGAATTTCAAGCTTCCCGTTTTGATAACGGCCCAGATGAGCGTCCGCCGTGTAGAGCCACACCGCGCCGGTGGCATCTTCACAGGCCGACAGCAGCCGCCCTTCATGGCCGGCGCGCCCGAGGTCAAAGCCTTTGATTTTTCCATCCTGCATCAGCGCCACCTCCGCCGTGTCCGTTCCGACCCAAAGATTCGTGTGACTGTCTTCAAACAGGTAAACAATCCTGCCACTGTTCAAACCCGGCGTGTTGTTTTCATCGAAAACGGTGAAATGATTTCCATCAAAACGCACCAGACCGTTGAGTGTTCCAAGCCAAAGATATCCGTCCCCGGTCTGAATCACCGAAATGACCGAATTTTGCGGCAGCCCTTCTTTGGTGCCCCAAACATCCACAATGAACGGTACATCGGACTGATCCGCCGTGCCCGCCATCGCCGGGGAAATAAGGGGGCCAACGCAAAGCAACAGCCATGCGAATTCCAGCTTCCTGTGTTTCTTGGGCATCGTTGATGGTCCGGGCGATCCGAACCGGATGTAAGGATGTTTGAAAAAAGATACGAACCCAATACTGAAGATGGAAATTATTTTTCCAAAATCACTTGCCAGACCGCCGCGATGGGTTAGGTTTGCCCTGCCCGATGAGAACTGGGCGCGTGGCGGGTGTGTGGTGATATTAAATCGTGTGTGATCGCCGCACCCGCCCGCTTTTTGACTCAATTCGGGCGGAGGGTTCAAATCCGCCCGCCGGTCGTCATGCCAAAATAAAGCTCCCACGACCGGTTGGCCGTGGGAGCGGTTTTGAAAAATCAGCCGCTTAATCACTGACGATGATCTTGCGCGGCTTGACCTGCTCGGACTTCGGCAGTGTCAGTGTCAGCATGCCTTGCTCCATCTTCGCCGAGATTTTGCTTGTATCAATCGCCGGGTCGAGTTCGAACACGCGCCGGTAATCCGCCGCTGAACGTTCCTGGAGCAGCAACTCACCATTGACCGGTTCCACCGCCCGCCGCCCCAAGATGGTGATTTCATTGCCTTCCAGTGTGATTTCCAAGCCGCTTTTGTTCACGCCGGGCATTTCCGCTTCGAGGGAGTAGCCATCTCCGGTTTCAAAGATGTTCACCACCGGCACGATGAACTCCTGGTGCTCCGTCCGTTCAGCCGACGCCTTCGGTTCTGCCTGTGCAATTGCTTTCATGTTTTTTTTCCTTTGGTTGAAATTTTGGCCGGCCGCGATGGGAATATCGCGCCCCGCTTTTTTAGTTCACGTTTACATCAATTTGTTTCGGCTTCACCGCTTCGGTTTTTGGCAGGGTGATGGTCAGGACACCGTCCTTGTATTGCGCCTTGACCTTGTCTGCCGCCACTGGGACCGGCAACGTCACCGTGCGCTGGAATTTGCCAAAGAAGCGCTCCGTCCGATAGGCCTCGGCTTCCTCGTATTTCTTTTCCGTCTTGCGTTCGCCGGAGAGGCTTAACGCCCCGTCGTGCAACGAAACGTCAATCTCCTCCCGTTTCATGCCGGGCAATTCGGCTTGGACAACAAAGTTGTCCTTGTCTTCGTGAATGTCGAGTGCCGGAGTCCAGCCGCTCAACAGTTGCGAAGTACGGGCCAGTTCGGTCCAAGGCGATTCAAACAGCCGATCCAGTTCATCACGCAAACTCGACAGCCGCCCGAAACCCGTCCAAGCCAAATCAGGCCTTTGATATCGTGTCAGATTCATACAGTTATCCTTTCGTTAATTATTCGAGTTGGATTCAGCTTCAAAAATGTCAGACAGAATAAAAAGTCATATTTTTCTTATTGAAAACAACTTACAAATCGTAAAACAAAAAACACCCACGAACAGTCAGGGTCATATTGGCACAAATATTGTGTCAAGCGCGACAAATTCGGCACACGATTTGAGATCTCTGAAAAAACCTTGGCTCATCGTAGCAGCGTGTCGGCAGACCGCCGCATTTTTCTGGATAATTGAATTGTCCGGCTTTCTGCCGAAAGCCGCTACGCTTGTTTTTCAGAGGTCTCGATATTTCTTGGGTCGCTTTTGATTTTGAAAACAAAAAAGCCCCAAGCCGGCCGGCTTGGGGTGTCGTGGCGAAACTGAGTTTTAGTCAAAGGCATGACCAGCGCAGCACAGAACATCTTTGACTTTGTGCCGGACCAAATCCTTGACATAGGCGCGTGCCGGGCCGAGGTATTTGCGCGGATCGAATTCCTTTGGGTTTTCCACGAATACCTTGCGGATGCCGGCGGTCATGGCCAGACGCAGGTCGGTGTCAATGTTGACCTTCGTGCAACCCACGCGCCGCGCGACTTCGATGTCGGCTTCCGGCACGCCTTGGGCGTCGGGCATCTTGCCGCCGTATTTGTTGATCTCGGCCACGAGATATTGCGGCACGCTGGAAGCGCCATGGAGCACCAGCGGGTAGTCGCCGAGATTGGCGTCCATGAGCGCCTTTTTAATGGCCTTGAGGCGTTCGAGGTCGAGGTGTTGTTCGCCTTTGAATTTATAGGCGCCATGGGAGTTGCCGATGGCGACGGCGAGCGAGTCCACGCCGGATACCTTGACGAATTTGACGGCCTCTTCCGGGTTGGTGTAATGGCCGCTCGTGGAATGGCCGCCGCCTTCCTCGCCTTCGTCAAATTGCGCGCCGACCAGGTGGCCGAGTTCGCCTTCAACGGAACAATTGTATTTGTGCGCATAATCCACGACTTTTTTGCAAATCTCGGCGTTCTTGTCGAACGGCTCGTGGCTGGCGTCAATCATCACGCTGGTGAAACCTTCATCAATGCACTGTTTGCACAGTTCGAAGGTGTCGCCGTGGTCCAAGTGGACGGTGATGGGGATGTTGGACAGGCTGACCGCCGCCTCGATGAGTTTTTTGAGATAGACCGGGTTGGCATATTGCCGGGCGCCTTTGGAGATTTGGAGGATCAACGGCGCTTTTTCCTCTTCGCAGGCCTCAACGATGGCCTGGATGAGCTCCATATTGTTGACGTTGAACGCGCCGAGCGCATATTTACCCTTCAACGCCTTTGCAAACAGCTCTTTGGTATGTGTCAGTGGCATAAGTTTTCGAATTTGATCGTCGTTATCAACCAACCGGGATTTCCCCGACGGGAAGGAATAATAAAACGACTTTTCCAAAAAGAAACAAAAAATACAGCCACCGACCGACCAACCTTTGCCAATTTTTGACAATAAATTGCTTTGCGATTGGGTGTCTTTGCGCGAAAAGAAGTCCGTGCAAGCGCATTTTCTCCTCGGTCCGGCCGGCAGCGGCAAGACGTTTCGCTGTCTCGCGGAAATCCGTGCCGCCTTGGCGGCATCACCGGAAGGCCCGCCGCTGGTTCTGCTCGCGCCCAAGCAGGCGACGTTTCAACTCGAACGCCAGTTGCTCGCCGATGGCGCTCCGCCAGGTTACACGCGCTTGAACATTTTTTCGTTCGAGCGGCTCGCGCGGTTTGTCCTGGACGCGCGCGGCGTCCCGATGCCATCGGGATTGCTCGCCGAGGAAGGCCGGGTGATGGTCTTGCGCGCTTTGTTGATGCGGCACGAAAGCGAATTGAAATTGTTTCGCCAAAGCGCACGCCGCCCTGGTTTTGCCCAACAACTCAGCCAGTTGCTCGGCGAACTGCAACAGCATCAATTCACGCCCGCCAAACTGCGTTCGTTGTCCCGGCGCACCGGCTTGCGCCACGAACTTCAGGACAAGCTCCACGACCTTGTGCTGCTGCTCGACACCTACACGCACTGGCTCGCCGAACACGAATTGCAGGACACGAACCGCCTGCTCGACGTGGCCACCGAAACACTGCGTTCTGCTTTCGACTCTCGCCCCTCGCCCCTCGACTTTCAAAGCCTGTGGCTTGACGGCTTTGCGGAAATGACGCCGCAGGAACTGGATTTGCTCGCCGCCGTCGTTCCGTTTTGTGGTCGCGCGACACTGGCGTTTTGCCTGGAAAACGAACCCGAAGCCGAAACTTCATGGCTCTCCATCTGGTCGCCCGTCGGGAAAACATTTCAACAGTGCCGCCAACGAATCGCCCATTTGCCGGATTGCGAAGTCAGCGTCGAAATCCTCAAGCGCGACCCGACCAAAAGCCGCTTCACCGAAAGTGCCGCGTTGCGGCTGGCGGAAAAAGGCTGGTCGCGGCCCGACGCTCACAAATCTGAAATCCCAAATTTCAAATCCCCAATTTCCGTCACTTCCTGCGCCAACCCCGAAGCCGAGGCCGCCTTCGCAGCACGCGAGATTTTGAAATTTGTCCGTCCGCAAAACCGCCGCAACCGTTTTCGCGATGCCGCCGTGCTCGTGCGGAATCTCGACGGCTATCACAAGCCGTTGGGGCGCGTGTTTCGTCGCTGCGGGATTCCGTTCTTTCTCGACCGGCGGGAATCTGTGGCGCATCACCCCCTGGCTGAACTGACCCGCAGCTCGCTCCGCACGGTCACGTTCGACTGGTTGCACGATGACTGGTTTGCCGCGCTCAAGGCCGGTTTTTCGTTCGCGGACGAAGCGGAAACACCGCTCCGCGCGTGCGGAGTTGACCGGCTTGAAAATGAAGCACTCGCCCGTGGCTGGCACGGCGCAAAATGGCGGGAACCCCTTCAAATCGCGGAAAACCCCGAATTGTCCAGGTACCTCGAACGGCTGCGCGAAGTAATTTTGCCGCCCTTTCAAAATTTTGCCGGGCAACTCGCGCGTTGGAAAAACAAGCCAACGGGCACGCAGCTGGCGGACGCCTTGCGCGAGTTTTGGTCAGAGATGGAAGTCGAACAAACCTTGGAACGCTGGAGCTTGGGCGACCCGGAAAAATCGTCAATCGTCAATCGTCAATCGTCAATCCATCAGACCGTTTGGGAGCAAATGAACACGTGGCTCGACAACGTCGCCCTCGCGTTTTCGGACGAGGCGCTGCCGTTGCGCGAATGGCTGCCGATTTTGGAAGCCGGCCTCGCGAACCTGACCGTCGGCGTGATTCCGCCCGCGCTCGATCAAGTGCTCATCGGCGCGATTGACCGCGCCCGTAATCCCGATTTGAAACTGGCGCTCGTGCTCGGCGTGAACGAGACGATTTTTCCCGCCGCGCCGGCCGCGCCAACGATTTTGACGGACGCCGACCGTGACGAAATGAGTCCACGCGCCGGCGCGACCGGACCCGATTTGCGCGAACGCCTGGCGCGCGAGCGTTATCTCGGCTACATCGCCTGCACGCGCGCCAGCGAAAAACTCGTCGTGACTTTTTCGCGTCACAACGCAGACGGCAAAACGCTGAATCCATCGCCATTTATCGCACACTTGCGCCGGATTTTTCCCGGACTCGAAATTGAAGAATTCAGCGGAGAAATCAAATTGGCCGATGGGGAACACGTGAGCGAAATCGCACCGAGGCTGATCGAAATGCAGAAAGCAGAATACAGAAAGCAGAATTGGTCGGAATTGTTGCAGCTTCCGGCGTTGGTTGAATGGATGGAAAATCTGCGCGCTTTGCGCGAGCCGGATTCGACGGAAAATTTATCGCCCGCACTCGCGGAAAAGCTTTTCGGCCCGACCCTGCACTCCTCGGTGAGCCGGCTGGAGGAATTTGCCGCGTGTCCGTTCCGGTTTTTCGTTCATTCCGGCCTGCGCGCCGAGGAGCGGAAGGTTTTTGAGCTGGATGCGCGCGAGCAGGGCAGTTTTCAGCACGAGGTGTTGAAAATGTTTCACAGGCAATTGAGCGCCGAAGGCAAACGCTGGCGCGACATCACACCGCCGGACGCCCGCGAACGCGTGAGCAAAATCGCCACTGTTCTCGCGCCGAATTACCGCGACGGCTTGTTGCGCACCGACGAGCGAAGCCGGTTCACCGCGCGCGTGCTCGCTGAATCGTTGCAGGATTTTGTCGAAACGCTCGTGACCTGGATGCGCGGGCAATATGAATTCGACCCGGCGGTGGCCGAACTCGAATTTGGTTTCGGCGCCGGCGGCGCGCCCGCGTGGGAAATTGATTTGGGCGCAGGACACAAGCTCACGCTCCGGGGCCGGATTGACCGCGTTGATTTGTGCCCCGACAAGGAAGGTCGGGACGACCGCGCGTTGTGTGTGGTGATGGATTACAAATCCGGCCGGCAAAAACCCGACAAAATTCTGGTCGAACACGGCGTGCAATTGCAATTGCTGGCGTATCTGGCGGCAATCCGAAGCTGGCCGTCGGAAATTTGGACGGGATTGAATCTGCCCGCCTTTTTCTCCCTCTCCTTCCCGAAGGAGAAGAGACCGATAGTTTCAAAATCAAACTCCCTCGCCCCAGCCCTCTCCCCGCTTGGTCGGGAAGAAGGAGAAGAGCCCCAAAATTTGGGCGCGTTAAAAATCGCTCCGGCCGGCGTTTTTTACGTGAACCTGCGCGGGCAATATGAAAGCGGCGGCACACGCGACGAAGCGCTGGCGGACGCCGCCACCGCTCGCAAACGCGCGTATCGTCACACCGGACGCTTTGACGCCAGCGCGTTGTCCCGACTCGACCGCACCAACGCGGCGGATCAATTTAATTACCGGTTGAACAAGGATGGCAGCGTGCGGTCAAATTCGGTGGAGGCATTGCCGCGGGCGGAATTTGAAGCATTGCTCGATCGCGTTGGGGCGCAGTTGCAGGAAATGGGGCGGGCGATTTTTTCCGGTGCGGCGCAGGTCGATCCGTATCGCAAAGGCCATGAAACACCCTGTAAATTTTGTGATTATCGCGCCGTGTGCCGGATTGATCCGTGGACGCACCGGTATCGCGTGTTGCGTCCGGCAGCGGAGAAAGCTTTCGATGATTCACGCGTTGCATGATGCGGACAAGGCGCTGCTGCTGCCGGTCACCAAGCCCCGATTCCGCGCCGCTCAAACAACACGACCGCAGCAACTTAATCCCTTGCGCTTTCCACCCGGTGGAGATAAACTATTAAAATGAACACTATGAATCTAAATAATATCATTACAAATTTTCTGACCACCGAACACGCCGTGTTTTGCGAGTTGTTTGACGAGATTGACCGCCTCCTGCCCGACGTGCGGACGGTGGCCGAAGTGCGGCTGCTCGGCCGGCTGGTCGAAGGGGTGCTCTCCCGCCATGCCGATGTGGAACAGAACCTGGCCTACGCGGCGCTGGACCACGCCCTGGCGGAAAAGGGCAAGTTGAATCAGTTGTACCAGGACCATGATGAGATTGATGCGTGCCTGCAACACGCCACATTGGCGGCGGAGTTCGTCGAGGCGGTTCGGTTCCTGAGGGCGGGACTCAAGGCTTCCCGCGAGCATTTCCGGCGGGAGGAGGAAACGGTTTTTCCGCTTTTCGAGAAGCTGTTCGATCCCGCGGCTCTGGAGGCTTTGGGGGCCGGGGCATCCAGCGCTTCGCTTCAGTGGCCACACGGCTTCGAGGACGCACTGCGCGGCCGATTGTGGAATCCAGAGTATCACTATCAGTCGGCCTCATCGGCTGCGCCTACCCCGCGCCACAATCTCCGGCGTGCTGCTCTTCGCCGCCGCAAAGAAGCCAGTCCCGACAAATAGCAGGATGGATGACGCGCCGCGCAAACATAATCACCACCGCCGTTTAACAGCGTGCCGGGCACGAAACCCTGTTTTATTTGTTTGAAACATGAAAGCGACGTTTAACCTGTCCGCGCTCGGCGCGCTGATTTTGGCCGTGGGCTGCAATGCCTCGCCGACCAACAACGTCGCTGCCGTGCCTGCAACCGCCAACTTAACCACGAATCAGACCATGAAATTTCCAGTCACCAAAACCGACGCGGAATGGCGCCGGGAATTGACGCCGGAGCAATATCGTGTGCTGCGTCAAGCCGATACCGAGCGGCCGTTCACCGGAAAGTATTGGAACACCAAGGAACCGGGCGTTTACCGCTGCGCAGCGTGCGGGGAAATCATTTTTACCTCGGACACCAAGTTCGACTCCGGCTGCGGCTGGCCAAGTTTTTATGATCTGGCCGCGGAGAAAAAAGTCATTCTGCGGGACGATGACAGTCTAGGGATGCACCGCACGGAAGTGCTCTGCGCGCATTGCGGCAGCCACCTCGGTCACGTTTTCGACGATGGCCCGAAACCCACCGGCTTGCGCTATTGCATCAACTCGGCGTCGCTGAACTTTGAAAAAACCAATCCGCCGGACTTAAAGACGGAGGAGAAAAAATAAAACAAACCGAATCCCGGTGAAGATCGGCACATTGGTAGGGCTGACTCTCCGAGCCGGCCGCACGGCGGGTTCGGAGAAACCGCCCTACCTCATCTGCGCCCGGGCGGCACAGCGAACGAATCGTCGGCGAAAATCTGGCGCGGATTGGTTTGCGAATAGGTGGCGATTTCGGCGAGAAACACATCACCAAACTCGCGCAGTTTCTTTTCGCCCACGCCGCTGATGCGCGCAAACTCACGCTCGCTCGCCGGATAATCGCGGGCCATCTGCCGCAGCGCCACGTCGGAGAAAATAATGTAAGCCGGCACGTTGCGCTCATCGGCCAATTGCCTGCGAAGTCTGCGCAGCCGGTCGAACAACACCTCGTCGCACGCGATTTCACCCGCGCGATGCACTTTCGATTCAGGCGCCGTCACGGGTTTGGTGAGGGTCACTTTCCGGCGTTGTTTGAGCGCGGCCAGCCCGTCATTCGTCAACTCCAGTACGCTGAACTTCTCCTTCGTTTGCCGCAGATAACCGAGCCGGACCAGCTCCCGGCCAATCGCCGCCCACTCTGGCCGGCTATGTTCCCCACCGATGCCGTAGGTCGAGAGCTGCTCGTGATTCCACTTGCGAACCTTCTCCGTGTCCGCGCCGGTCAGGACCTCGATGACGTGGTTCAAACCGACGCCGAACCGGGTTTTCTCGCGGATGCGATAGACGCAGGAGAGAAATTTTTGTGCGGCCAGCGTGCCGTCGAAAGTGGCGCGCGGCGAAAGGCAATTGTCGCACGCCCCACAGTTGACCGGAGCGCCGATCTCCGAATCGGCAGGTTTTGCCGGATCATCCGTGCGGGCCGAATCGGAGTTCGGCGCTCCAAACTTCTCGCCAAAATACGCCAGCAGTTCGCGCCGCCGGCAGCCCGAACATTCTGCATAATGCACCATCTTCTGCAATTGTTCGCGCGCAATCTGTTGTTCCTTCGGGTCCGGCTTTTCGTCAATGAACTGCATTTGCTTGATCACGTCACCCGCGCTGAAGAGCAGCACGCAATCAGCCGGCAGACCATCCCGGCCCGCGCGGCCGGTTTCCTGGTAATAACCCTCAATGTTCTTCGGCAAATCGTAATGGATGACGAAGCGCACGTTCGGCTTGTTGATGCCCATGCCGAAGGCGATGGTCGCGCAAATCACGCGCACGTCGTCGCGGAGAAAAAGTTCCTGATGCTCGGTGCGTTCCTTCGGTGTCAACCCGGCATGATACGGTCTGGCTTTTACTCCGTCCTCGTTCAAACGCCGGGCCACACTCTCAGCGGATTTGCGCGACTGGCAATAAACAATGCCGCTTTCCTTCGGTCGCGCGCGGACAAATTCCGACACCTGGTCATACGGTTTGTTTTTGGCCAGCACGCGGTAGGTGAGGTTGGGACGGTTGAAGCTGGCGACATAGCAACGCGGCTCGCGCAACTCGAGCAGTTTGATGATGTCCGCGCGCACGCGTTCGGTGGCGGTGGCGGTGAGCGCCATCATCGGTGTTTCCGGAAACAACTTCCGCAACTCCGCGAGCTGGCGGTATTCCGGACGGAAATCATGTCCCCATTCGCTGATACAATGTGCCTCGTCCACGGCCAGCAAACGCACGTTCCAACGCTGCAAATCCGAAAGTACACCCGAAAGCATCAATCGCTCCGGCGCGAGGTAGAGCAGGCGGAACTCGCCGTTATGCAGGCTGCGCAGGCGCGCCCGCGATTCGCCTTGGGCGAGCGAGGAGTTCAGAAAGGTCGCCGGAATGCCGCCGGCCTGCATCGCGTCCACCTGGTCTTTCATCAATGCAATCAGCGGGGACACCACGACCGTCAGGCCGGGTTGTGCCATCGCAGGCAGTTGAAAACAGAGCGATTTGCCGCCGCCGGTGGGCAGCAGCGCGAAGACATCCTTCCCGGCCAGCGAATCGCGGATGATTTCCTCCTGCAACGGGCGGAACGAGGTGAAACCAAAATATTGCTTGAGCAGCGGGAGCAGGTTTGTTGTTCCAGATTTCACCGCCGCTAAAGTAGGACAGGCGGGTTGGAGTTCAAGCTTTAGCTTGCACCGCTGCCGGAACGGAATGGATTAACCACGAAATACACCAAACACACGAAAGGTAAGGCGCGTCACTCCGTGCGCACCGCAGAAGTTGTAGCGTCGAGCCTGTGGCTCGAACGAATCGGCGCACAGCGCCGACGCTACATTCAATACACCAGCACCAGCACCGCCGCGGCCTGTGCCGATTTGACCACATCCTCAAACTTCCGGTCAGCCGTGACCGGTTCTTTGAGTTTGGAGGAAACGGTCGGCACGGATTCGAGGAATGGTAGGACTGTGGTGCTCCGCAGCCCCAATATCAGGGCGGCGCGGTAGCGACCACCCTACCAACGCTTCACTGCGTAATTCACATTCTCCGGCAACGACCCACTCGCCGCCATCGACACCCGCCTTACCGTTTTTGTTTTTGAAACAAACTGGCGAAAAGCGTTCATTGTCAGTCATTCCGTTGTGAACTGATTTGCATGCGTGCATTGAGTGGCTTGACCGAAACAGCAAAGGCCTTTGAAAAGAAGGCCTGGCGGTTTGCTTTTTTGTCGTGCCAAAATTCAAACGCCCCCTTGCCCCGGTCGTCCATCCCAAACCGATTTCCCCTTGGATTCCCGCGCGGGTGTAATTTGGTGTAACGCTCTCCCTCAACCCCGCCTTCTCCCCAAGGAGAAGGGGAACCGTTCGCCGTCCTCTTGAAAATTTGCGCGACTGAATTGGCCGGCCGGTCATCCGCAAGACCAGAATCAGCCAATGGTGATTTCCTCTCCTGGGGGAGAGGATTTAAGGTGAGGGCGAGCGTCAAAACAAATTTCATTCCGCCATTCGTCCATCCCAAACTAATTTTGGCAGCGGCGGTTCTCCACCGGATGCCGGAGTGCGCCCGTCCCCGGGCGCAGCAACGTGGCAAGGCTGCCGGCATCGGTTTGGCCAAAGCGCGTCGCCGTTCGTGCATTGTTGTGGCCAGGGACTCCGATAAATCGCGAGCAGACGGCCACACTCCACCGTCCGTTTTGTAGGAGGGTCAGTGATACTCCTGCAACGTCCGTACGCCGTAACCGCTCTTTTTCAACGCGGCGATGCCGCGGGCGGCGGCTTTGGCGCCGCTGAGCGTCGTCATGATCGGCGTGTTGGTGTAAACGGCGGTGGTGCGGATTTTAACTCCGTCGGCCAAGGGGGTGGCGCCGGAGGGCGTGTTGATGACGAGCTGGATTTCCTTGTTCTTGAGCAGGTCAATCACATTGGGCCGGCCTTCGGCGAGCTTGAAAATGTGCTGAACTTTCAGCCCCGCCTTTTCCAAAACGGTCGCCGTGCCGCCGGTGGCGACCAGCTCGAAACCCAAATCGGTAAATTGTTTCGCCACCGCCGCAACCTCTTTTTTGTGCGCGTCGCTGACACTGATGAAAACTTTTCCGCCGAGCGGCAGCGGCGAGCCGGCGGCCATCTGCGACTTAGCGTAGGCGATGCCGCGATCGGCGTCGAGCCCCATGACCTCGCCGGTTGAGCGCATTTCCGGCGAGAGCAAAATGTCCTGCCCGTGAAAGCGATTGAACGGAAAAACGGATTCCTTGACCGCCCAATACTTCGGCCAGATTTCCCTGGTGAAGCCGAGTTCCTTCAAAGTTTTTCCGGCCATGACTTTCGCGGCGAGCTTGGCCAGTGGAAAACCAATCGCCTTGCTTACGAACGGCACGGTGCGCGAGGCGCGGGGGTTCACCTCCAGGCAATACACCGATTCGCCCTTCACGGCATATTGCACGTTCATCAGGCCGATGACCTTCAATTCCACCGCCATCGCGTGGGTGTACTCGCGGATGGTCTGGATGACCTTTTTGGACAGCGTGTGCGGCGGCAGCACCATCGCGGCGTCGCCGGAATGAACGCCGGCAAATTCGATGTGCTCCAGCATTCCACCAATGACAATGGTGCCTTCGTCTGCGGCAGGGCGCGTCACTCCGTGCGCGCCGGCTTTGGCATCCGCGTGAGCGGCGCGCAGAGGACTGCGCGCCCTGCCATCGAATTGGCCAACGTCCGCAATGCAATCCACGTCCACTTCGGTCGCGTCTTCCAAAAATTTATCCACGAGCACCGGGCGTTCCGGCGACGCCTCAACCGCAAAACGCATGTAATGCTGAAGCTCGGCGTCGGAATAAACGATCTGCATCGCGCGTCCGCCCAGGACGAATGACGGTCGAACGAGAACCGGATAGTCCAGTTTTTTCGCCACCGCAAGCGCTTCGACTTCGTTGGTGGCGATGCCGTTGGGCGGCTGCGGAATTTTCAGCTTGTCGAGCATGGCCGCGAAAAGCTTGCGGTCTTCGGCAATTTCGATGCTTTGCGGCGAAGTGCCGATAATGTTGACGCCGTTTTTCTGGAGGCTGAGCGCCAGGTTCAACGGCGTCTGCCCGCCGAACTGCGCAATCGCCCCCCAACAATCTTCCCGCTCGTAAATGTGCAGCACGTCTTCGAGCGTGAGCGGCTCGAAAAAAAGTTTGTCGCTGGTGTCGTAATCGGTCGAAACGGTTTCAGGATTCGAGTTGACCATCAGCGTCTCAATGCCGTCTTCCTTGAGCGCGAACGCCGCATGGACACAGCAATAATCAAATTCAATTCCCTGGCCGATGCGATTTGGTCCGCCGCCGAGAATCATCACCTTTTTCCTTGATGTCTTTTTGATCTCGTCGTCGCCGCGGTCGTAGGTCGAATAATAATACGGCGTGTAAGCCTCGAACTCGGCGGCGCAGGTGTCCACGAGCCGGTAGCTGGGTACGAGGCCGAGTTTTTTCCGCAACGCGCGGATTTTATCCTCGGTCGTGCCGGTCAAATGCGCGATTTGCCGGTCGGAGAAACCGAGCGACTTGGCCTTGGCCAGCAATTCAGCGTTGAGTGGCGGCATTGGTGTAACAGTAGGCCGGAAAATTTTTCACGTGTCCAGCGGGGAGTGCGCTCGCCGATGGATTGGTTTGGCGAAAAATGGATGCGGACAGTGACCGGATTCCTAATTCCCAAATCCCAACGACCAAAAAATTCCCAATGACCAATTCAAAATGTCAGGGCGTAGGAATTGTTTCGTCATTCGGGCTTCGTCATTCTTTAGGCATTATGGGTGTAAAGCCCCGTGGGGCCACGCCCCGTTACGGGGTTTAGCCATTGGTCATTCAATGAAGATGCGCCTTTTGCGAGGCAAACCCGCACCCCGATTATAATCGGATACACGCACCGGCGTGTCCAAATCCGCTTGCCGGCAGCGCGGCTTTGGGTTACGAAAATGGCGATGAAAAAAATCGGGCAACGACTCCTCTGGTTGTCGCTGTTCGCCCCGATTTTCGCGTCGGCGCAAATTGACCCCGTAAATCGCGACCTGATCCAGTTCGGCTACAATCAGGCATTCGAGGGCCACGCGCCGTTCGCCGGCTACGCGTTTTACTATCTCAACCAGCCGGATTTCCTGCGCACGAACCTGACGCTGCGGCTGGCGGTGGCGCCGGTGTATCTCGATTCCGAATTCGGCTTTGTCCACGGGCTGGGGCCGAACACGGACTTCGCCATCGGCCTGGCGGGCGGCGGTTTTGCGGACAGTTACTATGAAATCCATGGCGGCACCTATTATCCCAACCAGTCTTTTGAGGGCAGCGATGGTGAAATTTCAGCAAGTGTTTATCATCTGTTCAACCCCGGCGACCTGATTCCGTTGAATCTGGTCCTCCGCGGCACGGCGCACTATTCCACTTTCGACCGCAGTGACGGCACGGCCTCTGGATTTCGACTGCCGGAGGATCGCGGCGAGTTCAGCGTACGCACCGGTTTGCGCTGGGGCGGCATCGAACCGACGCTGTTCCCGGCACTCGCGATGGAATTGTCCGTCTGGTACGAAGGACAGCTTCGCACCGACTCCGGCCCTTATGGCTTCTTCAACGGCGTCAGCTACGATCGCTCGGTCGAAGAGCAATCGCATTTGTTTTGGGCCGAAGCGGCGCTGTCCTACACGCTGCCCAAGAGCCAGCAGAATTTTTACGTGCGGCTGACGGCCGGCACGAGCGTGGACGCCGACCGTTTCAGCGCGTATCGCCTCGGCGGATATTTGCCACTGGTGGCGGAATTTCCACTGTCGCTGCCCGGTTATTTTTTCCAGGAAATCAGCGCGCGGCAATTTGTGCTGTTCAACGCGAATTACCTTCTGCCGCTCGATAAAAACCAGCGCTGGAATCTGGGGGTCAACACCTCCAGCGCGTTTGTGGATTATCTGCCTGGCGAGGAGCAGCCGGGCAACTGGCTCAACGGCGTGGGCGGCGGCATTTTATATCGCGCGCCATCCGACCGTTTCAAAATCATGCTCGACTACGCCTACGGCATTGACGCCATCCGGTCGCACGGACGCGGTGCCAACACCATCGGCGTGCTGATGCAATGGGATTTGGAAAAGACGCGCGGCGGCGAGGGTTTCCACCCCGCACATCCTGATCGCTGGCGCGGCTGGCAATGGTTGTTGGGCGACTAAAAAGAACGCGCGAAAATTTTTGCGGGTGCCCGCGACTTGCGCACAGGATTCGATTCAACTTGCGCAGACCGCCGCCGCTTGGTTCATTATGCGGGCGGGTGCGCATATGGTGGAATTGGCAGACACGCTACTTTGAGGTGGTAGTGGGGCAACCCGTGCAGGTTCAAGTCCTGCTATGCGCACCAATTTTTCTAATGAAATAGGGCATCATCAGGAAATTTGCACAGAGTTTGCACAAAACACAGCCCGTCCCTCGGACAAACGCGTGAGGTTCCCCGTCACCATCCGCCACAGATCGAGCAAGGCGAAAATCTACCGCCCTGCCGGGAAATTCAATTACTACCGCGTCGCCTATACCGTCGCCGGTAAGCGTCGGATGCAAACCTTTGCCAATTATCCCGACGCCAAGGCCGCTGCCGAACGCCTTGTGCGCGACATGGCCAACGGTTCACAGGCCGCCGCGCTTACCGCCAGCCAGTCCCGCGACTCGCTCGCCGCGTTGCAACGCCTCGAATCCTTCCGGCAATCCACAGGCCGCCGCGTTTCACTGCTGGCCGCCGTGTCTGAATTCGTCGAGGCATCCGGCAAGCTGGGCGGGCGCACAATGGGTGAAGCTGTCGAGGGTTACTTGCGCACTGTCGCCAGCGTGAAGCGCAAAGACATCAAGGAAGCCGTCGCGGAATTTTTACAGGCCGACGCGCCCCGCACCAAAGCCGCCGAAGGCCAGCGGTCGCAACTCTCCGCCAAATACGCCTACAACCGGCAGTTGCAACTGGACCGCTTCGCCGCCACGTTCCTCGGCACCGCCGTTTGCGATTTGAGCAAGGAACACTTGGACACCTTCATCGGCTCGCTTGACACGGTGAAAACCACGTCTCGCAATGGCCGCGCCGCCAACTCCGCAAAATCCCGCAACCACTACCGCGCCACCATCCGCCAATTCCTGCAATGGGCAGTCCGCAAAGATTATCTCGCCCCGACGCATCGCTTGAACGAAGCCGACGCCATGCGCTCCGAACGCGCCAACACCGCCGCCGTGGAGTTTTACACCCCGGACGAATTTGCCGCGTTGCTGAAAACCGCCAAAACCGCCTACGCCACACTCCGCCCGATCATCGCCATTGGCGGGTTGGCCGGACTCCGCACTTCCGAACTGCTGCGCTTGGATTGGGCGGACGTGTGGCGCGTGCCGGGACACATTGAAATCACAGCGGGCAAGGCCAAGACACGCCAGCGCCGCCTGGTGGAAATCTGCCCCGCGCTCGCCTCGTGGCTTGAACCGTTTCGCACGCGCACGGCTGGCAAACTTTGGGTCGGCCATGAAATCACGTTCCAACAGCATTTCGTGGAACTGTGCGAAGGCGCGGGCGTGACGCGCAAAACCAACGGGTTGCGCCACAGCTTTTGCTCATTTCACTTTGCCGCGCACGCCAATGAAAACCAGACCGCGCAACAGGCGGGCAATTCGCCCGCGATGATTCACGCGCATTACAAGGGACTCGCCACAAAAGCCGAGGCGGGAAAATGGTTTGCCGTGCAACCCGGCTTCGCCGCCGTGGATAAAGTCCCGTCGCTTAACAAAAAATGAAAAAGCCAAAACGCCCAAAACCTAGTAGGCACAAACTGGAAAAGGAACTGCGCGAGCAAAAACAGGCGGAAAATAAATTGTGGATGCCGTGGCATCCTGGCGACTCGCCAGCAATGAAGTTTGCGGGATGCGCTTTGGATGTATTGCTTCCAAAACCCAGCCACAAATTTTCGGACGTTCCAGACTTCTTTGCGAGTGACTACCAGACGAATTTTTATTTTGAGGCAATGCGGCTATGCGCTGTTAAATATGCGGATGCAGCCGCACGGCTCCATCGCATTGCGGCCTCCGCAGTGGAAGCACTGCGTTCCGCAGCTTGGGAAGCACCGGAGAATTTTCAACCGATTGCAAGGGGGGAATTTGTTTTTCCCGGCTTCATTAGTCATCATCCTGATGTTGCAAGAAATCAGGAATATCTGATGGAAAAAATTCAGTTAGGGGAATCATCTTCAATCAATACCAAAGGCAAATCATTCTCGTTGTTCACAGATGAAACGCATATTGCATTTCAACTTTTGAATTACATAAAAAGCATACGCAAGAAAGATAAAAGCTCGTTGTGGACAAACGGAAATTTTGAAGCACTGATAGAAAAAGAAGCTATCGCACTTCCGCCACTGTCTAGGGAAAATTATCGGCAATGGTGGAAGCTCGCTGAAAAAGTATTTGTCCGCAAATTTGGCAATGATTTTGAGAATCACAAACAATTTCAAGATTACTGGCGCAATGATGCCTATCAAGAATCTGTGCCGGACAATCCGAGAAAAAAGAAGCTGCTGAAATCCTCTCGCGCCTTGATCCGCCGTGACATAAAAAGCCAAATCAAACAAGCCTTTCACAGCATCGCCCCCAAGTCTCCGCCGGTGTGATAAATCGCGGGCTGTTATACCCCATGAACAATTTTATCTGCACGCAATAAAGTGCGTGCATGGTTAATCAACCAAAACAAACAGCACCGGCGAGCGGGGATTTATTCCTCGACGAAAAACAACTCTTGGCGCGGATACCCGTCAGCCGACGGACGCTTTTTAATTGGCGAGCATCTGGAAAAATCCCACACGTCAAGATCGGCAGACGAAATTTATTTCACTGGCCGAGCGTCGAGGCCGCGCTTCTGCGCCAGCAACGGGGGGCGGAATGAATCCCGCAACCATTGACCAGCAGCGTGTGGAAAAAATCGCACGCCGCGCAGGTCGCCTACCCGTTCACGTCGCGGTTTGTGAGATAAATAAGCTCCATGCCGAAATTATTACCGCTGCGCGCATGTCGCTCGACAATGCGATCCGCATCGGAAAGCTCCTCACGGAGGTCAAAGGCCAATTGTCCCACGGCGAATGGCTGCCGTGGATTAAGAAAAATCTGCCGTTTGACCGGGCAACCGCAGCAAACTACATGCGCGTGTTTGACAGGCGGGAAGAGTTAGACTGTAAAAAGGTTTTACATTTGACCGATGCCTACCGCCTGCTGGCAGGGCCGCCGAGATGCCCGCTTGTTCCGTCATGGGCCAAGCCTGCATATCCGCGAGAACGATTCGAGGATGTATTTGAAGTCGTCGCGCTGGCCGCATCAGCGTTAATACAGCGAGGGGCAGAAGTCACGCCTGAGCAATGCGTGGAATTGTATTTTTTGCTGATGGAGAACCGGCTGCGCATCAATGAAGCAGGACAAGGCGAGATTTATGATGACGACGCGTGGCGTCCAATCCCGTCAGATGCCTAGACTGAAGGAATCGAGGCATGAGCAATCAAAAAAAGGTATCTTCCTCGCCGCCGCCGCGACCGCCGGAAAAACGCCCACCAGTTCTGCATCCGCGCTGGGCCGGATTAAGTAATGACGAACTCAAACACGCGCTTGCCGATTCGCACAAGCGGTTGCGCTTGCGGACACCATCAACTGACACGGGCGCAAATACGCTCGCCATTTTGAGTTGGCAGCCGCGCCGCGCCGATGCCGTTTGGACGCGGTGCGAGTTGACTGCGCTTTACGAGCATCTTCACAACGGTAACGGCACAACACATTTCGTCATGGGCTTTCGTGACAAGGACGGATGCAAGCGTTACGTCAGATCGAAAAAACTGCCCGTTCATCGGGCAATTTCTTGGGCATGGTCAAGCATTGCCGGTTCGCCAAAATCGCGGCTGGCATTTGTCCCTTACTCGACCAATGACCGCCAGCAATCGCGCTGGGGTGGCATGGATTTTGACGCGCACAATGGCAAGTCAGAACGGGCGCTGGAACTGGCGTTTACCGCTTTCCGTGTGCTGTTAAGCGCGCCCGACTTGGCCGTGATTCTCGAAACGTCGGGCAGTGGAGGCTGGCACGTTTGGGCAATCTCACCCGACTTTCACGAAACGCGGGAATGGATTCGGCTGTTAAAATCAGTTGTCGCCACCATCGGCACTACCGTCGCCGCTGGCGTGTGCGAAATTTTTCCGCCCGACAGTCTGCCGTCGCGTTACGGCAAGGGGCTGCGTGCGCCTGGCTGCTGGAATCCCGGCACGGATGATTTTTCCCAAATCGTTTGGGAAAACTGCCGCGCTTCCCTTGATTCTGTCCTATCGGGGAAGTCAAAAAATGTCCCGTTGAATTGCAGGGGTTTAGAAAGTCACTTCCCTGATACAAAGAAAGAAGATTCTTTCTCTGTCTCCCTCTACCGTGAATCGGAGTTACTTCAGAAACTTGGTATCGCGGTAACAGGAACACGAAACGAGAAACTTTCATCCTTGGTTGGTGAAGTTTTTCATCAAGTCGGGCGGGGCATGGCGCAACGGCTGGCGGCAGCGCAGTTCCGAACCAAGACGGCGGCGACAAACGTGGATGAAACAGAACACATGGCGAGCTTTGAGAAATTGTGGGCGGGACTGGCGGAAAAATGGGCGGTGACACTTTCGGCAGCGGAGCGGGAAATCCTCACGCGGCTGGAAACGGAAAACGAACGCGATGCGTTTCGGATTGTGCGGAGCTATGCGCGGAAAGCGGAGCAAGACGGCGCGGCGGATTTTCCGATTGTGCGGGACAATCTGGGGGCCCGGCTCGGCGTCACTGGAAAAGGAGCAGCGTGGATTCGGGACAAGCTGACTGCAATGGGCGCAATCAAAAAAACGGCCAACTACCAACCGAACAAGACTGCGAATCGTTTCAGGTGGTTATGTGCGGGTGAACCTAACCCCAAACGCACCGCGCCCCGTCGCATGGATTTTCTGCCACGATGAAAACCACCAGCCAACCAACCCACTGTCTGCAATGGTCAACCCCGCGCCAGAAAATCAAAGGAATCTTTTTTTGGACGACCATCCAGCTAGGCATCTGAACAGTCCTGACAGTCTCTATGAACCACTAAAAATAATTATTTTACATACCATGAAACCAAAACTCAAAAATAAAAAGCCTACACAATCATCCGTGGCCGCATCCTTGGGAGTGTCCCGCCAACTGCTGGCCGCCTACGTCAAGAAGCCCGATGCGCCTGCGCTCGACGATCTCACCGGCTGGACAATCTACCTCGCGCAGAAGGGTCGCATCGGCAGCGTGCCGCCGGATTTACGCCGGGCAATAGCTCAGGAACGGCTGGCCATCCTGCGCGAAACAAAAAAGAAATTGGCGCGGGAAAACGAAGTCCAGGCCGGTCGGATGATGCCCACTGCCGATGCGCAACGGCAGGCTGCGCAAGCAATGACCTTAACCTTTGCGGAGTTGGAGCGCCGGGACCGGGAGTTACCGCCGGCAATGGCCGGGCTTTCAGCCGAAGAGATAGGCGAGAGAATGAGCGCCGACACGGAGTTAATACGGAAAAACTTAACCAAGAAGTTTGAGGAGATTGGAAAATGACCGAAGGCTCGTCCAGCGCAGAGTATCACGGTTGCGGCAAATCCTGCATCACTTTTTCCAAATCAAAATGGTTGAAATCCGCACTCCAACCACAACTACAATCGTAAGGTAAAGCATGAAGCGAACCCACCGACTGCTTGCAATGCGGACAATAAACCGCCGCGTGATAACCACCTCCTGGCTTGCGCTTGAAAAGTGCCCCATGATGCTCGACAAACTCTTCAAGCCTCGTCTTTGCCGAAAGCTCGGACTCAAGCTGGCCAACTCGCTTTTTAAGATCGGCGTTGGCTGCTTCCAACTCCGCTATCTTCTTTTCGAGTGCTGCTGCCTGCAACCGGAGCGCGGCATTGGTGGGAATGTCGGCGATAAGTTCGAGGATGGATTTCATAAGCGTGTAATGACACCTACCGGCGAGAATTAAGCCGCGCCGGGAAAATTGCAAGCCCGCGCTTTCATCGGCGCGGGATTTATATCGCCATCGCCGTCGCGCCACGCTGCCCGCCAGCAAGCTTTGATCACCGCCGAGGCGGCAACCGTCAGAGTTGCGGACCATCCGGCCATTGTCGGAGAAAATTCGCAACCGCGCCCGCGTGATCCGCGCACTGGCATTGAAGCTAGGTGCGGGCATGACTCGCGCAAAACCGCGCTTGAATCAGTGTGGCATTGGTGATTGAATCGCCAGCGTCAGTTAAAATCAAAGACCAGAAAACACACAACAAAACAATCTGCGGCTTCGGCTGCTGTCTGCAACGAAACGGGAAATTTCAACTTCAAAGACAGCGTTTGAAGGCACGCCCAAACCGGGCGTGTCTGAAAGCGTTCTTTTGAAGGGCATTCCCGTGCCCGTTGCGGAGCGTGAGTAAGGCACGCCTTTTTTATTTCGAGAGCAGGCGCGGAGACGCAGAGGAAAATTGCTATGAAAAAATTCATCCTCGTCAACGCAGCCTTGATTTTAATTTGTCAATTCGTTTACGCCGAGCCGCACACTTGGACTTTGAAAACCGGCGTGGCGTTTTCCGGCGATTACATATCATCCGGCACACAGATGGTCGTCATCAAAGACAGCGGAACGAATCGTTTCCTGAAAATCTCCGACCTTACAACGAACGACTGGCTTTATTTTCAGGAATGCAAAGCTGCGCAACGGCAACGCCAGCTCGACGCCGAAGCCGCGCAGATGCGTGCCGCTGGTCTGGTGGAATTCACCAGCGATTTGATCGAAAATTTTCCAGAAAAAGTTAACGGTCACGATGGATGGATGGATGGGAAATTTATGCGATTAGATTCCGCTGCCGCTGGATATATGATGGATGGAAGCAAATTATCCGATTTGCGTTTAGGGTTTGATGTCGAAGATAAAAATAGAAATTTTTTTAGAAACGCTTTTGTCCCAAAACAAATTCTTGGGCCAAATTTCTTTGCCGGGGATTCCAATGATCAACGTCCAAATGAACTTGTTAGCGTGGTTACATCGCTGAAAGAAGGTGATCAAATACGTTTGATTGGCCATGTCCTTGCAGCAGCAACTACCGATTTTCGGGCATTTGAAATCCAAAAAATTGAAATGATTGAATCCGCCGCTGATGCTGCCGCAGTCAAGAAAGTTAAAGAGGATATGGAAACCAGCCGGTGACAAGACTTCGTTACGTGAACCCGTTACGAAAGGCCAAACCATGATTGGCAAATCCACCTGTCAAAACTGTTGTGGCGACCTTGAATTCGATGTCGAGTCCACCGGCCAAGAAATTGAATGCCCGCATTGTCATCAAACCACCCTGCTTCGCGCCCCATTCCACGCCGCGCCGCCCAAATCCGCATCGAATCCGCCGGTCAGTCGGATGATAGCCTGCCCGGACTGCGCCCACGCCATCAGCCGCGACGCTTGGTTCTGTTTCGAGTGCGGCCGGTTTCATGGAAACCTGCGGCAGATCGTGTGGTCCGTGTTGGGCTGGGCGGCGCTGTTTGCGGCGGTGTGCGCGATTATAGGCTATCTGATTTCCGCCATGTTTAGTGCTGGGCAATAAAAATTTCGCGTTGCGAAAACCCGCGCCAGCGGAAATGGTTAAAGACCGCCAATCCTTCGCACAGAATTGCCCCAAGCCGCGCCGGGATGGTCTGCGCGCAAAAGGATATTTCTGGTTCGCAAAGCAATTCTCCGGGCGCGAAATCACAGAGGCAAAACTCCCGGAGCCGGGCGGCGGGTGCAATGTGGAGCGCAGCCGGATGAGGCGAGCAATACATTGACGCGCCGCCGGCGACACATAATCACGCCTCTGATTTACGCGCCCGGCTTCAACGCGGATGCGTCACGATGTTTTCCGGGCATTTGACGGGACACTGCCCGGCAACTTCCCGGCTGTTGCCCGGATGCTACCCGGACATTTCAGCGGATAAACCGCCGGATAGACGCCGGCAATGCCACCGGCTGTCCGGCGGATAACACGGCGGATGACCGCCGGGAATGCGGCGTCATTGCCGCCGGAAATCCGCCGGAGAATCGGCGGACACAGAATCCTTCGCATGGCGAAGGGGTTCGGCTTGTCATGCTTAAAAGCGGTAGTCATGTGATTTGCGGATGCAGATTCGGTGAATGAAAATCGGCAGCGATTTGACGGCTTTGCAAAAAACTACCGCCCATTTTGGCTCTGCATGGTGAACGTCTTGCATCCTCATTTTGCTGCCCGCACCAGCCTCGCGTGCTGGTGCAAAAACCGCCAGTTGCGCCAAAATCCGGCACGCCATTTTGTGCAATGATTGCACAAAACGCCGCCCTGTTTCGCATAGAGTCGTCAACTACGATGAGTAGGAGATCGGAAGTATGAGCAGTGAGCGAAAAGATTTTCCGCGTGCCAGCCCGGATATGCGGAACGCTGGCATCCGCGCTGAACAAAACCAAACACTGGCAGGCGAAGGCGGCTTCGTTGACGAAAAGCAACTGCTGGCACGGTTGCCTGTGAGCCGCCGCACGTTGTTCAATTGGCGCAAGACCGGCAAAATCCCCTGCGTGCGGCTGGGCGGGCGTCGCATCCTGTTTCACTGGCCGAGCGTCGAGGCTGCGCTGCTGCGTCACCAGCATCCGCCGGAATGATAATTCCCCTGATTGACACTCTGCCCGAATGACGCAATCTGTCCGCGACGTTTTTCGATTTGAAACCGAGATGATTCAATACCATGAGCGCCAATGAAAATAAACCCGGCGGCGAAGTGATCCTGTATCAGACAGAGGATTTGCAAACGCGCGTGCAAGTGCGGCTGGACGGCCAGACGGCCTGGCTGTCTTTGAACGAACTTGCGGAGTTGTTTCAGCGGGATAAATCGGTGATTTCCAAGCATCTCAAAAATATATTTGAGGAAGGCGAATTGTCGGCGGCGGCAACTGTTGCAAATTTTGCAACAGTTCAAACGGAAGGCGGGCGCAAGGTTGCGCGGAACATCGAATTTTACAATCTGGACGCCATTATCGCCGTCGGCTATCGCGTGAAATCGGCGCGTGGCACACGGTTTCGCATCTGGGCGACGGCGCGGCTTAAGGAATATCTCGTGAAAGGATTCACGATGGACGACGAGCGGTTGAAGAATCCGCCGGGCAAGGGGCAGACGGATTATTTCGACGAACTGCTGGCGCGCATCCGCGACATCCGCTCCTCGGAACGGCGGTTCTATCAGAAGGTGCTGGATATTTACGCGACGAGCGTGGATTACACGCCGGATGCGGAGGTGTCGCAGAAATTCTTCGCCACGGTGCAGAACAAAATGCACTGGGCGACGCACGGCCACACGGCGGCGGAGATTATCCATAAGCGGGCGGATGCCGGGAAACCGTTCATGGGGATGCTGACGACGCGCCCCGGCGGGCGCGTGCGGAAAGAAGACGCGGCCATTGCCAAGAACTACCTCACGGAAGATGAATTGCAGGTGCTTAACCGCATTGTGAATCTCTACATCGAATACGCGGAGTTGCAGGCGTTGGAACGCAAGCCAATGACGATGCGCGACTGGATCACGAAGCTGGACGAGTTCCTGAAAATCTCCGGGCGCAAGCTGCTGGATCACGCCGGGACGATTTCCCACGAGCAGGCGGTCAAAAAGGCGGAACTGGAATTTTCCAAATTCCGCGTGCTGGAAGATGCGAAACCGTCTCCGGTGGAAATAGATTTTGAGGCGACGGTGAAAAAGTTGAAGCAATTGAAACCGGCAAAGGGAAAGAAAAAGCCCTGACGCGCTTCCCGTCGTTTTGAGACCCCGGAGGCTACTTTCCCTCCCGGCAATGGCCGGGACGCGCCACAGGCCAGCCACGCGCCAAGGCAGGCCAAAATTTTGCACAAGTTTGCACAGATTCCGGGTCGAGTTTGATTTGCACAAAGTTTGCACAGTCACCTTTCTTGCACACGATTTACACACGTTTTTCTTCCCGCTGCTTCCCAAAAATGCACATTAAGTGCTTGCAAACATTGATTATTAGTGTATATCAAAAGGCAATGAATACTCAACTAGAGGCAATCATGGGAAGTGTTGAGAACAACCTGTTTGCAGGTTCAAGTCCTGCTATGCGCACCAAAACTTTTATTTCCCCCATGGCACGGCATCAAACACACCGGGGCCTCGCTCCTCAGGACGAGCGGCTCTTTGCCGCCCGGCAACTCCCCGCACTACGCGCCGCCGCCGCCGATTTCTGCTGGCTGCTCGACCACGGTTATGCCCCGCGCTCGGCCATCGAACTGGTGGGCAACCGGCACAACCTCACCTCCCGCCAGCGCATGGCTGTCTCCCGTCACGCCTGCGCTCGCGAAGACGTTCAACGCCGCCAAAAACTCCGCGTCGAGCCCGGCCTGCTTCACGGAAATGAACTCTGGCTCGACGGCTACAACGTCCTGACCGTCCTCGAAAGCGCGCTGGCTGGCGGGATTGTGTTGTTGTGCCGCGACGGTTGCTGCCGGGACATTGCCGGCATTCACCGGCGCTATCGCAAAATAAATGAAACCATTCCCGTCCTGCGCCTGATCGGCGAAACCGCCGTGGCCTTGGGCACCAGCCGCTGCCGCTGGTGGCTCGACCAGCCGGTCTCCAACAGCGGACGCCTGAAGACCCTCATCCTTGAAACCGCTGCCGCCGTCGGCTGGAACATGGACGTGGAATTGACCTTCAGCCCCGACCACGTCCTGTCGCACACCGGCGAGATTATCGCGACCTCCGACGGCATCGTGCTCGACCGTTGTCAACGCTGGGTGAACCTCGCCCGGTTGATCATTGCCGAACGCATTCCGCAGGCGCGGCTGCTCGATCTGGCGTCTTGTGAGGTTGAGAGCGTGGAACGGAGCGCGGACCGCTGAGTCCGCGAGTTTTGTTCAATTCGGATTTCGGGTTTCTTTTGGGCTTCGGCCTTCGCACTTCGGATTTCCAGCGGAAATAGCATTGCGTTCCAGCGCCGTTGCGCGCAAGAAAAGGCATGGTTTACCAAAAACAAATCCTGCTGGAAACCCGGGGACACCGGCAACTGCACGACCTGACGGCGGATGTGGCGCGGATTGTCCACGACTCCGGCGTGCGCACGGGGACGGCGCACGTGTTCAACATTGGCAGCACCGGCGCGCTGGGCACCATCGAATACGAACCGGGCCTGCTCGAAGACCTGCCGGACATGCTGGACAAACTCATCCCGCCGAGCCGCAACTACGGACACGAACGCGCCTGGCACGACGGCAACGGCCATTCGCATTTGCAAGCCACGCTGCTCGGGCCGTCCTTGACCGTGCCGGTGGCGGACCGGAAACCGGTGCTGGGCACCTGGCAGCAAATCTTCCACCTGGAATGCGACATCAAACCGCGCCATCGCACCGTCGTGGTGACGGTTTCCGGTGAATGATGTTTTGAAAATGCTGGAATGCAAACAAGCCCGCTTTCCATCAGAACACGCTGAAAGATTCGACTTCCCGACGGTTTTGGCCGCAAAAAAAAAGACTTGACATCAACGTCCTAGTGTATTAATTGTATTAGTACAGTATGCAACCGTGACGATGATTAACCTCAACATCAATACCGGGTCAAACACGCCGATCTACAAACAGATTACGGATCAGGTGCGCCTGGCGGTCGCCTCCGGGAAGCTGGCGGTGGACGACCCGCTGCCGAGCATTCGCGCGCTGGCGGAGCGGCTGGTCATCAATCCCAACACCGTCGCCCGGGCCTACGCCGACCTGGCGCGGGAAGGGCTGATCGAGTCCCGGGCCGGTCGGGGGGTGTTCGTCACCCGCAAACGCAAGATGTTCACGCGCGAGGAGGGCTGGCGACGGCTGGAGCCGTTGATGGATGCGGCCATCGGCGAAGCGATGGTGATGGATTTCACGCCGCAGGAGTTGCGGGAGGCTTTTGAGAAGAAACTTGGTCAATGGAAAAGTGCGAAAGGAGAAAAACAGTCATGAATGAACAAGTCGTCATTCACACGCGGGGTCTGACACGGTATTTTGGTGCCAAGCCGGCCGTTTACGACCTGAACCTGGAGGTGCCGCGCGGGTGTGTGTTTGCGTTTCTGGGCCGGAACGGTTCCGGCAAAACCACCACCATCCGCATGTTGCTGGGGCTGCTCGAGCCGACCCGCGGCGAGGGCAGCGTCCTCGGCCATGATATCCGCGTCCTGCCGCCAGCAGCCCGGGCGCGCATCGGTTACCTGACGGAGGATCATCAACTCTATGGCTGGATGACGGTCAGGGAATGCAGCGAATTCCAGTCGCAGTTTTACCCGCGCTGGAACGAAAAAGTCTTCCACGGAGTCATCGGGCATTTCAACCTCAAGCCCACGGCGCGGGTGAAGGACCTGTCGCGCGGCGAACGGGCGGGCCTCTGTTTGGGCCTGACGCTGGCGCCGGAGCCTGAGCTGCTCATCCTCGACGACCCGGCGCTGGGACTGGACCCGGTGGCGCACCGGTCGCTGATTGAATCCATGATTTATCTGACGCGCCGTTCGGACCGGACGATTTTCTTCTCCTCGCACCAACTGGCGGACGTCGAGCGGGTGGCTGATTACATCGCCGTGCTGGACCAGAGTGTCCTGCGTGTATGTTGTTCGCTGGAGACATTTCGGAACAGCGTGCGGCAGATCCGACTGCGGTTCCCCGGCACGCCGCCGCCGTTGCCGCAGATTCCCGGGCTGCTTCAGGCCTTCCGGGCTGAGGGTGAACTCCGGCTCACCTGCGTGCATTACAACGGCGCGACGGAACAGACGTTGCGGGCGCTGGCCCCGACGCAGATGGAACCGGTGTCCATCAGCCTGGAGGACGCGTTCATCAGCTATCTGGGCGAGCGAGGGGAAAAATCATTCATCCTGCCGGAAACGGAGGCACAACCATGAAAGCATTGATTGAGAAGGAACTGCGCGAGAATTTGAAACTGGCCGTGTTGGGTCTGGTGGTTTTTACGGTGCTGGCGGTGGGAAGTTATCGCTATTACATCGGGATGATGGAAGAGACAGCCTTGGGATTAAGCAGCGCGGCCAATTATTCGTACCGACTGCAACCGGTAACCTCGTCGCTCTTTCTGGTGGAAGCCGGCTGGTTGTGCGCCCTTTTCGGCATGGTTCTAGGATGGGTGCAGATCCATAACGAGAAGCCCCGCGATCTTTGGGCGTTTCTGGTGCATCGGCCCGCCACCCGCACGGAAATCTTCTTCGGCAAGATCATTGCCGGATTGATGATTTATCTGGCCGCGGCGGGTTTGCCTCTGGCTTGCTTCGTCGCCTGGGCGGCGGCGCCAGGAAACGTGGCGGCGCCTTTTCAATGGTCCATGGTGCTGCCGCTAGCCACGTATTTCTTCGGGGGCGTCGTTTATTATTTCGCCGGAATGCTCACCGGCCTCCGCCAGGCACGCTGGTATGCCAGTCGGGCCTTGGGTCTGTCGCTGGCCATTCTGGTTTCCATCGCGACGATCAATTGGCCATCCGACCAGCCGCGCGCCGTCGTTTTCACCGGATTGTTCATTCTGACCAGCGTCTTCATTCTGATCGCAGCGGTTTGGGGTGCGTTCCATAGTGATGGTCACTATCGTGGCCAGCCAACGTTGGGAAAAATGGGTCTCACAGCCGTCCTTACTGTGGGCGCCGGTTTCGTTTTCTTCATCGTGGCGTTCGTCCTGGTGGCAACACTCCCGAACCGGGTTATGACCAGGCAATATTCGAAATATGTGATGGCCAAGGACGGTGCGATCTACAAGGCAAATGTGAGCGGCGGCAAACCGTCCGAGTATCTGGACTTGGACGGGAAACCGGTCAGGGATTTGAAGACCGGCAACATTATCAACCAGGAATATTTCTACCGGCTGGGCGGTAAAAACTATCCGATCCACGTGAATTTTGATGAGCGACGGTCAATCAATTGGAACCCGGAAAAACTGTTCACGTTCTGGCAGGAAACGCCGAAGACACTTTGGTTCTTTTGGAGCCGGTATGGGCGGTTTGCCGGCTACGATGTGGTGACCCGGCGGGTTATTGGCAGCATAGGCCCGAATGGTTTCAGCCCGGACCTTTCCGGAAGCGGGGATCGTTTCCGTTCCCCCAATGACAGCTTCGACTGGTGGTATGCTGGTCCCAACAAGCGGACCGTCCGAACCGCCACGACGGTTTACCAGTTTGACCCGCAAGACCGGACGGTCAAATCACTCTTTACCGCCACGAACGGCGATGCCATCGGCGCCGTCACGGAAATATCACTTAAAGACGAGTGGGATTACACGGTTGTGGTCACCCGGCAGTTCGTCCATCTGTTGGCCAAGGACGGCAAAGTGATTTGGAAATCGCCTTACGGAACAGCCTATCCGGACTACAAGGACATTTGGGTTTATTTCCTTGAACCGGCGGATCAGTTTGCACTCTGGCTCGCTCCGACGGATGCGGCGAACCGAAAAGCCGGGGGAAAACTACCCACGCACGTGACCTGGTTTGCCCGCGACCAGGGGATGTTGAAGAGCACCGACCTGCCCGCTTTGTCCCTGCCCAAACAAGAGTTTTCGCTCATCGACAAAATGGTTTCGGTGCTGATGCCTCCGGGGCTTTGGGTGTTACACCTGTGCGTTGTGGGGGGTTGGAAGGAGATCGAACAGAACTGGCATGCGTTACCGTGGAAAGAAATGCTGATCAGCCTGGCGACCGCGGTGATAATATGGGTCCCAGCGGGCGGGTGGCTGTGCCGGCGGTATCATTTCAACGTCCGAGCACAACTGGGTTGGGCGGGGTTTCTGCTGGTGTGTGGCCTGCCCGGCTTCCTGGCGTTCCTGAGTGTGCAGGAATGGCCGGCACAAGAGCCTTGCCCGAACTGCGAAAAGCCCCGGTCGGTTGATCGTGAAAAATGCGAGCACTGTGGCGCGGACTTTGCGCCGCCCCAAAAAAACGGAACCGAAATTTTCGCGCCTTTGGAAGCAAGCCGGACCTGACTCACGGCGAGGGTAATTCTGCTTCAGATGTTCAGTCAGCTTGTACGACTTTATTGACCATGCCGGTGGCGGACCGGAAACCGGGGCTGGGCACCTGGCAACAGATCTTCCACTTGGAATGCGACATCAAACCGCGCCGCCGCACCGTCGTGGTGACGGTCTCCGGCGAGTGAGGTTTAGTTTTCCGTGAAGGCAAAGGCGCCGTAGCCGACCACGCGGTCGCGGCTGCCGGATATGTCGCCGGAGTTCCGCAAATCCACGGTGCGGCACCGCAGGCCGCGCTCCTTTGCCACGCACAGGAGTCCGCGAATCGGCTGACAACCACATGCCTGGTCGGCGTCGAGTTTCTCCCAGCTCAACAACTCGATGGCGCGGGCCGTCTCGCGGTCCATTTGTTGCGCCGTCCGATAATCGTGGTAGTGACTCAAGTCCGAGCTGACGACGATGCAGGTTTCCCTGCCGCCCCAAAGTTCGTTCAACACCGCTCCGACTTCATTCGCCGCGGCGTCGCCCACGACCAGCGGCACCAGTTTGAATTCACCCAGCGCGATTTGCAGAAACGGCAGATGCACTTCCAGGCTGTGTTCGCGCTGGTGCGCGGCATCCAGCGTCGTTACCAACGGCAACGCGTGGATCCGGGCCAGCGCCTCCTCATCCACGGGGACGGGACCCAGCGGCGATTGAAAAAACGACGCGCTGCTGGCTGCCAATCCGGGAAACGCCACGAAGTGCGACGGCCCCAGCAATACCACGCGCTTGAGCAGGCCGCGTCCGCGCGCCAGGCAGGCATAGGCCGAGCCGGCGATTGGCCCGGAATATTGGTAGCCGGCATGGGGCGCAATGATGGCTTTCGGAATTTTGTCAGAGACGATTTTCGCGGCGGCCAGAAAACCATTTACCATTGACCGCAGTTCTTCCGGGTTCTCGGGATAAAATTGTCCCGCCACCGCCGGCAGACGCACCGCCGCGGTTCCCGTTGCGGGCTTGAATCGGGTGCGCATTTTCATTTCAAATTCACCCGGCGCGGCAGGCGGGATTGGCCGGCGGCCGTGCCATCCGTTGGCCAGAGACCGGGAATCACCACGCCGCAGCGCGGACATGTGCCGCGGGAAGTGATTTTGTATTTCTGGATCAGATAGCCGCAGCGCGCAATCAAGGTTTCGCCGCAGCCGGGGCAGCGCGTGTTTTCCCATTCGCCCACCCGGCCGGGCGCATTGCCGGCATAGACGAAGCGCAACCCGGCTTCGATTCCAATCTCCGCGGCGTGCAGCAAGTCGCCGGCCTGCGTTGGACGCGGGCCGGTCATTTTGTAATCCGGATGGAATGCGGTGACGTGCCACGGAATGTCGCGACTCACCGAAACGAGAAATCGGGCAATGTCCCGGAGTTCCTTCGGGTCGTCGTTGAAGCTTGGCACGACGAGGGTCACCACTTCCAGCCAGATGCCGCGTTGGTGGACCATTTTGATGGTTTCAGTCACATGGTCGAGCGTGCCGCCGAGCGTCCGGTAGCGGCGATCATCAAAGCCTTTCAAGTCCACCTTGTAAGCCACGATCCACGGCTGGAGAAAATCGAGCGCTTCCGGTGTCGCGTTGCCATTGGAAACAAAAGCGCACAGCAGGCCCTGTGCCTTGGCCGGCTGGAAGACGGACACGGCCCATTCGGCGGTGATGAGCGGTTCGTTGTAACTCGACACCACCAGCCGTGCGCCGTGCCATTGTGCCGCGTGTATCAGTTCTTCCGGGGTGACGGTCTGGAAAGGCGCTGACGCCGATTCATCGCGCAGCGCCTGGCTCGTCACCCAGTTCTGGCAATACGAGCAATGAAAATCGCAGCCCAACATGCCGAAGGTGAGCGCGTCGCTGCCGGGATGCACATGGAAGAACGGCTTTTTCTCCACCGGATCACAGGCCACGCCGGCGGTATAGCCGAACGGCACGCGCAGTTGGCCGCCGTCGTTGAAGCGCACCTTGCAAATCCCGCGCCGGCCCGGCGCGATCAGGCACCGGTGACCGCACGCCACGCAACGAACCCGGCCGTCCTCCGGTTTCCAAAGCACGCCCACACTGGTGTGACAGTCAAGCAGGTCGGCCAGCGTCGTGCCCTTTTTCGGGCGCTGCACCACAGGCGGCAGGGGCTGTGAAGCCGGGTCCGTTTTTGCTGCTTTCATTGTCTCGATCTCGCGCATCTTCACTTTGCGGGGAAGGCCGTCTGGTCAACATCGCACTTTCTTCCGCCACAAACAATCTGTGCTGGCAATTACGATCCGTTCAGGTCAGCGTCCACCATGCGCCGAGATGAACTTTTCCGCGTATTTGCCCAGCAGGTCGGCCTCCAGGTTCACCGCGTGACCGACCTTCCGTTCCCGCAGAGCCGTGATTTCGTAGGTGTGGGGAATAATCCAGATGCGGAAACTTTTTTTCTGCACGCCCGCCACCGTGAGGCTGATACCATCCACCGCCACCGAGCCTTTGAAAACGATGTAACGCATCACTTCCGGCGGCGCAGCGATGTCCAGCACGTGGTCCTGTCCGGCGCGTTCCCACCGGATGATTTTGCCGATGCCATCAATGTGGCCGGTCACGAAATGTCCGCCGAACTCGCCGTCCGCGCGCAACGGCCGCTCCAGGTTCACGAGCGAACCGGGTTTGGTAAATTGCAGGTTGGTGCGCCGCCACGTTTCCTGGAGCAGATCAAATTGCGCGAGCTTGAATTTCCCGCGCGTGGCCACGTTTACCGCCGTCAGACAACAGCCATTCACCGCCAGGCTGCCGCCCAGCTTCAGACCGCGACCGGTCACGGCGGCGCGCACCGTCAGTTCAATGGCTTTCGCCGCCGGCTGGATGCGCTCGACGGTCCCGGCTTCTTCGACAATGCCTGTGAACATGGAGGGAAGTGTCAAGTTTCAGGTGTCAAGTTTCAAGAAAGGAAGCACCGTTACGAAGCAACGCGCGCTGTCAGCAGCAAATCCGGCCCGAGCCGCTTCCATTCAACGTCGCGAAGTCGAATCACCTCCGCCAGACTCCGGGCGCCTTCGCCAGCGACGGCTTTTCGCGAATCGCGCCCGCCCAAAATTTTCGGTGCGTAGAAAAACGCGATGCGCTGGGCCAAACCACCGAGCAGAAACGACGCATTCACCTCGCCGCCGCCTTCGACCAGCAGGCTCGTCACGTTCTCCGCGCCCAGCTTTCGCATAAACCAACGAAGATCAATTTGATAGGGCGCGCCACTCCGTGCGCGCCGTTTGGTGGCGGGCGCAACAATGACGTTCACCCGCTTGGCCAAAGCAGCGACGCGGTTTTTCGGCGCGTATTTGCTCACGACAATCGTTGTCAACGCCGCGAATTCGTCGCTCACAACTTTCGCGTTAAGCGGCGTCCGGGCCATCGAATCCAGAACAATGCGCCGCAATCTCGGAGCGCCGATTTCCAAACCGGCACGCGCCGAATCGGAGTTCGGTGCTCGCACCCTCGCCGTCAGGCCCGGATCGTCCGCCAGAATCGTGTTGATGCCGACCAGGATCGCATCCGCTCCCTGCCGCAAGTTCATGCCATAGGCGCGGGCCTTTTCGCCCGTGATCCATTTTGATTCGCCGCTGGCGGTGGCGATTTTGCCATCCAGCGTCATTGCCGCTTTGACAGTGACGAACGGTCGACGATGGGCAATCCAGTGATTAAACGCCTCGTTCAGCCGCGCGCATTCGTTGGCAATCTTGGTAGGGGCGGCGCGCTGCGCCGTCCGGTCATCGCGGCGCGATGACCCTACCTTTGTCACTTCAATCCCCGCCCGGCGCAGAATTTTGAAAGCCCGGCCCGAATGTTTTGGGTTGGGATCCGTTGCACCAACGACCACGCGTTTGATACTTGCCGCGATGATGGCTTCGGTGCAAGGTGGCGTGCGACCGTGCGTGCAACAGGGTTCGAGCGTCACGTAAAGCGTCGCGCCGCGCGGATTATGCCCGCGTTTTAGCGCGTCGCGGAGCGACTCGATTTCCGCGTGCGGCAAACCTGCGCGCCGGTGCCAGCCGCGTCCGATGACTTTGCCGCCTTTCACCAAAACCGCGCCGACCATCGGATTTGGCGAAGTCATGCCGTAACCGCGCCGCGCCAGACCCAGGGCTTGTCGCAAATAATTTTGGGAAAAGAATTTTCGGCGCGTGTCCATTGCGAGCGCGAATCAATGCCAGGACAGACCCACCTGCCGCAGCAGGAAATATTCATTGTAGGGCTGGTCGTCGGTGATTTGGACTTCAGGGTCAGGATTGAGGAGCCTGGGGACGAAATATTCGCGGTTAACAACCCGCCCGATAAAAGCCAGGATATTCTCAGAGTTATTCCATTCCAAAAGGTCATTCTTCGCGCTCCCGGGCATCCGCGCCGCGAGCTGATTCGCATCTAGTTGTTCGATGGGTTCGGAGGAAGCCAGTATGTGGCCTCCCCATCTGGCCACGGAAGGAAAGCAGCGGACGTGAGGGAACGATTCATTGATTGATCGAATGATCGCCTGGCCGATGCGAACCTCGCCGCCGGGAAACCACATCTGGAGGATGCCGCCGGGCTTCAGATGTTGTTTGGCCAGTTCATAGAATTCCTTGGAATAAAGCAGGCTGGAACCCGCCGCCTCCAACGGCGGCGGCGGGTCCACCACGATGATGTCATATTGCCTCGAGGTGCGTTTGAGAAAACGCCTGCCATCATCAATGACGACATGTCCATTGGGGTCATTGAGGAAACGCGCGGCATCCGCGTGATAAAACCCAAAGGCTTTTGTCACGCTCGGCACCAATTCCACCGTGGTCGTGTCCATGTTCCAGCTCAACGCCGAACGATAGCTTGTACCCATGCCAAAACAGATGATCAGCGCGGATTCGGGCCGGCCCTGGTGAAAAGCCATCGGCAGATGGACCATGAATTTGGTGATCGGTGTCAGTATGGTCATTCCAATGCCATTGACCAGAAGGCTTTTGTTTCGCCCCTCGCCGAAGGAAATGACCGTGGCGGCGTAATCCCGCCGGATAACCGTGTTTTTTTGGGTGCGCAGCAGCATGGTCTCAAAATCCCTGATCAGGAACAGTGATGCCATCAGAGCAGCACCGGCGGCCAGTCCCCATCCCAGTTGTTGCCGCCGGGATTGGAAGTGGCGAAGGAGGAGGCAAAACACGAAAAAAGGCAGGCTGAGCAGGATCAATGCATATCGCTCACCGATCCAGGGCAACAAAACATAACAGGCGAACAGCGGCCCCAGAATGCAACCCAGGACGTTGACCGCATAAGCCTTCCCGGCAACAGCCGGATCGCCGGTGGCGTATTCGTCAATCAAACTTGGAGTCAAATATCCCAGAATGGCGCAGAACGGGCAAATGCTGGCCAGCACAATAATCGCGCTGATGGCATCCATGTCAGCGTGCCAGTCCATTTTTACGAATCTGGGGTCACCAGCCAGAATGGGGAGAAATACTGCGACCACCAGAAGACTCATCAACTTGGCCGTCGGCCACAGTGAATTTTTTTTGAGATGGTGGCGATACCGCCATGAGCCGAGAAAGGTGGCGCCCAGATAGGTAAAAACAACCAAAGCAAAGGAATAGACCTGCGTTTTCAAAACCGGCGCGAACGCGCGAGTCCAAACCACTTCCATGGCCATGGCCGCAAAACCGGTTGAAAATAAAATCCACATTATAAGCCGGCGGCGGAAATTACCAGATGGGGACAAGTCGCCTGGCCCGGCGGAACATTCCATTTCCGTCAAAGCAACGGCTACGGACCCTCGTTGCTTCCAGCCCAGCCATCCGCCGATGACGGCGATGGTGAAATTGCCAGCGGCAGCCACCCAAAGGGTATGGCGAAACCCCAACAGTTCCACCAGAACCACGGCGGTCAAAAGCGTGCCGCTCATCGCGCCCAGCACATTGGCCAGGTAGAGAAAGCTGAAACTTGCCGTGTTTTTACAATCCCGCTCCCGGACGTAAGCCATCATCAAGGGAAAGGTCGCACCCATGAACAGGCACCAGGGCAGAATGGAAAACGCCAGAACCAATGCCGATAAGGAAAGATAACGGAAGGAATCCGTCTCGCCGCTGGTCAACAAAGTGTGCTCGCCCATGGCAAATAATTTGGGAACCGCAAAAGCCCCCAGCCCAATCAATAATTCCGCGCCAGCGTAAAAGACGACTGCCGAAAGCCCGGTTTTCTCAACCAGGGAAGCAATGCATCGCCCGCCTGCCCAGGCGCCAACGGCCAGTCCCAGCATGAATACCGACAACACCACAGACAGCACCGGGGTAATGATTCCGAAGGAGGCAAAAGCCATGCGTGTCCAAATCACCTGATAGGCGAGGCTGCAAAAGCCGGACAAAAAAAACAGGAGAAACAAAACCCGGCGCGTGAATTGATTCATGCGGCCTACCCACTACACGTCACGCCGGCCCGAAACAAGCTTCAAAAACCCTGGGCCGGGAAACGTAGCGGGTGCCCGGCAGAGAGCCGCCATCTAAAAAACGGAGAAAAGAAGTGCGGTGGTCTGCCGACGCGCCGCTACGCCACCATCAGATTCGGCGAAGTCGTGTTTTACAGAACTTTTCCAATCGCTCCTTCAGTTCAATTATTTCAAAGCGCCGTTTTTGGCAGTTATCTGAGCTTCCCCCGAAAGGGCGGACAGGGGCGGAAGAGTTTGGCGTCGAAGGGCTGCAGGTCGTCCGCCTGCTCGCCAAGACCGATGAATTTGATCGGCAGACCGAGTATCTTTTGGATGGCCACCACCATGCCGCCCTTGCTCGTACCGTTAGCGCCGACGATGGACACCTCTGGTTGAACGGTTAAAACGACGCGGCCGCGGCCAGTTCGCGCAATTCTTGCTCGCGCTGGTAATCGAATTCATACAGGCGGTTCAGCAGATCCTCGCGGTTCTTTGCGTTGGGATTGGCGGCCAGGTATAATTTCAGGTCGCTGACCGCAGCCGCGGTCTGGTTTTGCAGTTTCTTGACGGCCGATGTATTGAAATACAGGTCGCCATCCCAAGGCGAATAGAATATGGCCCACTCGAATTCCGACAGTGAACGACCCAGATCCATGGGGCTTTTCGCCGCCTTCAGCGCGGCGTTGCCTCGCAAGTAATGGTCTCGCGCTTCGCTGGTCAGCGAGGGAATTGGCTCCATGCCCGCAGCCAGCGTGAGCATGGTTTTGCATATTTCCTCCTTTTTCGGTCCAACGGCTGTGAGCCGATACGCCTCGGCCAATTTCATGACGGCCTGGTTCTTATCGCCGGATTTAGCCGCCGCGTCGGCTTCCGCAAGTGCTTTATCGCGGTCCGGGGCAACTTGTTTGCCCAGCCCATCCAGAGCCTGCTCGGTCCAGGCATAGGCCGGATTCGCGTCGCGACACCGATTGAGAATCTCGATGGCTTCGGCGGTGCGGCCGGCTTTTTCATAGGCGAACCCCAGGAAGCCCCATTGGTCCACCCCTCCGCCCGGAGTCAAGGGGACGCTGGCCAGCCTGTTTTTCAACACCTCAACGGCCTCGTCGCCGGCTCCAGTCGCAGCCCGGCAGACTTGGATATAATTGTCAACTGAAGCCGCGGAGGTAGTCGCGCCAAACGTTTCCAATGCTTTTCGATAGGCTTCAGAAGCCTTTTCGCGATTCCCAATTTCATCGTAACACCGCCCGAGCATGTACCACGCCCTGGGGCTGGCATTGTTCCGGGTGACCTCACCCAACAGCATTATCGCGTTCGTCGTGCGGGACTGGCCAAATTGCGCCGAAGCCAGCAACAAGGATAGCGCGTTTGTGGACCGATACTGGCTGAGGAGCGCCTCATTTAGCAATCGGGCGCATTCGGGCGAATCATTGGCAGTCTGTTGAGCCCTTGAAAGATATTCCGCTGCTTCTGCATACCGATTATGGGACAAGCAGAGCGTGCCAACCTTCATCAGGATGACGGAATCCGTCGAGGAAATTTTATTTCTTCCCAGGAAAGCTTTAAAAGCCTTGTCCGCCTCCGGCCCCATGCCGAGCGCGCGGTAGGAATCTGACAGGAGCAAAAGCGTCGCTGATTCGACCGGAGCAATCGCATGGTAGCGTGTCAGGGTCGTGATGCAATTCTCATACTCGCAGAGATTGTATTGCGCCTCGGCGGACACCTTTAAAACCTCGATGCGGGAAGGATCGAGCTGGGTCACATTGTCAAACGCAGCCACGGCTTGGGGATAGCTTTTCTTTCCAAAATAAGCCATGCCAAGGTTGGCATAAATGCCCGCGACTTCGCGCTTGTCCTTGAGCGGGGATTCCGCTTTTGTCGCAGGAGCAATGGCCGGAACCTCCGCCGCCGAGGAATTCAAGTTTTGACTCACGGAAGCCAGGGTGTTCATGGCAAGCTGGGCGCCCATATTGCCCTTCACGCCGGCGAAGCCACTGATGATCCCCAATATGTCGCTCATCTGCTGTTTGGACGCCTGATCCTTCGCTTGCTGGATGGCGGCCTGCCGTTGTGCATCCTGGGCGGCTTGTTGCTCCTCAATCGCTTCCTCCCGCTTTCGCTCCGCTTCGATTACCGTGGTAATCGGGTGCAGCGCCAGCGCCTGCTGGAAAGCCGCGATGGCTTGATCGAACATTCCCTGCCGGTAATAGACCGTGCCCAGTTCATTGAACACGCGCCAGTTCAATGGCTCGCTGGCCGCGGCGGCTTTCGCGTTCGCAATGTCCGTATCGCGCTGCGCGGCCAGCTCTTCCGGGGTCGGCGGGACTTGGGGCGATGGAACAGAAATCTTCTGGGGTGCCGCCGCCACCGGAGGCGCGCTGGGAGGCGGCGGCACCATGCATCCCGCAAAAAACAAACCCGCCGCAACCATGCCCGCCCGCAAAAAAAGCGCCGGATTCATGGCGCGCACTTTCAGGTTTTCCCGTTGCGAATCGTGGATGTTTTGCGGTTTCATAAAATGGTTCCTCCTGCGGCTAAAGCAGTTCACGGCCCGGGTTCTGCATGGGCGTCCCTGGCGGCTGTGCCGCTTCTTCATGCGGCCAGGTTGCCGGCGCCAAAGCAAGCAGACTGGTCGCAACATTGAACATTTTGTTAAAATGGTTGTGCTGACTCCGTGGGCGGCGGCAACGTTGTCGGCCCCGGTGGCGGCGTAGCCCGAGGGCGCCCTTCAAAAGTTGGAACCGTCCAATATTCCTCATCTCTGGTTACCACCAGTTCGGCCAGTGCCGTTGCAATTTGCTGGGCAGACCGCTGGTAAGATTCATCTATTCTGCTAAAAATGGTTCCCGACGTCTTGGGAAGGTCGGAGTCTCCCGGTATGGTAATCAGGGCCGCAGGTGAAAACACGCTGATCCACAAGTGGATCTCGTCCCGAAAACTCTTTTCCAAGGGTCTGCCTCTGATGCCCCCCTGTCCGTTCCACATACCTGTTATCACGACGAAGTCGTCATCCTCGCTGGCCGGGCACGGCAGGATGGTCCCGCAAATATCTAGCGTGCATAACATGAAGGCCACCTCTTCTCCCACGTGCGGATTGGCCGAGAACTGGACTTCCACTGCGATGGGTATGGAATCGGTCGCTTCGTTTGCAAACAGCGCCGGGTAGTTGGACGCGCATGCTGTCCGGATCAGCGGCAGGAGTTTTTTTTCAAAATCCGCACTCGAGTCCGGTCGAAACTGGGGATTGACATCGGTGAATTTCAAGCCGGCAACATAAAACCGGCCGGCGGGCGATTTTAGCGCGGGATCGGTTCCCGGCTTGAGATTGGTCATCACGCGCTGGGAGACGCATCCGCAGACGAGCAGCGGTCCCAGCAGACCCAGCAGCAGCACGGATTTCATGCCGAAAAATTAATCCTTATAAAAGCAGCAAGCAAGTTGCCATTTCTGCAGTTCGAAGCAGGGTTCCCTGACGGTTATAATGTGCAGTTGGTCACCGGCAGCCCTTCATTTTATTCCGGCGCGTTGGTTGCGTTGAAGGAATTGGTTTTCATTCCTCAAACAACGCCTGCGCGAATTGTTTCGCGTCGAACGGCTGCAAGTCGTCCGGCTGCTCGCCAAGACCGATGAATTTGATCGGCAGGCCGAGCTCCTTCTGAATGGCCACCACCATGCCGCCTTTGCTCGTGCCGTCGAGCTTGGTCACAATGAGGCCGGTCAGCGGCACGGCCTTGTTAAACTCGCGCGCCTGGTTCAGCGCGTTCATGCCGGTCGTCGCGTCGAGCACCAGCAATACTTCGTGCGGCGCGCCGGGCAGTTGCTTGCCGATGACACGGTGCAGCTTCTGCAATTCCTGCATCAAATTGTGCTTCGTGTGCAATCGTCCGGCGGTGTCAATGAACAGGTAATCCGCCTGGCGCGCCTGCGCGGCGGTGACGGCGTCGTGCGCCACGGATGCCGTATCCGCGCCGTAAGCGCCGGCGACCACTTCAATTTTCAACCGCTGACCCCAAAATTTGATTTGTTCGATGGCCGCGGCGCGAAACGTGTCGCACGCCGCCAGCAACGCGGTTTTCTTTTGCGATTGCATCAGGTGCGCCAACTTTGCGGCGGTGGTGGTTTTACCGGTGCCATTGACGCCAACGATGGAAACCACCGTCGGGCCGTGCGCGGCCCTGACCAAATCAGGTTTGTTCGAGCCAAGACCCTTCTCCACTTCGGCGCGGGCGATGGCGAACACGTCCAGTCCCGCGCCGCCCTGCGTTTCGTAAGCCTGTTTCACGGCGGCGACGATGTGCGCCGTCACGGCCACGCCGAGATCGGCGGCGATGAGCGCGGCTTCGAGTTCTTCGAGCGACGCCGCGCCAAGCTTCGGCGACAGCGTGACGATGCGTTTGATTTCGTGCGCCAGCTTGCTGTGGGTTTTTTGCAGGCCGGCTTTGAATTTGGCGAAGAGGCCCATGATTTAGTCGAGGGTCGAGGGTCGAGGGTCGAGAGCCGCTGCGGTTTCTGCCATCGACCTTCGACTCTCGACCTTCGACTTGAGCTTTTCAACGTGCTCGTAGGGCAGTTTGACGGTGCCGATGAGCGGTTTGCCTTTGCTGAAGCCGTGGCAATCGGAACCGCCCGTCACGAGCAGGTTAAATTTGTCGGCAATTTCCAGATAACGCTCGGCGGTGTTCGTCGAGTGCTTGGTGTGAAAACATTCGATGCCGTCCAGTCCGGCGTCCACGAGCGCGGGAATGATTTCATCCGTGCGGTTCAAACCGGGATGCGCCATCACCGCGAGGCCGCCGGCCTGATGAATCAATTCGACGCCTTCCAGCGCGGACATCTTGGCTTTCGGCACCCACGCCGGACGGTTTTTTTTGAGAAAACGCTCGAACGCCTCATCGGACGTTTTGCAAAGCCCGGCTTTCATCAGCGCGCGCGCGACGTGCGGGCGGCCGGGTGATTTGCAATTGGCCAGCGCAAAGACGGCTTCCGCTTCGAGCGGCACGTTCAATTGATTGAGCCGCGCCACCATTTCACGGATGCGGTTTTGGCGGACGGCCTGAAACCGGGCGATTTCCACCAGCAGCTTTTGGTTCTGCGTATCCACGAGATAGCCGAGGAGATGAAGTTCGGTGTCGTCGTGCTCGGCGGTGAGTTCCGTGCCGGCGATGAATTCAATGCCTGCCTCGCCGCAAGCCGCCGCCATGCGCGCGCAACCCTCGACCGAATCATGATCCGTCAGCGCCATCGCCGCGAAGCCGAGCCGCTGGCCGTGCCCGGCCAGTTCCTCCGGCGAAAAGGTGCCGTCGGAAAAATGCGTGTGCAGATGAAGGTCGGCGAACTTCATTTGACGATTCGTGCCGGACGCATCAACTCGCTGCGCACCTTGTCGAGAATGCCGTTGACGAATTTGCCGCTGTCCTGCGTGGAAAATTTTTTGGCGATGTCCACCGCCTCGTTGATGCTGACGATGGGCGGGATGTCGTCGCGGAACAGCATCTCGTAAATTGCCAGCCGCATGATGTTGCGGTCCACCGCGGCGATACGATGGAACTCCCAATTCTTCGCATGCTTTTTGATGTGCTCGTCAATCGCGTCGCGATGCTCCAGGGCACCGCGAATGAGCGGATCGGCAAACAGACGCATTTCAACCTCCTCGGGGGTGAGCGGCGGCAATTCGACCGGCTGGCCCCAGGTCGCCGGGCCTTTTTCCCCGGCGATGGCCGCCGCGCGCTGGGTGTCCCAGAATTCATTGAGCTCCCGATCCAGATTTTCCGGCGGGTTCAAATCGTGCTGAAACAAGAATTGCACGGCGCGTTCGCGCGCTTCACGGCGCTTGCCCATAATTCAAATCCATCATGCCGCAGAAATGCGGGCCGGGAAATGAAAAACTGAAAGGTGCGCAAATCTGTTCGGTGTCCCGCCTTCAGGCGGTCTTGCTCATTTGCCGCCTGAAGGCGGGACACCGAACGCCGGGTCATCAAACCGGCGATGATTTGCGGATTTGCACTTCGCCCTCCGCACGGTATTTTGTGCGCATGAGCAAGGTCACAAAACTGCTGCACACGCGCTATCGCGTGAACGATTTGGAACGCACGATAAAGTTTTATCGCGACGTGCTGGGCCTCAAAGAAATCCAGCGGCACAAATCGCCGCGTGGTTCGGAACTCGTTTTCCTCAAAGCCCCCGAAAGCGACGAGCAGATTGAAATCTGCAGTTTTCCGGGCAGCGGCCCGGTGCAGGTGCAAACCGACCTCACTCATCTCGCCTTCGAGGTGGACAACCTCGAGGAATTCGGCAAGCACCTTGCCAAACACGGCTTGAAATATTCCGACGGTCCGACGACGAGTTCCACCGGAACCGTGTTCGCGTTCATTGACGCGCCGGAAGGTTACGAAATCGAACTGATTCAAAAGGGCAAAGGCGGTTACTGATTGCCGGCTTCCTATGAAATTAAAATCCCCTCACCCGTCGCTTCGCGCCACCCTCTCCCCGCTCGGGCGGGGCGAGGGAAGGATGTTGTGCGACGTCATTTTCTTCTCCCTCTCCCCGCCAAACGGGGAGAGGGTTAGGGGCGAGGGGCGCGTTTTCATTGTCTGAAGGCACGGACAATTCCCCAATTATTAAATACACATGAGCGTTTTAATTGTCGGTTCCACGGCGCTGGACTCCATCAAGACTCCCAACGCGGAAAATCCGCGGTTGCTCGGCGGCTCGGCCAGCCATGCCGCCGTGGCCGCGAGCTTTTTCAGCCCCGTAAAATTAATCGGTGTCGTCGGCGAGGATTTTCCGAAGAAATACCTTCAACTTTACCAGCGGCACAAGATTGACCTCACCGGCCTGCAGATTTTGCCCGGTAAAACGTTTCATTGGTCGGGTGAATACGAGGCGAACATGAACAACCGCCGCACGCTGCTGACCGAAATGGGCGTGTTCGAGACCTTCACGCCCACGCTGCCGAAGGCGCACCAGAACACGCCGTTTGTGTTGCTGGCGAATATCGCGCCCGCGCTTCAGCATCACGTGCTCGATCAGATGCGTCGGCCCAAATTCGTCGTGGCCGACACGATGGATTTATGGTTGAAAATCGCGCTGCCCGATTTGCTGAAGCTGTTGCCGCGCCTGGACGGCTTTGTGCTCAATGACAGCGAAGCGCACCAGTTGACTAAGGAAGACAACCTGTTCGTGGCGCTGAAAAAAATCCACAAGCTCGGCCCGAAATACGTCATCATCAAAAAAGGTTCGCACGGTTCGATCCTGTCCGGGCCAAAGGGATTCTTCATCTGCCCGGCGTATCCGCTGTCCGAGATGGTGGACCCGACCGGTGCCGGCGATTCCTTCGTCGGGGGCATGATGGGTTATCTCGCTGCCGCGAAAGGCTCGATTGATTCCAACATCCGGCGCGCGATGGTTTACGGCAGCGTCACGGCGTCGTTCTGCTGCGAAGGTTTCGGCCTGACGCGAACGACGAAAATCAAACGTGCCGACATTGACCGCCGCGTGAAGGAACTGGAAAAGCTGACGCGGTTCTAGCCGCCGATTACGCAGTTTGTATTTGAACATCTGGCCTGAAAAATCCGTGTTCATCCGTGTTCATCCGTGGTTAAATTCTGCCCGTGAAAGCCGTCATTCTCGCCGCCGGCAAAGGCACACGCATGAGGGAACTCACCAATGAGTTGCCCAAGCCCATGCTCCGCTACCAGGGCAAGCCCATTCTCGAACACATTGTCGCCGGCATCGTCGCGGCAGGCGTCCGTGACATCTTCATCGTCACCGGCTGGCACGCCGAGGTTGTCGAAAATCATTTTGGCGACGGCAAAAAATTTGGCGCGCGCATCGCGTTTGGCCGGCAGGTCGTGCAGAACGGCACGGGCAAGGCGCCGGAACTGGCAAAGGATTTCATCGGCGACTCGCCGTTCCTGCTGACTTACGGCGACATTCTGGTTCCGCCCGAAACGTATCCGCACATGCTGCGACGCTTCGGCGAAGGCGATTTTGCCGGTGTCATCACCGTCACCCGCGGCGAGGACGCGACCAAGGGCGGGCTGAATTTCTTCGACAATCAATTTTGCCTGAAACGGCTGGTGGAAAAACCGTCACGCGAACAACTGGAGCAGTTGCGTCGCGATGGCTGGCTCAAATCAGGCGCACCGGTCTGGTACAACGCGGGCATTTACATTTTCCGGCCGGCGCTGTTCGATTTCACGGCGCGGCTGCAGAAATCGCCTCGCGGCGAATACGAGTTGACCGATGCCATCAGCGCGATTGTTGCCGCCGGACAAAAACTGGCGGGCTTGGAAATTCAAGGCCGCTGGGTGGACGTGCGGGATCCGGAGACCTTGGCCAAACTCGAAAATGAAATAAGGAATCCAGGAATCCAGGAATGATTGGTACTCCTGCCCTCCTGGTTTCCTTATAAAAAATCCCGGCCTCAGTTTACAAACTTCGGCTCATATACCGGGCCGAGACTGTGTTTGCTGAGCAGTTCGCAAAACTTCGCGATGCCGCGTTTCTCGTCCTCGGCCAGGTGGTAGTGGACATGCCAGCCGAGGTAATCCCGGCGGAAATCCTCGTCGTATTCCTCGCGGGTTTCGATGAGGTAATCCAGCGTTTCCATGCCGAAATCTTTCGTCTCGCGCAGTTCGCGGCACAGTTCCTTGTTTTCAATCCCACGCCGCAACGCCCACACGGCATAAACGAACGGCAGATTGGTCAGTTCATACCACGCCGTGCCGAGGTCGAAAATTTCGTGCTCGTGCGGCGCGCGTTGAAAATCAATCGCCGGGTCGCCAATGATTAAAACGGCATCGTACTCTGCCGCCTTGCTCGGGTCGGGCAGCGGCTTGAACTCCGGCTTCAACCCGCGTTCCGCCAGCAGGACCTTCAAAAGATTCAGGCCCGACAACGATGCGGTGTCGCAGAAAACCTCCGTGATGCTTTCCAGCGGACGGCGATGCGCGAGCAGCACGCTGTAAACCTCGCCGAGCGATGCAATGGCGATGCCATCGAGAATGTCGTAGCGGTCATTGAGCAAAACCTCGGTGATACTGACGAGCGCGGCGTCGAGTTCATCGCGGCGGAGCATTTCGGCGAGCTGGGCGGGCGTGGCAAAAACGACTTCGCCCTCGATGCCGCGGGTGAGCGGCACGGCGTTCAGATATTGCACCGAGCCGATGCGGAATTTCGGAGGGTCAGCAGGCGGATTCATTTCATTAGATTGCAATCGCGCATCAAATGTGTGCTGTCGCCAAACTCTCTGCCAGCATTTTCGACCATCTCAACAATCACTCTTGCATGACTATACGGCTTGCCGTTTCCTTCCCGTATGAAACCGGGGCGAACACTTCTGGACTTGGGCGCTGAACGCTGTTCGGACGCTGAACTTCTGGCAATCCTTCTCGGGAGCGGTGGGCGTGGGTACTCGGCGCTGGACAGCGCCAACGCCTTGCTCGACAAATATGGCACGCTGGCAGGATTAATGGATCGCCCGCTGGATGAAATCGCAGACGTAAAAGGCATAAAAGTGGTCCGTGCGATTCGGCTCGCCGCCGCGTATGAAATCTGTCAAAGATTGCTGAAAGAAGTCGCCCGCGACGCCTGATGAAAACCCGCGAACTATCCCGCGCACGAATTGGAAAGGTGAAGCCGCCCGCCTTTGACCACATCAACCGGCAGATTCCGCCCGAACCACACACGGCCATGTATGTGTGGCATAAATATTGGTCGCGCAAAACATGGAACGTGGTCGGTGACCACATCAAGGCTTACACCAAGCCACATCAGATTGTGTTCGATCCTTTCGCTGGCAGTGGCGTGGTGGCCATCGAAGCCGCGCGCAATAAACGTCGCGCCATTGTGTGCGATCTGAATCCGATCGCCAGTCACATCACAGAATTAACACTGCAGCGGGTGGACACGCTAAAACTCCTTGAAGCTTTCCACCGTGTTCGGGATCGGGTGCAGAAACACATTGAAAAACTTTACACAATCCACTGCTTGAAATGTGGCGAGCCGCTCGTGGCGGATTGTTGCGTTCGCGAAGGTGATGAGCTTGTGGAAGTGCGTTACAAAGGCTGTCCGCACTGCGAACATCGTTGCGAAACCGGCTGCAAACCGCGAAAGAAAGACCTCGACGCTCTTGCAGTACTCGAAGCCAAACGCATCAAGGAGTGGTATCCTAAAAACCAACTTTACTATGACGACGGAACGCCGTTCATGAAGAAGGAACGATACGATTCACTTGACCAGCTTTTCACCAAACGCAACTTGCGCGCGGCGGCAATGATTTATGAATCCATAGAACAGGAAAGTAGCCCCACATTGCGAAAGTTTTTGGTCGGTGCGTTCACTTCGATGATTCACCTCTGCACGCGGATGTGTCCGGCACTTGCACCGGGCGAGGACAACCATCAAACGGCTTTTAGTTCCACATGGACACAGCACAGTTATTGGGCTGCGCCCCGTTACCTTGAATCAAACGTCTGGGAGAAATTCGAAAGCGCATTAACAGGTCATCAGGGAATCATCAACGCCAAGAACGAGTCCAACGAACTTTTGGGCGATGTGAAGATCACGGATGACTGGCGCAAAGTTCTCGCTGGCGAAGCCGATATCGCCATCGTCACCGATGATTGCGTGGAGTTGATGAAGAAGATGCCGGAGGAATGCGTGGATTACATCTTTACGGATCCACCTTACGATGCGTCCATCCAATATGGTGAGCTTTCCTATCTTTGGAACGCCTGGCTGAAGGCGGACTGCTGCTACACGGAAAATATCGTGACGCACGAAATCATTCGCAACGAGCGCCAGAAAAAACCGTTTGAAGTTTATCATGCGTTGCTCAACAACAGCTTTCAGGGATTTTACAGGACGCTGCGGTCCGAATGTTGCCTGACGCTGACGTTTCACAACCCGACATTCATGGTTCGCAACGCCACAGTGCGAGCGGGAGTGTTTTCGGGTTTTGATTACGAACACATTCATCATCAGCCGCTCGGACAGGTATCCGCCAAGGCGATGTTGCAGCCATTTGGCAGCGCGCAGGGTGATTTCTATCTTCGCTTCGTCAAAACTGCGCGCCCGGCGCGGCAGATGGAGGAAATCAGCGAGGAGCGTTTCCGGCGCATCGTCATTGAAACGTGTCGTGAGGTCATCGCCAGCCGTGCCGAGCCGACCCCTTACACGATTCTCATCAACCAAGTTGACCCCGTGCTGGCCAAGCGCGGTTTATTCGGTACGCTCCAAACCGGGTTGGATGTAAAAACTGTTCTTGAAGAAAGCATCGGCACGGAATTTGAATTGATGGATGCAAAACTTGGCGGTGCATCAGGCAAACTCTGGTGGTTTGCGGACAAAGCCTTTGCCGCGCGTCTTGAAGCCGTGCCGTTGACCGAGCGAGTGGAAGCCACCGTCTTCCGCTGCTTGCATGAGAAAGGTCGTGTCACATTCACAGAAGTCTGGGACACAGTCGCGCGGGAGTTCCCGAATTCACTCACGTCAGACAGTACCAGCATCACTGAAGCGTTGGAGATTTATGGCCGAAAAGTCAGCGGCGGCGCGTGGATGCTGAAAGAGGAAATTCGTTTACACCTGTCGCGGCACAGCGAATTGATCGCGTTGTTGGCAAAAATCGGCGATGCGCGCGGACATTCCATCTGGATTGGCCAGCGTGAACAGCGTGAGTCAGCCAGCGGTCTGGTTGAAGAAGTCCGATTGCGTGATTTAGTCACGGTCAAAGCAAAACCTGCCACCTTGAAGGGGGTGAACAATCTTCGGCCTGTGCTCGACATGGATTTGCTTTGGCTCAATGGCAACGAGGTCGTCCGTGCATTTGAAGTGGAATGCACGACAACCATGACGAGTGGGTTGCAACGCGGCTCAAATCTTCCGGCGACCGTTCCCAAGACAATGGTCATTCCTGAAGAACGTGAGCAGGATTTTGAACGGAAGATGAAATCGCCTTTGTTTAGCGAGCATTTTGAGAAAGACAACTGGACATTGACATATTTCAATGCGCTCCGTGAAGCATTCACCAAAACAAAAGGACGGACAAATTTAGAGTCGCTATTCGGCAAAAAAAGGCACGTGAACGTCAGTCGACGCGAAAACAAAAATAGTGAAAATCAGGCGCTTTTTGAACTTCCAGAATCGAGTGGCCGAAAAACGTCTTCCTCCCTCGCTTTGAAAGATGATGCGATAGCAGAGTAGCGCTCTCATGCCGTCGCCAGATTATCCTCCAGCACTTTGGACCGCGCCGAATTTTCCGTTGCGGCAGGCTCCGGCGGGTTTTCCAGAACTTTGATCGGCTCGTAGAAGGTGTTGCGCTGCACCGGCGTGCGACCGGCTTCGCGGATGGCTTTGATCATTTCCGCTTCGGTCTGCAATTGCGGCGAGGTCGCGCCGGCCATGTGGAAGATGTGTTCCTCGATGATGGTGCCGTGCAAATCGTCCGCGCCGTAGCTCAACGCCACCTGCGCGAGTTTCAATCCCATACCCACCCAATACGCCGTGATGTGGTCGAAGTTGTCGAGGTAGATGCGGCTCACGGCGATGGTGCGCAACGCGTCAAAACCGGTCGGCGGCTTTTCCACCGGGATGTCGTTGTCCTCCGGCTGATACGGCAGCGGCACGAACCCGACAAAGCCATGCGTTTCGTCCTGCAACGCGCGCAACTGCCGCAGATGGTCCACGCGGTCGGCCAGCGATTCCACGTGGCCGTAGAGCATCGTGCAGGTGCTGCGCCCGCCCAGCTTGTGCCATGTGCGATGCACATCCAGGTATTCCTCCGCCGATTCCTTGCCCCTGGCGATGGCGGAACGGACTTCCGGTCGGAAAATTTCCGCGCCGCCGCCGGTGAGCGAATCGAGCCCGGCGGCCTTCAATTCAACCAAGGTTTGTTCGACGGATTTTTTGGCGAGCCAGGCGAGATGGAGAATTTCAATGGCGGTGAAACATTTGAGGTGAAGCCTGGGTTTGGAGTCGGGGAGCGCGGGTATCGCGCCCGCAAGTTTCGGCGTCTCGCCGAAATCCTTCGGCAGCTCGCGGAATTCGGCTGGCGAGACGCCAACCGATGCGACCGGGACGGTCGCGCTCCCCATTTCATCGTTTAGCGCTTTCAGCGCCTTCAGCATGTCGGTGTAATAGCTGAACGGCAGCGACGGATGCAGGCCGCCAACGATGTGCAGTTCGGTTATGCCGAGCGCGAGCGCCTCGCGCGCCTTTTGCACAATCTGCTCGACGGTCAACTCGAAGCCGTCGGCGTCGCGTTTCTTGCGCGCGAACGAGCAGAACTGGCAGGACAGGATGCAGTAATTCGAGTAGTTGATGTAGCGGTTGATGATGTAGCTGGCGCGGTTCCCCACCTTTTTCTGGCACGCGAGATCGGCGATGGCGCCGACGGCATTCAAGTCCTTCGATTCAAACAGCCGGAGCGCATCGGCCTCGGAAATGCGTTCCCCGGCGGCTACCTTGTCATAGAGGTCGCGCAACCCGCTGCGTTGAACGAAGAAATTCATTTTGTTCGTAGCCGCCGATGTGAATCGGCGGACCAATCCGCGCCTTCACAAGCGCGGCTACAGAGTTAGCAGCTTTTGTGGGGCATGGCAAATACGCCAACAACGTGCTGCCGTGCATCTTGCCGGCAGTTCCGACTTGTTTTTGAAAAAGGCTCTTCCGGCAGGATGCCGGAAGCACGTTATGTCGCAAATGCTCCGAACAGCGCACGCATTTCCTCGTCCACGTCGGCGGCATCGGCCAGAGTTTGCGCGATTTCGTCACGGAGCAGTTGCCGGTAGCGTTTTCGGAGGCGGTGTACCGCCACGCGCACGGCAACTTCGTCCAGGCCGAGCGCACGCGCGGCGTCCGCGGATGATAAATCGTCCCGATCCACGGTAAGGAAGGCCTTGAGCTGTTCGAACTGTTTCGCCTTGCCCTCCGTAGCGCATTCGGCGTTCAGCCGTTCGATGACCTTGGCGAGCAGGGTCACGGCCCACTCGCGGTCGAAGGCCTGGTCGGGACTGGGCTCGGCGGTGGCGGCGATTTGAAATTGCGTGTCGGCGGTCTGCCAGTCAAGGGGCAGCGGCGTCACGCCGCCGCCGCGTTTCTGGCGCCGGGATTTGTCCCATTCGTTGGCCAGAAAATGTTTCAAGGATGCGAGCAGGAAGGCGCGGAAACGTCCGCGTTCGGCGCTCAGACCTTCGAGATAATTTTTCCCCAGGAACCGCACGAAGAAGGCCTGGGTGAGGTCCTCGGCGTCTTCCTTCGTGTGGCCGCGGCGGCGGACGTAGGCGTAGAGCGGGAACCAGTAAGCGCGGCACAGCTCCTCCAGCGCGCGATCGGATTGTGGCGTGCTGCGCCGTCCGGCGGCGAGCACCACCGTCCAGTGCGTCGTGGCGAAAATGTCGCCGGGCGCGCCCGTGGACGGCGTGGAAGTTTCGGAGGTCATTTCAGTAATTGTAGGAGACGACGTGAGGAGTCTCTAACCATTTCGGAGTTCGGAGTTCGGAGTTGAAGAAGCGAGACTCGTTACCTCGTCTCCTACATAAGAAAACGCATCCGGACGATGATTGGAATGTGCGGAGGTCAAGCAGTTCCCGGCAGGATGGATTGGCATGCGGCCACGAATTTTTCCGGGTCGTCCGGTGAGAACCGGATGCGTTTCATGAATCCCGACTTTCTTTTGATCGCAACGTGACGGCAGCAGTCCGCATTGTCGATCTTCAATGCCCAGAACGCAAAGAGAAAGCCCTTGCCTCTGAAAACATCTGCGAGAACCACAGGCGGGCGAACTTCGACAGCCTGAATTTCGTTTGCCGGCAGAACGACGGTGTGAAAAAGAACCCAGGATTGCAGTTCGAGCCGGTCACGGTAGATGCGATATTCCTGCCACAGGCTTTTGGCCGTCCGCTTTGAAATGTAAATGGGCGAGCCGTTCATGTTTCAAAGCAACTCAAATTTTGGGCGGCGGTGGCGGCCCCGGCGTTTCGGTCTTTTGGAAGAGCAGGAGGTAAAGGATGGGCAGAATGCCGACGGTGCTGAAGATGGCCAGGCAGATGAACCACGCCAGTTGGTCGTGGCGCGCGCTCTTCCACATGGCGATCAGCTTCCAGACGCCGTCCCAGATGGCCAGGGGGATTATCACCAAAAAGATCAATACCAGCAGGGTCGTATGATTCATGTTTGTCCTTGGTTGTTTTGAGGTTTTGGCTGTTCAAATCACTTGATGAAATAACCGGCGGACTTCCACTGTCCATCTTTTTCCAGCATGAACGTGACGGTTTCAATCGCGGATTTCTTGTTGGTGAAGGAAGTTTCAAACTGCATGACGACATATTGCCCGTCCGGTGCGCCGGGCAGTTCCGTCATCGGTTGCGCCGACTTCAATTTGCGCGACACCAGATCGCCGAGCGGCTTGCGGAAAGTTTCCATCGAATTTGCAAAACCCTGTTCTGTCGCTGCGCCTTGAACAATCGCCGAAGCCTCTTTCCAGCTTTCGGAATAGCGCCCGTCGTCAATGAGCGCCAGCCAGGCTTGGGCGGCGACATCGGCCCCGTTGGTTGTGCCTTGGGCGGGTGCGGCGGGTGCGGACTTGAAATTCAACAAGTCCAGCAACACCCGACATTCGGCATCGCTCATTTTCCCGGTCACAGAGATTGCGGGGCCGGGAATCTTCGTCCGAATCACCGGCGCGCTCAACACGCGCCCGCACCAGACGATGGCCAGCCGGCTGCCGATGTTGGCGGCGGTGATGTCCGAAAATTTCCGCGTGGCGTCGCTCTTGAGCACAACACTGATGGTTTTGTTTTCGGATTGACCGGATTCCAGGCTGGCGCTGGCAACAGCAGAACTGTCCAGCAAAATTTCCTTCAAAACGCGCAACTTCGTCTGCCCGGTGCGGTCATTGGGATCGGCCAGCTCGTCGGCGGGAGTGTTACTGTCGCCCTCGGCAGCCACCAGCCGGAATTCGAGTTCCGCGGGCGGGGACGTCATTTGTTGTGGAGTGTTCGGCGGACCGTTGGGAACGGATTGCTGCACCGGCTTGGAGTGAATCGTTTCTTGCGGACTGCTGGCTACTTTTTCCTGCATGTAAGTCACCAGGCTCAGACTGCACGCAGCTTGAAGGCTCAACGAGCATGTCCATCCAGCTTCATCCGAGTACGTCAGCGCATCATAGGTATCGTTGCCCTTGATCAACCGGATGTTGATTTCCTTTTCCGGCCGGATGCCGAATCGGGCAAGCGCGGCATCCTGATTTTCGGCCAACTTGGGAATGTTCGGATTGAGATAACTTCCGTTGGTTTCAATCAGTGACGGATCCACTTTGAAAATAAATCTGAAAATATGTTGGTTCCAAAAATCCGGCGGAATGGTCTTCAGGGTCCTGGCGTAAAAAACCTTCAGTTCATCCGGAGTGTGAACCGGATATTTGTCCAGCGGACCGCAGTAACCGATCCAGTAACGACCCCCGTAAAATGTGGGGTCATTGGTGGACCAATTGTTCGAGATGATCCGCCGGTTGGTCGGGTCGGCCAGCAGCCATCGCTGATTTGCCGGGTCGCGCACCGCCACGACGACGTGGCCGGAGAAATGAGATTCCAGCGAGGTTAAAGAAATTTCCGCCGAATCCACAAAAAGTGTTTGAAAACCGCGTTTGTCCATCAAATGAACAAACGCAATAGCATAATCGCCGCAGCCGGAACTGAGGCCGCTCGCCAGAATCTCCGAGCCGGTCCGGCGACGGAGAAAATCATCCCCTTCGCCTATGACCTTTCTGCCGCTGACATCCAATTCGTATTGCCGTCCCGACGGCATACCTTTGAGGCCATTCAAACTGGCGAACGCATCCTGAATTTGAGTGACGGCGGCTGTTTCTGCCGTTGCGCCGACTTGCGGTTGGTCATAACCCAGTGCCGCCAAATCCAGCTTGGCCTCTTCCCGGGCTTCGTCCTGGTTTCCAAAATAGACCCCGGCAAACGGTTTCGGTTTGCCATCGGCTCCGGGGGAATACATCGTTACATGATGAAGCCCCGGATAGAGGTGGGAGCGGGACAATTCAAAATCGCCGCGCCCCTTGGAAATCTGCATCCGCTGAGTCGCCTCTTCGTGAACATTCCTGTTAGTGGAAGTGCAATAAAGTGCCAGCAGTGCCTGATCATGGCCGACCAGATTGTAATGGCCTTTGACGACCATCCGGTTGGTAGATCGCTCAACGGAGGTGATTTCAATCGAGTCGCCTTTGGGAAAATAGGCTTGGCCGATGTAATCGGATTTGACCGGATACATCTGGCGGACGGTCGCAATGACAACCAGCGATGTCACGACGGCCACGACTGCGACCGCTGACCCGACCTGAGCCCGGCTGGCCTGGCCGCGACGGCTTCGATAAACCAGCTCGATGAAAACCGCCAGGCCGATGAGTCCAAAAAAACCTGCGAAACCGAACATCCATTGCAAACCGGGAATGAAGCCCAGGGCGGCCAGACAGCCCAGGACCCATCCGGTGCGCGCAACGTTGAGCGCGAACCGGGAGGTGAAGGTCAACCCGAAGCCCGGGGGAAACAACGGAGTGCCGGTGGCGGTTTTGCCCGCTGAGATTCGTGCAGCCTGCAGAGGTGGTGTTCCCGCAATCGTCTCCACTTGCGTCTTGAGTACGCTGGCCTGCTGGTAGCGGAGTTCCGGCTTCTTTTCCAACGCGCGCAGCACCACTTCATCCAGACGCACATCAATCTGCACTTTTGACGATGGCGGTTCGAGGCGTTTGCCGGGCAGTTCACCGGTGAGCATCTGGTAAAACACCACGCCCAGCGCGTAGATGTCCGCGCGATGGTCCACCTCATCGGGATGTTCCACCTGTTCCGGCGCCATGTAATTCGGCGTGCCCATGACCTTGCCGGCAGCGGTGAGCGCCTCGGTAGGGCGCGCCACTCCGTGCGCGCCGTCGTCCTCCTGCGTTTCAGCGGCGGGCAGAGGACTGCCCGCCCTACCACTTTCCGTTCCCACCAATTTCGCCAGGCCAAAATCCGCCACCTTCACCCGTCCGCGGCGATCCAGCAGAATGTTTTCCGGCTTGATGTCGCGATGGACGATGCCCTGGTCGTGGGCAAACTGGAGCGCGTCGCAAATTTGCGGAACGATGGCCAGCGCCTCGCGCGGCGCGATGCGCCCGGCATGGAGCAATTGCCGCAGGTTCACGCCGTCCACGAATTCCATCAGAAAGTAGTAGAGTAGCGCAGGCGTCCCGCCTGCCGCCTTGCCATTTTCCCCTTCGCCAAACGCAGGCGAGACGCCTGCGCTACTTTGCACCTGCCCAAACTCGTAGAGCGTGACGATGCCGGGATGATTCAGCTTCGCGAGCGCCCTGGCTTCGCGCGCGAAGCGTCCGGCGAATGCGGCGTCATGGCCGATGCCGGGCGGAAGAATTTTGAGCGCGACGATGCGGTCCAGTTCCTTTTGCCGCGCCTTGTAAACCGCGCCCATGCCGCCCTTGCCGATGAGTTCAAGGATTTCGAGTTGTGGGAACAACGGCGCGAGTTCAGCCACCGGCGGCGGCTGGAACGGCGGGGCCTGTCCGCCCGTGACAGTCTCCTCAGCCGCGCCCTGTTTCAACAGGCAGGCGGGGCAAAGTCCGGCCAGCGCGCCGACTGGCAGCGGCGTGCCACATTGCGGACATTTCAGGATGTCTGACGGGGTCATTTTGGTGCCACTCATACACCCAATCCAGAAGCAAATCACGACGGATGTTACAGGGATTCTTTAGAAACTACGAAAGACACGAACCACATACCTGTATTTCGTGGTTCACTTCACCGCAGCCGAAACCCGCCCTGAAACACCACTTCCGCCACTGTCACGATTAAAAAAACCGCGCTCACGACGGCGTTGAGACGGTAGAACGCGACGTTGATCCAGTTCAGGCTGCGACGGCGCGCAATCCAGTGTTCCAGCACCAGGCAAGCAACGATGATCATCCAGCCGACGAGGTACGCGAGGCGGAACCGGCAGAGCAGCCCGAATGCGAGCAGCAGCCCGCACATCGCCATGTGTGCGAGAAACGCCGCTTGCAGCGCATTCTTTTGTCCCCAGGCCACAACCAGCGAGTGCAACCCGTGCGACTTGTCGAACTCGTAATCCTGAAGCGAGTAAATGATGTCGAAGCCCACGAGCCACAACACGACGGCCAACGCAAGAACGATCGGCTGCAGGCCAACACGCGCTGCCTGTTCCCAAGCCCAAAAGGCATCGGGTGAAGAAAACATGCCCGCGGGTGACGCAAAGCCGAATTCCCCTTTCACTGCCAGCCACGCGCCCACGGGTGCGAGCGCGAGCGCGAGGCCGAGAAAAACGTGCGTGTAATCCGTGAACCGCTTCGTCAGCGAATAAAAACAAACCACCAACAGCGCGACCGGCGACAAATAAAAACACAGCGGATTCAGGAGACGACCAACGGCGATCAAACCTGCGCCGCCTAACAGGCAAAGCATCCATGCGCTGAACAAAGAAATCTGGCCGGCGGGCAAATGGCGGTTGGCCGTGCGCGGATTCAGCGCGTCGGACTTGCGGTCCACGATGCGGTTGAATGCCATCGCGCAGGTTCGCGCGCAAACCATCGCGGCGAGAACCAGTCCAAACGTGCGCCAGCCCGGCCAGCCGCGATTATCGCGCGCGGCGACGGCCATGGCCGCCAGCGCGAAGGGCAGGGCGAAGACGGTGTGCGAAAAGCGCACGAAGGAAGCCCATTTTTTGATCAAGGAAAACATCGAACATTCAACATTCAACGCCCAACGTCCAAGGGTCAGCCGGCTTCGCCGGCAGGATAACGAGTCGGGTTTGGCCGATTGCATTTCCCCGCCTGAATATTTTTTTGCGCAGTCTGAATGCTGGAAAAGAAAATTCGAATCAGCTCCTCGGACTCGCGCAAAACAAAAGGCAGCGCCGGGTCACTCTTGGCCCACTGCTTGCGGTTGATGAGCCGGGCCCAGCGTCGTGTTTCCCGCAGTTCCTTGAGGCAAATTTTGAGTTTGTGGATGAAATCTTCCCGCGACTCGGCTGCTTCAGCCTCGCCGTGATTGGGGTAGGGCGACGTGCCCGAACGCAAAATCTGTCCCGCCACATGACTGCCCGCCCGGGAACTGGGCAGCTTTTCCGACAAATCAATAATTGCTGAAGCAAACTCCAGCAAACGTTCTTCCAGATCGAACTTTCGACCATTCGCATCGCCTTCGTTAAACTCCCAAACATCCGCATCCCTATCATTGGATGTTGAATGTTGAATGTTGGATGTTGAATGTTGTTTTTTCTTCATTCTTTTTCCTCGCTCCACCGCGGCGCGAGCTTGTTCGGCACGCCAAGATGGTCCAGTACACGCGCCACGACGGTGTCCACGACTGCCTGGATCGTTTTCGGGCCGGCGTAAAAGCCCGGGTTCGCCGGCAGAATCACCGCGCCCGCCAGCAGCAGCAGTTCCATGTTCTTGACGTGAACGAGGCTCAACGGCGTTTCGCGCGGGACGAGAATCAGTTTTTTCCTTTCCTTCAGCACCACGTCGGCAGCGCGCAATAAAACATCCTCACTGTAGCCGTGCGCGATGCGGCCCATCGTGCCCATCGTGCAGGGAATGACCACCATCGCGTCCGGCGGGTTCGAGCCGCTGGCGAACGGTGCGTTCATGCTTTTGACATTGTGCGTCTTCACGCCGTCGGGCAGGCGCAGGCCGCCGGGCAGCTCTTCGGCGATGACCTGTTGCGCGTAATTGCTCATCACGACGTGGATTTCATGCGCGCGAGGATCCAAATTATCGAGCAGACGTTGCGCGTAAAGCGCGCCGCTGGCTCCGGTGATGGCAACGAGTATTTTCACTGCGTGAATCATGCCGCAAGTGCGCGCCGCAAACAAGCCGCGCGCGGGAATCGTACTCGTTCTCGTCCTCGTCCTCGATTTTCAGGGTTCGATTACGAGAACGAGAACGACGACGAGGACGATTCGAATCTGCAAAACAGCTTGAGTCCGGTTTCCCCATCCGCACAATGGCTGCGTGTCCAGTTCACCGGCAATCATATTCGTCACGGCGATTCTTCTGGCGGGATGTGCCACCACACCAAACCCGCCGGAAGAAGTCATTTCGTCGCCGCCGGTCATGTCCCATGAGGCATCTTCATTGAACTGGTCGGATGCCAGCCTCGTTAAAAAATTCTCCGCCTCACGGGCAATCCGGCCGGGAACGCCGGCAGCCCGGACCAATCCGTCACCCGCCGCGCCGGTGACGACGTGGACTTCGCTCAATCGCTGGGCCGCTGAAAACAAGATCGGCCAACCGCATTTGATATCCCGCACGCCCGTGGCCACATACGCCATTGGGACGGCGAACGGCACGATGGTTTTGGACATCGGCAGCCGCGAAGTGAGCTGGAATGGCACGGAAATTCAACTCGGGTTCGCCCCGGAATTCATTGACGACCAGGTTTTCATCCACGGCCTCGATTTGCAGAAAAATCTTGAACCTCTTTTGCTCGGATCCCCGCCGGCATTTGGCAATCGCGTCATCGTGGTTGACCCCGGCCATGGCGGCTCCAACGTCGGCACCCACAGCGTCCTCGACGGCCGGTTTGAAAAAGAATTCACACTCGACTGGGCAAAACGTCTCGCGCCGTTGCTCGAAACAAATGGCTGGAAAGTTTTTTTGACGCGGACAAGCGACGTAACCGTGTCGAATTCAGACCGGGTCGTTTTTGCCGAGGCGCACCATGCCGATGTGTTTATCAGCCTGCATTTTAATTCGACTTTGGACCCAGATAAAAAAACCAGCGGTCTTGAAACCTATTACATTACGCCGACAGGAATGCCTTCGACTTTGACGCGTGGTTTTGCCGACCCGTGGTCGGAACATTTGCCGAATAACGCTTTTGATGCGCAAAATCTCCAACTCGCCGTCCGTGTCCACAGCGCATTGTTGCGCGCGACGGGCATTGAAGATCGCGGCGTCCGTCATTCGCGGTTCGACACGGTTTTGCGCGGACAAAATCGCCCGGCGATTTTGATTGAAGGCGGTTATCTGTCGAATCCGCACGAGGCCAGGCTGATCGAAAACCCGGAATTTCGCCAAAAGCTTGCTGAGGCCGTCGCAGACGCACTGCGGTAAAACAAAACGAGAAGGGAAAATGACTTTGAGTGGAGCGTATTTTCAAAATCAGGTTGAAGCCGCGGAGCGGCGGGAGATAGTAGCCCACGGCGGCAGCCGTGGGTTGTGTCGTTCCCAATTATCAGCCCCGGGAGGGGCGAAAGATTCGATGTCAGGACGTAATTTTCTGCCGCCCCATCCGGGGCGGGATTATTTTTGTCCGATTATCCCACGGCTGCCGCCGTGGGCTGCTTTCTTGCGCGCTTCCGGCGCTGAAGAGGGTCATCTGATGTTGCTCAATAAAATGATTGCGCGTGCCAATGACTTCTATCGAAAGTCGGAAAGCTGAACCCCATGCCATCCTCCATTCTCCATTCTCGTCGCGCCGAAGCAAAGCGAAGGCGGACTCCATCCTCGCACATTCTCGTCACCGGCGGCGCGGGTTTCATCGGGTCGCACCTCGTCGAGCGTTTGCTGGCCGACGGCAAAACGGTCGTCGTCATTGACGATCTTTCCACCGGCAGCCTGGAAAATCTACGCGCGGTCAAATCGCATCCACGCCTGCGCGTGGTCCAATCCAGAATTTCCGCGTGTCGCGAACTGCCGAAACTGGCCGCAAACGCGGAGTTTATTTTTCATCTGGCGGCGACCGTCGGCGTGGAACTGGTGGTAAAATCCGCGTTGAGCGTCTTGGAATCGAGTTTTCACGAGACACAGGTTTTGCTGCGGGCCGCCGCGGCCAGGCGCACGCCGCTGTTGTTGACCTCGACTTCGGAAGTTTACGGCAAGAGCCAGAAGCCCGCGTTTGGCGAGGACGACGATCTGCTCATCGGTCCGCCCGGGCAATCGCGCTGGAGTTACGCGTGCTCGAAACTCACCGATGAATTCCTGGCGCTGGCTTATGCGCGGGAAAAATCGCTGCCGGTCATCATCGCGCGATTGTTCAACACCGTCGGGCCGCGCCAGACCGGACGTTACGGCATGGTGCTGCCCCGTTTCATCGCGGCGGCGAAAACGGGTGGGCCGCTGAAGGTTTTCGGCGACGGCGCGCAGACGCGGTGTTTTTGCCACGTGCGTGATGCGGTGGAGGCGCTGGTGCGGCTGCAAAATTGTCCGAAGGCGCGCGGCGAAATTTTCAACGTCGGCGGCTCGGAGGAAACCAGCATCCTCAAGCTCGCGCGGCTCGTGGTGAAAACGTTGGATTCAAAATCGAAGATTCAACTCGTGCCGTATGCCAAAGCCTATCCGCCTTCGCCGAAGGGCTTCGGCGCGATCCCGCATGGCGGGACGCCGGGGTTTGATGATATGCGTCGGCGCAAGCCGCTGGTGAGAAAGCTCGAACGCTTTGTGAAGTTCCGCCCGCGCACGCCGCTGCGCGAAATCATCCGGCTGACGGCCGAAAATCAAAGGTAAGGCCGCGCTGCTGCGCAGCCATCAAATCCGGCGGCGCAGCAACGCCGCCCTACCGAAACATCACCCCTTCGCGCGCGAGGAGTTCGCGCTTCCAGTTCAATCCACCGGAGAACCCGCCCAGTTTTTTATTCGCGGCCAGCACGCGGTGGCACGGGATCAAAACCGGAATTGGATTCGCCCCGCACGCGCTGCCGACGGCACGAACGGCCCTCGGGCTGCCAATGGCGCGGGCAATTTCGCCGTAGCTTTTGGTCTGGCCACGGGCGATTTTTCGCAAGGTGTTCCAAACCTTCCGTTGAAACGTTGTGCCTTCGGACAAATCCAGCGGCGGAAATTTCCCGGGCGAACGTCCGGTGAGAATATTTTTCAACGCGGCACCGGTTACGCGATTCCACCGGGAAATTTTGGTTTGTAGGAGACGACGTGAGGAGTCTCTGACTGACGCGCCGAAAGCTGAAGAAATTTGAGACTCGTTACCTCGTCTCCTACAATGAAAAGAGGGCATTTGCCCCACCGGAAAATTCAGTCCAGCCAGGCCTTTTTCCGAATAGCGGGCGACAAACTGACCGTTGCGCGTGGAGACTGATAGTTCAACAAGCAGAGTTTTCATTCAACGAATGTGCATAATGACCCAAATGAGGCAGAGCAGCGCGAAGAGCAGCACGCCGGTGAAAAAGATGAAGCGGTTGCGCGCGACGCGCTTCTCGTAGCGCATCGGACGCAGGCCGTGCACGCCACCGGCGGCCAGATAGGCGACGAGCCGCGGATTGTTCGTGGTCGGCCGGCGGAAATGGTTCCGGATGCGGTTGAACAGCGCGGGCAAATCGTATTTGCGGACACCCAGATCGTTGAACTGGTCGGGCGCGGCGGTTTCCTCGGTGTCGGACAAGGGTTTTACCTCTTCGAAAACCGGCTCATGCACCGGCGGCGGCAGCGGCGGGGCCGGTTCGTGCGCGCGGGCGATGGTCGCACCGTGCGGAATGGCGGTGGAACGAAATTTCGGAGTGGGCGCGCGCTGAAGTTGCGTATCGAGCTTCTTGATTTCGGTTTCGAGGGCGGCAATCTGGTCGTTGAGCGCGCGCGAACGGTCGGAAAGCGGGTCGTTTTTTTTCTTCGCGGGCCCCATACGACAATTTCAGCGCCGCATCAAAATGGCAACCAGCACGCCCAGCGCAATCAGCACCAGCGGCCAGGTCATCGCCAGACCAAATTTGCACAGCTCGCCAAAACTGGCATTGGCGAACGGCAACCGCTCGGGTTCGGGCGCTGGCGCTGCGTCGTCGCCGCCACCCTTTTCGCCGTCCAGGACGGAAAATTTGAGCCGGGCGGCGTTCCATTCCATGCGCGCGTTTTCGATGGTGGTAAGGCCGCGGGTGAGTTCGATGCTGAAATTGTCCTTCGTCCACGTTTCATCGTGGATGGCCTGGATTTTATCGAGCGCGTCGCGAAAATCGGCCACGGTCTTGACCATTTGCTCGGCGTCGCGGCGGGCATTGAACTCGGCTTCTTCGAGCAGGCCGAGGCCGCGCGTGAGATGGTGAATCATTTCCTGGCGGCCGGTTTGAAATTCCGTCTGGCGGCGGCGCAATTCCTCGAGCGCGGCGCGTTCGCGCTCCAAATCATCCTGCGCGCGTTTCAACTCGGCGAGTTTTTGCTGCGCCTCGACGACCTTGCGATCCACCTCGTCGCGCGTCGGCGCGCGGAGCGGGTCGTTGGGTGCGGGCGTGCCGTAAGGCGATTTTTGCGCTTGAAAATCCGTGTCCACAAACTCCGTTGCATCGTAATCAGAAGCCATGGGGCGACTTTAGTCCCGCGGCGCGAAAGTGTAAAGTGTGTTTGCGCTTGTCAGCGTGGAGAGCGGGGCCTAAAGTGCGCCCGTCAGTGACGCAATTTGAACTTTTGACATGATTGAGTTGATTCAGTTTCCGTGGAGTCCGTTCTGCATCGTTCAACGGCGCATCCTGGAGTTTGCCGGAGTCCGCTTCAAAATCATCAACATCCCCAACCAGGACCGCTCGCTCGTTTGGAAACTGACCAAGCAGCGTTATTACGGCGTGCCCATCATCAAGGACGGCAAAAACGTTATTTTCGAAATCAGCGACGATTCCCAGGTCGTGGCCAAATATCTGGACGAGGAACTCGAACTCGGCCTGTTCCCCAACAAATGGTGCGACGTCCAGTCCATCCTCTGGCGTTGCATCGAAAATGAAATCGAGGGCGCAACGTTCCGGCTCAACGACATTTACTGGAAGGAAAATGTGCCCGTGCCGGAACAACTCGATTTTCTCCGGTTCAAGGAGCGCAAGTTTGGCCACGGCTGCCTGGACCAGTGGCGTTTGGACCAGAAATTCTGGCTCCAGCAACTCGAAGAACGCCTGCTGCCGTTCGAGATGATGCTGACGCACCTGCCGTTCATCCTCGAAAACCGTCCGCGTTTTGTGGACTTCGATTTGTTCGGCATGCTCGAAAACTTTCTCTACTCCGGCCATTACCGCCTGCCCGAGCGGCACCAGCAAATCCAGGCCTGGCACCGCCGGATGAAGAAGGTCAAACACACCGATTTCAGCGCGTGAAAAATTACATCATCGACACCAACGTCCTCCTTCACGACCCCAATTCCCTGTTGAGCTTCGCGGACAACCACGTCCTCATTCCCATTGAAGTCATCGAGGAAATTGACCGCTTCAAGCGCGAGTCCAGCGAACTGGGCCAGAACGCGCGCAGCGTGTCGCGGATGCTCGACGGGTTCCGCGGCGAGGGCAGCCTGAGCGAAGGCGTGAAGTTGCCCAACGGCGGCAAATTACAAATCACCTTTCAAAAGAACGGCCATGTCAATGGCGATGCCCACGTCAATGGCAACAGCGTGGACAACCGGATTCTTTCGCTCGCCGCGAGCATTCAAAAAGCGCAGCCGAAAAATCCAACGATCCTCGTCAGCAAGGACATCAACCTCCGCATCAAGGCTGACGCGCTGGGTTTGCAGGCCGAGGATTACGAAACCGACCGCGTGTTCATCACCGACCTTTACACCGGCATGGCGGAAATGTCCGTCACCACAAATAAAATGGCCGTGTTCCGCGCCAGGGGCGAATTGGAACTGGACTCCGGCAAACAATATTCTCCGAACGAATATTGCACGCTCACCGACGAAACGAATCCCAAACGCACCGCATTGACCAAGGTGAACGCCACCGGCACGAAGCTGATCCCGATCATTGACTGCCGCGAAGGCGTCTGGGGCATCAAGCCGCGCAACCGCGAACAGCACTTCGCCTTTGACGCGCTGCTCGACGACCGCGTCAAGCTCGTCACGCTCATGGGCAAGGCCGGCACCGGAAAAACGTTGCTGGCCATGGCGGCCGGACTCAAGCGGGTCGTCAACGACCGCGAATTCCGCCGGCTCGTCGTCGCGCGCCCGACGATTTCGATGGGCAAGGAACTGGGCTTTTTGCCCGGGTCGCTCGAGGAAAAACTCGCGCCGTGGATGCAGCCGATTCACGACGCGCTCGAAATGTTGAGCGATCTGAACATGGGGCACGACCATCGCCGCAGCGGCGACCTCATGCGCTCCGGCAGCATCGTGGTGGAGGCGTTGAGTTACATTCGCGGACGAAGCATTGCGAACCAGTTCATGATCATTGACGAGGCGCAAAACCTCACGCCGCTCGAAGCCAAGACCATCATCACGCGCGTCGGCAGCGGCACGAAGATTGTTTTCACCGGCGACCCGTATCAAATCGACAATCCGTATGTTGACTCGTCCTCGAACGGGTTTAATTACATCGTCAGCCGTTTTCGCGCCGAAGCCATCGCCGCGCACATCGAACTCCAAAAAGGCGAACGCTCTGAACTTGCTGAACTGGCCGCCAATATTTTGTAAATTTTGTCAGTTGACAAACGGCCATTGCGGTCGAAATTCCTAGCAAAGCTGGATTGGGCGCTAAGGGCGTCTGCAGCGGGAAATTATGATCTCAAACGAGCGACCATCACCTTACGGACGGGCTCCTTATGGGCAGCCCAAACCGCCGGTCAACGAAGACACGCTGAAGAGCGAGAAGATTCAAATCGAGCGCAAAACCTTCGTTTTCACGCTCAAGGAAAATCCGCGCGGCCGGTTCCTGCGCATCACCGAAGACGTCGGCGGGCGGCGCGACACCATCATCATCCCGTCCACCGGTTTGGAGGATTTCAAGAAGCTCCTCGAGGAAATGGTGAAAGCGTCGAACGAAATACCAACGAAGAGCAACCCGCAGGAGATGACGTAAGGAGACCCTGGTTTTTCGGAACGCGCCTCCTGCCGGCGGCGCTTACAAATTTTTTCGGGTGGTTTTCTTCCTCAATTTCACCCGCGCCGCGTCGCCCCAAAGACTTTCCAAATCGTAATGCGCGCGCGCGTCCTGCCGCATGATGTGGACAATCACATCAAAAAAATCCAGCACCACCCATGCGCCATGCACCGTGCCGTCCACCGCGCGCGGCCGCACGCCGTGCTCCTCGCGCAACTGGTCGGTGATTTCGTCCACAATCGCGCGCAAGTGCGGTTCGCTCGTGCCGGACGCAATCACAAAATAATCCGTCACCGACGACAAATCACGCACGTCGAGGATGACAACGTTTTCCGCCTTTTTGTTGTCCGCGAATTCGCGGCAAAGCCGGGCAAGTTTTCTGGAATCCATTTTTGCGGGGGTATTTAGCCACAGATTGAGCATGGATGAAACACAGAAAAGTTGTCAGTTTTCAGTTTCAAGTTTTCAGCAAAGGAGCTTCCCAGCTTGTCTGAAAACTGAAAACTTGAAACTTGAAACACAAATTCGGTGTCCATCCGTGGTTAAAAATCAAATGTAAAACCGGCTGTTGCGAATGGCTTCCGCCACGGGCGGCGGCACGAGATGGTCAACTGGCAAACCCGCCTTCACCCGGGCGCGGATTTCCGACGATGACACGCCCAGCGGGAAACCCCTGAGCATTCGTCCGCGGAACGGTGGCGGAAAATTCGCCGCCGCGCCGCCCGGTCGCGGAATCGCGACAAATTCCGCGAGCCTCGCCAATTCGCCGGCTTCGCGCCATTCGTTGAGTTTCGCCGCGTTGTCGGCCCCGATGAGATAAAACAACTGCGCCTTCGGGAATCGTTTCACGAAGTCGCGCAGGGTTTCGATGGTGTAGGAAACGCCGCCCCGGCGAATTTCCTGGTCGTCCACTTCACAATTCGTTTTGCCCGCGAGCGCGAGCCGCAGCCATTGCCGGCGGGCGGATGCCGGCGCGGGCCGGCTTTCCGGCTTGAACGGCGATTGCGCCGCCGGAATGAAAAACAGCCGGTCCAGGTTCAGTTCCTCCACCGCCGCCTGCGCGACGAGCAGATGTCCCAGGTGAACCGGGTCAAACGAACCGCCAAATAATCCGATTTTCATTTATTCTGGAGGGCACTGTCAGTGCCCCATTCAATTATATCGAGGCATCGACGAAGCGATGCCTTCCAAAGTCTGCTTCGTCAGTGCCCTGATTTCATTTATCGTGCCAAACCAGGACATTCGATTCACCTGCATAAGGCCAATCTTCCGGCCTTGTCGCAAGGCCTTTTCGCACGGGGTTCCGCCAAACATAATCCCATTTCTCAGAATAACTCTCGCCGCGCCGCAATTGTGTGTCCCAAAAATCAAGCTGCCAGACGGGTTGTTCGTCGGGTCGCGGCCAGCGTAAAGAAACCTGACTCTTCCAAAACTTCATCCAGCACCTTAAGCTCACCGACAAATCACGCGGTGCGCAGAAAAAGTGAATGTGGTCGGGCATGATGACATAACGTCCAACCCGCCACGTATCCGCCTGTTTCCAGGTGGAGAGAATAACGTTTGCTGCATCTGTTTTGGCAAGGATGGGTTTTCGTTGGTGGGCGTTGACCGTGACAAAGACAATAACAACTTGATTGCCTCGTTGAAAAACCGGCTGGTGAACGGGATGTTTGCGCCCGATTTCTCCGTGTGATTGTAATCCCGGCATAATTTTTAGTTGGGGCACTGACGAAGCAGTGCCCTCCAAATTTTTAACAACAACGCCGCACGCCATTGAACCGCTGTTCGGTGGCTTCAACGTAAATCAACTGCGCGGCTTTGTCGTAGCCGCGAACGTGAGTTCGCGAAACATCCGCGTTTTCACAAACGCGGCTGCATTCGCACTGCTGCGCGCGTTCCAGATGCGATTCGCCGGACCATTCCTTCGCCAGCGCCAGCGCCAAGGCGGCTGTGCCAGCCGCACCACTGAACCTGCGCCCCCCTTCCAACACCGCGTAATCCGGCAGCCAGACCGGCTCCGTCTCGTGCAACACCGCCGGTTTGCGCCGCGACAGCAGCAAAAACCACTCGCGCAAGCTTAACAAAACAATCGCGATGACGAGAGCCAGAAAAATTCCGGCGACGGTGGCGTCGAGGAGGTTGTTGAACCGGAGCGTGCGGTTCGCGTGCAACTCCTTTTGCGCGGCGTCCATGGCGGCCACATCGCCCGCAGCGTTTGCGTTGTCGAGCGCCTTTTGCAGGGCGGGTGTTTTTTCGGCCAGCATTTGCGCCTGCGCCAGAAATCCGATGCGTGCGTCGGGATGGAAGATTTTTTCCACGCCGGCAGTAAAGGTCACCGCCACCAGCCAGATGAGGGGAATCAGCGTGATGAGCGCGAGCCAAGGCGAACGTAGCGCAGCCGTCCCGGCTGCAAGTGGAGCACACTTTGCTTCATGGGCGGCAGGCGAGACGCCTGCGCTACTTTTTTGCAACTGCATTTTTAAAATAATCGTCGTGGCCAGGCACAGCGCAATGGCAGCAAGCATCTGGTTGGCGATGCCAAACAGCGGCCAGAGCGAGTTGACGCCGCCCAGCGGGTCGCGCACGCCTTGAATCAAAAAGCATCCCCACGCGCCGACCATCAGCGCGGCGGCGACCGGCGTGGCGAGGAAATTTTTCGGATCGCCCAGCGGTTTCCAGGCGCGGCCAAGGATGCTTTGCAGCAGGTAACGTCCCACGCGCGTGCCGGCATCCACCGTGGTCAGGATAAACAGGGCCTCGAACATGATGGCGAAGTGATACCAAAGGTCGAGCCCGCGACCATTGACGGCCTTGGAGAAAATGTGCGCCATGCCGACCGCCAGTGTGGCCGCGCCGCCGGTGCGGCCGAACAGGGTTTTCTCGCCCAGTCCTTTCGCGAGCGAATTCATTTGTTCCACCGTCACGGGAAAATTGAGCGCGGAAACTTTCGCCACGGTCGCGGCGGGATCGCCCTTGACGTTCATGCTGAAATAGACGCCGGGTTCCAAGGCGCAGGCGGCGATGAGCGCCATGATGGCCACGAATGATTCACAACACATCGCGCCGTAACCGATGGACCGCGCATAGCTTTCGCGCGTGATGAGCTTGGGCGTTGTGCCGCTGGCGATGAGGGTGTGAAAACCGGAAATCGCCCCGCACGCGATGGTAATGAAGCAAAACGGAAAAATCTTGCCGGCAACGATGAGACCGGAACCGTCGGTAAACCGCGTGAGCGCGGGCAGCTGTAGATTGGGCAATACGAGCAGGATGCCGAACGCGAGCGCGAAAATGGTGCCGAGCTTCATGAACGTGCTCAAATAATCGCGCGGCGCGAGCAGCAACCATACCGGCAGACTGCTGGAGATGACGCCGTAGCCAATGATGATCCAGGCGATGGTAATGTCGCGCAGGCCGAAGAACTGCGCCCCGTGCGGACTCTGGTAAACCAGCTTGCCGCCCCACACCGCGAGCAGCAGCAGCGTAACGCCGAAGGTTGAGGCTTCCAGAATCTTTCCGACGCGCACAAAGCGCATGTAACAGCCCATCAACAGCGCGATGGGAATGGTCGCGCCCACGGTGAAAATGCCCCAGGGACTTTCGGCGAGCGCTTTGACAACCACGAGCGCCAACACGGCAAGCAGAATCACCAGAATGGCCAGGATCGCCAGCACCGCGATGAAACCCGCCGGAGCACACAATTCCTCCTTCACCATCTGGCCGAGCGATTTGCCGTCCCGCCGCATCGAGCAAAACAAAATGACGAAGTCCTGCACCGCGCCGCCGAGCACGACACCGATGAGAATCCACAGCGTTCCCGGCAGATAACCGAATTGTGAGGCGAGCACCGGCCCGACCAGCGGTCCCGGCCCGGCAATTGCCGCGAAGTGATGGCCGAAAACAATCCATTTGTTCGTCTTCACGAAATCCCGACCGTCGTCGTGAACGACGCACGGCGTGGCGCGGCGGTCGTTGAGCGCGAGCAGGCGCGCGGCAATCCATCTGGAGTAAAACCGGTAGCCGATGGCGTAGGTGCAAACCGCTGCGATGAGAATATAGGCGGAGTTGACCGGCTCGCTCCGGCGAAACGCCAGCGTGGCATACGCGACCGCGCCGGCCAGGGCAAGCAGGAGCCAGAAAAGTGAAGCCAAAACCTTTTTCATGCCGGATGGTTTGCACTCAATTTACGATTTACGATTTAAGATTTACGAGGTTAAAATTTGGGCCGGACAATTGTGAACCATAAATCACAAATGGCTGCAACCCGACATTGTCATAATTGCGGCGAGGAATGGACGCTGACCGGCCAACCGGGACGCGGCGAGAGCTGCATGAAATGCCGGGCCGACCTGCGCGTTTGTCTGAATTGCGCGCACCACGACCCGCGCGCGGCCCAGCAATGCCGCGAGCGCCGGGCCGAGCCGGTGCTGGAAAAACACGCCGGTAATTTCTGTGAGTATTTTGAGTTTGTCCACCGCACCTGGGCGCCGAAAGCAGCCGGCCATTCCCGCGAGACCGCGGCCCGCGAGCAGTTGAAAAAATTGTTTGGCGACTGACGCGCAATGCAGGTTAGCATCGGCGCATGAAAGTCAGCGGATTCACTTTTCTGCGCAACGGACAGAAACTCGGTTATCCATTCGTCGCATCCATCCGCTCCATTTTGCCGATCGTGGATGAATTCGTCGTGGCGCTCGGCCCGTGCGACGACGACACGGAAAAAATGGTGCGCGACATCGGCGACCCGAAAATCCGCATCATTCCGACGCAGTGGAACGAGCGCATCCGCAGCGATTATTCGGTGAAAGGCTTTGTCTACGGCCAGCAAAAATCCATTGCGCTGTTCAACTGCACCGGCGACTGGGCGTTTTACCTCGAAGCGGACGAAGTGCTGCACGAGAACGACCTGACGAAAATCCGCGCGGCGATGGAAAAATATTTGGACGACGAACGCGTGGAGGCGCTGGCGTTTGACTACCTGCATTTTTACGGCAACGCCAACACCATCGTGTGGTCGCCCGGCTGGTATCGCAGCGAGGTGAGGATCATCCGCAACACGATTCCCGCGTGGTCGAGCGAGGCTTTGTTTTTCAACGTGGTTGACGGGCACAAAAAATCGCGCCACCCCCGCGCGGCGCATACCGATGCCACCATATATCATTATGGCTGGCTGAAAACCGCCTCGCAATTGGAGGCAAAGAAAAATAACAATTCGAAGTATTGGGGCAAATCGGCCTCGGTGGTGGATTATTCCGAAATTGATCCACAGACGTTGCGCCGGTTTACCGGCACTCATCCCAAGACGATTCAGGATTGGCTGCCGCCGGCGACCGGTGTTTTTCAAGCCAGCCCCGGACACCGATTAACAGCCCGGGAGCGAAGGCATCGCGTCATCCTCGCCCTTGAGGGCTGGCTGGGGTGGCGTTATCAGAAGAAGCACTACAAGCTGGTTTCATAAACCGGCAAATGCGATGGGTGTCAAAAGGTATATTGGTGAGAGCAAAAGAATGTCTTTGCATCGCGATGAGAACAGCCCAAGCCGCCACCACTTGCGGATTCAGTATGCTGCTGCCGTAGCCGGCTATGCAACCGGGCGCTTCACCCAAGCTGCGCGAAGACGGGAAAGTTTTTCCAACAGACGCGCTTCGAGTTGCGAAAGAAATTTATCGTTGCTCAGGCAAGGAGGCTGTTTTTCAGGGACTCTTCTCAACGCCTCCAATGACTGATGAATCTCATCCTGGGTGCTGCTCCGAATTCCCAGCCGTTTCCAATTTTCCCTGCCCACGCCTGCATGAGCCAGACCTTTCTTGACGACATAGTCCAACCGTTTCCAACCCTTCGGCGGCTGGGCATAAATTGGGGGAACCTCTGTGAGTTTCAAGGGCACGCGGATGGATTGGCTCCAATCTTGCCATTTGAATTCGGCAAACCGGCTATACAGGCGCACGGGAATCCAAGGCACTCGCAAAGCGTCGGCGACAATTGCTCCATGCATCGCTTCAGCTAGCAATAATTCCGTTTCCTGAAGCTCCCTCAAAACCCGATCCACACCAGCTCGGGGATCAATGCAATGGAATCCAATTCGTGCGCACAACGCCTCCCAATCCGCGTGCGGCATACTTTGCAGGTGGGGCATGAAGGAAACCGGATATTTTGATCCGACGGGGCGATTTGAAAAACGGCGGACCAGAATGGCCGGATCTACAAGGGCAAGTCCAGGATCCAAGTTGAGCCGGGCTGCGGTTAAAGGACCCCGGACGCAGTAGATCTTCCATCGGTCATCAATTTTAGGCAACGGACCAGTCTTCCAACAACCGGCACCAAACACCACCTTTGCAGGTTTACGAGGAATTTTATGGTTGAAGATGGTACCGATGCCAACAAATAACGTGGAGTCCTGTTCGTCACAGACTTCCGGAGCAAGACGGGGCCAGAGCCAGAGGTTCAAATCATCGCCAAAATTCCCATTAGGTGTTTTGCAATAATAGAGCATTGCGGCCCGGTCCTTGAGAATTCACTTGTTGTTGGACTTCACGAGCATGAAATCTATGAGTTTACGAGCTGTTCAGCAAGCCTCCTCCACCTGACGGCAAAGCCCCCATCGCCGTGGCGCGAGTTTCAACCGGTGCCGATCCGGGACAATTCATTAAAAGCATGGGAACACGCCTGAATAACCGGACCCGTCTCAAGGCTGGAAAGAATCTGACCTGTGGGCGGCGTGATGGTCCAATCCGCGTGTTGAAAAGGATGGGTTTTGGACGGGGCGACGGAGTCCCCGATCATCACCACCCGTTTGCCCATCGCCACCGCCAGATGCAATGCGCCGGTGTCCCCACCGAGGACAAGGGAGGAAAGTTTCATCAGCCCCCCGGTGACGAGCATCGGCACGCCGGCGGAAACCGGAAAACCCGACTGACGGGCCGGCTCCAGCGCTGCGCGTTCCGCGGGACCGCCGCCGAACAAAATCTGCAATCCGTGTTCCCGCTCGTGCCGCGCCACCGCAAGGTACCGGTCGAGCGGCCAGTTTTTTTGCGGCGAACTGGTGAATGGCTGAACGAAGAGCGTGGGCTTGGCGGCGTCCAAATTGTGCGCAGCGAATTTTTTTTGCGCCTCGCCCAGCGCCTCCTCCGGCAGAACAAATTCGTTGACAATTTTCCCCGGGCGCAGGCCGCACTGCTGTAGGAACGAGAGATACCAGTCAACGTGATGAATGCGGTCGTTGCGCGTCACGCCGCGCGTGTAAGCCCAGCGCCGTCCCGGGCCATACACGTTGCCCCAGCGCTCCGGCGCGCCGCTTAACCAAGACAGCCAGGCCGTTTCGCCGTAACCTTGGAAATCCACCACGAGCGAAAACCTCCCTCGGCGCAACCGGCGAAACAGGGAAAACGCCTCCGACAAAATGGCTCCGGGATTTCCGCTCTGAAAGCGGACGCGATCCAGCGTGTTGACTTCGTCCACCTCCTGAAAACCTTCCAGCAGCGGCGCGTTTTCCCGGGAGGTGAGGAATGTAATTTTTGCGCCGGGGAAATTTTCCCGGAGCCAGTGGACGGCCGGCAGGAGGAACAGGATGTCGCCGATGGACTTGAGCCGGATGAGCAGGATGTTTTTCATCAGGTCAGCGGTGGCGGTCGAGGCCGTGTTCGCAACGCGTAATTTTTTCGCGCAGGGTTCTTTCCAACAGTCCCTCGTTGGTGACGAGGTTCGCCCGGCTGGCGGGCGGATGCCAGAGGTGAAAACACAGGGCGCGGCCGCGCAAACCCAGCCGCTGGATGCCGGCGTTCATCAGGCGCACGGCCAGCTCGGAATCCTCGCGTCCCCAGCCGGTGAAATCCTCGTTGTAACCGTTGACGCGCGCCAGATCGGCGCGCCAGATGGCCAGATTGCAACCGCGAATTCCGCGCAGATGATTTTTGGTTTTGCGGACGGCGAACGGCCAGCGGAAGGAATTTTTCAGGCCGGAAACCTGGTTTTGCAACACGGCCCGGCGGCGGTCGGCGGAAAAATTATTTTTGCCGAACCACGCGGCGGCTTTTTGCCCGACCAGCGCGCGGTGGCCTTGCACAAAAAATCTCTGCCGGGCGGCGGCGCGGTGGTCGGCGACAAAATCCGGATGCGGCACGGTGTCGCCGTCGAGAAAAACCAGATAGTCGCTGCGCGCGGCAGCGATGGACCGGTTCAGGATTTGCGCGCGGCGGAAACCTTCGTGCGGCTGCCAGAGATGTTCGGTGCGGAATTTTTGCCCCACCGACCAGCGTAAAAAAAGTTCTCGCGTCGGCGCTTCCGAGCCGTCGTCGGCAAGCAGCGCTTCATCCGGCAACAGGCTTTGCCACGACACCGCGCGGAGAACCCGGTCGAGATAATCCGGCTGGTTGAATGTATTGATGATGAGCGCAAGTGTGAAAGTCCCACCCATACGTCAAGGCTGTTGCTTGCGATCCGGTCGTTCTGATGGCGGCTGGTTCTGCAATTCCCAAAGATTGGCATATTTAAGAAACGTGTAGTAGGCGTGAAGCCCGGCGAGAATGAGACCGGGCATTCCGTCACGAAATCCCTGTTGAGCAATGTATTTTCTGAACAGGCCCACCGCGGGAGCGCCCACCAGCTTCAGCAATGAAGCTCGCTGGCCGGCTTCAAATTTTCTCCTGGCCATCAGGGCAGTGTAGCGATCGGTTTTTTTGGCGGCCACCGCCAGCGTGGGCCAAGGGTGTTGCCAAATGGCGTTTTTGAAGTAACCGATGCTGCCGGAACATTCAAACCCTTCGTGTACCAAATCGTCCCGGTAGCGAAATTTGCGCCGGTCAAAAACCTGTGGTTGCCGGTAGTCGGGATACATCCCGCCGAAACGAACCGGTTTGCCTAGAAACGTATTCCGGCGCGGAACAAAGTAGGCATCGTGTTTGGGCTGGACGAGGGTTTCACGCACTTCGGCGGCAAATTCGGGGGTAGCGCGCTCGTCTGTGTCTATGCTCACGATCCAATCGTGGGAAGCGAATTCAAGAGCCTGGTTGCGAATCCGGCCAAATCTGGTGAACGGCACATCGACGTGGCGCAGACCGTGTTCCGCGCAAAACGCAGCCGTTCCGTCGGTGCTAAAAGAATCCACGTAAAGGATCTCGTCCGCCCATGTGACCGTGGGCAACAACTCGCGCAAGTTGTCTTCCTCGTTATAGCCAATAATGTAGAGGGAAACGGGTCGGATCATTTAAGGGTTTGGTTTTTGGGCCACGACAAACAGTTGTTCGCTGAAAAGGAGCGCGGGGTGCGACAACCAATGGTTCAATTCCTTCTCTCCGTCCAGAAATGTCCCCGGTCCGTTCAGGTTTCGGTCCAAAGTCAACCGGCAGCTCAACCAAATCAAGGGATATAATATTCCCAGAAAGGCGGTTTTGAAGGGCTTGACCCGCGTAAAACGCAGTTCCCGAACGCGAAGTCCCGCTTGATACAACAGCGTGTGAACGAGCGGGAAATCAACCGGGGTAATGTGATATGCGTATCGTTCGTCGCAGCCCAGATCCCATCCCAGTCTTCGCTGGATCAGCTTGTGCTTGCCGGTGAGAAAAAACTGAAATCGGGAATGAAGCCGGAAAATGTTCGGTGTGGTGAAAAGCAGATATCCTCCCTTCTCCAGAATTCGTCCTGCCTCACGAATCACTGTTCCATGCCATTCCAAGTGTTCCAAAACTTCCGAGAGAACGATCACCTGGAAACTTGCATCTTTAAAAGGAAGCGGCTTGTGGAGATCAACCTCCGGGACAATCGTCAAATTTGAAAGCCCCTGCCGATTTTTCACAATGTAATCGTCAGTCCGGTAATGTGTGCCTTGAACTTCGCATTCCAGTGATTTGAGATGGTTGAGTATCTCCGCCTCGCCACAACTCAGATCCAATACCCGCAAATGGGGAAAGTTCGGCAGCTCTTTGACTGCTGCCACAACGGCATCAACGACAAATGACTGCGGCATAGAAAGGGTGGTGGATTAATGGGGCGACAGATACTCTTCGCGCAGTTCCAATTTGTATTCCCTCATACTTTGCGCATTAACCAGGCCATGTTTAAGGAAGATCTTGGTCACACTTTCAAACACAGCGCGACTCTGCCGGGTTTCACTGAAAGTGCAAGTGGTGGCTGATTGCGGTATCAGCATACTAATGGCGGCCAGCTTTACATGGAGTCCTGAGGCAAGTCAAAGTCTCATTTATATGCCTGGTTTGGGCGAGCCGCTGCATCGCGGCGGAATTTTTTTGCGCAATTTGGCCTTTCCACAATTCACGAAATAATTTCGCGCCACACGCCGCAGCAATTTGATTCGTGCCGTCGGCCACGTCATCATTGATGGCGACGATGTCGAGCGATCGGCGGATGCGATGGGCCTTGTTGGCGGCAATCATGCAGATGGAGACGGGCAGAGAATTCATCAACCGGCAAGATTGCGTTTGGTGTGGCGGCGGATGAACAACCTGATTTTTCGGAACGGCAGTGCCAGATACATCTTCCGCAGCAACTCAATTTTTTCTGATAGCGAACTCATCTGAAAATCAGTTCCTCGTGGGACATACCAGTTGTTGATGCTCGTGCGTTTGACGAGTTTGTAGCCCCGCGATTTCAAAAACATATGCTTGGACAAATTACGCACCCCGTCCTCGATGAGGATAAGTGCTGGCTTGAATTTTTCAAAGTCCAGCCCGCGCATCACTTCGATTTCGTGACCCTCGACATCAAGCGAGAGAAAGTCAATCTTGGCAACGCCAGCCAGCCGCAAAACCTTGTCGAGCGTGGTGACTTTGACGCGCTCCGTGCCGACGAAATGAGGGCCGTGCGTGTCCGGTTGTTTCTGCAACGTGGAGCAACCATCATGCTCGGCCAGGAGTAAATCCATTTCACCTTCCGTTTCCGGGGCACTGCACGCGACCTGAAACACTTGTGAGTTTTTGCGCTGTTGCCGCAGTTTATCACAATGCGCTGACTGCGGTTCCACCAGGACGCCGTGCCAGCCGTTTTGTTCCAGCAGCCACGTTTGCGAACCGGCCACCGGATCGTTTGCGCCGACCTCCACAAAAATGCCACCGCCCTTCTGGTGGAAAAATTTCCAGACCAGCTCTTTCTCTTTGGCCTCCGGGTTGGCCTGAGTGCTCATAAATTTTCGGATTCTATTTCAAGTCCCGGCGGATTTCAAAACGGATTGCGCGGCGGCAATCAGATCGTCCGTTTCAATTTTACCAAGATATTGCGCTCCCGGCTCATTGGCGCCGACGATGACGCGGTATTTTTCACCCGTCGGCACCCATCCGCGCAGGCCGGGGTTCGGCCAGAACCACATGACGGCCGGCGTATTGGTCATGGCGGCGAGGTGCATTGGGCCGGTGTCGCCGCAAAAATGCAGCGCGCTGTGTTTGATGACGGCGGCGATTTGCGTCAGGTTCAGATTGCCGGCGAAAACACGCCACGGTTTTTGCGGCAGCAACGCGAGCAGCGCCGCCATTTTTTTTTGCTCGCGCTCCGTCGGCGCGCAGGACAACGCCATTTTTTTTCCGGGGAAATTTTCCCCGAGCGCGGCCATGAGTTCCGCGAGTTGCTCCGTCGGCAGTTCCTTGTAATCGGCGGTCGTGAACGGGCTGATGTGAAAATATGTTCCTTGGTCGGATTCTGTAATTTGCGCCGCGCGCAGATTTTCCGCCGCGATTTCAACGTGAAATTCCGGCGGCGCAGAAGGAAAGCCGGCTTTCGCCAGACAGCGGCATTTTTGGAGATAGACCGGCTCCGGCGTTGGCGGACATTCGACGTGCGCGGTGAACATCTGCCGCCAGAACAGCGGCCCCCCGTCGCCCGGCACGCGGCCCAACCGTTCGCGCGCGCCGCTGAAAAATGTCAGCCAGCTTGACCGGTCGGAGCCGTTGAGATTGATGACCACGTCGAACTTTTCGCGGCGGAGGCGCGAAACCATCTGCCAGTTTTCCTTGAGCGTGGCGTGACGCGGATACCTCATGTAGCCCCAGACGCGATTGACCCACGGCACGCAGTCCATGAGCGAGGTGATGTGGGTGGAGACGGTGACGTGCAATTCCGCCTGCGGATATGCCTGCCGCACCATCCAGAGCGCGGGCAGCAGATGAACCGTGTCACCGAGAAAGCCGAGGTCGAGAACCATGACTTTCTTCGCGGCGCGCGTGCGCTGGAGAAAATTTTCCACGTTGGATGCAGCCATTTTTAGCGGACGGATTGCCAGATGGTATTTCCCGCGATGGGCATCACCAGGCGGCAGCCTTGACTCGTGAGCCATTCGGATTTTTTCGCCTCTTTCGGTTCGTAATCCTCGGTGATGATGAGGCGCGGACGCCAGCGGGAAAAATCCAGCCCTTGCAGGACTTCCAAGTCCATGCCCTCTGCATCTACGGTTAGCAGGCCAAAATCTTGTGGAATTTGTTGCGTGGCCAGAACATCAGTCAAACGCTCAACCCGCACCACAATCGTGCCTTGGGTGCGCGTTTTCAAAAGTTCCGGGTCGTCCGACAACGTCGAAGTGCTGGGGGCCTCACCATCATCACCAATATGCAAAGGAAAAACCCCGGATTTTTCAGCACACGCGAGATTTAGGCAAGTCACGTTGGGTTTGGCGTGGTGAAGTTTTTGCAGCTTGGCAAAAACCTTCGGGTGCGGCTCCACGAGAATTGCCCGCCAGCCGCGCGCAACGAACGGAAAAGAATTGGAACCGTAGAAACCGTTGTTGGCCCCGACATCCACGACGATGCGCGGAAAATCCGGTGTCATCAGGCGGCGCAACGCGGCGAATTCCCCGCGATGCGTGGTGTCGCGCCACAGCCAGTATTTGACGAATTGCCGCAAATTCATGCGGCCAGTCTTGGGCACGGCAACCGGAGCGTCAAGCCCGCAACCCCAAAATGCGCGGCGCGGCCGGAAAGAAAATTCTCGCCCGCGGTCGCATCGCGGGCATAAATTAAAACACAGTGATTTATTTCCTGCGCCAACTCTGGGGCTTTGTCCGGCCTTATCGCGGGCGGTTTTTTCTCGGCCTGCTCTGCGGCATTCTGTACGCCTTGACCAATGGCGCGCTGCTGGGTGCCGCCAAGGTGGTTATGGACCTGATTTTCACCGGCTCGACTAATTTCCACGAACAGCTCGCCAAACATCTGGCGAAGACACCGCACTGGATTCATCCCTTCACGGACCGGCTGGTCTCGGCGGTGCCGGAATTGCCCGCCCCCACCTCGCAACTGGGCTGGGTGCTGGTGGCGGGCGCCATTCCCGCCATCGTGCTGCTCCGCAACACACTGTCCTACTTGAGTGTTTATCTGACGAACTGGTCGGCCATGCACGCCATCGCCGATATCCGCACAAAACTGTTCAGTCACCTGCAAAATCTTTCGCTCGGCTTTTTCAACCGCGCCAGCACTGGCGATTTGATCGCGCGCATCACCAACGACACCCAGGTGCTTTACAGCATCGTCGGCAGTTCGTTTGCCTCCGCCGTCAAAGACCCGGTAACCATCCTTTGCACGCTCGTCGTCCTGCTGATCCTCCAGCCCGCGTTGACGCTGGTGTCCATCGTGGTTTTTCCCGTGTGCATCGTGCCGATAATCATTTACGGCCGCAAGGTCCGCAAATCCGCCCGCGCCGTTCAGGAATACAACGCCGAGCTGACCAATCTCATGCACGAATCCTTCACCGGCAACCGTGTCATCAAAGCCTACAACCTGGAAGCCACCGTCATCGAACAATTCAAGGCCACGACCAAAAAATACGTCAGCCAGCTCATGCGCGTCATCCGCGCCAACGAAATTCCCAGCCAACTCATGGAATTATTCGGGGCCACGGGGATCGCGCTGGTTTTCTTTTATGTGCAGAACCTGCCGGCCGACCAGCGGCCCAAGGCGTCGGATTTCTTCATGTTTATCTTCGCCATCGTGGTGATTTACCCGCCCATCAAGGCGTTCACCCGATTGCACAACCAGCTTCACCAGGCCCGCGCCGCCAGCGAACGCGTCTTCCAGCTGCTCGCCCTGAAAAATTCCGTGCCGGAACCGGCCGCGCCCAAAATGCTTCATGCGGACCAGGCTGACATCATGTTTGAAGACCTTGATTTCAACTATGGCGAAAAACCAGTGCTGCACGGAATCAATCTCACCGTCAAAGCCGGACAACTCGTTGCGCTTGTCGGCGCGAGTGGTTCGGGCAAAACCACGCTCGCGAACCTGCTGCTGCGATTTTACGACCCCGTGCGCGGCGTGATTAAAATCGGCGGCGTGGATTTGCGCGACGTTTCCACCCGCGACTTGCGGAATCAAATCGCTGTCGTCACCCAGGAAACGATTTTGTTCAACGACACCATTCGGCGGAACATCGAACTCGGCCGCCCCGGCGCGACGAACGACGAAATCGAAACCGCCGCCAGACACGCCTACGCCTACGATTTCATCACGCAAAAACCCGAAGGCTTCGACGCCATCATCGGCGAAAAAGGCGTCTCGCTTTCCGGCGGCCAGCGCCAGCGCCTCGCCATCGCCCGCGCCGTTTTGAAGAACGCGCCGATTCTGGTTTTGGATGAAGCCACCAGCGCGCTCGACACCGAATCCGAACGCGCCGTGCAGTCCGCGCTCGATGAACTGATGAAGGGCCGCACCACGATTTGCATCGCGCACCGGCTCTCGACGATTCTCCACGCCGATGTGATTGTCGTGCTCGACCAGGGCCGTATTGTTGAAACCGGCAGGCATGCCGGGTTGATCCAGCGCGGCGGCATTTACCAAAAGCTTTACGAACTTCAGTTCCAAGGCTGACTTTATAATACATCCAGGCAGGAGATGCGAAACTTTGCGCGTTCCAGCCGGGCGTTGGCATCGTTCAGGAGAAACAGCGGCTTGTTGCCGTAAAAGGAAGCCCATTGCGAAAAAGTGCTGAGGGGTCCGAAAATATAATCGCATCGGGCCAGGGTGTGGAGATCTCCCACCGCCGACCCGGCGCCCAGTCCAACCGACAATCCGGGAAATTCGTCCGCGGTTCGCGGTTCGTCGCTGCAAACGAAAAAGGCGACTTTGCGATCCGGAAATTGCGCGGCCAATTCCTGCATCCAGCCGGCATACCGCGAAGCGGGGAAAAAATACCGGCCCCACCGCCAAGCGCGATAATCTCCCTGGCGAATGTGAACGCCGACAACGATGTCCGCGTTACGCCGCAAGCGATCCACGGCTTCGCGACTGGCGCGGTCATACTCTTCGACGGGCCGGAAATAGTCCCTGATTTTTCCCGCGTGCCGTTGCAGCCAGCTGGTCGGCACACGAAAGGGCCAGCCATGCGCGAAGACAATCCGGGCGTCACGGATTTGGGCTTGGACTTCCGGCCCATCCAGCGGGATGACGTTTGACCGCGGCTTTTCGCGCAGCGTAACCACCTTCTTGCCGAAAACCGGGAAGCTCTCATTCCAGATGCTGGCGTAGCAGACAATCTGGTAACAAATCCGTGTTTTGCGGAGTGCGGCGGCAACACCGGGAACAACGTCCAGCCAGCTTCGCCGTCCGGCAACCGGATACCGGCAATAGATGTCCCGGCGCGTTGTCTCGAAAAGGTGGGCGTAGGAATGAAATGCGAAGTTGATTATGCGATGCCCCTGTTCCTCCGCCAGGGCGATGAACTGTGCGAACAGCGTGAGACGGTTGGCGAGACGGCCGGACCGGAGGCTGATGACAATTAATTTCCCCTCCTTCCGAAAAGGCCGTCCCGGTCTCCGGCCGTCATCCGCCGGTCGCGTGTTATCCTGATCAACTGGTTCCATTGCCATCGCCATTACGGTTTGGTGGAGACGGGTCTTGTGGTGGACTGTCGGGCCTCTTGGACACAGGGCGGAGCAATAAACAACCTGGCGAAGCTCGTAAAGGCGAATTTATCCGGGCTGGCCCCGAAAATTCTCGCGCCCGGCGCAAGGCACAGCCATAATTCACTTCTCAAAAATATGGCGCCGCCGCTGAAAATTCTGGCCATTCAGTTCCGGTATTTCGGCGACACCGTGCTGGTGGTTCCCGCACTTCGCGCGATTCGTGAGCGCTATCCCGACTGCGCCCTGCACCTGCTGGTGCCGGAGGAGGTTGCGCCGCTGCTGCGCCATCTGCCGTGGCTGACACGCTTGTGGCTGATGCCGCGCAAACGCGGTCACGCCCGCATCAGCCAATCCTGGCCGGTCATTCGTGCTTTGCGGGCGGAACGGTTTGATCGCTCGGTGGAATTCAGCGGCGGGGATCGCGGTGCGATTCTGAGCTGGCTGTGTGGCGCGCGTGAAAGACTCGGACCGTTTTATCCGGGCGGGTTTCTCGGTCGCCGCTTCTGTTATACGCAGCGGGTGACGCCCGCGCCGCTGGATCGGCATGAAACCGCGCGCTCATTACACCTCCTGTCGCAGTGGGGAATCAATTCAACCCGCTCGCTCGAAACGGAAATTCACACCGACCCGGCCCTGGACGCCGCTGCCCGGGAAATCCTGCCGGAGCGGAAAATCATCTGCCACCTGGCATCCAGCCAGCCGAAAAAGGAGTGGCCGTTGACGCACTGGGTGGCGCTTTATCAATTGGCCGCTGCCGCCGGACTCAAATTGATTTTCGCCACCGGCACCGGCGCGCGGGAGGAATCATTGCTGAACGATTTCAAACGGCTGGCCCCGGATGCGCCCGTGTTGCAGCCGATTCCCGACCTGGCGTTGTACCTCGCGGTGCTCAAGCGCGCCGAAATGTTCGTTTCCGGCGACACCGGACCGTTGCATTTTGCCGCCGGCGTGGGTGTGCCGACCCTGGCCCTGTTCGGAGCCACTTCACCGGTGCTTTGGGCGCCGATTGGCGGGCACCATCGTTTGCTCACCGGCAGCCCCTGTTCCTGCAGCGGCAAGGTGGGCGTTTGCCAGAGCGCGAATCACTGCCTGGCGGCAATTTCACCCGAACAGGTTTTGGCCGGCCTGCAAAGTATTTTAACGCCGGGGTGAAAACCCTCAATTGCAGCGGCGTTCCATGAGCGTCGCCACCTCCGCTGATTATATTGCGACGGTCGCAGACCGCCGCTCCAACAAACCACGGAACATTTGAATTGTTTATTGCCGCGCAACCGGATTATTTTCACCACGAAATGGACGACAAAATTCCTTATCTCGACCTCGCGGCGCAATTGCGTCCGCTTCGCAAGGAACTGGACGCCGCCATCGCGCGCACGATTGACCATTGCTCCTTTTGTCTCGGCCCCGACGTGGCGCAGTTTGAAAAGGACTTCGCCAAATTCATCGGCGCGGAACACTGCACCGGGTTCAACAGCGGCACCTCGGCGCTGCATGTGGCGATGCTGCTGCTCGGCGTCGGCTCCGGCGACGAGGTCGTCACCACACCATTCACGTTTGTGGCCACGAGCTGGGCGATTTCCTATGTCGGCGCGAAACCGGTTTTTGTGGACGTTGACGACGCCACGTTCAATCTCGACCCAAAGCTGGTCGAACGCGCCATCACGCCGCGCACCAAAGCCGTCATGCCCGTGCATCTTTACGGCCATCCGTTCGACCTTGATCCAATCCTTGTTATTTGCCGCAAACACAAACTCCCGCTGGTCGAGGATACCGCGCAGGCGCACGGTGCGAAATACAAGGGCAAAACCGTCGGCACCTTCGGTGAAATTTCCTGCTTCAGCTTTTATCCCGGCAAAAACCTCGGTGCCTGCGGCGAGGGCGGCGCGTTATTGACCAACAACGCTGCTTTTGACAAGCGCGCCCGCGCCCTGCGCGAGCACGGCTCCACCGTGCGTTATTATCACGATGAAGTCGGATACAATTACCGGATGGAAGGTTTTCAAGGTGCGGTGCTCGGCGTGAAGCTGAAACATCTGGCGAAATGGACGGCGGAACGCCGCCGCGTGGCGCATCGCTACCATGAACTGCTGGCGGACACGCCGCTGCAACTGCCGCGCGAAGCCGCCTGGGGCGAAAGCGTGTATCATCTTTACGTGGTGCGCCATCCGCGACGCGATGATTTGAAGAAGCACCTCGAGGCCAACGGCGTCGGCTGCGCCTTGCATTACCCGCTGCCGCTGCATTTGCAAAAGTGCTATGCCAATCTCGGCCACAAGCCCGGTGATTTTCCCGTGGCCGAAAAGGCCGCGCGCGAATGTCTCAGCCTGCCGATTTTTCCTGAATTGACCGACCTGCAAATCCAGCGTGTCGTCACAGTCATCAAGGATTTTTTCAAGAAATAAACGGCCAACCGCGCATTGCATCTTTTCGTTCAGATGCCCGGGGAACCAATTTCAAAAACTTTGTGTCTTGGTGTCTTGGTGGTGAAAAGTTAAACTGTCTCCATGCCACACGCCGATTTTGTCCATTTGCATCTGCACACCGAGTATTCGCTGCTCGATGGCGCCTGCCGGGTGGACCGGCTGGTGGACAAGGCGCATGAACTGAAGTTCCCCGCGCTCGCCATCACCGACCACGGCGCGATGCATGGCGTCATTGATTTTTACAAGGCGGCGCGCGAAAAGGGCATCAAGCCCATCATCGGCTGCGAAGTCTATGTCGCACCGGGCAGCCGGCTGGAGAAAAAAACGAGCGGCGGCGGGCGCGACATTTATCATCATCTAGGACTGCTGGCGAAGGACGAAACCGGCTACAAAAACCTGGTCAAGCTCACCACCGCCGCGCATCTGGAGGGCTATTATTACAAGCCGCGCATTGACAAGGAAATCCTGGCCGCGCACAAGGAAGGCTTGATTGCAATGTCCGGCTGTCTCGCGAGCGAAATCCCGGATTGGATCCTCAAAGACCGGTTGGACAAGGCGCGCGACGCGGTGGATTGGTTCAAGCAGACGCTCGGCCCGGAGAATTTTTACCTCGAACTGCAAAACCACGGCATCGCGGAACAGGCGAAGGTCAACCAGCATTTGGTCCAGTGGGCGAAGGAATTTGGACTCAAACTCGTCGCGACGAATGACGTTCATTACATCGAGAAAAGCCATTCGCACGCGCACGATTGCCTGATTTGCATCGGCACGCAGACGCAGCTGGCCGACGCGAAACGGATGCGCTACCAGCCGGAGCAGTTTTACCTGCGCACGGCGGAGGAAATGAAGGCGCGCTTCGCCGACACGCCCGAGGCGATCAGGAACACGCTCGAAGTCGCCGGGAAGTGCAACCTGGAGATCGAGTTTGGCAAATTGCATTTCCCGGTTTTTGCGCCGCCGGAACATTTCACGCGCGAAGGTTATCTGCGCAAACTGATCGCGGAAGGCTTGCTCCGGCGCTACACGATTCACGCCCGCACCGAGGGGAAGGAATTTGTCGTTGAGGGCATTGACGATCCAAAACGGTTGCCGACGTATGAACGTGCTGCCGGCATCTTGCCGGCAGATCAATCTCAAAAAGATCAGAACTTCCGGCAGGATGCCGGAAGCACGCTGGATAATCCCGCCGTCGCTGCCGCCATCAAGGCCGTGATGGACCGGTTGAAACTGGAGCTCACGGTCATCGAGAAAACCGGTTTCATCAGTTACTTTCTCATCGTCGGCGATTTCATCCGTTACGGACACGAACACGGCATTGCCTGTGTGGCGCGCGGTTCCGCCGCTGGTTCCATCGTCACCTACCTGCTGGAGATTTCCAACGTGGACCCGATCCGTTACGGCCTGCTGTTCGAGCGGTTCCTCAACCCCGAGCGTGTCAACCCGCCGGACATTGATATTGATTTTGCCGACGACCGGCGCGCCGATGTCATTGAGTATGTCCGTGAAAAATACGGGCGCGAATCCGTCGCGCAAATCATCACGTTCGGCACGATGGGTGCGAAGTCCGTCGTGCGCGACGTGGGGCGCGTGATGGGTCTGAGTTACGGCGAGTGCGACCGGCTGGCGAAGATGATTCCGGTCGATTTGAAAATGGATCTGACGAAGGCGCTCAAGCAATCGCCGGAATTCAAGGAGGCTTACGAAGCCGAGGAGGTCACGCGCGAGTTGATTGACACCGCGCTCATCCTTGAAGACATCACGCGCAACGCCTCCGTCCACGCCGCCGGCGTCGTCATCGGCGACCAGCCGCTCGTGAATTTGCTGCCGCTCAAGCAGGACGAAAGCGGCACGCTCGTCACGCAATACGCGATGAATCCCGTTGGTGACCTCGGCCTGCTGAAGATGGATTTTCTCGGTCTGAAGACGCTCACGGTCATCCGCAACTCGTGCGAAATGGTCGGGCGCACGCACGGCATCGAAGTGCCAATCGACAACCTGCCGCTCGATGACCAAAAAACCTACGACCTGCTCAATCGCGCGGAAACGCTCGGCGTATTCCAATTGGAATCCGGCGGGATGCGCGATTTGTGCCGCAAATTTCAAATCAGTTCCGTCGAACACATCACGGCGCTGGTCGCGCTTTATCGCCCCGGCCCGATGGAGCTGATTCCTGAATTCATCAAACGCCGCCACGGCGAGATGAAGATCGAATACGAGCATCCCTTGCTCGAACCGATTGCGCGCGAGACTTACGGGATTTTGATTTACCAGGAACAGGTGATGCAGGCCGCGCAGGTGCTGGCCGGTTATACGCTTGGCGGCGCGGATTTGCTCCGGCGCGCCATGGGCAAGAAGAAGCGGGAGGAAATGGCCAAGCAACGCGCCATTTTCGTCAAAGGCTGCAAGGAGAAAAATCAGATCCCCGAAAAAAAGGCGAACGACATCTTCGATTTGCTCGAAAAGTTCGCCGGCTACGGTTTCAACAAATCGCACGCCGCCGCCTACGCCATTGTCGCGTATCAAACCGCGTACCTGAAGGCCAATTATCCGGTCGAATTTTTCTGCGCGATGATGACGAACGACATGGCGGACACCGCCAAGTTGAGCCAGTACATCAACGAAGCGAGAGAGTTTGGCATCGAGGTTTTGCAGCCGGACGTGAATGAAAGCCAGGTTCATTTCGCGCCGGCGGGTCAACGTGCTGCCGGCATCCCGCCGGCAGTTCAAATAGCATTCCAAAACAACGACCGCAAAGAAAGTCAGTCCCGCCGGCAAGATGCCGGCGGCACGTTGGGAGGCATCCGCTTCGGTCTCGCGGCCATCAAGGGCGTGGGCGAAGTCGCGGTGGAAACCATTCTCAAGGCGCGAAACGAACGCGGAAAATTCACTTCGCTTTCGGATCTGTGCGAGCGCGTGGACGGACGCACGGTGAACCGCAAAATTCTTGAAGCGCTCATCAAATCCGGCGCTTGCGACGGTTTTGGGCAGACGCGCGCCACGCTTTGCGCCCAAATCGAACGCACTTTGGGCCGCGCCGCAAGCATCGCCGCCGATCGCCAGCGCGGACAAAGTTCGCTCTTCGGCGCGCTGGAGGAAAAAGCGCCGCCGATGCCGGAATCCATCAGCAACCTGCCCGAATGGCCGCAGCACGAACTGCTCGCGCACGAAAAAGAGTTGCTTGGATTTTACGTCACCGGCCATCCGCTGACGCCCTTCGCTCCGATTCTGGAGAAATACGCGCTGACGAACACGGCGAAGCTCGCGGAGCTGCCGAATCGCAGCCTGACGCGCATCGGCGGATTGATCGCCGCGGTGCAAAACGGCGTGTCGAAGAAGAGCGGCAAGTCTTACTCGATGGTCACGCTCGAAGACCTCGAAGGCTCGGTGCAGATTCTTTGCCTGAACGAGAACTACGACAAATATCGCGAATTGCTCACGCCCAACAAAGCCATCCTCGTCATCGGTGAAGTGAACACCGGCGATGATCGCCCGAAGATTTTTCCGCAGGAAATCATGCCGCTGGAGGACGCGCCCCGGCGGTTCACACGACAGGTTCATCTGCGGCTGCATACCGCGCACCTGAAACCGGAACAACTGGAATCCGTGCGCGAACTGGTGGCGGCGCATCCCGGCAAATGTCCGTTGCTGCTCTGTTTCATGCGTCCGGGCGGCGAGGTCATCTTCATGGACACGAACGAACGATTCAGCGTCACGCCGTCGCAGAAATTGCAGCAGGAAGCCGACGCGCGGTTCGGCGAGGAAACTTACTACGCCAGGGTGGACACGAGTCTGCCCGAACGCTCACCCCGCCGCTGGGAACGCAAAGCTGAATCCGGCAACGGCGGGGAATAAACGTGCTGCCGGCATCTCGCTGGCAGAGCGAACCCACTCAAAGGAGTCAGATCTTCCGGCAAGATGCCGGAAGCACGTTGCTGCGCCCGCCGCTCTTTGATTGCCGCCAAAATATTCGCCACGACTTCGCCCTCGGATTTCACGCAGATCAGGGCAACGCAAAAATCAGATTGCGACAAGAAAAACATTGTCATTTGGGACGGCCCCGACGGAGAATAACGCAATGTCTGGCATCCTTCTGCATCTGCTCGTCGAGTTCGCCCTTCAAACGGCGATCCTTCTCGGACTGCTTTGGGGCATGATCAAGATTCAAAAACTCGACCAAAAATTCGAATACAATTTCCTGTGGTTGCTGGGATCGGCAGCGCTCGCGACCGGCTTGGACCAGATCCTGCAACTGACCCTTGGCCGTTTCATCGGAATTTACTTTGCCTCTTACATTTCCACTCCGATCGTGGTTACCGTGCTGTTGCTGTGCGTTAAAAAAGTCACCCATGCGCCTTATATTGACGTCCTTTTCACCGTCGCAATTTCCTACGCGCTTTTGTTCGGCGTGAACCTCTTCATTTTGGAATCGCTGATGGGCGATTTGCGGTCGTCGGTCAGAAATCCCGATGAGTTTGGAATCGTCACGCAGCAGCAGGAAATAAAAAAAGAACATCAAACTGCCATCAAAACAAACCTGCCCGCCCCAAAGGCAAACCCGCCTGCTCCCAGCGCGCCGGCCAACCCGGTAAAGCCGGCGGAAAAGGCCGCCCCCAAAACCAATCAACCAGCGCAAAGCACGCCCACCAATTCAGCATCACGGAGTCCGGCAAAACCGGTTGAAGCAATGGTCAAATATTTTGCCATAAAGGGCGTCACCAGAAACGCCGCCAAATCGGCGGTGACAATTCAATCCGGAGCGAAGATCTATACTGTTTTCCTTGGCGAAACGGCCTTGATGCAAACGCCCGACGGCCCAATCCCGGTGCGTTTCAAAGATCTGGGCGAGGACTGGGTGGTGCTGGAAATCAACGGAGAACAGGCGCTTCTTCCCATTCATTGACCGCGCCGCTGCGCTTAACGCCAGCGCAACAACCGCAGGGCATTGCCAATCACAATCAAGTCCGACACGCCCATTGCCGCCGCGCACAAAATCGGGCTGATAAATCCCAGCGCAGCCAGCGGCACCCCGAGCGCGTTGTAAAAAAACGCCCAGAACAGGTTTTGTTTGATCGTCCGTAACGTCGCCCGTGCCAGGCTGAGTGCCTCCGGCACGGCCCCAATCTCCGATTTCAACAAAATGATGTCCGCCGCCTCGCGCGCCAGGTCGCTGGCGCGGCTGACGGCAATGCCAAGGTCGGCCTGCTCCAGCGCCGGCGCATCATTGATGCCGTCGCCGACGAACGCCACGCGCTCGCCTTGCGCCTGAAGTTTTTTCACGAAGTCCGCCTTTTGCTCCGGCCGCACCTCGGCAAACACATTTTTACTTTCGATGCCGGCTTCCCGCGCGATGCTGGCTGCCGTCAGCGCGTTGTCACCCGTCAGCAAGAACGTTTTCAAATTCTGCCGGCGCAGTTTTTCAACCACGTCGCGCGCGCCCGGTTTGACGGTGTCTTTTATGGCAAATAAACCGGCGAGTGATTGATCAACGGCCAAACCGACAATCGTCGCGCCCTGTCCTGACCATTCCGCGATGAATTTGCCGCCGGACACCAAATCCACACCTGACTCCTTGAGCCAGCGCAACGAACCCAGTCGGACGGTTGAGAGTTGAGAGTTGTGGGTTGAGGATGGGGCCTTTGCTTCGACGCCGGCGCCGCGAATTTCCCGCCAGTCAGTCAGATCAGGGCGTCGCAGAGCTCCACCCTCCGATTCCAATTTCACAATCGCCTGACTGATGGGATGAGTGGAATGACGGGCAAGCGCGGCGGCAATTGTTCTTTCACCGTAGGAGACGACGTGAGGAGTCTCTGTATCTTTTGCGGTTGAATGGCTTGAAATTTGAGCCTCCTCACGCCGGCTCCTACTTTGCCAAATTTTCGTCACTTCCGGTTTTCCAATCGTCAGCGTGCCGGTTTTGTCGAAAATCACCGCGGTGACTTGCCCGGCCTTTTCGAGTGCAATGCCGTCGCGAATCAGGATGCCGCGTCGCGCGGCAGCGTTGGCGCCGGCCATGATGGCTGCCGGGGTCGCCAAACCCATCGCGCACGGGCACGCGACAATTAAAACCGCCGCCGCGATGATGAACGCCGCGGCCGTGCCGGCCGGAGTCATCACCGGCCAAAGAAATGGCGCGAGCAAATCGTGAACGTGTCTGGCCGATTCCGGCATGAAGCCCCACCACAACGCGGCGGCGATGGCAATGGCAACGACGACCGGCACGAAGACGCTGCTCATGCGGTCGCCGAGGCGTTGGATGTCGGCGCGGCTGGTTTGGGCGCGTTGCACGGCGGCGATGATGTGCGCCAGCGCGGTGGATTCGCCGGTGGCCGTCACGCGCATGACGAGCCGGCCGTTCAAATTCACCGTGCCGGCGTAAAGTTCGCTGCGCACGGATTTATCCACGGGCGTGGATTCGCCGGTGAGCATCGCCTCGTCCACGGCGGAATCACCTTCGGTCACCACACCGTCCACCGGCATGCGGTCCCCGGGGCGCAGCGCGACCAGATCGCCGATTTTCAGTTCAGAAACGGGAACCTCCTTCTCTTCCGTAGGAGCCGACGTGAGGAGGCTCTGATTAATTTCGGATTTTAAAGTCGGAGCCTCCTCACGTCGGCTCCTACGCGGTTGAACAATCCGCCGCGCGGTTTGGGGCGCGAGATTCAGCAATTTTTCCAATGCGCCCGACGCGCGCGCACTCACGCGGGCTTCCAGCCAGTGGCCGAAGCTGATGAGCGTGATGATGGCGGCGGCTTCCATGAAATAAACATGGCCGCCCACACCACCCAGCAACGCCCATGCGCTGTAGCCGAACGCGGTCGTCGAGCCGAGCGCGACGAGCGTGTCCATGTTCGAGCCGCCGATTTTAAGCTGGTTCCACGCGCCGCGGTAAAATTTTCCCCCGGCGAAAATTTGGACCGCGCCGCCCAGCGCAAAGGAAAACCATTGAAACCACGGCTCCCTGCCGAGGCCGAAACCCCATTCGCCAGCCATCAATGCGGTGGTAACGGTAACGCCGAGCCAGAGATTGATTTGCCAGCTTGCAGGTCTGGTTTCGCAGCCAGCGGAAGCGTCGGCCTGGATTTCCTTCGCCGTGTAACCGGCTTTCTGAACGGCCCCGATGACCGCGGAAACGTTTTGCTCTGCGCCGGAATTCCAGCGTACCGATGCGCGTCCGGCATCCAAAATCACCGTTGCGCTGCGCACGCCGGACACACTTTGAATCGCCTCGGTGACATGCCGCGCGCAGTTGTTGCAACTCATGCCGCCGATGGAAAGTTTCATTTCGGCGGAAATTTCCAGAGTGGCGGATGGAATTGTCTGGCGTGTCTCCATTTTTCTCTCGCAGTGAGATTTTATCACACGAGGCGGTTTTGTCGAACCTCCACCGGGAGTTGAAACGGCGGTTGTTGATTCAAGGGGTTTGTCCGGCAGTCAGCTCGTTCGCGCTCAACGCGCCGAATGGCTGTCAGCAGCCTGGCGCGACTGGTGCTCCCGTTCGACGATGCGCGCCACGTACGCAGCCTGGGCCTCGGTTGGGTCTCGTTTCAGGGCCAGCACCGCCAGCCGTCCGGCCGGTTCCAAATCGCCAAGGCTGAGTCCGGCGGTTGCGGCCAGCGCCACCCATTCTGCAACCGACCGGTTTGTGGACGATGACTGTGCTTCCACGGCTGATTCGATCAGCGCGATGCCCTCGCGCCGTTGTTGGATTGTGCCGCCGATCAAGGCAGCGGCACGGGTCAGAATGGCGGCATTCGTCGGGTTGTCGGCGGGCGGGGCGGGGATGGTTGTCCGCGGTGAATTTGGGTTGAACACGCAAGGCAGGGTTGCCGCCGACGCCAGACCGCGCACGGAAACGAACAGTTCGGAGTTGATGGTGGTGAATTCCGAGAAGATGGATTGGACTTGTTCCGGCGGGAGCGATTGGAGAATTGCCAGTTTGTCGGCGGGGGCGAGCAATTGCTGGCGCGTGCGTTCGTCAAATTTTTCCAGCATCCGGGAATTGTCGCCCAGGTATAAAGCGCGGGGCGCGGCGTATTCGAGCACGGGAAAAAGGTCGCTTTGGATCGGGCCGCCGCCGGTGATGGCGAAGGCGGTGCGTTGGGAGGCGAGCTGGCGGGCGAGCAACGCTTCGGGCGAGCGGATGCCGATTTGCGCGAGATCCAACCGCACGCCGGGAAGGGTGAAGCCTTGCCGGAAAACGTCGGGCCCGGTTTGCCAGGACTGCAACGAGCCGAGCAGGATGATGTCGCCGCTGCAGGAGTCCCAGATTTCAACCCGCGGGAAAACAGAGTTGAAGGTGCGCAGAACGAGTTCCACGATGCCGTCGTGCATTTCGTAAACGTGAAACCATTGCGCCATGATGCCCCCCGGTTTCAGGCGGCTGGCGGCGAGTTGAAAAAATTCGCGGCTGAACACACTGCCAATGCCAACCGTCCACGGGTTCGACGGCTCGGCCACAATCACATCGTAAAGCTGTGGATTCAATTTAAGCACGGTGCGCGCGTCCTCGTGCCAGAGACGCGTGCGGGGGTCGTTCAGCACCGAGCGGTTCCAGTTTGTGAAAAACTGCGAGGCACGGACGACGGGTTCGCAATTTTCCGCGATGACAACTTTTTCGACGGGATACGACAACAATGCCCCGGCGGAAATCCCCGAGCCAAGTCCAAAGACGAAAACGTCCTTCGAACCGGGTTTGGCCAGCATGGGCAGATGCGCGAGGAGCAGTTGCGTGCTCAAATCCGAATGGGCCGTCGCGTCAGTCTTGCCGTTCACCCGCAGGCAGCGGTCGGCTGCAGACGGGACACCGGGATAGGAATCACCCTGTTCCACCGACACGGTGGCGTCCGCTGAATCTTCGTAGAAAAGAATCCGGGTGTGTTGTTTCCGGATCAACATCGCCGTCGGGTCAAATTCCTTTTCCCGTCCCCGGAATACGCCGGAGCTGATCACGCATCGCCAACCTTCCCCGCCAAAGACAAACAGACATCCGGCAAACACGGCGGCAGACACGGCCAAAAAATTTCCCGTGCGCCAGCCGGAACGCCAGGTGACGACCCAGGTCACCAAGGCCAACACCAGCGCCAGTACGCTGAAGGCATTGCGCAAACCAGCCAAGGGCATCAACACGAAACCCGCGGCCAGCGTGCCCGCCACCGCGCCCAGCGTGTTCCAGGTGAGCAGCGAGCCGACCTTGTCGCCGAGCGTGACCGTTCCTGCCGATTCAGCGCGGATCATCAAGGGCAGCACCGCGCCGATGCACGCGGCGGGCAGGCCGAGAATCACCAGCGAAATGCCCGTGGTCAGCAACTCGTGATAGACATAGCCCACACGCGTGCGACCGATGCCGGTTTGTGCGATGCGATAAAAATCCACCCACCGTTCGATGTTAAAAACAAGCAGCGTGATCCATCCCGCCGCCGCGCACAGCAGCAGGGCAACCATTTTTGCATCGGGAAATTCCCGGCGGTGTGACGACGCAATCCACGCGCTGCCCAGACCAAGGCCCAGGATGAAGGCCATGAGCACGACGGCGAATGATTGCAGCGACGAACCGAAAATCATCGCCAGCGAGCGGGACGCCAGCACTTCCAGTCCCATTGAGCCTGCGCCCGTCATGGCGACGACGGCGCAGGCCCAACGCCACGTCCGCGACGAAACAACGCCGTCCGCGGTCGTCACCACCGGTTCAGCCAGCCTTGCGATTCCAATCAACCGGCTGCGGCTCAACCATCCCGCCGTTGCGCCGATGATGACATTCACCATCGCCGTCATCTGGAGCGATGAGACCAGCCCAAGGTTTTGCACGAGCCAGAAGCCGGCCAGCCCCGCGCCCACCACCGCGCCGAGGCTGTTCACCGAGTAAAATAATGCGGAACGGCGGCCTGCATCCGAGGAAAATTTTTGCAACCACGCCGCGAGCAGCGGCAGAGTGCCGCCCATCAAGATCGTCGGGCCGAGCAACAACGCCGCGCTCAAAAAACCTTTCCACGCGAGAAGCAACCCGGGGTGTTCCGCAATGCCTGTTCCCACAGCGACGAAAATCCGGTCCACCCACCGGTCAAGCGACGGGAAGAAAAAAGCGTAGAGACCGATGGCGATTTCAAGATAGCCATAAACGCGCACCGGCTGCCTCAAGCGATCCGCCCGGCGGCCAAAAATTTTATTGCCGAGTGCCAATCCGCCCATGAATACCGCGAGCACGACCGTTTGCGCGTAAATCGTGCTGCCAAAAATTTGCGAGAGAAATTTCGACCACACGACCTCGTACACCAGCGCCGTCGCGCCGGAACAGAAAAACAAAACCAAAACCAGCCAGCTCCAATCCTGTCGTCGCATGAGCAAAGCTAGTGGCGGGCTTGGCACGCCTACAAGCTGTAAAACGGATGGCTCCGGTGGAAAGAAAATTTCGCAAGATTCAAACCGGCGGAAGGAGTGGGATTCGAAGCCAGGCGACCCGGTTTCGTTTTGGTGCGTGAACGTGCATGACAGGCCCGTCAATAAAGGCGATTATGCGCGTTTTATTTTTTGAGAGCGGAAGCCGTATCACGCAAAAAGATGCACTTAAACGCACCCTTTTTGTCCCCAATTGTCCCCAAATTCTTCGCGCGATTTCTGACCGGCGACCGGGAGCGGAGGGGTAGCTCACGACTATTAGGACGAGTTGCGGCGATGGCTTCGCGTTCGCAAATTTTTTCACAAAAGGGCGGCTTTTGCAGCACCGTGCTGCCAGTGCAACCGAAGCTGAAACAGAATGCCGCGGAGTTCACCCTGGCCTGCATTCCCCAGTTTGCCGCGCGGCTGACTCCGTTGCGAACGCACGACTCCATTCCTGATCAATACTTCGATCGGGGCGGCTTCAACCATGTGCCGTCGTCGGTCCGGGGGTGGCCCTTTCGTTTGGCGCGCGGATCGAAGGCGTCCCCGTCCATGACGCCATCGGAGGCAGCCTGGGTTTCCGGCGTCCGGGTTACTCCATCCCGCTCGAGCCGGCCTCTGTTCATGGACGGGGAAGAAAAACTCGATTTTCCTCAACGTGCCCATCGCGTTTTATTGCAACCGCGAGCGGAGCGCGCCGGGAATCGTGCTGGGCGCGCCTGGCGGCGGCGCGGCCTTTGCGGATTTCTCGATCCTGACCGGTTTCACGCGCCGTTTCGGTTCTGACAAAAAGCGAACTGGCGACGCGTTTTTATTAGAAAGGGTTTTGGAAAGGTGTAAATTTACTTTTGACAAACAGCCCGAAGAGAATTCTAATCAGGCTATTCAACCGAACGTCGAAGGACGCCCTTGAAAGCCGTCATGATCCAATTCCGCCGACGTGTGTTAGGCCTTTCCGAAGAGACCGTGGATTTTCAACAGCGGGGTTTCCGGGGAGCCCCGGCATTCATGCGAAATCGCCTTGAAAACGTGGGCGGCGCGTTTGTGGCCGGCTACCACCTCGCCTTGGAAAGTAATTCGCCGGAAGATCTGGGGTCAAAGTTGACGGAGATGGATCTGGAACGGCGCGGCTTTGCCTTTGAAGGCGCGGCGATGGGGCTGGCATTGCTGGATTGTCTGACGCCCTGGCGGCGCGACCGCATTGGTAAATTCCTCCGGGGCCCTGGCGACGCCCATGCCTACATGGTGCATGTCGGGGCCGGCTGGGTTTGGGCGCGGGTCCCGTTTGGTTTCCGGCGCCGGCAAAAAAAACTTGATCCGCTGCTCGGCTGGCTGGCGTTCGATGGCTGGGGATTCCACGGGGGATTTTTCCACTGGCCGAAATACATCGCTGGTCAGCCGGCTCCCAAAAAACTTTCCGGTTACGAACGGCGCGCTTTCGATCAGGGTCTTGGCCGCTCGCTCTGGTTCGTCAACGGCGGAAACATAGAACTCATCGCGCAAACAATTTCAAATTTTTCCGCCGACCGGCAGGCCGATTTGTGGAGCGGCATCGGCCTGGCCGCGACCTACGCGGGAATCGTCAGTGAGACTTCACTCGGCGAACTGCGTGAAAAGGCCGGCCGGTTTCAACCGCAGCTCGCCCAAGGCGCGGCCTTCGCCGCCAAAGCCCGGCAACGCGCGGACAACTTGACCGATTACACCAGCCTCGCCACAAAAATCCTTTGCGGACTCACGGCTGCCGATGCCGCGCGACTCACGGATGAGGCGCTCGAAAATCTTCCCGCCGACTCCGATGTGCCCGCTTACGAAATCTGGCGCCGCCGGATTCAAAGTCATTTTTCCCAAACCGCCAACTCCAAGAGGCATGAACCCGGATTTCCCGGATTCGCTTCAAGTCAATTTTATTGACATACAATGGAGCCGCATGAACAAAGGCTGTGATAAATGCTAAAGCAACGAAAAACGGAGAATGCAATGGATGCAGGCAACAAGCAGGCTCTGCGGGTGACTTTCGACAGTCGTTTGAAGCTGGAGTTTCACGGTTCCAAGGTCACGTCCGACGCCAGGTTATTGGCCTACCTGGTCGAAAATCGGTGCTGAAGGCGATCGAGGGCAGAAGTCATCTCCCGCGGAGTCAGGAATCCGGTCTTGGAGCCGAGAATAGGCTTTTACGGAACTGGCAGAGTTGATAAGATGTTGTTCAATGAGACTGAATCGGTCGGATGGACGTGGGGCGTAAGGCCAGATGGGAAATATCGGTCTAGGCATCATTCGCGTATTTTCTGTAGCAAAGACAACAAAACTAACAAAAGAAAGGACAACACTATGAAATTCATGATCACTTGGCAGTTTCAGCCGGGAAAGCTCCATGACACGTTATCGCATTTTGCGCAGATGAAGCCCGAGGAAGACGAGGCGGAGCGGGGCAGCGGCATCAAACTGATTGGCCGCTGGCATGACTTTGCCCGAGGGCGGGGTGTAATCATTTGCGAAAGCGACAGTGCCGAGGCACTATCGAACTGGGCGCTGAATTGGAACAGCATTTTGGATTTAGATGTTGCCGTGGTTTTGGATGACAACGAGGCCCGCGCCCTGGGAAAGAAGCTTCAGAAGCAGTCGTAGCCAACGCCTAAATCGCGCCAGACAACGCGAGGTGGCGCATTCAGTCTGAATGAAAAAATCCCTGTGTCGTTTCGCTGCGCCGTTGGTAGCCATTGCCATCATAGCCGGCTGTTATTGGATGGCGCGTTATCCGTGCCTCTCCGCCGGTGACTGCATGAAACTGGCTGCGCATTTCAAATTTGAAAAGCTGCCACTGCCAGAAGTGCCAAACCATCCGCCTTACAAATACGTTTACGCGGTGCATCCGAGTTTGAGCCGCATTTCCGCCTGGGTTTCCTCGCTCGGCACCGCCGGCGTCATGGAGGATCTCGATGGCGATGGACTGCCGAACGATTTGATTTACTCGGACCCGCGCACGGGCCTGGTTACCGTCGCGCCCGTGCCGGGCACGGGAAACCGTTACGCCCCGTTCACGCTGAATCCGGCGCCGCTGCCCTACGACCCGGCCACGATGACCCCGATGGGGATCGTGCCCGGCGACTTCAACGAGGACGGGTTGATGGACATACTCGTTTATTATTGGGGACGCTCGCCGGTGATTTTTCTGCGCAAAAAAACCGCCGGCGTCGAACCCGGCAAACCCGCCGCCCTGTCCGCAGCCGATTACGAGCCGGTGGAATTGTCCACGAACGGCGAGCGGTGGTTCTCCAACGGCGCGGTGACGGCGGACTTCGACGGCGACGGCCACGTGGACGTGCTGATTGGAAATTATTTTGCGGACGGGTCGCGCATTCTGGACGCCAATGCCGGCGGAGTTGAAGCCATGCACGAGAGCTTTTCCAAGTCGCTTTCCGGCGGCAAAAAACATTTCTTCCTCTGGGCGGGCGCGACTTCGGGCGAACATCCCACCGTGCATTTCGTCGAGCAAACCAATGTGTTCAGCCCGGAAGTGAATCACGGCTGGACGCTGGCCATCGGCGCGGCGGATTTGGACGGCGACCAGTTGCCGGAAATTTATTTCGCGCACGATTTCGGCCCCGACCGGTTGCTGCACAACGAATCCACACCCGGCCACCTGAAATTCACCGTGCTCGAAGGCCGCCGCCATTTCACCGATCCGAAATCATGCGTGCTTGGCCAGGATTCCTTCAAGGGCATGGGCTGTGACTTCGGCGACGTGAACGGTGATGGGATTCTCGATATTTACGTCAGCAACATCGCGGACAAATTCGCCTTGTGCGAAAGTCATTTTCTCTGGGAGAGCACCGGCAAGCTCGATGACATGAAACACGGCATCGCGCCCTACATTCAAGCCAGCGAAAAACTCGGCCTCTCGCGCAGCGGCTGGGGCTGGGATTGCCGCCTGGCCGATTTCGACAACAGCGGGGTGCTGCAGGCGATTCAAGCCGTCGGCTTCATCAAAGGCAAAATCAACCGCTGGCCCGAACTTCAATCGCTCGGCACCAGCAACGACCGCATTGTCCATGACCCGCGCTTGTGGCCGACTTTCAAACCGGGCGCAGATTTGAGCGGCCAGGATTTGGATGCGTTCTTCGTGCGCGCCGCCGACGGGCGTTACTACAACATCGGCCCCGAAATCGGCTTCACCGAGCCTATGGTCAGCCGGGGCATCGCGCTTGCCGACGTGGACGGCGACGGGCGGCTGGACTTCTTGCTCTCCAATCAATGGGAGCCGTCTTACTTCTACCACAACGTCTCGCCGAACCCCGGCGCGTTTCTGGGTTTGCATCTGTTGCTGCCGCTGGCCGACCAGGCGGACGCGCCGCTGCGCGAACGGCCAGGTCATCCGGGGGTTGACCTGCGCGGTCGCCCGGCGGTTTGCGCGCAGGCGCTGGTGACGCTGCCGGACGGCCGCAAGCTGGTGGCCCAGGTTGACGGCGGCTCCGGTCATGCCAGCGGTCGCAGCCGGGAAATTCACATCGGCCTGGGCAAACTGGATCCGGCCATCAAACTCGATGTCCAGGTCACCTGGCGCGACATCCACGGCCAGTTCCAGCAAACCACGTTGAAACTCGCGCCCGGCTGGCACACGGTGCTGCTGGGCAAACCTGCGGCCTTGCAAGCGGCCGCCGCATCAAAGGGAGAAACTGTCCGATGAAAACTCCGGCGTTCAACACCACCATCCTTTTTTATCCGGACAAAAACCCGAAGCTGCGGCTGTTCGCCCTCTGGTATTTTACGATCCTGATGATTGTTTGGAACATTCTGGGACAAACATATCTGGGGTTTGAACAATCCTGGGCGACTCCGTTTGTCGGGGTCGGCTCGGCGATTGCCCTGCAAATGCTGCTCGAATGGGTGGATGCCACCGCCAAAAACCGCGAGCTTCGGTTCGCCGGCGGCTGGGGCAACTTCCTGAACTTTCTGCCCGCCGCGATCATTCCTGGGTTCGCCTGCGCGATGCTGCTTTATGCCAACGAACGGTTATGGCCCATTGTTTTTGCCGTGGCCCTCTCCATCGGCTCGAAAGTCCTCATTCGCGCGCCCGTTGGCCAGGGGCGCACGCAACACATTTTCAACCCGTCCAACTTCGGCGTGGCTCTGACCTTGGTGCTGTTTCCGCAGGTCGGCTTCGCGCCGCCGTATCATTTCACCGAAAACCTCACCGGTGTGTGGGACTGGATTTTGCCCGGCATCGTGCTGTTGACCGGCATTGTCATCCACGGCTGTTTCACCGGCCGGCTGCCGCTCGTCGCGGCGTGGGTGATCGGTTTTGCCTTGCAGGGCCAGTTTCGCGCCCACCTGTCAGGCACCCCGTTCCTAGTGCCGTTCACGCCCATGACTAGCGCCGCGTTCATCGTGTTCACGCTGTACATGGTGCCCGACCCGGCAACCACGCCGCTCAAGCCGTGGCGGCAGGCCGCGTTCGGATTCGCGGTCGCGATGGTTTATGGGATCATCCAGATGCTGCATCTGGTTTTCGGCTTGTTCTTTGCGCTGCTGACGGTGTGCGCGATTCGCGGAATTTCGCTGCACCTTTATTATGCGTTCAAATTGCGAAACCCAGCACCCGCCGAAATCCCCGCTGCGCAAAGCGTATAAACACCGAAGTTACGGAACCCGACTCAACGATTTAACGATTCAACCCTTTAACACCCATGAATGCCATCGCCATCGTCGGCATGGCGTGCGTTTATCCGGATGCGCGCTCGCCGGGCGAGTTGTGGGAGAACGTGCTCACCCAAGCCGCTAAAAATAAGGGGTAAAGCCACTTCCATGATGAAAAACTCCGGTATTTCCTGCGGCTTTGTTGTCGTTTCCATCATTCTTCCGCTGACTTGTGTCAGTTCGGCGGCGGACAATTCCGTCGCCGCTTCCACCGTTTGGCAAAAACCAGCCTGGCTGACGGATCTGTCGCTGGGCGTCAAAGAGAGCTACGATGAAAACGTATTGTTGGTGTCAGGCAACAGTATGCAGCCGCAGCCATCATGGGTCAGCACGGTCTCGCCGAAGATCGGATTTGATTTCGCGCCAGTGCTGGGAGATCAGAACACGTTGCAGACATTTTCGTTTGTTTACGCACCGGAGTTTGCCATTTATCACAATGCTCCATCGGAAAGTTACGACGCGCATAAAATAAACGATTCCATCAAAGGCCAGGCCGGTGATTTTTCGTTCAATTTGACCAACGCGTTCCTTTACAACGACGGCAGCAAAATTGCCCCGATTTACGCCCTCAACCAGACCAGCGATCAAAAAGATAAATACCGCAACTTCTATGCCTTCGCGCCGCCACGCGAACGGCGGAATCAAATCCAAGATGGTTCCGCCGTCTCGCTTCAGTTTGATTGGGACGAATTTTTTGTCAGGCCGGTGGCTTCATTGCTTTATTACGATCTTAAAACTGACTGGCACAACGCCGGGGTTGCTCCCTACATTGGGTATCAAAATTGGCCGGATCGCTACGATGTGAATGGCGGCGTGGACTTGGGCTATAAAGTCGCGTCCCGTTTAGCGGTCACGCTGGGCTACCGCTACGGCCATCAATATCAGCAGCAATTTCCCTCGACGATTACCAGTGACAGTCATTATTCATCCAGTGACTACCAACGTGTGCTGGTCGGCTTGGAGGGCAACCCGTGGAGCTGGCTGAATGCCAGGCTGGTTGCCGGACCGGATTTCCGCGATTACAACTCCATGGCCCCGGTCAATGATTCCCATCCGGTCACATACTACGCCGAAGCGGTCCTGACTGCGACCTTCACGCCCAACCAGACGCTGACGTTCAACTACAAACAATGGGAATGGGTTGCCAGCACCGGCATAGTTCCGTTTTTCGACAGCACCTTCGCCCTGGTTTACCATTGGAACGCGACTAGGCAATTGGGATTGGACCTGGGCGGCAAGGTTCAAGAGGCCGACTTCAGCAGCGGCAATGACTTGGCGGGAACGGCTCCCAGCCTGCGCGACGACATACAATATACGGTTTCAGCGGGTGTGAACTATGCCTTCACCCCCCACTTGAACGCCAGCCTGACCTGCAGTTACGATTTGGGCAGGAATCTTCTGAATAATCTTCCCCCGCAATATGAGGCTTCCTACCGCGATTTTGAACATCTGTTGGTTTCGTTGGGAGTGCAATACAAATTCTGATTTGGAAAAATTTAGATCTGTAATATGTTTTAACATTTCAACGCCCATGAATGCCATCGCAATCGTCGGCATGGCGTGCGTCTATCCGGACGCGCGCTCGCCGGGCGAATTGTGGGAAAATGTGCTCGCCCAGCGCCGCGCCTTCCGCCGCGTGCCGCCGGAACGTCTGCGGCTGGAAGATTATTTTTCCGCCGACCCGCACACACCCGACGCCACCTACGCCACCGAAGCCGCGGTGATCGAAGGCTACGAATTCGACCGCGTCGCCTTCCGTGTCGTCGGCAGCACGTTTCGCGCGGCGGATCTCGCGCACTGGCTCGCCCTCGACGTGGCGGCACGCGCGCTGGCCGACGCCGGTTTCACCGACGGCAATGGACTGCCGCGCGAAACCACGGGCGTTTTGCTCGGCAACACGCTCACCGGGGAATTTTCCCGCGCCAACACGCTGCGCCTGCGCTGGCCGTATGTGCGCCGCGTGCTCGACGCCGCGCTCGTGAAGGAAAATTGGTCCGCCGAGCAGCGTGAAAAATTTCTCGCCGGCCTGGAGGAAAAATACAAATCGCCGTTCCCGCCCGTCGGCGAGGAAACGCTCGCCGGCGGCCTCTCGAACACCATCGCCGGGCGCATCTGCAATCAATTTGACTTGAAAGGCGGCGGCTACACCGTGGACGGCGCGTGCGCGAGTTCGCTGCTGGCCACGGCCAACGCCTGTTCCGCGCTCGCGGCAGGCGACCTCGAGGTCGCGATTGCCGGCGGCGTTGACTTGAGCCTGGACCCGTTTGAACTCGTCGGCTTCGCCAAGATTGGCGCGCTCGCGCCCGACGAGATGCGCGTCTTTGACCGGCGTTCCGCCGGTTTCTGGCCGGGCGAAGGTTGCGGCATGGTTGTGCTCATGCGCCACGACGATGCGCGCGCGCAGGGCCGCCGCGTTTATGCGGTCATTCGTGGTTGGGGAATTTCCTCCGACGGCAGCGGCGGCATCACGCGCCCGGAAAGCGACGGCCAGATCGAAGCGCTCCGCCGCGCGTATCGGCGCGCGGGTTTTGGCATTGAAACCGTTTCCTATTGCGAAGGCCACGGCACCGGCACCGCCGTCGGCGACGCGACCGAACTTGAAGTGCTCTCCCGCGCGCGGCGCGAGGCGAAAACAAATTCTCCACCCGCGGTCGTCGGCTCAATCAAGGCGAACATCGGCCACACGAAAGCCGCGGCGGGTGTCGCCGGTTTGATCAAGGCCACGATGGCCGTCCACACGCAGGTGCTGCCGCCGACCACCGGCTGCGAGCAGCCGCACCCGCAACTCGGCGGGCCGGCGTCCGCCTTGCGCGTGTTGCGCGAGGCGGAGCTTTGGCCGGGCGACCGTCCGCTCCGCGCGAGCGTCAGCGCGATGGGCTTCGGCGGCATCAACGCGCACCTCGTCCTCGAAGGCGTCGTTGCCGAACGGCGCGAGACGTTCAGCCCGCGCGAACGTTCGCTGTCGCGTTCAAATCAGGACGCCGAATTGTTTTTGCTCGCGGCGGAGACGGCGGAGCAACTTGCGCCGCAGGTGGAAAAACTATTTGCCCTTGCCGCGCGGCTCTCGCGGGCGGAATTGGCCGACCTCGCGGCCCAGTTGGAAAAAAATCTGAAGCCCGGGCCGGTGCGCGCCGCCATCGTCGCGTCCAAACCGGAGGAACTTGCGGCGCGGCTGCAAACGCTCAAGTCGTGGTTGCAAAACGGCGTCCCGGCGCGAACGGATTTTTCCGCCGGCGTCTTTCTCGGATCGGGCGGGAGCGCGCCGCGAATTGCCTTTCTGTTTTCCGGCCAGGGTTCACCCACGTATCTCAACGGCGGCGTCTGGCGGCGGCGTTTCGAATCCGTCCGCGAACTTTACTCGCGCGCCGGACTGCCGGCGGACGGGGATACGGTCTCGACGCGCGTGATGCAGCCCGCCGTCGTGACCGCATCGCTCGCCGGACTGAAAGTGCTGGAAGCATTCGGCATCGTGGCGGACGCGGCCATCGGCCACAGCCTCGGGGAAATCACCGCGCTGCACTGGGCAGGGGTGTTCGACGAGGAAACACTGTTGCGCATCGCGCGGGTGCGCGGCGCCGGCATGGCGGAACTCGGCAGCCCGACCGGTGCGATGCTCGCCGTCGCCGCGCCGTGGCGGGAAGTCCAGGACTTGCTGCACGGCGAACCGCTCGCCGTCGTTGGCTTCAACTCACCGCGCCAGACTGTCGTCGCCGGTGACGCCACGGCAATCAGCAACCTTGCCCGGCGCGCCGCCGCACAGGGCTGGCAGGCGAGCCCGTTGCCGGTGTCGCATGCGTTTCATACGCCGCTCGTCGCCGCCGCCGTGCCGGTGCTGGCCGGACAACTCGCGCGCGAAAATTTTTCGGAACTCAAACAAAAAATTTTCTCCACCGTGACCGGCGCGCCGCTGGACGAGGATGAAAACTTGCGCGAATTACTCTGTCGTCAGGTGACTTCACCGGTGCGATTTGAGAGCGCGCTCGCGGCGCTGCTCGGCGCGGGCGCGGACACGAAGTCTGGCGGACGCCGGAAAGCGCGTCCCGCCCGCGGAATTGATTTGCTGATCGAAGTCGGGCCGGGCGCGGTTTTGAGCAACCTGGTGCGCGAGACGGCGAACATTCCGGTCATCGCGCTCGATGCCGGCGGAAATTCCCTCGGCGGATTGCTGCAAGCCCTCGGCGCGGCCTTTGCGCTGGGTGCGCCGGTGAAGCACGGGGCATTGTTCGCCGACCGGTTCGTCCGGCCCTTCGCGCCGGACTGGAAGCCGAAATTTTTCACGAACCCCTGCGAGCTGGCGCCGGTTTCCGGGCAATCGGAGCGCCGGGCACCGTCTCAGCTCGAAGCTGAAATTGTGCCGCAACGCGCCGGGGCCGCGCCCGGCGCTCCAATCGAATTGATCCGCCGTCTCGTCGCGGAGCGCGCGGAGTTGCCGGTCTCGGCGGTTCGGAACGAGAGCCGCATGTTGAGCGATTTGCATTTGAATTCGATCACGGTCGGACAGTTGGTTTCGGAAGCGGCGAAGCAACTCGGTTTGCCGCGCATCGTCGGGCTGACGGATTTTGCGAACGCAAGCGTGGCCGACATTGCCCGCGCGCTGGAGGAATTGAAACGCACCGGCGGCGCGACGCGCAGGGATGACCAGCGGCAACCGCCACCGGGCGTGGACAACTGGGTTCGGACTTTCACCGTCGAGCTGGTTGAAACCAAACGCCGTGCGCGACGAGCCGATCAGGAGATCGGCGCTCCGGGTCGCTGGCAAATCTTCGCGGCGAAAAAGCATCCGCTCGCTGACCCGCTGCGCGAAGCGTTCGGACAAACGAACACGAGCGGTGTGGCGGTTTGTCTGCCGGAAAATCCGGGCGCGGAAAACATTTCATTGTTGCTCAATGCCGGTCGCGCGGCGCTGGCGATGAAGGGGTCGCCGCGACTCGTCGTGGTTCAACACGGCTGGGGCGGCGGCGGTTTTGCGCGGACGCTGCATCTGGAAAATTCCGGCGTGGCAACCTGTGTCGTGAACATTGGAGCGCCGAGCACCGGCTCGGCACAGCTCAAAAAAACATCACAATGCGCCGAGGCGGTGCTCGGCGCTCCAATTGCGAAAGCGGTCGAATGGATCGTCGCCGAGGCGCTCGCGGCGAATGGATTCACGGAAGTTCATTTTACGGGCGACGGCCGGCGGCTTGAACCGCGGCTGAAACTCGCCGAGTTTTCTCCGCCGCCAATCAAGCCGGAAATTTCCGTCGGCCCGGAAGACGTTTTGCTTGTCACTGGCGGCGGCAAGGGCATCGCGGCGGAGTGCGCGCTGGCGTTCGCGCGCGAAACCGGCGTGAAGCTCGCGCTCCTCGGGCGAAGCGATCCGAAATCGGACCAGGAACTCGCGAACAATTTCGCGCGCTTCGCCGCCGCCGGTGTGCGTTCCCGCTACGTGCGCGCAGATGTGACGGACGCGGAGGCCGTGCGCGCGGCGGTCGCGGAGCTCGAGCGCAATCCCGGTCCGGTGACGGCGATTCTCCACGGCGCGGGCGTGAACACGCCGCACTTGATCGGCGCGCTGGACGAGGCGGCGTTCCGGCGGACGGTGCTTCCGAAAATTTCCGGCGCGCGGAATTTGCTTGCGGCGGTGGATGTGAAAAAGTTGCGGCTGTTCGTCACGTTCGGCTCGATCATCGCGCGCACCGGACTGCCGGGCGATGCGGATTACGCGGCGGCGAACGAATGGCTCGCGGCGTTGACGCGCGAATTTCAGACGGGCCATCCGCGCTGCCGCTGCCTCGCGCTCGAATGGTCGGTGTGGTCGGGCGCGGGCATGGGCGAACGGCTTGGGCGCATTGAGTCGCTGCTGCAGCAGGGCATCACGCCGATCACGGTGGACGAAGGCGTGCGGACGTTTTGCAATTTGCTCCGGCAGCCGGTGCCGGCGGTTTCACTCGTCGTCGCGGGACGATTTGGCGAACCGCCGACATTGAAGATGCTCGAGCCGGAGTTGCCGCTGCGCAGGTTTCTTGAACGCAAGCGCGTGTTTTATCCGGGCGTGGAACTCGTCGTGGACGCCGAGTTATCGCTGCGCGCCGATCCGTATCTCGCAGACCATGTCCTGCAGAAACAGCCGTTGCTGCCGGCGGTGCTGGGCCTGGAAGCGATGGCGCAAGCGGCGATGGCGCTCGCCGGTTCAGCGGACGCGCCGGTTTTTGAGAACGTGGAGTTTTCAAGACCCGTGGCCGTGTCCGACAAGGCAAAGGTGACGATTCGGCTCGCTGCTCTGCAACGAGAGCCGGGCGTGATTGAAGTGTGCCTGCGTTCCGAGGAAACGGATTTTCAGGTGGATCATTTCCGCGCAGTCTGCCGGTTTGCCCCGCGCGATGAAACGACCGTTCCACGCCTTTTGCTTTCGCCGCTCGAGTCGGAGCATTTGCCGCTTGATCCGGCAAATGATTTGTATGGCCGGATATTGTTTCATCGCGGACGATTTTGCCGGTTGCGCGGGTATCGTTTGCTCAAGGCGAAGGAGTGCGTGGCGGAAATCACAGCCGACGACGGCGCGGTTTGGTTCGGGCCGTATCTGCCGGCGGAATTCGTCCTCGGCAATCCGGCGGCGCGCGACGCGGCGTTGCACGCGATTCAGGCGTGCGTCCCGCACCGGCGGATTTTGCCGACGGGCATCGAGCGGATGGTCATTCGCCGGAACGAGTCCGGGGTGCGGTTCGTCCGGGCGAAGGAGCGGTTGCGCGACGGAAATGATTTTATCTATGATGTGGAAGTCACCGACGCGCGCGGCGAAGTGATTGAGCGTTGGGACGGGCTTCGTTTGCGCGCGGTGGAGGCGATGGCGGCGCGCGAGGCCTGGCCGGATGCGCTGCTGTCGCCTTACCTGGAACGGCGGCTGGAGGAATTGGCGGACGCGGGCGCGCCGGTGAAAGTCGCGCTCGAACGCGGTTTGCGCGAGGAACGTCCGGCGAGCAGCGATGCGGTGATTCAACAGGCGCTCGGCAAAACGGCGCGCATCTGGCGGCGGCCCGACGGCAAGCCGGTTTTCCCCGGCGAAGAAGACATTTCAGCGGCGCACGCGAATGATTTCACGCTGGCGGTCGCGGTCGCGGGCGGAGCGGCCTGCGATCTGGAAGCCGTCGCGGCGCGCACGGACGCCGGGTGGCGCGATCTTTTGGGCGGGGAAAAATTCAAGCTCGCGGAGCGGATGGCGCGCGAACAGGTGGAAAGCGTGGACGCGGCGTCAACGCGGCTTTGGATGGCGCTGGAGTGCATGAAAAAAATCGGGCAGCCATCAAAATCGCCGTTGGTGCTGGAATCGAACACGCCGGACGGCTGGACGCTGCTGCGTTCCGGCACCATCATCATCTCGACGTGCGTGGTGGCGGTGCGCGGAATGAAATCGCCGCTCGGCGTGGCGGTCGCGCTCAAGTCGCGCATGGAAAACCAGCAAGCGTCCGCCGCCGCAAAAAACGCGGGATGAGGATGCCAAAGCCATGCAATTTTACGAATACCGCCACGTGGTCAGCTTCGAGGAAACTAACCTCGTGGGAAATGTTTATTACACGAACCATTTGAGCTGGCAGGGGCGTTGCCGCGAACTCTTTTTGCGCGAGCACGCGCCGGACGTGATTGACGAGCTGGGCCGCGGCTTCAGCCTGGCGACAGTGAGTTGCTCGTGCGAATACTTCGCGGAACTCACGGCCTTTGACGAAGTCATCGTGCGGATGCGGCTGGCGGAACTGGTGCAAAACCGGATGCGGCTGGCGTTTGAATACTGGCGGCGCAAGAACGGCGCCGAGGAATTGGTCGCGCGCGGCGAGCAGCAGATTGCCTGCATGAGGCGCGATGGGGAAAAACTTTTGCCCGCGCCCGTGCCCCAGTCATTGCGCGAGGCGCTGGCGGCGTATGCGGAATAAACCGGGACGGCATGACGATGAATCACGACTTTTAACTTTTCTTCCAGCCGAGACGGAGCAGATGAAAGCTGATTTGCAGACGACATCACATCGCGGGGACACAGTGGAGGCTTACGAAACCTCCGTCGTGCGCGCCATCCGCCACATGAAGGAGCATCTGGCCGAACCGCTGGACCTGGACGAACTTGCGCAGATCGCCGCAATCAGCAAGTTTCATCTCGTGCGCGTGTTTGACGAAACCACCGGGACGACGCCGCATCATTTTCTGTCGTGCCTGCGCGTGCAACGGGCAAAGGAGTTGCTGCTGCAATCTGAAACGACGATTACCGACGTGTGCCTGGAGGTGGGATACAATTCGCTCGGCACGTTCTCAAAAACGTTCAGCGAACTGGTCGGCTTGTCGCCGCAGGAATTTCGCGCGATGCCCAAGCGGCTCACGGCAAAACAATTCGCCACGGCCATCTGGCGTTACCTGGCGGCGCGGAAAAAAATCTCCGGTCCGACCATCGAAGGCGTGGTCGAGGGGCCGCGCCGGCCGAAGGGGTTTACTTTTGTGGGAACATTCACGAAGGGCGTGCCACTGGGCGTGCCATTTTCCGGCACGGTGATGATCGGCCACGGGAAATTTTGCATTGAGCGCCCCACGCTGCCGGAATTTCATCTGATGGCGGCGCTGATGCCGCTCTCAGCCAGCTTCGTCGAAATGGCGGCAAACCTTCCCATCAGCCTCGTCGCCAGTCTGCGCGTGCAAAACGACCCGAACGCCCCGCCGGGAAAGCCGCTTCTGCGTTTGCGTCCGCTGCGTCCGACCGATCCGCCGATTGTTCTGGCGCTGCCCGCGCTGCCGCCATTGCGCGGCTAAAACCTTCCAGCAAAGTTCGCAATCCCGGAGAAGCGGCGGGGATGAAGCACATGCTAATGTATCCCCACATGAAAACTAATTGTTACCAAACAACGCGGCCCGTGGAAATCAAAACCGACGGTCCATCACCAATGAAAATCAAGTTCGGTTCCGTTTTGCCCGCGCTGTTGTTGGCCGGCGCAATGCTGTCCGGCCCCGGCTGGGGCGTTCAGCGTTGTGTGGCGGGGACGGGTTTCCCGGTTACCGCAACCGATGGGCAGACGTTCAGCATTGGGGTGTTTCAAATCGTGGTTGACCCGAATTTTGCCTTCCTCTTTGCCCCCTCCAATTCATCCAGCTACTATTCCGGTTATGCCGGCCCAGGCAGTGGCATCCTGACCGGTCCGGTGATGTATGATGGGAATACGATGATTGGGGAGAGCTCCAATCATGTGCGCCCGGAATCGGTCTTCCCCGTCGCCGTGGGAACGCCAAACCAGTATCCGGCGAACACGACTTACAGCAACATTTTCGGATATACCGACTACGCCCTGGTTCCGTCGCCCTTTAACAGCGCACCGGCCGGAGTGGACGAAATTTTCACCGAGATTGAGCAAATGGACTTGCAAGGCTATGTGGACACCAACGGCCAGTCTTGTTCTGATCCGCGTGTGCCGACCATAAGCTCGACGGGCGTTGCGGGACAAGGCGGAGGAGTATTGACAACCGTCAAAGCCGGGCCGGGAGCGATGGGGATTGGCGATACTCTTCCCATGAACCGCCGGAGCATTGGCATGGTGCAACAGATCACCAACGGTGCGGCCAATGATTTTCCGGCGCAAAGCTTTTTTGACATTTATGTGGAAGTGACCCTGCCACCAGTTCCCGGCACCGTCGCCAATTATGATTTTCCGACCAACGGGGCGGTGCTTTACAATGATGCCAGCGATCCGTTGTTCATTGAGAATCTTTCCGTGACCAATCTGCCGCCGCAGGCGACGTATGTTCATGGCAACACCACGGCGGTTCCGATCCTGTTCAAATACAGCAACCCGCCCTATTGGGCCGCCGGTGACTTGCTGGGCTATCTGACGCTGGCGGGCCACGGTGTGTTCACGAACGTGGTCACCGCGTCGGCGCCGTGTGCCGCAGCGACGGCGACCGGCGGGCTTTTGGATCAAACCTTGGGACCCGTCGGGTCACCCATACCGCCGCCGCCAATCTCGTGGCTGCGCCCGACCAACTCGTTCCCAACACCGGGTTCGAGTTACAATTCGATTGAGAACACTGTGGTGAACAACGGCACAACCAATGTTCTGGATGACACTGTGAGTTTCACGGTGGGCACCCAGATTGTCTATCTCCGTGACTTGAGTCTGGGCAGCCTGGGCAATTCCGCTTCGCTGCCGGCGGCGGGCAATTCGCAGACTTACACCAGTTCCAGCGCGACGGTGAGCTTCCAAATTTCTCCAGACGGGGTGAATTTTTCTCCCGCCGCGTTGAGCGGTTCCTCCACCATCGAGGTTTACAACACCAACGGTGTCAGCGGCAACACCACCACTTACTCCATGCAAATGACGCAACTGACCGCCTCCGGGGCTGCTGGATCATACTATTTGCGCGTAAGTCCCACCCAGCCCACGCTTGGCAAACACACCGTCGCGCCGGATCCGCGCGGCTACCGCGTCAGCAGTTTCTTCGATATATTCACGGAACTTAGCCCCGACAACGTGACTTGGTATCCAGCGAACCGCTCCATGCGCTTGCTGCCCAGCTTGCCACCGGCAGTGCCAGGCACAATCTTTGCCAGCCAAATTGGCACCAACGTCGTTGTGCAATGGCAGAATAATTTTACGCTCCAGAGCACGCCCAGCCTACAGGTTCCCTTCTCCGATGTGGAAGGATCGGTCACCAACGGTTCTTATACCACTCCGGTGAATCCGAATAGCCAGAAGTTTTTCCGGTTGCGTCAGTGACAATTCCGCAAACGGATGCTATTCATGAGAAGACCGGGCCTCGGCCCGGTCTTTCTTTTTAAGGGTGCAAATCAGCTTGTGGATGCACAGGTTTGGCTTTGCCAAAATTCGCCAGCGGCCACCAGTGAATCAGAACCGGCAGAAGCAGCAGCGAAGCAACGAAGCAATTGACCAGACCGAGCACCAGCAGGAGGCCGAGCCGTGCGTTGGCCGGCACCTGCGAGAGCATGAGCACGCCGAACCCCAGCGAGACGGCCAGCGTGTTGATGAGCGCGGGCGGGCCGGTCAGGCGCAGCGACTGGCGCAAGGCGTCGGGCGGTGATTTCCCGGCGGCCCGCGCCTGGCTGAAGCCTTCGAGCAGATGGATGGTGCAGTTCACGCCGATGCCGAGCGTCATGGCGGCAAACATCGAGGTGGCCACGCCCAGCGGAATGTCCGCCCAGCCCATCACGGCAAATTTAATCACCACCGCCAGCAAACTCGGCAGCAGGCAATAAAGTCCCCAGCGCACCGAGCCGCCGAGCGCCGTTGCCACCGCGAAAATTCCCAGCAACGACCAGATCAACGATTGCAGTTGCGTGCTGACGATGCCGCGGATGAGCGACTGGCTAACGGCCACGTCGCCGGCGAAAACAAGTTTGATTCCCTTCGGCGCGAGCTGTTCGCGTTCGTATTTGCGGATGTCGCCCATCAATCTGGCCGTGCCGACAAAGTTGGCGTCCTTCAAAAACACCGTGGTCAACGAACGCCAGTAATTTGTGTCCACCACCTCCCGCAGGCGCCGTTCGCCGCGGGTCATTCCATAAAAATTCCAAAGCGTTTTGATCCGGTCGGCATCGTCAGGCAGGCGGCGCGACGATGGGTCATTCGGGCGATCAATAAACGCAGTCGTGGTAACATAGTCCCACGGGCCAAGCACGCCGCCCACTTCATCGCGGCTGCGCTGACGGATAAAATTCTCGAATTCGCCGCCGGCGCGGAGGATTTCCGGGCGCATCTGGCTGTGGACAACAATTTCATAATGGGCCTGGCCGGCGCTGGCGAGCGCGTCCCAAAAATTTGTCGCCAGGTTGCCGAACGGAAGTCTGAAGACAAGCCGGTCGCCGGCCCGTCCGGGCATTTGCACCGAGGTTCGCCAAAGGATCGCATCGCCGGCGTGGGTATTGCTCTTGACGGAGAAATTGATGGGGCTGTCGTCCAGCAGAGCGGGACTGGAAATCACTTGAATGGGAAAGGCTAGACGGCCCGGATGTAAGACAGACGCAGGCGCATCTCCGGTGAGCATCTCCGGGGCGTCGAATACGACCAGCAATTGATACATGCCGAAAAAATTATTGTCCACCGCAGCAGCGACCTGGCGGAATTCACCCTGCGGGTCAAAGCCATTAGTCCAACTGTCCTGCACCATCAGCCGTCGCAAACTCAGCGGCGTCAGCACCATCACCGCCATGGTGGTCGCGACGACCGGCCAGCGATGACACACGACGAATTTTCCAATGCCTACAAACACTGTGCCGAGCGAGGTGACGGCGAAATTTCTTTTTTCATTTTTGCGCGGACGCAACCAGTTTGGATTCACCAAAACCAACAGCGCCGGCACGGCGGTGAGCGAAAAGACCAGGCCAAACAGCGCGCCAACGCCGGTAAAAAGTCCGAAGGCCCGCACGGGAACCAGCGGCGAAAATCCAAACGATGTAAACCCGATGACGGCGGCGAGGGAAGTGGCGGCGACGGGGCGCGCCAGTTTTTCAAAAGTTTCGCCGAGGAGTTCCACGTGATTCCGGGCCGGGTTTTCCCGGAGTAATCGAAAATAACGGTTGAACAGATAAATGTCGTTGGTGACGGAAAGCACAACCAGCAGCACCGGCATGACGGCAGCGGTCAGATAGATGGGCACGCCAAACCAGCCCATCAGGCCAAAGACGAACAACAACGTCGCCACAACGCCCGGCAAAGGAAGCAGCACAGCCAGTCCATTGCGGAAATAAATCAAAAAGATGAATAGCATCACGAGCGCCGCGAGCGGCATGAGGCCGATGTGTTTTGCCACGAACCACCGGATGGTCCGCGGCGCGGACATCGGCCCCGCGCGTTCCTGCGCCGCGAGAAGCTGCGTCGCGGTGCCGAGAAATTTTTCCGGCACACCCAGGTCCTCCAAAATCTGCGTGCCGAGCAGCGCTTCGGCGACGGGCATCGAGCGCATGGTCATTCGCCGCAACGAGTCCGGCGCGCGGATGGTCCGGGCGAAGGAGCGGTTGCGCGACGGAAATAATTTTGTTTATGACGTGGAAGTCACCGACGCGCGCGGCGAAATGATTGAGCGCTGGGACGGGCTACGTTTGCGCGCGGTGGAAGAAATGGCGTTGGGCGAGGCGTGGCCGGACGCGTTGCTGTCGCCTTACCTGGAACGGCGGCTGGAGGAATTGACGGACGCGGGCGCGCCGGTGACGGTCGCGCTCGAACGCGGCTTGCGTGAGGAACGTCCGGCGGGCACCGACGCGGTGATTCAACAGGCGCTCGGCAAAACGGCGCGCATCTGGCGGCGGCCCGACGGCAAGCCGGTTTTCCTTAGCGAAGAAGACGTTTCCGCGGCGCACGCGAATGATTTCACGCTGGCGGTCGCGGTTGCGGGCGGAGCGGCCTGCGATCTGGAAGCCGTCGCGGCGCGCACGGCTGCCGAGTGGCGCGATCTTTTGGGCGGGGAAAAATTCAAGCTCGCCGGACGGATCGCGCGCGAACAGGGGGAAAGCGGGGACGCGGCGTCAACGCGGCTGTGGATGGCGATGGAGTGCCTGAAAAAAATCGGGCAGCCGTCGAAATCGCCGTTGGTGCTGGAATCGAACACGGCGGACGGCTGGACGCTGCTGCGGTCCGGCGCCATCATCATCTCGACGTGCGTGCTGGCGGTGCACGGAATGAAAATGCCGCTCGGCGTGGCGGTCGCACTCCGGTCGCGCGTGGAAAAACAGCAGGCACCCGCCGCCGCAAAAAACGCGGCATGAGGAGATCAAAACCATGCGTTATTACGAATACCGTCATATCGTCAGTTTCCAGGAGACCAATCTCGTCGGGAATGTTTATTTCACCAATCACCTGGGCTGGCAGGGGCGTTGCCGCGAGATGTTTTTGCGGGACCACGCGCCGGAGGTGATTGACGAGTTGAGCCGCGGCTTGAGCCTCGCCACCATCAATTGTTCCTGTGAATACTTCGCGGAACTCACGGCCTTTGACGAAATCATCGTGCGGATGCGATTGGCGGAACTGGTGCAGAACCGGATGCGGCTGGCGTTTGAATACTGGCGGCGCAAGAACGGCGCCGAGGAATTGGTCGCGCGCGGCGAGCAGCAGATCGCGTGCATGCGGCGCGAGGGTGGGAAACTTTTGCCCGCGCTGGTGCCGCAAACCTTGCGCGAGGCGCTGACGGCGTATGCCGAGTGAATGAAAATGAGAAACCGGAAACATTCAATGTCCCAGGTTCAAGCGTTGGCTGGCGTTGCTTTGGATGTTGGATGTTCATTTTCCCGGTTATGAGCAACGGCCTTTCCACGTCACCGCATCGCGGGGACACGGTGGAAGCTTACGAAGCCTCCGTCGTGCGCGCCATCCGCCACATGAAGGAGCATCTGGCCGAGCCGCTGGACTTGGACGGGCTCGCGCAGATCGCCGCGATCAGCAAGTTTCATCTCGTGCGCGTGTTTGACGAGACCACCGGGACGACCCCGCATCATTTTCTGTCGTGCCTGCGCGTGCAGCGCGCGAAGGAGTTGCTGTTGAAATCCGGGATGCCGATCACGGAAGTTTGTCTGGAAGTTGGATACAATTCGCTCGGCACGTTTTCCACAACGTTCAGCGAACTGGTCGGCTTGTCGCCGCAGGAATTTCGCGCGATGCCCAAGCGGCTCACGGTGAAACAATTTGCCCGGGCCATCTGGCGTTACCTCGCGGCGCGCAAAAAAATTTCCGGTCCGGCCATTGAAGGCGTGATCGAGGGACCAAGCCGGCCGAAAGGATTCGTCTTTGTGGGCACGTTCACGAAGGGCGTGCCGCTGGGCGTGCCGTTTTCGGGCACGGTGATGATCGGCCGCGGAAAATTTTGCATCGAGCGTCCGGCCATGGCGGAATTTCATCTGCTGGCGGCGCTGGCGCCGTTCTCGGCCAGCTTGACTGAAATTGCGGCGAACATCCCCATCAGCCTCGTCGCCAGTCTGCGCGTGCAAAACGACCCGGACGCCCCGCCGGAAAAGCCGCGCCTGCGTTTGCGTCCGCTACGCCCCACCGATCTGCCGATTGTCCTGGCGCTTCCGGCGCTTCCCCCGTTGCGCGGCTGATACCAAGTTCGCAATCCTGAAGAAGCGGCGGGGATGAAGCACATGCTAATGTATCCCCACATGAAAACTGATTGTTACCAAACAACCCGGCCTGTGGAAATCAAAACCCACAGTCCATCACGAATGAAAATCAAGTTCGGTTCCGCTTTGCCTGCGCTGTTGTTGGCGGGCATGGTGCTGCTTGGCCCCGGCTGGGGCGTCCCGCGTTGCGCGGCGGGAGTTGGTTTCCCGACTGCCGTCACCAACGAGGTGACGATGAGCGCGGCCGTCTTTCAACTCGTCATTGATCCTGGCTTTACCAACCTGTTTTACCCCGTGAGCAGTTCGACATTTTATCCCGGTTACAGTCCGGCCAGTGGCGTGTTGACCAGTCCCATGCTGTTTCAATATCCAACGTGGATTGGAACGAGCGTTTCGCATGTGCGTAACACCAGTTCACCTGGCTATTTTCCGGCTACCGTGGGCGATTCCACAGCCAGCCCCAATCCGCCAGCGGCCACCATTGCAAATTATGCCCAGTTTGCCTTGATCCCGCCGCCTTTTAGCACCGCCCCTTCAGGTCCAGCAGGCGTGGGTGTTGATGAAATATTCACGGAGATTGAGGATCTCGACATGATCGGCATATCCAGTGGATCAACCGGCCTATCTAACAGTGTCTGCACGGATCCTCGAATGCCACCCGAACCGCCGGTTGGGATGGTGGTGGTTGCCGCCGGGCCATTGGCGATACCCGGCCTGCCTCAAAATCTTCGGAGCATTGGCATCGTGCAGCAAATCACTCCGGGTGGTGGGGCGACCTCGGATTTTCCAGCCCAAAGCTTTTACGACGTGTTCGTGGAAGTCACGCTGCCGCAACTTCCCCTTAATGGGTCAATGAATTTCCCCAGTGGTGGAGCGGTTCTCTACAACGATGCGAGCGATCCGCTGATTGTCCAAAACCTTTCCATCAGCAACCTGCCGCCGACCGTCGCCTACACTCACAGTGCGCAGTCCACGGCGGTGCCGGTAAAATTTCTGACCAGCAACCCGCCTTACTGGACCGCCGGTGATGTGCTTGGCTATCTGACCCTGGCTGGCCATGGTGTCTTCTCCAATGCCACGACGGTAACTGTGTGCGACCGGGTGACGGACCCCGGCGGCCTGCTGGATGTGACCTTGGGACCGGTTGGCTCGCCATTACCGGGGGCACCCATTCCCTGGCTGCGCCCGACCAATTTATTCCCGATGCCCGATACTTCAGGAGGAATTTACAGCACCTATAATTCAAGTGTTAATACTTTTGTGGATCCCTCAACCGGATTGACGAACATCCTGGATGACACCGTGAGTTTCACGACGGCATCCGGCACTTACTTTGTGCGCGATTTAAGCCTGCCTTTCACCGGCATAGCCGGTAATCCTTGGATCCAGCCACCTCAACCTAACAATCCATCCTCTCTTTCAGTCGAGGATAATTTTGTTACGATAGCGCTTTCTTCAACAAATTATTATGGCACTTCAGATTACTATAGTGTCAGCACTTCGGCCACTTCGACATTGCTGATTACCAATACCGGCACCAGCGGCAACACAACTTCCTACGCCACGGAATTGGAACAAACGGATTTCCCAATTACTGGCTATATTGTTATTCGAGTGAACACCTCGCCCGGCCAGTATACCATCAAGCCCGATCCGCGCGGCTACCGCGTCAGCAGCTATTTCGATTTGAACCTCCAGTTGACCGATGACGGCGGTGAGACTTGGGCCGATGCAAGCCACACGCTGCGTGTGCAGCCCATCATGCCGCCGGCAGCGCCGAACTCAATCTTCGTTACCGGCTCCACCAAGACCAATGTCACTTTGAACTGGCAAAACAGTTTTACGCTCCAGAGCGCTCCAACAGTCACCGGGCCCTACACCGATCTCACCCCGAGTGCCGTCTCTGGTCCGTTCCCCGTCACCATCAGCAGCAGCCAGCAGTATTTCCGGCTGCGGCAGTAGGCTGGCGGCGAAGCTTCTTTCAAGAACAGACACAGACCGGGCTTCGGCCCGGTCTTCTTTTTTGCAGGACGCGAATCAGTTGGTGGATGCGCCAGTTTTGGGTTCGCGAGTAATCTTCAGCGGCCACCAGTGAAGCAGGACGGGTAGAAGCAGCAGCGAGGCAATGAAGCAGTTGACCAGGCCGAGCACCAGCAGAAAGCCGAGCCGGGCGTTGGCGGGCACCTGCGAGAGCATGAGCACGCCGAAACCCAGCGAGATGGCGAGCGTGTTGATGAGCGCCGGCGGTCCGGTCAGCCGCAAGGACTGGCTCAAAGCGTCGGGCGTTGATTTTCCACCGGCCCGCGCCTGGCTGAAGCCTTCCAGCAGATGGATGGTGCAGTTCACACCGATGCCGAGCGTCATGGCGGCAAACATCGAGGTGGCCACACCCAGCGGAATGTCCGCCCAGCCCATCACCGCAAATTTAATCACCACCGCCAGCAGGCTGGGCAGCAGGCAGTAAAATCCCCAGCGCGCCGAGCCGCCGAGCGCCGTTGCCACCGCGAAAATTCCCAGCAAAGACCAGATCAGCGATTGGAGTTGCGTGGTGACGATGCCGCGGATGAGCGATTGGCTAACGGCCACGTCGCCGGCGAAAACAAGTTTGATTCCCTTCGGCGCAAGATGTTCGCGTTCGTAATCGCGGATGTCGCCCATCAACCGGGCGGTGCCGACAAAGTTGGCATCCTTCAAAAAAACCGTGGTCAGCGACTGCCAGTAGTTGCTGTCCACAACCTGGCGCAACCGCTCCGGTCCCAAAGCCAGCGCGTAATAATCCCAAAGCCTTCCGATTTCACCGGCATTATCGGGCAGGAACCGGGCATTGGGGTCGTCGGGCCGGATCATGAAGCGCGTGGTGGCAAGATAATCCGCCGGGCCGAGGACGCCGCCCACCGCGTCCTGCCGGTGTTCGCGGATGAATGCGCCGAAATCGCCGAGGGCATGAATGAGTTCCGGCTCGAAGTGTGAGCGGACGGGAATTTCAAACCTGGCGCGCCCCGCTTTTGCCAGCGCGTCTGGAAAATTCGTTGCCTCGCCCGTTCTGGCGAGTCGGGCATAGACGGTATCGTGGCTGCGGTTCACGATTTCGATGTGCGACTGCCAGATGGCGGGGTTCGTGCCGCCGGGTTCACCCGCCGAAAGCTTGATAGGGCTGCCCAAAATCAACGCCGCGTCACCCACCAGCGCGGCGGGCAAAGCGATGTCCGGGCCGTTGAATGATGCTGAAGCGATCTCTCCCTGAATTGTCCTCGGTGCCTCGGCGCAAATGAACAGCAGGTGCATCCCGAAGAAATTTTCGTTCACCAGTTGCGTGACCCGCCGGAATTCGCTCTCCGGGTCAAAGCCGTTTGTCCAACTGTCCTGCACGACCAGTTGTCGCAGGCCGAGGGGCGTGAGCGCCGTGACGGCCAGCGCGAAGCCGACCACCCACCACCGCCGGCGCACCACCGCCTGCCCAGCACCGGCAAATTTCGACGCGAGCCAGGCTGCGGGGGTGTTTTCACCCTGCCGATGTCGTGGCCGCAGCCAGGCGGGGTTGGTCAGCACCAGCATCGCCGGAACCACGGTGAGGGACAGCAACAAACCCAGCAACGCGCCCATCCCGGTGAACAGCCCGAACATTCGCACGGGCACCAGCGGCGAAAAGCCGAAGGACAAAAAGCCGGCCACGGCGGCCAGCGAGGTGCAGGCCACGGGGCGGGTCAGTTTGTCGAAGGTTTCCCCGACGAGCGTCACGTGATTCACGCCGGGCTTTTCCCGCAGCAAATTGAAGTAACGGCTGAACAGATAAATGTCGTTGGTGACCGAGATCACGGTCAGGAGCACCGGCATCACGGCGGTGGTGAGATAAATCGGAACGCCGAGCCAGCCCATCAATCCAAAGACCAGCAGCATTGTCGCCACCACGCCCGGCAACGGCAACAGCGCCGCCAGCACGTTGCGGAAGCAGAGCAGCAAAACGAGCATCATCACCAGCGCCGCCAGCGGAACGAGGCCGATGTGCCGGGCCACGAACACGCGAATTTCGTGCAGGCTGGATGGCATTTTCCATTCCGACTTTTCCCCGGCCTCCCGCGCGCCGGCACCCAGTAACGCTTTCGGCACGCCGAGGTCTTCAAGAATCTGGACGCCAAACAGCGACTCGGCCACCGGTGCACCCGTCACTGCGATTTCGTCCGCCGCCGTTTTTTTTGCGGTGATGATTTGCAAAATCTTCGCGTAGAACTGCGCGCGGTCGGCCGCTGCCGGCACGCCAACAAGGATTACGGTGAATCGTCCGTCAGCCGAAACCAGCGTGCTGTTGTAGAGTTCAATCCGGCGCAAGTCTTCGCGCAGTTGATCCAGTTCCGATTGGGTCTTGAGCGGCGGTTCAAGCATCTTCTGTTGAAGAAATGTTCCGGGCCTCATCCGAAAGCCCGGTTCGGTGGCCAGACTCATGACATCAACCGGAGCGACGCCGGGAAGTTGTTTGAATTCCGCCGTCAAATCGCGGACCAGTTGCAGCGTGGCCGGATTGAAAATGCCATGGGTGTTGCCGGGCCGAATCAGCACGACCAGTTGGTCATGGATGCCGAAGTGGTCGCGAACGGCCTTGTCGGCAATCACTTCCGGCGCGGCGGGGGAGACGAGTGCGTGGCCGTCGGTGCGCAGTTTCAGCCGGAGAATTCCGGGCGCGGCGACCAGGGTGATGACGGCGGCCAATGCCAACACTTGCCGGGGATGGCGGATGGCATAATGCGACAGCCAACGAAACGGGCTGACGAACAGCACATGCAGTTTGTTCGGAGTAATAAATAAGCGGTTGCTCATCAGATCGAGCCCGGACAATTTAAGCTTCGGACATGCTTTGCACGTGAATGTTCTGGCGGCGGATGCGCGAAGATTGATAAAGCATTCGCCCCGGCAATGCAATCTCGCAAAGTTTTGGGTGGTGCATCAGTTTGGATTTTTCCCTGTTTGATTCAATCATTGAACGCGACGGCCAATTTAAATTTCCCGGCAAATTTGGTTCTAAAACAGAACCAGAACTGGCGGAAGGGGTGGGATTCG